>NZ_CP034783.1:275000-931616 GCF_006094435.1 Pseudomonas sp. MPC6 | reverse complement strand
CTGCCTTCGAAGTAGAACTTGCTGGCCTGGTCAATGACCAGGACCAGCAGACTCAACCAGAGCCAGCTCAGCCGTCCGAAACGACCAACGCCATTAGGCATAGTGACGAACCTCGCCGGCGCCGCTGATATTGTCGACGCAACGACCGCAGATTTCCGGATGTTCCGGGTTCACGCCAACGTCTTCACGGCAGTGCCAGCAACGGGCGCACTTGGCGTGGCTCGACTTGACCACTTGCAGCTTCAAACCGGTGACTTCGGTGACCACGGCATCGGCAGGCGCCTGCACGAACGGCGCGACGGTAGCTGTCGAGGTAATCAGTACAAAGCGCAGCTCGTTGCTCAGCTTGGCCAGGTCGGCGCTCAGCGCCTCTTCGGCGAACAGCGTCACTTCGGCTTGCAGGTTGCCACCGACGGCCTTGGCCGCACGCTGGATTTCCATTTCCTTGTTGACCGCGACCTTCACCGCCATGATCCGCTCCCAGTAGGCGCGGTCCAGCTCGATACCTTCCGGCAGCTCGCTCAGGCCTTCGTACCAGGTGTTGAGCATCACGGACTCGTTGCGCTCGCCCGGCAGGTATTGCCACAGTTCATCAGCGGTGAACGCGAGGATCGGCGCGATCCAGCGCACCAGCGCCTCGGAGATGTGATACAGCGCGGTTTGCGCCGAACGGCGGGCCTTGCTGTTGGCGCCAGTGGTGTACTGACGGTCCTTGATGATGTCCAGGTAGAAACCGCCCAGCTCCTGCACGCAGAAGTTGTGGATCTTGGAGTAGACGTTCCAGAAGCGGTATTCGCCGTAGTGCTCTTGCAACTCGCGTTGCAGCAGCAGGGTGCGGTCCACGGCCCAACGGTCCAGCGCCAGCATTTCTTCGGCCGGCAGGATGTCGGTGGCCGGGTTGAAGCCGGTCAGGTTCGAGAGCAGGAAGCGCGCGGTGTTACGGATACGCCGGTAGGCGTCCGCACTGCGTTGCAGAATCTGCTCGGAAACCGCCATTTCGCCCGAGTAATCGGTAGACGCCACCCACAGGCGCATGATGTCGGCGCCCAGGGTGTCGTTGACTTTTTGCGGCGCGATCACGTTGCCCAACGACTTGGACATCTTGCGACCGGACTCGTCGACGGTGAAGCCGTGAGTCAACAGTTCGCGGTACGGCGCGTGATTGTCGATGGCGCAACCGGTCAGCAGCGACGAGTGGAACCAGCCGCGGTGTTGGTCGGAGCCTTCCAGGTACAGGTCGGCGCGTGGACCGGTCTCGTGGCCCATCGGGTGCGAACCGCGCAGGACGTGCCAGTGCGTGGTGCCCGAATCGAACCAGACGTCCAGGGTGTCGCTGATCTTGTCGTACAGCGGCGCTTCGTCACCGAGCAATTCGGCGGCGTCCATCTTGAACCAGGCTTCGATGCCTTCGACTTCGACGCGCTTGGCGACTTCTTCCATCAGCTCGGCGGTGCGCGGGTGCAGTTCGCCGCTTTCCTTGTTCAGGAAGAACGGGATCGGCACACCCCAGTTGCGCTGACGGGAGATGCACCAGTCCGGACGATTGGCAATCATCGAGTGCAGGCGCGCCTGGCCCCAGGCTGGAACGAACTTGGTTTCTTCGATGGCTTTGATCGCCCGCTTGCGCAGGGTATCGCCGGTCACAGGCTCTTTGTCCATGCCGATGAACCACTGCGCGGTGGCGCGGTAGATCAGCGGGGTCTTGTGACGCCAGCAGTGCATGTAGCTGTGTTCGATGATGCTGGTGTGCAGCAACGCACCGACTTCGGTCAGTTTGTCGACGATGGCCGGATTGGCCTTCCAGATGAACTGGCCGCCGAAGAACTCCAGCGAGGTCGCGTAAACGCCGTTGCTTTGCACCGGATTGAGGATGTCGTCGTTGACCATGCCGTATTTCTTGCAGGTCACGAAGTCGTCTACGCCGTAGGCCGGTGCGGAGTGAACCACGCCGGTGCCAGCGCCCAGTTCAACGTACTCAGCCAGGTAAACGGGCGACAGGCGATCGTAGAACGGGTGACGGAAGTTGATCAGTTCCAGTTCTTTACCTGTGGTGGTCGCGATGACCGAGCCTTCCAGGCTGTAACGGGCCAGGCACGACTCGACCAGCTCTTCCGCCAGCACCAGCAGCTTGTCGCCGACGTCGACCAGCGCGTAGTTGAATTCCGGATGGACGTTCAACGCCTGGTTGGCCGGGATGGTCCACGGGGTGGTGGTCCAGATCACGATCGAAGCGGGCTTGCCCAGCGACGGCAGACCGAAAGCGGCAGCCAGTTTGGCTTCATCGGCAATCGGGAAGGCAACGTCGATGGTCGAAGACTTCTTGTTCTCGTACTCGACTTCCGCTTCAGCCAGGGCCGAACCGCAGTCGAAGCACCAGTTCACAGGCTTGAGGCCCTTGAACACGAAGCCGCCCTTGACGATTTCGGCCAAGGCGCGGATTTCACCGGCCTCGTTCTTGAAATCCATGGTCTTGTACGGGTTGGCAAAGTCGCCCAACACGCCCAGACGGATGAATTCGGACTTCTGGCCTTCGATCTGCTCGGTGGCGTAGGCACGGCACAGTTCGCGGGTCTTGTCCGCGCCCAGGTTCTTGCCGTGGGTCACTTCGACCTTGTGTTCGATCGGCAGGCCATGGCAATCCCAGCCCGGGATATAAGGCGCGTCGAAACCCGACAGGGTTTTCGAACGGATGATCATGTCCTTGAGAATCTTGTTCAGTGCATGACCGATGTGAATCGTGCCGTTGGCGTACGGAGGACCGTCGTGCAGGACGAACTTCGGACGATCCTTGCCAATTTCGCGCAACTTACCGTACAGGCCAATGCTGTCCCAGCGCTGCAGAATCTGCGGTTCGCGCTGAGGCAGGCCGGCCTTCATAGGGAAGGCGGTGTCCGGAAGGTTTAGCGTGGCTTTATAGTCGGTCATTTAAGGCTCTTCATTAGCGATTGGCGCTAGGTGCGACAGGGCACGGGCGGCGGCAACATCCGCATTGATCGCCGTCTTAAGCGCCTCCAGAGAGGCGAAACGCTGCTCTTCACGCAGCTTGTGGTGGAAAACCACCGTCAAACGCCGGTCATACAGATCGCCGGCAAAATCTAAAAGATGCACTTCGAGGTGGGCTTTGCCATCCCCTTGGACCGTTGGCCGCACGCCGATATTGGCGACGCCTGGCCAGGTCTTGCCGTCGATGTCGACATTGACCAGGTAAACCCCGGTCAACGGTACGCGACGACGCTTGAGTTGTATGTTGGCCGTGGGCGTACCCAACTGGCGGGCCAGCTTCTGGCCGTGCAAGACCCGTCCGGCAATCCGGAACGGGCGACCGAGCAACTGCTCGGCCAAGACAAAATCGGCAGCGGCCAGGGCATTGCGGACCTGGGTGCTGCTGACGCGTATGCCGTCCAGCTCGACCGTCTGCGCGGCTTCGACGGTAAAGCCTTGCAGGACGCCGGCCTGCTGCAGGAAAACGAAGTCCCCTACCCGGTCACAACCGAACCGGAAGTCATCACCGACCTCCAGATGCTGCACGCCAAGACCGTCCACCAGGATGGTATCGACGAATTCGCTGGCGCTGAGCTTGCTCAGACGCTGGTTGAACGCCAGGCACAACACCCGGTCGACACCTTCGACGGCCAGCAGCTGCAATTTGTCTCGCAGGCGGGCCAGACGGGCGGGAGCCGTATCCGGGGCGAAGAATTCTCGGGGCTGCGGCTCGAAAATCACCACGCAGCTGGGCACGCCCAACTCGAGCGCACGCTCACGCAGCCTCGCCAGGATTGCCTGGTGACCACGGTGAACACCGTCAAAGTTGCCAATAGTGGCGACACAGCCCCGATGCTGGGGGCGCAGGTTGTGGAGGCCTCGAACCAGCTGCATAACGCGCTTCTTGCTCATAAAGTGGTCGATTATAACCACACACGGCGGCCGACGACAGGCAACACCGTAACCCAAAGTGATCGAACCGACAAAACTGCCGGCCCGCCCGTGTTTATCGAGGTCGTAACCTCAGCTCAGCGCCTTGCGATTGAAGTCGCGCAAACGGAAGCCCATCAACAGCAACATACCGAAATATGCCACCACGCCAGCGATCACCAGCGCGCCCAGACGCAGGAATCGTTCGAGCATGTGCCCCTGATCCCAGGCCGGCATGAAATGCATCGCGCCCAGCAATACCGCGGACATCACCAGCACCGCAACCACCAGTTTAACCCCGAACTTCGCCCAGCCGGGCTGCGGCTGGTACATCTGCTGCTTGCGCAGTTGATAGAACAGCAGGCCGGCGTTGAGGCAGGCACCGGCGCTGATGGCCAGGGCCAGGCCAGCATGGGCCAGCGGGCCGATCAGCACCAGGTTGAACAGCTGAGTAACGACCAAAGTGAAAATCGCGATTTTTACCGGGGTACGGATGTTTTGTTGCGCATAAAAGCCCGGAGCCAACACTTTGATGACGATAATCCCCAGCAGACCGACCGAATAGGCGACCAGTGCACGCTGAGTCATGGCCGCATCAAATGCACTGAACTGCCCGTACTGGAACAGTGACACCGTCAGCGGCTCCGCCAGAATCCCCAGTGCCAGCGAGCACGGCAACACCAGTATGAAGCACAGGCGCAGACCCCAGTCGAGGATTCGCGAATATTCCTGGCGATCCTTGCTGGCGTAGGACTTGGCCAGGGTCGGCAGCAAGATCGTGCCCAACGCCACGCCCAGCACACCGGACGGCAATTCCATCAAGCGGTCGGCGTAATACATCCAGGACACGGAACCGGCGACCAGAAAGGAGGCGAAGATGGTGTTGATGATCAGCGAAATCTGGCTCACCGAAACACCGAGAATCGCCGGTGCCATCTGCTTCAACACCCGCCAGACCCCGCTGTCGCGCAGGTTCAGGCGCGGCAGTACCAACATGCCGATCTTCTTCAGGTGCGGCAATTGATAGAGCAATTGCGCCAGGCCACCGACCAGTACCGCCCAACCCAGGGCCATGACCGGCGGATCGAAGTACGGTGTCAGGAATACCGCAAAGATGATCATGCTGACGTTGAGTAGCGTTGGCACAAAGGCCGGCACCGAAAAGCGGTTATAGGTATTGAGGATCGCACCGGCCAATGAAGACAGGGAGATCAGCAATATGTATGGAAAAGTCACCCGCAGCAGACTCACGGTCAGCTCGAACTTTTCCGGGGTATCGGTGAAACCCGGCGCAGTCGCCCAGATGACCCACGGCGCGGCAACCATGCCCAGCACGGTCACCAGCGCCAGCACCAGCGTCAGCAGGCCGCAGACATAGGCGACAAAGGTCCGCGTCGCCTCCTCGCCCTGCTGGTTTTTGTATTCGGCCAGAATCGGCACGAAGGCTTGGGAAAATGCCCCCTCGGCGAAGATCCTCCGCAGTAGATTGGGCAGTTTGAAGGCGATAAAGAAGGCGTCGGTCGCCATCCCGGCACCAAATGCCCGTGCGATTAGAGTGTCCCTGACGAACCCCAGAACCCGGGAAATCATCGTGATAGAGCTGACGGCGGCCAACGATTTGAGCAGATTCATTGAAAGAGTTTGTGCCTGTCGATAAACAGCAGGCGAACAAAGCGCCCACTTATGCGATACTCCGCGCCGCAGCAGCACAGAGCCAAAGCTCGCGAGTTTACAGGTCAAGCGCCGGAAATAAATATCCCGCCTCTTTATACCTACCACTTAGCGGAACGTCTCAACCGCCCTTGACAAGACATCAACTCATCGGCATGATTCGCGGCCTATTTTGTTTGCTATTTCCTAAAAAGTCTTTCGAGGAGCTCGACGGTGGCCAACACACCTTCCGCCAAAAAACGTGCAAAACAGGCTGAGAAGCGTCGCAGCCACAACGCCAGCCTGCGTTCCATGGTTCGTACCTACATCAAGAATGTAGTTAAGGCCATTGACGCAAAAGACGCTGAAAAAGCCCAAGCTGCTTACGTTCTGGCCGTGCCAGTTATCGACCGTATGGCCGATAAAGGCATCATCCACAAGAACAAGGCCGCTCGTCATAAGAGCCGCCTGAACGGTCACGTCAAGGCTCTGAACCTTGCTGTAGCCGCATAAGCGATAAGCTTGTTGAAAAACCGACCTCCGGGTCGGTTTTTTATTGCCTGCGATTTAACAAGCCCCGCGCAAAAAAAATGTGGGAGCGGGCTTGCTCGCGAATGCGGTGTATCAGCCAGCAAAAATGTCGCCTGACACACCGCATTCGCGAGCAAGCCCGCGCCCACAATTTGGATCTTCGCCAGCTTATTGAACGTGCGCCCACGGCAAGATCGGGATTGCAGTGACCGCATTCTGCGGACTGCCTTCAATCAAGCGATCGCTGTACACCAGATACACCAGGGTATTGCGTTTCTTGTCGAGGAAGCGCACCACCTGCATGGTCTTGAACACCAGCGACGTGCGCTCCTTGAACACCTCGTCGCCATCCTTCAGCTCACCCTTGAAGCTGATCGGCCCGACCTGACGGCAAGCAATCGACGCCTCGGCGCGATCTTCGGCCAGCCCCAGACCGCCCTTCACCCCGCCCGTCTTGGCGCGCGACAGGTAGCAGGTCACGCCTTCCACCTTCGGGTCGTCGAATGCCTCGACGACTATACGGTCGTTCGGGCCGACAAACTTGAACACCGTCGACACCTGACCGATTTCCTCGGCCGAGGCCAGCAGCGGCATCGCCAACAGCAGGCCCAACCATCCTTTTGCCACGCGCATTCAGGTATTCCTTCAGACCAGGATCAGGTTATCGCGGTGAACCAGTTCCGGCTCTGCCATGTAACCCAACAGACCGACAATCGCCTCAGACGATTGACCGATGATTTTTTGTGCCTCCAGCGCGCTGTAGTTGGCCAGGCCACGGGCGATTTCACGACCGTCCGGCGCAACGCAGACCACCATTTCACCACGTCGGAAGCTACCCTGGACCAGCTTGACGCCCACCGGCAGCAAACTTTTGTTGCCCTGGGACAACGCCGTCACCGCGCCAGCATCCAGCACCAGCGTGCCGCGGGTCTGCAGGTGCCCGGCCAGCCATTGCTTGCGCGCCGCCAGCAGGCCGCGCTCAGGCGACAGCAAGGTGCCGATGCGCTCGCCCGCCTTGAGGCGATCCAGCACCCGCTCCAGGCGCCCGCCCACAATGATCGTGTGCGCACCGGAGCGCGCCGCCAGTCGCGCAGCGCGCAATTTGGTCTGCATGCCACCGCGCCCCAGCGCACCACCGGTACTGCCGGCCACCGCATCCAGCGCCGGGTCATCGGCACGGGCTTCGTAAATCAGGCTGGCATCGGGATTGTTACGCGGGTCGGCATCGAACATGCCATCGCGATCGGTGAGGATCACCAGCAAGTCAGCTTCGACCAGATTGGCCACCAGCGCCGCAAGAGTGTCATTGTCGCCGAATCGAATCTCATCGGTGACCACGGTATCGTTCTCGTTGATGACCGGGATAACCTTGAGTTCGACCAGCGCACGCAAGGTGCTGCGGGCGTTCAGGTAGCGTTTGCGGTCAGACAGGTCATCGTGCGTCAGGAGAATCTGCGCGGTATGCCGGCCATGCTCGGCAAAGCTCGACTCCCAGGCCTGCACCAGGCCCATCTGGCCGATGGCGGCAGCCGCCTGCAACTCGTGCATCGCACTGGGTCGCACGGTCCAGCCCAGGCGGCTCATGCCCGCCGCTACCGCCCCGGAAGACACCAGCACCAGCTCGACGCCAGCCTCATGCAACGCCACCATCTGCTCGACCCAGACCCCCATTGCCGCGCGATCCAGGCCCTTGCCGTCCGCCGTCAGCAAAGCGCTGCCGATTTTCACGACCCAACGCTGCGCACCTGCCACCTTGCTCCGCATCATCTTCAACCTTAGCTTGAGGACAGCGCGACCTGGCACTGCCCGTGACGTTAATCGTGGTTATTCGTGACCAACGATCGATTTCCAGATACTAAAACGCCGCTCCAGTGAGCGGCGCTTAAGTTTATCGCAACGAATCAGTCACGCACGTAAATGATTTCCGGACCGTCTTCGTCATCCACATCTTCTTCATCCCAATCATCGTCGCCGATGTCATGGACCGACTTCACACCGCTGCGGCGCAGGGCGCGCTGGTCATCCAGGGCCTGCAACTGGGCACGGGCCTCGTCTTCGATGCGCTGATCGAGATCGGCCAGCTCTTCCTTGTAGACGGGGTCGTTAGCCAGGCGATCGGCACGATCTTCCATGTAGCGCATGATGTCGTGGCACAGACGCTCGGTACCCAGCTTGGAGATGGCCGAGATCACGTAGACCGGACCCGTCCACTCCAGGCGGTCGACGATTTCCTTGACGCGAGCGTCGTGCTCTTCTTCAAGGATCTGGTCGCACTTGTTCAGCACCAGCCAACGGTCGCGCTCGGCCAGGGACGGGCTGAACTTGGTCAGCTCGCTGACGATCACTTCGGCCGCATCCGGGGCACTGGCGTCATCCAGTGGCGCCATGTCGACGAGGTGCAGCAGCAAACGGGTACGCGACAAGTGCTTGAGGAAGCGAATCCCCAGGCCCGCGCCATCGGAAGCGCCTTCGATCAGACCCGGAATATCCGCGACCACGAAGCTCTTCCAGCGATCGACGCTGACCACGCCAAGGTTCGGCACCAGCGTGGTGAACGGGTAGTCGGCGACTTTCGGCTTGGCAGCCGACACCGACCGAATGAAGGTACTTTTGCCAGCATTCGGCAAGCCCAGCAGGCCGACGTCAGCCAACACCTTCATTTCCAGCTTGAGGTCACGCGCCTCACCCGGCTTGCCCGGAGTGGTCTGACGCGGAGCGCGGTTGGTACTGGACTTGAAACGGGTGTTGCCCAGACCGTGCCAGCCGCCATGAGCCACCAGCAGCTTCTGACCAGCCTTGGTCAGGTCGCCGATCACTTCCTGGGTGCCCGCGTCGATAACAGTGGTGCCGACCGGTACACGCAGCACCAGCTCTTCACCTTTCTTGCCGGTGCAGTCGGTGCTGCCGCCGTTGGAACCACGCTCGGCATCGAAGTGCCGGGTGTAACGGTAGTCCACCAGGGTGTTGAGGTTTTCGTCGGCGATCATGTAGACCGAGCCGCCATCACCACCGTCGCCGCCGTTCGGGCCGCCATTTTCAATGAATTTCTCGCGACGGAAGCTCATGCAACCGTTGCCGCCGTCACCGGCCTTTACTCGAATCGATACTTCATCAACAAACTTCATAACAAAACGCCTCTCGCCATACGGACGAGCCGAAAAAATCTAGACATAAGACTCTTGCAAAAATGAGCGCAGCGACCTCAATCAACGACCGCAAAGCCAGCGCTGGAGCCCATTACAAACAGCTTTGCAAGAGACTCACCCCACAAACGAAAAAGCCCCGTCGCAAGACAGGGCTTTTCCAGCAACCACGTAATTATGCCGCGACGACGTCAGTCTTCGGGACAATGCTTACGTAACGGCGATTGAAAGCGCCTTTTACTTCAAACTTGATCACGCCGTCGATTTTAGCGAACAGAGTGTGATCTTTACCCATGCCAACACCGTAACCGGCGTGGAATTGGGTGCCGCGCTGACGCACGATGATGTTGCCCGGAATGATAACCTGGCCGCCATACATCTTCACGCCAAGGCGTTTGGCTTCTGAGTCGCGACCGTTACGGGTACTACCACCAGCTTTTTTGTGTGCCATGAGTCAATTCTCCTAGTGAGGAATTAGGCTGAAATTAAGCCTGAATACCGGTGATTTTGATCTCGGTGTACCACTGGCGGTGGCCCATACGCTTCATGTGGTGCTTACGACGACGGAACTTGATGATGCGGACTTTATCGTGACGACCTTGGGAGATCACTTCAGCCACAACGGTAGCGCCAGCAACAACTGGAGCGCCGATGTTCACGTCATCGCCATTGGCGACCAACAGAACGCGATCAAAAGTAACGGATTCGCCGGTAGCGATTTCCAGTTTTTCGATCTTCAGGTATTCACCTGGGGCGACCTTGTATTGCTTGCCACCAGTAACAATTACTGCGTACGACATGGTATTTCTCCGATAATCCTGCTCACCCAGCTCTTTATAAGAAGAGGTATTGGCTGGCATGGCTGCATAAGGCTGGAAGGCCTGTTTGCAATTGCGTAAGGCAGGTGCTGCCCAGGAAGTTCAGGGTGCGCGATTGTACGCAAGCTGACTGGGCGATGCAAGAGGCCGTCCATCGCGCCTTGACACCCGCCGACGTGGGTCCTAGCATGCCGCGCAACCCTTCTGGAGCAACTGTCTCTGATGCAACCCCAAGCTTTCTACCGCGCGGTGGCGGACGATTTCAAAGCCGTCGACGGCATCATCAAGAAGCAGCTGACGTCCCGAGTGCCGCTGGTGTCGAAAATCGGCGATTACATTACCTCGGCCGGCGGTAAGCGCCTGCGCCCGTTATTGGTGCTGCTGTGTGGCAAGGCCCTGGGTCGCGAAGGCGATGACATGCGCCTGCTGGCCGCGACTATCGAGTTCCTGCACACCGCTACCCTGCTGCATGACGACGTGGTCGACATGTCCGGCATGCGCCGAGGCCGCTCGACCGCCAACGCCATGTGGGGCAACGCTCCGAGCGTGCTGGTCGGCGACTTCCTGTATTCGCGCTCCTTCGAAATGATGGTCGAACTGGGCTCCATGCCGGTGATGAAGATCCTTTCGCAAGCCACGCGGATCATCGCCGAAGGCGAAGTGTTGCAGCTGTCGAAGGTCCGTGACGCCAGCACCACCGAAGAAACCTACATGGAAGTCATCCGCGGCAAGACGGCGATGCTCTTCGAAGCCTCGACCCACAGTGCCGCGGCCCTGGCCGGAGCCACACCGGAGCAGAGTGAAGCGCTGCGCACCTTCGGCGATCACCTGGGTGTCGCCTTCCAGCTGGTCGATGACCTGCTGGACTACAAAGGGGACGCAGAGACCCTCGGCAAGAACGTCGGTGACGATCTGGCCGAAGGCAAGCCGACCCTGCCGCTGATCTACACCATGCGCGAAGGGACGCCGGAACAGGCCGCCCTGGTGCGCAAGGCGATCCAGAAAGGTGGCATCGAAGACCTGGAAAGCATCCGCGAGGCCGTTGAAGCGTCCGGCTCCCTCGAGTACACCGCGCAGCTAGCCCGCGACTACGTGACCCGTGCGATCAAATGCCTCGACGCGCTGCCTGCCAGCGAGTACCGGGATGCGCTGGTCGAGCTAAGTGAATTTGCAGTAGCCCGCACGCACTGACCGCCCTTCGTAGGAGCCGGCTTGCTGGCGAATGCATCACCACGGTACTTCTGAAACACCGTGGCGTCTGCATCGCCAGCAAGCCGGCTCCTACAGCGAATGCATCACGCCGATGCTCCTGAAACACCGTGGTGTATGCATTCGCCAGCAAGCCGGCTCCTACGACGCCTAAAACCCTATATAATGTGCGACTTTTAGCGGTCCTCAATCCAAGGAGCTTTAGTGAGCACGTTGCCACCCTGCCCGAAATGCAATTCCGAATACACCTACGAAGACGGCGCACAGCTGATCTGCCCCGAGTGCGCCCACGAGTGGTCCGCCGGCGGCGAAGTGGAAGCAGCGTCCGATGACACCGTGAAAAAGGATTCGGTCGGTAACGTCCTGCAGGATGGCGACACCATCACCGTGATCAAGGACCTCAAGGTCAAGGGCACATCGCTGGTGGTCAAGGTCGGCACCAAGGTCAAGAACATCCGCCTGTGCGATGGCGATCACGACATCGACTGCAAGATCGACGGCATCGGCCCGATGAAACTCAAATCCGAGTTCGTCAGAAAAGTCTGATCCTGCTGTATTACCGTCCCGCGCCCTGCGCGGGATGGTGCTTCTCCCTCAGCCGCCTCACCCTTTATTGCCTCGCAATAGCCAAACGCCAGCCGTTTTGACCTGACGCAATCTTCATCTGGAAAAAAGCACAAACGGCCAATAGGCGCTTGCTATTTTACGAATAAGAATTATTCTCATTGAAACCTTCAAACGAGATGAGAACCATGACTTATTTGATCGACGCCTGGCTGGACCGCCCGCACCCTTACCTCAGGATTCTGCATCGGGAAACCGGGGAAGTGTGTGCCGTGCTTGAAGAGGAAGCCTTGAACGAGCTGCAGGATCAGGGTGACCTGGACGTCGACGGCTTGAGTTCCAGTGAGCCGGTGGTGCTCAAGGAGCTGGTGCGCAATCTGTTTCTGTTTTGCTATGCCAGGGCGTTGCGCCCGACCAGCGATCTGAACCATAAGATCGAAATATGAGAAACGCCCAAAACCCCTGTAGGAGCGAGCTTGCTCGCGAGAAACTCAAAAACACCGCGTTCATTCAGAATGCCCGCGTTATCGTTGACGCCCATCGCGAGCAAGCTCGCTCCTACAGGTAATCAGCAAGGCTTACAGAACGTCGAGCAGTTCGACGTCGAATACCAGTACGCTGTGCGGTGGAATGCTGCCAACGCCTTGAGCGCCATAAGCCAATTCGCTCGGCACGTACAGACGCCATTTGCTGCCGGCGTTCATCAGTTGCAGGGCTTCGGTCCAGCCAGCGATTACGCCGCCAACCGGGAATTCTGCAGGCTGGCCACGATCGTAGGAGCTGTCGAACACAGTGCCGTCGATCAGCGTGCCGTGGTAGTGAGTGCGCACGCTGTCTTCACGGGATGGCTTGGCGCCTTCACCTGCGGTCAACACTTCAAATTGCAGGCCGGAAGCCAGGGTAGTGATGCCATCGCGCTTGGCGTTTTCAGCCAGGAAGGCCAGGCCTTCGCCTGCCGCTGCTTCAGCCTTGGCTGCCGCTTCGGCTTGCATGATTTCGCGGATGACCTTGAAGCTGGCGGACATTTCTTCCTGGCCCACACGGCTTGGCTTGCCGGCGAAAGCGTCGGTCAGACCTGCCAGGATCGCATCCAGGTTGACGCCCGGTGGCGGATTGTCGCGCAGTTGGTCGCCCAGCTGACGGCCAATACCGTAGCTGACGCGGGTTTCGTCGGTGGACAGATTTACTTCGGACATGACACTGCTCCGCTGGGGGGCATCCTGAAAGGTCAATTTTCACATGGCACTTTCAGAAAAGCCCTTCACAAAAAAGGGCCAGCAGACTAGCACAGATGCCATCGCGTTGATCAGGGGGGTCAGTGCTGCCACCCGGTACGGAAGGCGATCGGTACCTTCAGGCTTTCTTCCGAACTGGCAACGAGCCCGCACATTTCGTCATGCACTGAGGTGTGCACAAGGTTGAACGGCAAGGTGGGAAAGGCATGCAGCACTTCACGGGCGTGCTCGACCGAACGCAGGTGAAAGGCCTGGCCTCGTGCATCGCTCAGGGGATAAGCCGCACCGTGCATGCGCGCTTCCAGCAGATAGATCCCCCCTTCCATCGAGATCAGGTTGAGCTCTTCGACTTTGCCGGCGATGGCATAAGCACTCAATTCTTGCAGGTTCATGAACACACCTCACACTGTGGGGAGCCAGGATCCTTACAGGGATAGGCTTCGGTGCACCAAAGCACAAGCCACCAACGATACCGTTCGTCTGGTTCACCTCCCCTGTAGGAGCGAGCTTGCTCGCGAAAAACCTGAGGGCGCCGCTGGGTGTCAGGGTTCCAGCGTTATCGTTGACGACCATCGCGAGCAAGCTCGCTCCTACAGGGGGGGGGTGCGATCTCAGTGCTTGGTCAGCTTATCCAGGTAACCCATGGCAAAAGCCGAGACCACGAAGGTCATGTGAATGATCACGTACCACTGCAAATGCTCGGGGTCGACGTTCTTGGCATCCATGAAGATCCGCAGCAGATGGATGGAGGAAATCGCCACGATGGAGGCCGCCACTTTCATCTTCAACGAAGACGAATCCATGGTGCCCAGCCAGTTGAGCTTTTCTTTGTGGTCGTCGATATCCAGTTGAGACACGAAGTTCTCGTAGCCGGAAATCATCACCATCACCAGCAAGCCGCCAACGAGCGCCATATCGATCAGCGACAGCAGCACCAGAATCAGGTCCGATTCGGCCATCGAGAACACGTTGGGGATGACGTGAAACACTTCCTGAAAGAATTTCAGCGCCAGGGCCAACAGCCCAAGGGACAGACCGAAATAGATCGGCGCCAGCAGCCAGCGGGAGGCATACATTGCATTTTCGATAAAGCGTTCCATTGAATCTCACAGTTGGGCTGGAAATGGACGCGAGTATACCAGCCACCTGTTACACCCAGAAACAACCGAAAAATCCGTAACCTGCGCGTGTGTGACAAGGTTTTTCTGCTAGTGTCCAAACTATTGACAGCTCAGCGACATCGGACAGGAAAACGGGAAAATGGATGTGCGATTGCCTTTAACGAGCGCCGGAATCTGCCTGGCCCTGCTGATGAGCGGGTGCTCACCCAGTGATGCCAAGCTCCCGGTCAGCCTCGAGGAAAAGACGGCGCAGTTCGAGAAGTCTCTGGACGCGATTCAGGATCCGAAACTCAAGAATGCCGTGGCCGAACTCGGTGGTTCACTGTTGTTGCTCGAACGTGCCCAGCTCAAGCTCGAGAGCAAACCTGTGGAAACCGAATACGACGAAGACGTCCTCGCCGTGCTCAAGCACTACCCGACGCCACAGGATCTGGTCGACACCTACATCAACGGTCTGTTCGTGCTGCACAAAGACTCCAGCTCCGACTACCTGACCGATCTGCAGCCGGTGTTCCCCTTCAACTTCAACAGCCCTGCCGCGTTTGTTTTTCCCCACGCCGTGGAATGGCAGTCGGTAACCCTGAGCAACAAGCGCGTCATCCCGTTCCAGCCGGAATGGTCGGAAACCGATCCTGGCATTCAGCTCAGTCCCTCCAGCTCCAACCTGACCAACCCCGATGACCTGACGGTCACTTACCCTTTCATCGATGGCCTGGACGTCGAAAACAAGAACCAGCCACAACCGGTGACTCTGCACGGCAAAGTGGAAGTCATTGCGCCGCGCCGGCTCTACAGCTTCGACCTGACGCAAAAGGACGTGGGTCAGACCCGTACCAACGACAACCTCAGCGTCACCCTGCTGAAACTGGACAGCAACTACGCCGAAATCGAATTCAGCAACAGCGCGCCCCTGGCCGCCGAGCTCAGCGACACCGCGTTGAACCCGCTGATCGTCCAGGCCAAAGACAGCACCGGGCAATTTCTCGCGCGCTCGGGCTCGATCAATGAAACCGCTGCGCAAATAGCCTTCTATCAAAAGCAATTGGCGAATATGCAACAGCAGAAGGCCTGGAGCGAGGCATTCGAAAAACAGCTCGATGACGAGCAACGCGCCTTTGAGCAGCAACAGAAACAGCATTACTCCAAGGTGTACTTCAACGGGCCGATCGAGACGCTGGAAGTCAGCGTGCTGGATTTTTCGGCTGCCACGGTGACCCGCAAGAACCTGAACTTGCCGGTACGCCGCTTCGACCGGCACACCACGGCTAAATCCGTCCAGCCGCTGACGTTACCGGTGGTGGTGTACGACGACCAGGCCCCGACCTGGCTCCAGGGAGCCACGCTGGGCGAGGAACAACTGAAAAAGAGTGTCAGCATCAGTCAATCCGTCGATGACCCGAGTGCCGCGCGCATTGAGTTCGATCATCCCAGAAGCTTCAATGATGAACTGCTCGGCACCGCCTTGAACGCCAGGAATAGCCCGGTCACGTTCTTTACCGAAGACGCCAGCGGCAAACGCGATGGACCGATCGAATTGCCGCCGCAGGCCTATCAGGTCGACCCCCCGCGCGGCACGATCACCTATGACCTGAACCTGTTTCCGGAAACACCGGCCTACGCGGTCGGCTCCTTTCCCCTGTTCATGGCCACCGTCGACAAGAAAACCATCGACGCCCAGCAACTGCCCAAAGGACTGAAGCTCAAAGGCAACACACTGGTGGTCGACTCGAAATCGTTCCCCGCCCAGGACTGGCGTTTTTTCGCCAGGGACGCCAGCGGCCATTATCTGAAGGAGATCCTGTCGGTCAGTCACGACGCGAGCGCAGAAGGCCCGGCAATATTCGAGGTGCATTACTTCTACGGCCAGCCCACCCAACTGGAAACCTACCAGCGCACTGACCTCGTCACCGTGCAATACGGTTTCGAGGTCAAACTGGACAAGGCTGACCTTGCCCAATAGTCCTCTCAGCGGTCGGGCCGGAACTCGAAGCCGAGATTGCGCGAACGGCCACCATTGATTTCCCGCAGCTGGGCTTGCAGGTGCAGGCACCAGATTTGCGGGTCATCAGCCAGCTCGTAACCATGCAGGGTCAGGCTTTCAACAATGGTGTCGAGGATTGATTCAGCCACGAAGGGGCCATGAAACGGGCCCTGGGCTTTGATGGCTGAAGGTTGTTCGCCGGCCATTCCAGCGGCGAAAAGCAAGGTCCACATGCCCGTATCCCCCGCCAATGGGCGGATGGCGCATTCGATACGGGTCACAAGACCCAGGCATTGACGGGTGAGGCAGAGGTTGCGCGACATGGCGGCGGCCCTCGGTAGATCCGGTATTCAGCCCCCACGGGAAGGCTGTCTCGATCCAGTGATTACTGTCGATATCCTTGAGCTGATCATAGAAGAAAAGTCTGACTAACACGTCAAGTAAGACCAAAAGGCGCCGAATGGTCATTGTGTGAATATTGACGTCAGAGTGATGGCACCCGTAGGAGCGAGGCTTGCCCGCGAAGGCCGCGACGAGGTTTGCCTGTTTAACCGCGCTATGGTTCTTCGCGGGCAAGCCTCGCTCCTACAGGGGCCCTATGTCAGGCCGGTTTGGCCTCGACCAGTGCTTCCTGCGCCGCTTCTTTCTCGGCCTCCTTGAGATCTTCCTCGCTGATCATTTCCGCGATCACGCGCAAACGCTCCACCACCCGCGCGTTAACGCTGCCTTCAGGGAATTCGCCATGCTCATCCGGTGCACCCGCCGGCTCACCGACCAACAGGCTCAGCGCCTCGTCGGCCTGGCGTACCGCATAGACATGGAACTGCCCCGAGCGCACCGCGGCCAGCACCTTCTCGTCGAGCATCAGCGTGGCAACGTTGGCCTGCGGAATGATCGCGCCCTGCTCACCGGTCAACCCGCGGGCTTCGCAGAGCCGGAAGAAGCCTTCGATTTTCTCGTTGACCCCGCCCACCGCCTGCACCTCACCGAACTGGTTGATCGAGCCGGTGATTGCAAAGCACTGCTTGAGCGGGGTTTTCGACAGGGCCGAGATCAGGGTGCAAGCCTCGCCCAGCGATGCACTGTCGCCATCGACGTAACCGTAGGATTGCTCCAGGGCGATACTGGCGGAAATCGCCAGGGGGAATTCCTGGGCATAACGGCTGCCCAGATACCCGGTGAGGATCATCACGCCCTTGGAGTGAATCGGCTGGCCGAGGTTGACCTCGCGCTCGATGTCGACGATGCCGCTGCCACCCGGATACACCGTGGCGGAAATCCGCGCCGGCACCCCGAAGGCCGAGTCACCCACCTCCAATACCGTCAGCCCGTTGCATTTGCCAACGGCGGCACCGTCCGTGTCGATGAGGATGATGCCGGCCAGCATGTCATCGAGAATCCGCGCCGAAACGCGCCCGGTGCGGGTGGCCTTGGCTTTGAGAGCACGCTCGATGTGCCCGGCGTCGGTCATCTCGTCAGCCGCCAGTTGGCGAATGAAATCCGCCTCGCTGACCAGTTGGAACAGATCACCGATCCGTGCCGACAAACGCCCCTGGTGTTCGGCCAGGCGCGCGCTGTAAGTCGCCAGGCGCGCCACCGCATCGGCGGTCAGCGGCGCCATGCCCTCTTCGGAGGTGCGGGTCTTCAGCAACTGGGCGAACTGCTCCAGGCTTTCGTCGACCATCGGAATGTCTTCGTCGAAATCCACCAGGACGCGGAACATCTCCTGGAAGTCCGGATCGAGGTCTTGCAGCGTGTAGTACAGCTGCCGGGCGCCGATGATGACCACTTTGACCTGCAACGGAATGTGTTGCGGCGTCAGGGTTACGGTGGCGAAACGGCCCATCTCGCCCAGCGGCGATTCCATTTTCAGTTTGCGCGATTGCAGGGCGCGTTTGAGCGCATCCCACACGAACGGCTCGCTGAGCATTTTTTCCGCTTCGAGAATCAGGAAGCCACCGTTGGCGCGGTGCAGCGCACCCGGACGCAACTGGCGATACGTGGTGTAAAGCGCGCCCTGATCGGTGGTGTACTCAATGCGGCCGAACAGGTTTTCGTAAGTCGGGTGCGGCTCAAAGACCACTGGCGCACCGCCGCTGAACGGATGACCGACCACCAGGCTCGGGGCGTATTGCTCTTCCAGCAGTTTGCGCGCGACCGCATCTGGCTTGCTGTCATCCACCAGTTGCTCGACCACGGTTTTGAGCAGGTACACCTGCATCGCTTGCAGGTAGCCGCAAACACCGGCGTTTTCCGCGTACTTTTCCGACAGCGGCGCGAGCAGTGGCTGCAAGGCCAGGGTGATGGTTTCTTCGTTGAGCTGACGCAGTTGATTGCTCGACTCGCGCTTCCACTGCGCCAGGCTGGCGAGTTCTTCGTTCAGCCGCTCTTCGAGCCACGCAATGTCGTCGTGGAAGCGCTCGCGATCGGCTTCCGGCAACTGGGCGAATTCCGCTTCGTCCACGGCCTTGCCTTCAAACATCGGGGTGAACGCGATGTTGCTGCTGTCGCGATACAGTGCGACGTCTTTCTCGAGCGCCAGGCGCTCGATCACATCCAGCGCGCGGTCATAACGTTGATTGAAGGCGCGATCGATGGCGCTTTTCTTCTGCTGGTACGACGGGTGTTCGAACACGGCCGGGAACGTCGCCAACAGGTTATCGATCAGACCGTTGATATCATCGATGAAGGCACCGGCAGTGCCTGCGGGCAACTCCAGGGTGCGAGGCTCGCGAGGATCCTCGAAATTGTTGACGTAGACCCAGTCCGCCGGGGTCTGCAGGCGTTTGCCTTCGGCCTTCAGGTAGCGTTTGACGAACGAAAACCGGCCAGTGCCGGGCTCGCCCATGACGAATACGTTGTAACCGGGGCGTGGCATGGCCACACCGAACTGCAAGGCTTCGACCGCACGTTCCTGGCCAAGCACACCGCGGAAGGGCTCCAGATCATTGGTGGTAGAGAAGCTGAACTGTTCAGCGGAAAACGGACGGGTCAGCGCTTCGGGCGCTAGACGCAAGCTGGCAGCAACAGGATCAGGCATCGGGCTTCCTTACATCAGGCGGGGCAGATAGCGGCATTCTGGCGCTGCCCATGCATCACTTGCAAGGCGCGCCTCAAGCCAAAGCATAGTCAAAGCGACATCTCCCGGCGGGTCGGGTCTAAATCAATGTTTTCAACGAATGTATTGCAAAAAATCACGGAACCCTTGGATCGTGCCTAAACTCCAAACTGCGCGGCTGGAACAATAACCGGCCCACTGGCGCCAGATCGGGCCAGACCCTGTCCATTGGTATGCACACAAAGAGAACACAGCTATGAAACGGATTCTTCTCGGTACTCTCTTCACCGTTGTATCCATCAACGCCATGGCTCAGGCGCCAGGCGGTCCGGATTGCGGTTGGGGCAACATGCTGTTCGAAGGTCAGCGTGGCACCCCGGCGCACTTCCTGGCATCCACCACCAACGGCACTTCCGGCAACGCAACTTTCGGTATGACCTCCGGTACCAACGGTTGCTCGACTAATGCGTCGCTGACCTATGGCGGCAAATCCTGGTTGGCCATGAATGGCATGATGAACGAGCTGTCCGAAGACATGGCTAAAGGTCAGGGCGAAGCGCTGACGACTTATGCCGTGGTACTGGGCGTGGCGCCGGAAGACCGTGCGCACTTCGCCGCCGTGACTCACGAGCACTTCCAGCAGATCTTCAGCAAGGCTGACGTGACCGCTGAAGACGTGCATACCAACACCCTGGCCGTGCTGAAAAACGATCCTCGTCTGGTCAAGTACGCCACTCAAGCTTAAGCTCCACCCGCCCGCACCTTTTGGGGAGCGGGCTTTATTTTTTTGGACCTGGCCCTCGTTGGGATGCCAATCAACTGTAGGCGCTGGCTTGCCAGCGATGGTCGTTAACGATGACGTGTGTTTCCTGACTAACCACGGCGCCCTTCAGACCATCGCTGGCAAGCCAGCGCCTACAGTGGAACGGTCAACCGCGTCGGGTCTTTGTATTTTTTCGACTTAAGTTGCCATATATGCTCAAACGCCTTGCCTGGCTGGCGCTCTGTGTCTGTGCCCCGCTGTCCGCCGCGCCACACATCGACAATCAACGTTTGCAGCAACTGGCCAACGACCCTTTCTGGATATCCCTGGGCCATTACGAAACCGCCAAGCTCGGTGGCTGGCGCAGCTATGTCAGTGATAAAAAGTTCTTTCTCGCGCCCGACGGCAACGAACACCCCGACCGTGAACTGGCAGCGACGGTCCAGGCGCTGTACGCCCCCGCCAGTGCCGGCGAACAGCATGCACAGTGCGTCTATCCCGCCCGCACCCGCTGGCTGAAGGCGCAGCTCGAGCTGAATGATCTGCCGGCGCTGGACTGCAGCGAATTCAAGCAATGGTTCAAGGATGTCTCGCCCCACAGCGCGGTGATGATTTTTCCGGCGGCCTATCTGAACAGTCCCTCATCGATGTTCGGCCATACCCTGCTGCGCATCGATCAGGCTGACGTGCAGCGCGATCAAACCGCCCTGCTCAGTTACGCGATCAACTTCGGTGCCTACATCGAAGGCTCGGACAACAGCATCCTGTATGCCTGGAAGGGTTTGATGGGCGGTTATCCGGGCCTGTTTGCGCTGGTGCCTTACCAGGAAAAACTCTCGGAATACCGCAGTCTCGAAAATCGTGACCTGTGGGAATATCGGTTGAATCTGACTCAACAAGAAACCGAACGCATGGTCGAGCATGTCTGGGAACTGAAACAGATCCAGTTCGACTATTTCTTCTTCGACGAAAACTGCTCCTATCGCCTGCTGGAACTGCTGCAGGTGGCCCGCCCGAGCCTGCGACTGACCGAACAATTCCCGTTGACTGCGATTCCCACCGACACCGTCAAAGCCGTGAAAGAGGCCGGGCTGGTCGAATCCATAGAGTATCGTCCGTCGCGCGAACGTGAATTGCTCAGCCGCGCCGAACCCTTGACCGATGAAGAGCAGCAGTGGGTGTTGAAGGTCAGCGCCGACCAGCAGCAATTGCAAACCCCGGCGTTCAAGGCTCAAGCCCGCGACCGCCAGGCGCTGATCATCGATGCCGCGTACCGACTGGAGCGCTACCGCGCCAATGGCCAGGAACGCGACCCGCAACGGGCACAGCGCAGTTTCGAACTGCTGCGGGCGATCAACCGGAATCCGGCACCGGAGCTGGACATCCCGCAACCCGGCCTGCCCGAGGACGGCCATGAATCCCGCACCTGGCAGGCGGGTATCGGCACTCGGGGCGACAAGGCGTTCGGCGAATACGGCCTGCGCATGGCCTATCACGACCTCAACGACAACGCCGAGAGTTTCCCGCTCGGTGCGCAGATTGAAATCCTGCAGATGAAACTGCGCCAGTACGAAGGCAATCAGTGGCAATTGCAGCAACTGGACCTGGCGACCATCCGCTCCCTGACCCCGCGCAACGAGCTGTTGCAACCGCTCTCGTGGCAAGTCACCGGCGGCCTGGAGCGCGTGCCGGGCAAACACGACGACGAAACCCTGGTCAGCCACGTCAACGGCGGTGGCGGTGGAACCTGGCAACTGGGCGACGACATGCTCGGTTTCGCCTTGGGCACCGTGCGCGTGGAGCACAACAATGACTTTGCAGGCTTCATTGCTCCGGCGGCAGGCTTCAACAGCGGTTTGCTGTGGAAAAACCCGCTGGGCAACTTCAGCCTGGAAGCAAAAGGTGATTACTTCACCAATGGCGAAGTGCGTCGCAGCGTCAGTCTGAATCAACAATGGGCGTTGTCGCGCAACCTGGGGCTTCGTCTGAGCGCACAGCGCGAATTCAGCCACCTGGCCTCACCCGAGAACGAAGTGATGCTTGAGCTGAAGTGGTATCACTACTGACCTGACACCTCTCCTGTAGGAGCCGGCTTGCTGGCGATGGCATCACCGCGGTGTATTTGAGCAACCGCGTCGATACCATCGCCAGCAAGCCGGCTCCTACAATCAGGAGCTTTTGATCTTTCTTTCACACCCTGCTCACGAATCCCCTCCTAGACTTTGCTCATAGGCCGTTGATCGGCCCGGGAGTACGAGATGTGGCGTTGCGTGGGTGTGGCGGGTTTGTTGCTGTTGATCGCAGGTTGCCAGACGACCCATGAAGATCTGATCGCCAAAGGTTACCCGCCGGCATTCGCCGATGGCTTCGATGACGGTTGCAGCAGTGGGCGGCAAGCCGCCGGGGCCATCACCGGCGAGTTCCGCAAGAACGTCCCGCGCTACCTCAAGGACAAGCCCTACGCCGAAGGCTGGAGCGACGGCTTTCGCCAGTGCCAGGCCATGCGCGAAAGCGAGGATCGCGAGGACTATCGCAGCCATCATTGGGATGAGCGGGAAAAAGCCTGGCAGCAGCAAAAAGATCAGGACGCCGCCCGTGCCTATCGCTCGCAATGAGTCGCTGACAGGCATCCGTCGAAACTAAAAGCCTGCGACCATGGCCCAAACCCTATAACGGGAGAAAACCATGAGTCGTGCCTTCGTCAATGAAGATAACGCCGCCGCGCAAGCCGACCAGCCGGTCGAACGGCAGGTCAGTGATCAGCCCAATTACGTCACACCCGCGGGCCTGGCCCAGTTGCAGGCGAAAGTCGCTGAACTGCAACAGCTGCACAATGAGCAAACGGACAATGGTGAGCAGGCAGACAAACAGCGCCTGGCCGACCTTGAGCGGGATTTGCGGTATTTCAACCAGCGGTTGCAAAGCGCTCAGGTGGTGACCGCCGCCCGCTCGACCGAAAAAGTGCAGATCGGCAGCCGAGTGACGTTCGCCAATGAACACGATAGCGAGCAAACGGTACAACTGGTCGGTGAAGATCAGGCCGACGCCGCGGCAGGCCTGATCAACTGGGGCTCGCCGCTGGGCCGGGCGTTGCTCGGGGCGCAACTCGGTGACGAGGTGCTGTGGCAACGCCCGGCCGGCGATCAGCTGATCGAGATCATCCGCATCGAACCGGCTTAGACCACGCCTTGGGCGAGCATGGCGTCGGCGACTTTGACGAAGCCGGCGATATTCGCGCCCTTGACGTAGTTGATCCGGCCGTTTTCTTCGCCGTAATGCACGCAAGCGTGGTGGATCGATTGCATGATGGCGTGGAGCTTGCTGTCCACTTCACCACCGGTCCACAGCAGGCGCATGGCGTTTTGTGACATCTCCAGTCCGCTCACCGCAACCCCACCGGCGTTGGAGGCCTTGCCCGGCGCGAACAGAATACCCGCCTCGATGAACAGATCCACCGCTTCCAGGGTGGTCGGCATGTTCGCGCCTTCCGCCACACAGACACAACCGTTGCGCAACAGCGCACGGGCGGCCTCGAGGTCGAGCTCGTTCTGGGTGGCGCACGGCAGCGCGATATCGCAGGGCAACTCCCACGGGCACTGGCCGGCACGGAACTCCAGGTCAAAACCGCTGGCCAGCTCGCTGAGCCGTCCACGCTTGACGTTCTTCAACTCCAGCAACGCCAGCCATTGCTCTTCGGTCAAACCCGCCTCGCAATACAAGGTGCCTTCGGAGTCCGACAGGGAGATCACTTTGCCGCCCAGGTCCATGACCTTGCGTGCGGCGTATTGGGCAACGTTGCCGGAACCGGAGATGGCGACACGCTTGCCTTCCACGGTTTCGCCGCTGCGCTTGAGCATTTCTTCAGCGAAGTACACACAGCCAAAACCCGTGGCTTCCGGGCGAACCAGGCTGCCACCGTAGCTCGGGCCCTTGCCGGTCAGCACGCTGGTGAACTGGTTGCTCAGGCGCTTGTACTGGCCGAACAGGAAACCGATCTCCCGGGCACCGACGCCGATATCACCGGCGGGAACGTCAACGTCCGCGCCGATGTGACGATACAACTCGTTCATGAAGGCCTGGCAGAAACGCATGACTTCGCCGTCGCTTTTGCCTTTCGGGTCGAAGTCCGAACCGCCCTTGCCGCCACCCATGGGCAACGAGGTCAGCGAGTTTTTGAAGGTCTGTTCGAATGCGAGGAACTTCAAGACGCCCAGGTTCACTGAAGGATGGAAGCGCAAACCGCCCTTGTAAGGGCCGATGGCGCTGTTCATCTGGATACGGAAACCGCGATTGACCCGGACTTTGCCCTGATCATCGACCCAGGACACCCGGAACACAATCGCCCGCTCCGGCTCGCACATGCGCTCCAGGATTCCGGAAGTCAGATAGTGCGGATGGGCTTCAAGAAACGGCCAGAGGCTGCGCAGGACTTCTTCCACGGCCTGATGGAATTCAGGTTGGTCAGGATCGCGCTTTTTCAGGCGGGCAAGGAAGGATTCGACAGATTCGATCATGGAAAAGTCTCGGCAAATTTGTTGTCGTTGGAAGAGATTGGGCCGGACTTTAACAAACTGATTGCGCACCATGACAGCGCCAAATGTCGCTAATGTGAAATTAAATGGTGCACAGGATATAAATTATTGGTGATTTAGCACTTTATCCGCACCCAAACAGGGACGTATGGATTGAGACTCGCACTGTCATGGAGATCGCTTTCGCGGGCTTGCCTGCGATGAATTCACCTCGGTTCGCCTGTAAAAATGCGAAAAAAAACGGAGCCCGAAGGCTCCGCTTTTCATGCAACCGACCCCAATCAGGCCAGTTTCTTGTGCCGTACACGATGTGGCTGGGCAGCCGCTTCGCCAAGGCGCTTGCGACGATCGGCTTCGTACTCGGTGTAGTTGCCTTCGAAGAACACGGCTTGCGAGTCGTCTTCGTACGCCAGGATGTGCGTCGCGACGCGGTCAAGGAACCACCGATCGTGAGAGATCACAATGGCGGCGCCCGGGAAGTCCAGCAAGGCTTCTTCCAGGGAACGCAGGGTTTCAACGTCGAGGTCGTTGGACGGTTCGTCGAGCAGCAGGACGTTACCGCCCTCCTTCAAGGTCAGGGCCAGGTGCAAGCGACCGCGCTCACCACCGGACAGGTCCTTGACGAACTTCTGCTGATCGCCGCCCTTGAAGTTGAAGCGCCCGACGTAGGTACGCGACGGGATCTCGTAGTTGCCGATGCGGATCTGATCCGAACCGTCGGAGATTTGCTGGAACACCGTCTTGCTGCCGTCCAGGTCTTCGCGGCTCTGATCCACGCAAGCAAGCTGCACGGTGTCGCCGACTTCGATGCTGCCCGAATCCGGTTGTTCCTTGCCCATCAGCATGCGGAACAGGGTCGATTTACCCGCTCCGTTACCGCCGATCACGCCAACGATGGCGCCTTTAGGCATGGAGAACGACAGGTTGTCGATCAACACGCGATCGCCGTAACCCTTGGAAACGTTCTTGAACTCGATGACCTTGTCGCCCAGGCGTGGACCGGCCGGGATGTAGATCTCGTTGGTTTCGCTGCGCTTCTGGAATTCCTGCGATTGCATTTCTTCGAAGCGTTGCAGACGAGCCTTGGATTTGGACTGGCGGGCCTTGGCGCCTTTGCGCACCCACTCCAGTTCTTCCTTCATGGCTTTTTCGTGGGCCGACTGCTGCTTGGACTCGGCAGCCAGGCGATTGGACTTGGCTTCGAGCCAACCCGAATAGTTGCCCTCGTACGGGATACCGGCGCCGCGGTCGAGCTCGAGGATCCAGCCGGCGACGTTGTCCAGGAAGTAACGGTCGTGCGTGATCGCGACCACGGTACCCGGGAAGTCGTGCAGGAAGTGCTCCAGCCAGGCGACGGAATCGGCGTCCAGGTGGTTGGTCGGTTCGTCGAGCAGCAGCATGTCGGGTGCGGACAGCAGCAGACGGCACAGGGCCACGCGACGCTTCTCGCCACCGGACAGGAACTCGACCTTGGCATCCCACGCCGGCAGGCGCAGCGCATCGGCGGCGACTTCCAGTTGGCGATCCAGGTTGTGGCCGTCGCTGGCTTGCAGGATGGCTTCGAGCTTGGCTTGCTCTGCCGCAAGCTTGTCGAAGTCGGCATCTTCATCCGCGTAAGCCGCGTAGACCTCGTCCAGGCGCGCCTGGGCGTTCTTGATCACGCTGACCGCTTCCTCGACCACTTCACGCACGGTCTTGGTCGGGTCCAGGATCGGTTCCTGTGGCAGGTAGCCGATGTTCAGCTCCGGCATCGGACGGGCTTCGCCCTCGAACTCGGTATCGACGCCCGCCATGATTTTCAACAGCGTGGATTTACCCGAGCCGTTAAGGCCGAGTACGCCAATCTTGGCGCCCGGGAAGAACGACAGCGAAATGTTTTTCAGGATTTCCCGCTTCGGCGGAACAACTTTACCCAGCCGATGCATGGTGAAGACGTATTGAGCCATGGAGAACCTTGGGTCAGTGACTGATGAATGATTGGAGCGCAGGCGATGCCCGGCCAGACTGTGCGCGTTGTCCGATTGATAGCGACCAACCGGTGCGCGCTGAAAAAGTCTGATTCTAGGAGCTGGAACGCTCCCGCGTAACCGGCAAAGCTACCTGAATGACGAAGGGCAGTCCAGCCGGGCGGGACTCGCACTTTGCCACAACCCAAGGCATGCTAGCCGCCCTTCGGGCGTCCGGCTTATAGTGCGCGTCGCGTCAGTCCAGCCCAACCGCAGGATTACAGTTTGCCTAATACCACCCCGCCAGCGTCCGTTAGCACCCTCGATCCTGCGACCGGATCGCCCCTGCGCGGAACCCTGAAGGGTGCACTGGCGACCCTGGTTCTAATGCTGCTCGCACTGCTGTTCTGGCAATTGCTGGATCAGCTTCGCGAATCCCGGGAAAACCAGCGTCAATACACCATCGACTACACCGCTGACCTGGCTTCGCAAGTCAGCCTGAACATGGCGCTGAACGCGCGGATGGCCCTCAACCTGCTACCGATCGTCGAACAACCGCAAAACGCCGACGAACAGCAGGCCTTGCTGCGCAAACTGCAAAAGTCCCTACCCGACCTGCGCAGCGTGGCATTGCTCAGCCCGTCCGGGAAAATCCTCAGCGACACTGCCGCCGACAGTCGGGACGCCGACTACCTGAGCGAGCTGGTCCGGCGCAGCCGCGCCCAGGCGCACTACTTCAGCAATACCGATGATGGCTCAGTGGTGAATCTGCTGTTGCATCAAGCCAGCGGCAGCTCCCGTGGCTACTGGGTCCTGCGCCTGGCGCCGAGGTTTTTCGCGGCACTGACCAAACCGAACGAAGCCGGCATCCGCCCTCTCTGGCTGGTGGAAAACCGCGTCAATCACCAGGTCATCAGCCGCGATCAGACGCTGCCCATGACCAAGCCAGGCGCGTTGACCCAGGACGAGCTGGCCAACAGCGTGTTGACGGTGCCCCTGAGCAGCAGCGATTGGCAACTGCGCGGGCTGTTCGACCGGCAACGCGTGCTTGAACAACTGTTGCCGGCGTTCATCGGCAAATGCCTGCTGGGCCTGGCCCTCTCTCTACTGCCATTGATCGCGCTGCTGAACATGCGCCGCCGCCAGCGCCAGCTGCATGAAGGCCGCCGACGCTATCAGAATATCTTCGAAGGCACCGGGGTCGCCCTGTGCGTACTGGATGTGTCCGGACTCAAGCGCCGCTTCGACAAGGCCCGGCTGCACAGCACCGAACACTTGCGGGCCTGGCTGGAGATTCCGCAGCAACGTCAGCAACTGCTGCGGGAACTGCGTATCACCGAGGTCAATCAGGTTGCCCTGCAACTGCTCGACGTAAACTCCACCGAACACGCCTGGAAACTGCTGATCGACGGCCATCCGCAGGACGGTAATGCCGTGGGCAATCAAGTGCTCGAAGCCGTGCTCAATCAGCACAAGCAGCTTGAACTGGAAATCAAGCTCCAGGACGCCAAGGGTCGCGACCAACACCTGTGGCTGGTGCTGTGCCTGCCGGAAGACCAGGACGATTGCAACGCGGTGATCCTGAGCATCACCGACATCACCCGCCGCAAGCTCGTTGAACTGTCGCTGCTGGAGCGCGAAAGTTTCTGGTCCGACGTGGTGCGCACCGTGCCGGACCACCTGTACGTCCAGGACGTGATCAGCCAGCGAATGATCTTCAGCAACCACCACCTGGGGCAGACACTCGGTTACAACCGTACCGAATTGCAGCAGATGGGCGAATACTTCTGGGAGATCCTGCTGCACGCCGAAGATGCCGACGTCTATCACCGCTCGCGTCAAACCCAGCGTCAGGAAGGTTACAGACAATTGCTGCAGTGCCAACTGCGCTTCCGCCACAGGGACGGCAAATGGCGACGGTTCGAGATTCGCGAGCAGGCCCTGGCGCGGGATACGCAGGGTCAGGTCAGCCGAATCATCGGCGTCGCCAAGGATATCACCGAGCAGATCGAAGCCAGCGAATCGCTGCACGACAGCGAGCAACGCTACCGGATGCTCGCTGAAAGCATCAGCGACGTGATTCTCTCCACCGACAGCAAGCTGGCCCTCAATTACGTCAGCCCGTCGGTACAGGTGGTGCTGGGTTACGACGTCGACTGGATTCTCCAGCACGGCTGGCAATCGACCCTGGCCAACCCGCAACAGCTGAGCGGCATTTACAGCCTGATGGACCGGATCGGCAAGGCGCTGGACAACCCCGAGCAACTGACCTTGTTGCGCAACCAGGTGCAGAACCAATTGTTCCTGTTCGATTGCCTGCGGGCCGACGGGCGCAAGATTCCGATCGAACTGCGGCTGGTGCTGGTCTGGGATGAACTCGGTGGGTTCGAAGGCGTGCTGGGCGTCGGGCGCGACATCAGCCAGCAACGCCGGGCCGAGAAAGACCTGCGCATGGCCGCGACGGTATTCGAGCACTCGACTTCGGCGATCCTGATTACCGATCCGGCCGGCTATATCGTCCAGGCCAATGAAGCGTTCACTCGCGTCAGCGGGTATGCCGTGGAGCAGGTGCTCGATCAGCTGCCGAACATGCTGACCGTCGACGAGCAGCAGGAAGCCCATCTGCGCTATGTGCTCAAGCAATTGCACCAGCACAGCACCTGGGAAGGTGAAGTCTGGCTCAAACGACGCAATGGCGAACACTACCCCGCCTGGGTCGGGATTACCGCGGTGCTGGACGACGAAGGCGATCTGGCCAGCTATGTGTGCTTCTTCAGCGACATCAGCGAGCGCAAGGCCAGTGAACAGCGGATTCACCGCCTCGCCTATTACGACGCGCTCACCCACCTGCCCAACCGCACACTGTTCCAGGACCGCCTGCACACGGCCCTGCAATCGGCCGAGCGACAGAAGTCCTGGGTGGTGCTGATGTTCCTCGACCTGGACCGCTTCAAGCCGATCAACGACTCCCTGGGCCACGCCGCTGGCGATCGCATGCTCAAGGACATGGCCACGCGTTTGCTCGATTGCGTCGACGATGACGACACCGTGGCGCGCATGGGTGGCGATGAATTCACCTTGCTGCTGCAGCCGCGGGTCAATCGCGAAACCGCGCTGAACCGGGCGATTCATGTGGCGGAACAGATTCTTGCCAGCCTGGTGAAACCCTTCGTCCTCGAAGGCCGCGAGTTCTTCGTCACGGCCAGTATCGGCATCGCCTTGAGCCCGCAGGATGGCAACGAGCTCAGTCAGCTGATGAAAAACGCAGACACCGCGATGTACCACGCCAAGGAACGCGGCAAGAACAACTTCCAGTTTTATCAGGCACAGATGAACGCCAGCGCCCTGGAGCGCCTGGAACTGGAAAGTGACTTGCGCCACGCCCTGGAGCAAAACGAATTCATTTTGTATTACCAACCGCAGTTCAGCGGCGACGGCAAGCGCCTGACCGGCGCCGAAGCACTGCTGCGCTGGCGTCACCCGCGTCGCGGCCTGGTACCGCCAGGGGACTTCATTCCGGTGCTCGAAGAGCTGGGGCTGGTGGTGGATGTCGGCGACTGGGTGATCGGCGAGGCCTGCCGCCAGCTCAAGGTCTGGCATCAGGCCAGGGTTCGGGTGCCCAAGGTCTCGGTGAACATTTCCGCCCGGCAGTTCTCCGATGGCCAGCTCGGCACGCGCATTGCCGCCATCCTCGAGGAAACCGGCCTGCCGCCGGCGTGCCTGGAGCTGGAACTGACCGAAAGTATCCTGATGCGCGAAGTCAGCGAAGCGATGCAGATTCTCGCCGGGCTGAAAAACCTGGGCCTGAGCATCGCGGTCGACGATTTCGGCACCGGTTACTCATCGCTCAACTACCTCAAGCAATTCCCGATCGACGTGCTCAAGATCGACCGCACCTTCGTCGACGGCCTGCCGTCGGGCGAGCAGGATGCGCAGATCGCCCGGGCGATCATCGCCATGGCCCACAGCCTGAATCTGGCGGTGATCGCCGAAGGCGTGGAAACCCATGAACAGCTCGAGTTCCTGCGTGAGCATGGCTGTGATGAGGTTCAGGGGTACCTGTTCGGGCGGCCGATGCCGGCCGGGCAGTTCGAGGCGCAGCTCAGTCACGATGCGCTGATCATGTTCGATTGAAATCTTGCAGTGGGGCTATGGCCTCACCGCTGATCCCGTCATGAAGCCCACTTGTCTGCGACATGATGTCCTTTCATATGCCATCTAAAACCCATTAGGTTAGAATGCCCCCCTTTTCTGCCCCCGATCCTTGAGGACCGCCATGTTCAGCCGTGATTTGACTATTGCCAAGTACGACGCCGATCTCTTTGCCGCCATGGAGCAAGAAGCTCAGCGCCAGGAAGAGCACATTGAGCTGATCGCTTCGGAAAACTACACCAGCCCTGCGGTGATGGAAGCTCAAGGCTCGGTACTGACCAACAAGTACGCCGAAGGCTACCCGGGCAAGCGCTACTACGGTGGTTGCGAGTTCGTCGACGTGGTCGAGCAGCTCGCGATCGACCGCGCCAAGGAACTGTTCGGCGCCGATTACGCCAACGTTCAGCCGCACGCCGGCTCCCAAGCCAACAGCGCCGTGTACCTGGCCCTGCTGCAAGCGGGCGACACCATCCTGGGCATGAGCCTGGCCCACGGCGGTCACCTGACCCACGGTGCCAGCGTTTCGTCTTCCGGCAAGCTGTACAACGCCGTGCAGTACGGGATCGATGCCAACGGCCTGATCGACTACGACGAAGTCGAGCGCCTGGCGGTCGAGCACAAGCCGAAAATGATCGTGGCCGGTTTCTCTGCCTACTCGCAGATCCTCGACTTCCCGCGCTTCCGCGAAATCGCCGACAAGGTTGGCGCCTACCTGTTCGTTGACATGGCTCACGTGGCCGGTCTGGTCGCCGCGGGCGTCTACCCGAACCCGGTGCCTTTCGCTGACGTCGTGACCACCACCACCCACAAGACCCTGCGCGGTCCACGTGGTGGCCTGATCCTGGCTCGTGCCAACGCCGACATCGAGAAGAAGCTGAACTCCGCGGTGTTCCCGGGCGCCCAGGGCGGCCCGCTGGAGCACGTGATCGCCGCCAAGGCGATCTGCTTCAAGGAAGCGCTGCAGCCTGAGTTCAAGACTTACCAGCAACAAGTGGTGAAAAACGCCCAGACCATGGCCAGCGTGTTCATCGAGCGCGGTTTCGACGTGGTCTCCGGCGGTACTGAAAACCACCTGTTCCTGCTGTCGCTGATCAAGCAGGAAATCTCCGGTAAGGACGCTGACGCCGCGCTGGGCAAAGCGTTCATCACCGTGAACAAAAACTCCGTGCCAAACGATCCACGCTCGCCGTTCGTCACCTCCGGCCTGCGCTTCGGTACTCCAGCCGTGACCACTCGTGGCTTCAAGGAAGCAGAGTGCAAGGAACTGGCTGGCTGGATCTGCGACATCCTGGCGGACCTGAACAACGAAGCGGTGATCGACGCCGTTCGCGAGAAGGTCAAGGCCATCTGCAAGAAGCTGCCGGTGTACGGCGCTTAATCAGCCCGCCAGACCGCAGCAATGAAAAAACCGGCCAGTGAATGGCCGGTTTTTTTTCGTCTGCGATTTATCGCGTTTCCCTGTCGGCACAACCGGTCAGACCGGTCATGCCAATTTTTTGTATCTGCTCTTGTAATCCTGGAAAAACCCAGCGTAGACTGAGCCTGCACTGGACATACCGGTAAGACCACAATAATTAAGTCCTGAATCTGATGCGCTCAAGCGTCGGCAGCCAGGACACCGACCAGGATTCCTCCCATGCTCAGATGGTGCTCGCGTTCAATCTTCCTCCAAGTGGTTCTCGGACTGGTGCTCGGCATCGTCTGCGGACTGACCCTTCCTGAATACTCCGCCCAGCTCAAACCGCTCGGCGATGGCTTCATCAAACTGATCAAGATGCTCATCGGTCTGATCGTGTTTTGCGTGGTGGTCAGCGGCATCAGCGGTGCCGGCGACCTGAAGAAGGTCGGACGCATCGGCCTCAAATCAGTGATCTACTTTGAAGTCCTGACCACCATCGCCCTGGTGATCGGCCTGGTCTTCGCCTTCAGTACCGGCATTGGCAGCGGCGCGAACATCCATCTGGATCAGCTCTCCGCCGCCGATATGGGCGATATCGCCCAGCGCGGTCAGCACATGCACACCACCACGCAGTTCCTGATGGACCTGATCCCGACCTCGGTGATCGGCGCCTTTGCCGACAACAACATTTTGCAGGTCCTGCTGTTTTCCGTATTGTTCGGCAGCGCGCTGAACCTGGTGGGTGAAGCGGCTTCCGGCATTTCACGGCTGATCAATGAGCTGAGCCACGTCATCTTCCGCATCATGGGCATGATCGTACGCCTGGCGCCGATCGGCGTGTTCGGTGCGATCGCCTTTACTACCAGCAAATATGGCCTGGACTCGCTGCAGCATCTGGGCAGCCTGGTCGGCCTGTTTTACCTGACTTGCGCGGCGTTCGTGGCGTTGATTCTCGGCCTGGTGATGCGCCTGTCCGGCCTGCGGATGTGGCCATTGCTCAAGTACCTGCGCGAAGAATTGCTGATTGTCATGGGCACCGCCTCGTCCGATGCCGTGCTGCCACAAATCATGCGCAAGCTTGAGCACCTCGGCATCGGCAGTTCGACAGTCGGCCTGGTGATTCCTACGGGTTACTCGTTCAACCTGGACGGTTTCTCGATCTATCTGACCCTGGCTATCGTGTTCATCGCCAACGCCACCGGTACGCCACTGGCCATGACCGACCTGCTGACGATTCTGCTGGTATCGCTGATCACCTCCAAAGGCGCCCATGGCATTCCCGGCTCGGCGCTGGTGATTCTCGCGGCGACCCTGACAGCAATCCCGGCCATTCCGGTCGTGGGCCTGGTACTGGTGCTGGCAGTGGACTGGTTCATGGGTATCGGCCGGGCGCTGACCAACCTGATCGGCAACTGCGTCGCTACAGTGGCCATCGCGCGCTGGGAAAAAGACATCGATATCGAACGGGCGAACAAAGTACTTTCCGGTCAGCTGGGTTATACCTTCCAGCCCAGGAAGCCAGCAGGCCCGGCGCATCAGCAGGAATTTTGAATAATCGCCGTGCCTGCCCGCGGGCAGGCACGGCCATCAATCGTTATGGATACTCATGGAGCGAACAGTGATCACCTCGTCGACCGTTGTGAATTCAGTCGTAGAAAAACTTCGGGCCGCTCTGGCCCGTGGTCAGTGGCGCTCCGGTGAAATGCTGCCGGGGCAAAGGGAATTGGCCGAACAACTGGGCATCAGCCGCCCGAGCCTGCGCGAAGCCGTGATCGTGCTGGAGACCCTCGGACTGGTGCGTTCCATGCCAGGCAAAGGCGTGGTCGTGCTGGAGGCCAATCTGAGCGACAGCCAGAGTCACGACAGCGCGGTGGCCGGGGCGAGCCTGGAAGACGTGCTGCAACTGCGTTATACCCTCGAGCCCTTCATTGTCGGCCTGGTGGCACAGTCCATCAGCAGCAAGGAAATCGGGCAACTGCGCCTGACCCTGATGGATATGCGCGAAGCCCTGGAGGCCAACGACAGCGAAGCCGGGGTGAACGCCTACATCGCGTTCCACGAAGAACTGTTCACCCTGACCTCGAACCCGATCTTCCAGAGCGTGGTGCAGCAGACCAGTAATGCCCTCAAGCAAAGCGCCGAGGTACTGCGCAATTCTCCGGAGCATCTGGCGGAACGGCTCGAAGAAAACGAAGCCGTGGTGCGGGCCATACGCAGTAAAAACAGCGCTCAAGCCAGCGCCGAAATGCGTCGGCACATCCTTCGCGAAGGCCAGCGGATGGGCATCGAATTGAATATTCCGGACGATAATCTCGTCAGTTGACCCACTCTTCGAACTGGAGACAGGCCATGAACAGCTTCGCTTCACCGCAAACACTCGGCGCCCTGCCCTTTCCCCGAACAAGCAACGGGAAACCACCCGTGGTTGATCTCTACTCGCGGGTCTTCGATGCCATTCTCGAACAGCGCATCGAGGCGAGCAGTCGCTTTACCGAAGAAAGCCTGGCGCAGATGTTCAGTGTTCGACGCAGTGACATTCGGGGCGTGCTGACGCAACTGTCCCACCAGCAGATCATCGTACTTCGGCCCAACCATCGGCCCCGCGTGGCTGCGCTCAATACCGAACAGACCCGGCAAACGCTGCACGCCCGGCGGCTGACGGAACTCACGCTGGTACGGCTTGCCTGCCAGCAACCTCAAGCGAACGATGTGCAACGCCTGCAGGAACTGGTCAAGCGCGAACGCCAGTGCCTGGAGCGCGACCAGCGTGGCACCGCGATCCGGTTGGCCGGTGAATTTCATCTGGCATTGGCTGATATGGCGGGGAATGCACCGTTGGCGCATTTTCTTGGCAGTCTGGTGCCGCTCACTTCGTTAGCGATTGCGCAGTTTGATGCGTCGGCGCAGGTTTATTGCGGATGGCGGGAGCAGGTTGGGATTGTGGATGCGGTCGAGCGAGGGGATGCTGTGATGGCGACGGGCTTGATGAACCGGCATCTGGATCAGATAGAAGATATGTTGCTGAACTCGGAGCCTTGCCAAAACCGTGTTGCCGGTTAGATCGCTATCGCGAGCAAGCTCGCTCCCACAGGGAAATGCATTTCAAAATGTGGGAGCGAGCTTGCTCGCGATGGGGCCATAGCAGACGCCGACAATGCTTCAGGTTGCGGCAACCCGATCAAACCCCTCACGAATCTTCTCTTCCGGCAAATCATCGGCAATAAACACGATCACACTTTCCCGCGCTTCATCGTCCGCCCACTCCGTGTCCCAGTCGAAGCCGTACAACTTCAATACCCCCTGAAACACCATCCGCCGCGGTTCACCCAGGATATTCAATACGCCTTTGTAGCGCAGCAATTGCTTGCCATGCTCTTCCAGCAACTCGTTCATGAACGCGCTGAGCCTGTCGATATCCAGCGGCTTGTCGGTACGCAGCACCAGGCTGGAAATGCGGTCGATGGAAGGCGCCTTGCTGACGGGCCGCAAACTCACCCCGCCACCGAGGTCGGCATTGAGATTGAAACCGCGCACATCGAGCAATTCGGCAAGGTCGATCTTGCCGTGGTCGACTACGCGGATCGGCGCGCGACGGTTGATCCGGGTCAGGCGCTCACTCAATGCAGTGAAGGTCGCTTCGTCCACCAGGTCCCGCTTGCTCACCAGCAGGCGGTCGGCAAAACCGATCTGGGCCTGGGCGATGGTCTGGGTCAGGTGCGTGTCGGCGTGCGCCGCGTCCACCAGGGTGATGATGCCGTCGAGGATGTAACGCTCGCGCAGCTCTTCGTCGATGAAGAAGGTTTGCGCCACGGGTGCCGGATCGGCCAGGCCAGTGCATTCGATCACCAGGCGGTCGAAGGCGATTTCACCACTGTCCAGGCGCTCCAGCAGCAGGTACAGCGCTTTGGTCAGGTCGGTGTGGATGGTGCAACAGACGCAGCCGTTGGACAGCGTCATCACTTGTACCGGTTCATCGCCCAATAGTTGGGTGTCGATGCCGGCATCGCTGAATTCGTTCTCGATCACGGCGATTTTCAGGCCGTGTTCGGCTTTGAGCAGGTGACGCAGCAGCGTGGTTTTGCCGGCGCCGAGGAAGCCGCTGAGGATCGTGACCGGGATTGGTGTGAGCAAAACAAAAATCTCCCATGCGCTAAAAAAAACTGTAGGAGCCCGGCTTGCCGGCGATGGCGTCCTTGAGATCGCTATCGCCAGCAAGCCGGCTCCTACAGGTTTGTATTGCCTAGTGCTGCATTAGCAACACTTGGGCCCACCCTTGCCACCGTAACGCGCTTCCTGACGTTCGCGGAAGAACATCTCGTAGCTCATCACCGGTTTGTCCGGGTGTTTGTTCTGCATATGCTCCACGTAATTGTCGTAGTCGGGCATGCCGACCATCAGGCGCGCGGCCTGACCGAGGTATTTACCGAGGCGACTCAGGTCATTGAACATGTTTGCAATCCTCGATCAAGCATCCGGCAGGGCCTGGAACGGTGCTTCTTTATCCGTACGTTCCTTGGTGCCCCAGGCGGCAATACCGACCTTGAGCGCATAGAACAGGATGCTGAACACCACGAACAGGAACAGCGCCGTCAGCGTGGCGTTGGTGTAGGCATTGAAGATCACGTGCTGCATTTGGGTGATGTCCTTGGCCGGGGCGAGGATCTGGCCGTTGGCCAGGGCATCGCTGTATTTCTTCGCCAGCGACAGGAAGCCGATCGCCGGGTTGGCGTCGAACAGCTTGATGAAGCCGGCGGTGGTGGTACAGATCAGCAGCCAGACCGCAGGCAGCATGGTGACCCAGACGTAACGTTGACGCTTCATCTTGATCAGCACCACCGTCGCCAGCATCAGTGCGATCCCGGCCAGCATCTGGTTGGAGATACCGAACAGCGGCCACAAGGTGTTGATGCCGCCCAGCGGATCGATCACGCCCTGATACAGCAACCAACCCCACATGGCCACGCAACCGGCGGTGGCGATCAGGTTGGCGGTCCAGGACTCGGTGCGTTTCAGCGCCGGCACGAAGGAACCCAGCAAGTCCTGGAGCATGAAACGGCCGGCACGGGTACCGGCGTCCACCGCGGTGAGGATGAACAGCGCTTCGAACAGGATCGCGAAGTGGTACCAGAACGCCATGGTGTTTTCACCCGGCAGGAGACTGTGCAGGATCTGCGCAATACCGACCGCCAGGGTCGGCGCACCGCCGGCGCGAGCCAGGATGGTGGTTTCACCGATGTCCTTGGCCACCGCTTGCAGCGCTTCCGGGGTGATTGCAAAACCCCAGCTGCTGACGGTCTGCGCCACAGCCACCACGTCACCACCGACGACTGCCGCCGGGCTGTTCATGGCGAAGTACACGCCTGGCTCGATCACCGAAGCCGCCACCATCGCCATGATGGCGACGAAGGATTCCATCAGCATGGCGCCGTAACCGATGTAACGGGAGTTGACCTCGTTATCCAGCAACTTCGGGGTGGTGCCGGAGGAGATCAACGCGTGGAAACCGGAAACCGCGCCACAGGCGATGGTGATGAACAGGAACGGGAACAGACCGCCCTTCCACACCGGCCCGGTGCCGTCGGTGAACTGGGTCAATGCCGGCATTTTCAACTCGGGCATGGTGACCAGGATGCCGATCGCCAGCGCCACGATGGTACCGATCTTGAGAAAGGTCGACAGGTAGTCGCGCGGCGCCAGGATCAGCCAGACCGGTAACGAGGCGGCCACGAAACCGTAACCGACCAGCATCCACGTAATCTGCACGCCAGTGAAGCTGAACGCCTTGGCCCAGACCGGATCGGCGGCAATCTGCCCGCCCAGCCAGATCGAGCCGAGCAGCAGCAACACGCCGACCACGGAGATTTCACCGATGCGCCCCGGACGGATGTAGCGCATATAAATGCCCATGAACATCGCGATCGGGATGGTCGCCATCACTGTGAAAATGCCCCACGGGCTTTCGGCCAGGGCCTTGACCACGATCAGCGCCAGCACCGCAAGGATGATGATCATGATCAGGAAGCAGCCGAACAGCGCGATGGTGCCGGGGATGCGGCCCATTTCTTCACGGACCATGTCGCCCAGGGAGCGGCCGTTGCGGCGGGTGGACATGAACAGGACCATGAAGTCCTGCACCGCACCGGCCAGCACCACCCCGGCGATCAGCCACAGCGTACCGGGCAGGTAACCCATCTGTGCCGCCAGGACCGGCCCCACCAGCGGTCCCGCACCGGCGATGGCGGCGAAGTGGTGACCGAAAAGGATGTGTTTGTTGGTCGGCACGTAGTCCAGACCGTCATTGTTGAGCACGGCGGGGGTGGCCCGGCGCGGATCGAGTTGCATCACATTGGTAGCGATGAACAGACTGTAGTAACGGTACGCAACCAGATAAATGGCCACCGCGGCGACCACGATCCACAAGGCGTTGATCGGCTCGCCTCGGCGCAATGCCACGACGCCGAGCGCACACGCGCCCACGATTGCCAGCAGCAGCCAGGGTAGGTGGCGTAGCAGGCCATTATTATTTTTCATTTTATGATTCCAGCCAAGGTGGACAAGAAAGACAGCCATCCCGAGTTTAGCTCGCCTGACAACAAAGGCCATACCCCGATAGTGGTCGGGACGCCTGCCTGGCTCGCAGGCCTTGCCATTACAGGTCTATAGTCAGCGAACATTTAGAGGATCGCGCCATGAGCGAGCACCCTGATCGCCGCCGCTTCAAACGTATCGCGTTCGATGCCAGAACCGAACTGGGCCAGGGGGCATTTATCTGGCCGGTGAGGTTGATCGACTTGTCACTCAAGGGGCTGTTGATCGAAAAACCCGAGCCGTGGCTGGGAAATCGGCAACAGGATTTTTTCGTCGACATTCATCTGAGCGATGAAATCGACATCACCATGGACCTGCGCCTGACCCATGACGATCACGGCCAGCTCGGTTTCGCCTGCCTTCACATCAGCCTGGAATCCATCGAGCGTCTGCGGCGCTTGATCGAGTTGAATCTGGGTGATCCGCAGGAGCTGGAGCGGGAATTGGGCGCACTGATCGAAACCTGACGGCCTACGACATCCCAATGAGGGAGCGGACGTGCTCGCGAAAACGGTCCTCCATTCAACATTGATGTCGTCTGATCCGACGCCTTCGCGAGCAAGCCCGCTCCCACAGGGAATGTGTTCAACCAGCCGGCTACTCGAACAACGCGTCGAGGGCCTGTTCCAAGCGAGTGACGGCAATGATCTGCAACCCGGGCGGAGCCTCCTTCGGCGCATTGCCCTTGGGCACGATGGCACGCTTGAAGCCGTGCTTGGCGGCTTCTTTCAAGCGCTCCTGGCCGCTCGGCACCGGACGCACTTCGCCCGATAGCCCCACCTCACCGAACACCAGCAAATCATGCGGCAGTGGCCGATTGCGCAAACTGGACATGACCGCCGCCATCAGCGCCAGGTCGGAGGCCGTTTCCAGCACCTTCACCCCACCGACCACATTGAGGAACACGTCCTGGTCGTGGGTCGGAATGCCGCCGTGACGGTGCAGCACCGCCAGCAACATCGCCAGGCGATTCTGATCCAGCCCCAGCGTTACCCGACGCGGGTTAGCCAGGTGGCTGTCATCCACCAGGGCCTGGACTTCCACCAGCATCGGCCGGGTCCCCTCCCAAGTCGCCATGACCACACTGCCGGGCACTTCTTCCTGAGCACGGGTGAGGAAAATCGCCGACGGGTTGGACACTTCTTTCAAGCCCTTGTCGGTCATGCCGAACACCCCCAGCTCGTTGACCGCGCCGAACCGGTTCTTCACCGCCCGCAGCAGACGCAAGCGCCCATCGGACTCGCCTTCGAAATACAACACTGTGTCGACCATATGTTCCAGCACCCGCGGCCCGGCCAGTGCGCCTTCCTTGGTCACGTGGCCGACCAGGAAAATCGCCGTACCGCTCTGCTTGGCATAACGCACCAGCAACGCTGCGCTCTCGCGAACCTGGGAAACACCACCCGGCGCCGATTGCAGTTGTTCCGTGAAGATCGTCTGAATCGAATCGATCACCATGACCTTGGGCTTTTCCTGCCGGGCCGTGGCGATGATGGTTTCGATGCAGGTTTCGGTCATGACCCGCAATTGATCCTGAGGCAAGCCCAGACGGCGGGCGCGCATGGCCACTTGTTGCTGGGACTCTTCGCCGGTGACGTACAGGGCGGGCATGCTCTTGGCGAGATTGCACAAGGTCTGCAACAAAATGGTCGATTTACCGATGCCGGGGTCGCCACCGATCAATACCACCGAACCGTCCACCAAGCCCCCACCCAGGACGCGATCAAGTTCGCCGGAAGCGGTGGAGAAGCGCGGGATCTCTTCGACACTGACTTCGGCCAGGGTCCTGATCTGCGCCTGCTGCCCGGTCCAGCCGGTGCGACCGCTGGGAGCTGCGGCGCCGCCGCTCTCGACCATGGTTTCCGTCAGGGTGTTCCAGGCACCGCACTCACCACACTGGCCGGCCCACTTGGGAAAGGTTGAGCCGCACTCGGTGCAGCCGTACATGCGCTTGGCCTTGGCCATCTGAACTCCCGGCAAAAACCGCGATGATAGCTCAGTCGGACCGGATCGGCGCGAGGCAGTTGCCTGACGGTTCTTCTACACCAAGTAGCAGGTATCCAGGATAAAGGCACCTTGTTACAACAAGGCAATACTTATACACAGCGTGCGCTTACGCTCATACAAACAGCGGCCTTATCCATTAAACACCGATCAAACTTATACAAACCCTTACACCTCGACTTCTGAACGTACAACTTCACTACTACAAGCCGAATTAATGAACATTACTCGGCACAGGACAGTTACCCTGACCTCGACCCATGAATATTTCCGGCGAGCTTTATCTAAACCAAGCAAACCCATCGATCGAACATCTCTGGCACTTACCGGACATCCGCCTGTATGTCCGGTGTTATCAAGTGTTCCACCGCGACCGATAGACGCCGTTGAACGACCGAAAAAATGACTGCTCAGATAGTGAACATCACCCCTGGAGGATCGGCTCCACGGGTTCAGCTCGCGCATACATGATGGCGATTTGTAAACTTTTTACTGATGATCCGGTCGATAGCAGGCGAGCATCGTAAGCCAGTGTTTCGAGCAAGAAGCATTTTGCTGAATTACACTGCTGGCACCTACCTCATCTGTAACAAGGAAATAACCCATGGGCGTGATCAGTGAGTTCAAGGCCTTCGCGGTCAAAGGCAATGTGGTCGACATGGCCGTCGGTATCATCATCGGCGCCGCCTTCGGCAAGATCGTTTCGTCGGCCGTCGGTGACGTGATCATGCCGCCCATCGGCCTGTTGATCGGCGGGGTGGATTTCAGCGACCTGGCCATCACGCTCAAGGCCGCCAACGGGGACGTCCCGGCGGTGGTGCTGGCGTATGGCAAATTCATCCAGAGCTTGATCGACTTCATCATCGTCGCCTTCGCGATCTTCATGGGCGTCAAAGCCATCAACCGTCTGAAACGCGAAGAAGCCGTTGCGCCAACCCTGCCGCCGGTTCCCACCAAGGAAGAAGAGCTGCTGGGGGAGATCCGCGACCTGCTGAAGGCCCAGAACAATCGGCCTGAGTGATGTTGTGGAGGCAAAAAATGGCGTCTTCGGGCGCCGTTTTTTACCAATAATTTTCCACAGCAACGTGTCCAGGTCGCCGGCTGAGACTCAAGTGCATGTGACGCTGTTTAAGCAATGCTCGCGTGTCATCGATCATCTGCGGGTTGCCGCAGAGCATGACCCGCGAATGCTCGGGCGTCAGCGCCACGCCGGCCGCTTGCTCCAGCTCACCCTTTTCTATCAGTGTGGTGATCCGGCCACTCAAGGCGCCAGGATGCTGCTCGCGCGTGACAGTGGCGATGAACTGCAACTTGTGAGCGTGCTCCGCTAAATAGTCACGCTGCGCCAGACCCGCAATCAGCTCCTGATAAGCCAGTTCCCGGGCTTCGCGTACGCTGTAGACCAGGATGATTCGCTCGAATTTTTCCCAGACCTCGAAGTCCTGCAGAATCGACAGGAACGGTGCCAGGCCGGTGCCTGTGGACAACAGCCAGAGGTCACGCCCGTCGATAAAGCGATCCAGTGTCAGGTAACCGAAGGCCTGACGGTCGACCAGCAGCGTATCGCCGACTTCCAGCCGGCTCAGTTCACTGGTGAATTCCCCCCCCGGCACCACGATTGAGAAGAACTCGAGGAATTCGTCATAGGGTGACGAAACCATGGAGTAAGCGCGCCATACCGTGCTGCCATCAGCCTTGGTCACCCCTAACCGGGCAAATTGCCCCGCTCGAAAGCGAAACCCCGGATCCCGGGTGGTCCGCAGGGTAAACAGGTTCGGGGTCAACGGCTGAACGTCGAGCAAGGTCTGGCGCGTGAATTTTTCTAGACTGGCAGTCATGGGTCGCTCCATACAACGGATAGCGTCCAGTGTCCCGCAAAGCAAGGGAAGTTAACACCGACGATTTGTAGTGCCTTTACAAGGGTCATCGACTGATTCATTTCACGTTTTTTTCACAACTGCCCAGACCAGGCAAATCATATTAAACATGACATTCAAACTCCGTGTTGTATTAGAACTGGATATTTAAATTTTAATGTCCCGGCAATCTAAAAATTCTCACAACGAAGTAGGAATAGTCCTACACTCGGGACGTGCTGGATCTCGGATCCAATTTGGCACCAAACGGAAAGAGAATGGAGACCTATGATGGAAAGGTGGATGGAGTCACAATTAAACCAACTGTCGTGCACAACGGAGATGGATACCGCCTACCGCATCGCACTTGGCTTCGCGAAAAATATAGGGTTCAAATTTTTCGCATTTTCAACAACTTATAAAACGGATCTCGATCAATTCGAAACTATCAAGTTCAACAACTACCCTGCTGCCTGGAACAAGGAATATGAACAGAAGCAAATGAGGGCAATTGACCCGGTAGTGGCTCATTGCAATCACTCCGTGTTGCCTATTCTTTGGAGTGAAGAACTCTTCGCCCCTGTACCAACACTATGGGAAGCGCTTGAAACCCAAGGCCTGCAGCACGGCTGGTCACACGCCATTCATGACGAAGACCGGGGGTTTTGCAGCATTCTGAGTCTGGCTAGAAGCCATTGCCCGATCACCCCGTTCGAGCTGTACGAACATCTTGGCTTCTCAGTCTTCATGGGCCGCCATCTGCATGCCTTGATCGCGCAGACCTTGCCAAAAAAAGCCGCGGCACCGCCCGCGTCGCATTTGTCCACCAGGGAAATCGACGTATTGAAACTGGCAGCCGATGGCAAGACCGCCTATGAGAGCGCCAGAATTCTCAACCTCAGCCCGCGCACCATCAATTTTCATGTGCAGAGCGCGATTGTGAAACTCGGCGTCAACAACAAGATTGCGGCAGTCATCACCGCAGCCAAGGAAGGCTATCTCAGTAGCAATGCGATGCGATGATTGATAAAACCTGCGAGTAATCCAGAAGAAAAAAACGTACCATTTGCGGTCCTTCCTGAGTGATGACGTGTGAAGCTTCACGACGCAGTACGCTCGGATGGTCTCGCGCGCAACCCATGCCCCCAGGCCGCGGGAGACCTGTTGATTGTCCCTGTCGATTTCCCCAGAGTCCCCGCGCCATGCCCTTGCTCGAAACACCCTTCGCCCGACTTGACCTGATCCGCCAGCCCGAACAGCAGAACGAACCGCTGCAGGCATTTGATGCCGCGGATGAATACCTGCTCAATTATCTGGCCGAACAGCAACCGGGCACGGACTCTCAAGTGTTGGTGCTTAACGACAGCTTCGGCGCATTGGCCGCCAGCCTGCAGGGCAAGGTCCGGGTGATCAGCAGCGGCGATTCGTTCCTGGCCTTTCAAGGGCTGGAGAAGAACCTGATCCGTAACGGCCAGGCATTTGATGCGGTGCAGAGCGTCCCTGCCAGCGAAATGCTGACGGGGCCGTTTGACCGGGTATTGGTCCGGGTGCCGAAAACCCTGGCCTTGCTGGAGGAGCAACTGATCCGTCTGCAAGGTCAGTTGGCACCGGGCGCCCAAGTGATTGCCGGCGCCATGATCAAGCACCTGCCCCGCGCTGCGGGCGATCTGCTGGAGCGTTACATCGGGCCGGTGCGCGCCTCGCTGGCGGTGAAGAAAGCCCGGCTGTTGATCGCTGACGCTGAAGCCAAGGTTCCGGCTATCTCTCCTTACCCGACTCGCTACCTACTTGACGAGCCTGCGATCGAACTGCTCAACCACGCCAACGTATTCTGCCGCGAAGGGCTGGATATCGGCACTCGGGCATTTCTGCCGCACTTGCCCAGCAATCTCGGCGCGGCACGGGTTGCCGACCTCGGTTGCGGTAACGGTGTCCTGGCCATCGCCAGCGCTCTGCAAAATCCTGAAGCCCTTTACACGCTGGTGGACGAGTCGTTCATGGCTGTGCAATCGGCGACCGAAAACTGGCACAAGGCGCTGGATGATCGGCCAGTCATTGTGCGTGCCGGCGATGGTTTGGCCGGGCAGGAACCCCAGTCTCTGGACGTGGTGCTGTGCAACCCGCCGTTTCACCAGCAACAAGTGGTCGGCGACTTCCTGGCCTGGCGGATGTTTCAGCAGGCACGTGAAGCGCTGGTGGTGGGCGGCGCGTTGTACATCGTCGGCAACCGTCACCTGGGTTATCACAGCAAGCTCGCGCGCCTGTTTCGCGGAGTCGAACAAGTGGCCGCCACGCCCAAGTTCGTGATCCTCAAGGCCCGAAAATAATTCATGCAAAAAACCCTCCGCTAAGGAGGGTTGTAAATCCGTGCCGCGAGGCAACGGGATGGGATGTTGCGCAATCAGTGGGTCGACAAGCCCGCGGCGTTCATGAACATGCGCATCAGGCTCGCGACGATGAACAGCGCCACCACGCTGCCGGTCCAGATCATCGCCAGCCAGCCCAGTCGTTGCCACAGCGGCTTTTTCTCTGCTGCTTCGATTTCCTGCAAGGAATGTTTGCCAGCCATCATCGCGATCTCCTCTGAAACGGCGCAGGTATCAGTGCCTGCACCCCTATCGTGTGCTCTAGTGGTAGCCATCTTCGTGGGTGACCTTGCCGCGGAATACGTAGTAGCTCCAGAAGGTGTAACCCAGGATGAACGGGATGATGAACAACGTCCCTACCAGCATGAAACCCTGGCTTTGCGGCGGTGCCGCGGCGTCCCAGATCGAGATCGAGGGCGGCACGATGTTCGGCCACAAGCTGATGCCCAGACCGCTGTAGCCGAGGAAAATCAGGACCAGGGTCAGCAGGAACGGCGTGTAATGCGCATTGCGGGCCACGGCGCGAATCAGTCCGTACATGGTCACCAGCACCAGAATCGGCACCGGCAGGAACCAGAACAGGTTTGGCAGGGTGAACCACCGGGCGGCGATCTCGGCGTGCGCCAAAGGTGTCCAGATACTGACGATACCGATCACTGCCAGCACCACAAAGGCTAATGGCCGCGCCAGGTCGTGCATCTGCTCTTGCAACTTGCCTTCGGTTTTCATGATCAGCCAGGTGCACCCGAGCAGCGCATAAGCCACCACCAGCGCCGCGCCACAGAACAGGGTGAATGGCGTCAGCCAGTCCAGCGAGCCACCGGCGAACTGGCGGTTGACGACCGGCAACCCATCAATGAACGCACCCAGCGCCACGCCCTGGAAGAATGTGGCGGCAATCGAGCCACCGATGAATGCCTTGTCCCAGAGGTGGCGCTTGTCGTCCTTGGCCTTGAACCGGAACTCGAAGGCCACGCCACGGAAAATCAACCCGATCAGCATGAATATCAGCGGCAGGTACAACGCCGAGAGCACCACCGAATAGGCCAGCGGGAACGCGCCAAACAACGCCGCCCCGCCCAGTACCAGCCAGGTTTCGTTGCCGTCCCAGACCGGCGCGACGGTGTTCATCATGACGTCACGGTCGGTCTTGCCCTTGATGAACGGGAAGAGAATGCCGATGCCCAGGTCGAAGCCGTCCATGACCACGTACATCATGATGCCGAAGATGATGATCACGGCCCAGATCAGCGGAAGATCGATACCCATGATTCAAATCTCCTTGGTCAGGCTGGGGCTGCTATCAGCGTCGGCGTCATCGTCGGCAGCGGACAGCGGACGAGCCGGTGTGCGTTTCTTGCCTGGACCACCCTCGGGCGTTTCCTTGCCTTCGTCGATCTTCGGCCCTTTGCGCACCAGGCGCATCATGTAGCCCAGACCGGCACCGAACAGCGCGAAATACACCACGACGAACAGGACCAGCGTGATGCTCATCTGCATGAAACTGTGATTGGAGGATGCATCCGCCGTGCGCATCAGGCCGTAGACCACCCACGGCTGACGGCCGATTTCGGTGGTGAACCAACCGGCGAGGATCGCGATCAGGCCGGACGGGCCCATCCACAACGCCAGGTACAGGAATGGTCGCGAGGTGTACAGCTTGTCGCTTTTGCGCAGCCACAGGCTCCACAGACCGGTAAAGATCATCAGCATGCCCAGCCCCACCATGACCCGGAACGACCAGAACACGATGGTCGAATTCGGCCGGTCTTCAGGCGGGAAGTCCTTGAGCGCCGGCACCTGTTTGTCCAGCGAGTGTGTGAGGATCAGGCTGCCCAGGTAAGGAATTTCGACCGCAAATTTGGTCCGTTCCTCTTTCATGTCCGGCCAGCCGAACAGGATCAACGGAGTCGGTTCATCGCCGTGGTTCTCCCAATGGCCTTCAATCGCGGCGATTTTCGCCGGCTGATGCTTGAGGGTATTGAGACCGTGGAAGTCACCGATGACGGCTTGGATCGGCGCCACGATCAAGGCCATCCACATCGCCATCGAGAGCATGGTGCGGATCGCCGGATTGTCCTTGCCCCGCAGCAAGTGCCAGGCCGCCGAGGAGCCGACGAAGAATGCGGTCGCAACGAACGCCGCTGTCGACATGTGCAACAGGCGATACGGGAACGACGGGTTGAAGATCACCGCCAGCCAGTCCACCGGAATCACCTGGCCATTGACGATTTCGTAGCCTTGGGGGGTTTGCATCCAGCTGTTGGAAGCGAGAATCCAGAAAGTCGAGATCAGGGTGCCGATGGCGACCATCACCGTGGCGAAGAAGTGCAGATTGCGCCCCACCTTGTTCCAGCCGAACAGCATGACCCCGAGGAAACCGGCTTCGAGGAAGAACGCCGTCAGCACTTCGTACGTCAGCAACGGCCCGGTCACAGAACCGGCGAAGTCCGAGAAGCGACTCCAGTTGGTGCCGAACTGATAGGCCATGACCAGCCCCGAGACCACGCCCATGCCGAAGTTGACGGCAAAGATCTTCGACCAGAAATGGTACAGGTCGCGGTAAGTGTCGTTGTTGGTCTTCAGCCACAGCCCTTCGAGCACCGCCAGGTAACTCGCCAGGCCGATGGTGATGGCCGGGAACAGTATGTGGAACGAGATGGTGAACGCGAATTGAATTCGGGCGAGATCGAGTGCCTCCAAACCGAACATAAGTCTTCCTCTGTCAGGTGATACCGGCTGAAGGCCTGCGGCCTGCACCCACTGCTCCCACGGATATGGAGTGTGGCGAATTCGAATTCGTTCTTTTTTTGCAAACATCACATCGTAGGGAGTCTGGCCAACTGGCCACCGGATCAATTCCACAAGGGTCTTGATCTGGATCAAGCATGGGTAAAAGAGTAGTCCGGTTTTCGGCGATGGACGGTGTGGTCTTTTGCCGCGTGACAGGTTGCCTCATAGCGTTGGTCATGAACCGCAACACATTTGCAGGGTGTGCGACGTCCTGTGGCCAGGGGGCCTTGCTGGATCGGTACCTGGCTAACTAAATCCCCCAAGGCTGCAACTTCTGGTTACAGGTTGGTGATAATCTCACCCTTCCCTCTGTTCAGATTTGCCCTCCGATGCCCAGCCAAGCCCCCTTGCTGTTACGTCATCACCGCCCTTTCATCGCGTTCTGGCTGGCTCGGGTCTTTACCGCCAGCGGCTTTCAGATGCTCACCGTGGCCATCGGCTGGAACCTGTATCAGTTGACCGGCAATGTGCTCGACCTGGGCCTGGTCGGTCTGGTGGAATTTGCCCCGCGGGTGCTGTTCATGCTGCACACCGGGCATGTCGCGGACCGTTATGACCGGCGCAAGGTCGCGGCGATCTGCCAATCCCTGCAAGCCCTGATAGCCCTGTCACTGGCCATCGGCAGTGCGACCGACCATGTCACCCGGGAAATGATCTTCATCCTCGCGTTCCTGCTGGGTGCCGCACGCTCTTTCGAAATGCCGACCACCCAGGCCCTGCTGCCGAGCATCGTGCCCAGTGCACTGTTCCCGCGCGCCGTCGCCGCCGCCCAGTCAGCCCAACAATCGGCGACCATCGTCGCCCCGGCCCTCGGCGGCTTGCTCTACGCCTTCGGCAGTGTCTGGGTGTATGGCCCGACCGTGATCCTCTACATCATCGCCTGTGCGCTGATGCTCAACCTGCCCGGCCGGCAGACACCGCTGAACAAGGGCAAGGCCACCCTGGATTCGTTGCTGGCAGGCATCCGCTTCATTCGTAGCCGTCCGGATATCCTCGGGGCGATTTCCCTGGATCTGTTTGCGGTCCTGCTCGGCGGCGCGACCGCGTTGCTGCCCGTGTTCGCCAAGGACATTCTGTTGACGGGCCCTTGGGGCCTGGGCCTGTTGCGTTCGGCCCCGGCGGTGGGGGCGTTGCTGATGTCGCTCTGGCTGGCGCGGTTCTCCGTGGATCGCAAGGTCGGGCGAGTGATGTTCACCGCCGTCGGCGTGTTCGGCGTGGCGACTATTGCCTTCGGCCTGTCGACCTCCTTCTGGTTTTCCCTCGCGGTCCTGGTGGTGTTGGGCGCAGCGGACATGATCAGCATGGTGATCCGTGCCTCCTTCGTGCAACTGGAAACCCCGGACGAAATGCGCGGCCGGGTCAGCGCCGTGAACGGCCTGTTCATCGGGGCCTCGAACCAGTTGGGCGAGTTTGAATCCGGCCTGACCGCCCATTGGTTCGGCACGGTGCCGGCGGTGGTCATGGGCGGCATCGGCACGCTGGTGGTGACCGGGGTCTGGATCAAACTGTTCCCGACCCTGGCCAATCGCGACCGCATGCACGTGCCGGTGGAAGAAGCCCGGGCCTAAAGCAGCTTGTCCAGGGTGATCGGGAAATCCCGCACCCGTATGCCGGTGGCGTGATAAATGGCATTGGCCACGGCTGCCGCCACCCCGACGACGCCGATTTCGCCGACGCCCTTGGAACCCAGGGCGTTGACGATCTCGTCGTGTTCTTCGACAAACAGTAGGTCAATGTCGCCGATGTCGGCGTTTACCGGGATGTGATACTCGGCCAGGCTGTGGTTCATGTGGCGGCCCAGCGCGTGGTCGGTTTGTGTCTCTTCGTGCAACGCCATGCCGATGCCCCAGACAACGCCGCCAAGGATCTGGCTGCGAGCCATTTTCGGATTGACCACCCGGCCTGCGGCGATTGCACTGACGACCCGGTTGACCTTGACGACGCCCAGGTCTTCGTCGACCAGTACCTCGACGAACACCGCCGAGTGAGTCGCGGTGGCATAGGCTTCGCGTTTCTTGTCGGGTTCGGCGTCCACCTGAACCTCGATCGCCTCTTCCCCGCTGTTCCGGGCCAGGTCGGCCAATGCCACCCGCGCCTCGCCGAAGGTCAATTGCCCATCTTCGAAAACGGCCTGTTCAGCGGTTACTCCAGCGAACGCCGCCGACGTCTGCCGGGCGACGGCGAGTAGTTTTTCCTTTAAAGCTTCGCAGGCTTGCTGCACCGCAGTGCCCACTGACGAGACTGTGAACGATCCTCCCTGCAACGGCGCAGTGGGTAATGAGGAGTCGCCAAGGATAAAGGTGACATCCTTCATCGAAACGCCTGACGCCTGCGCGGCGATTTGCGTCATCACGGTGTAGGTGCCGGTGCCGATGTCTGTCGTTGCGCTGCTGACTGTCAGTTTGCCATGGTGATCGAGGCTGGCTTTGGCACTGGCCTTCTGTTGCATGGCCTCCCAGACGCCACCGGCCATGCCCCAGCCCACCAGCTGCCGGCCCTGGCGCATGCTGCGGGGTTCGGGATTGCGCTGCTCCCAGCCGAAACGCTTGGCGCCCTGGGCATAACACTCGCGCAGTTCTTTGCTGGAATACGGCTTGTCTTCGTTCTGATTGCGCTCGGCGTAGTTGATGAGGCGCAATTGCAAGGGATCGATCGCCAGGGCGCAAGCCAATTCATCCATGGCACACTCCAGGCCGATCAGCCCCAGCGCCGCTCCCGGGGCGCGCATGTCCAAGGGCGTGAACACATCCAGCGGCAGTAGTTTGTAGGTCAGCTGCACGTTGTCACAGTGATAGAGCATGCCGCTCCACTCCACCACATGCTCGGTGAAATCTTCGAATCTGGAGGTCTGGCCGATGGCGGTATGGGCGACCGCCAGCAGACGACCATTGGCCGCCGCCCCTATTTGCAGGCGCTGCAACGTGCGGGGGCGGTAGCCGAAAGTGAACATCTGCTGCCGTGTCAGCGTCACACGTACCGAGCGCTGGAGCGACAGCGCCGCCATGACCGCCAGTACCAGTTGATATTGCGGACGCAAGCCCGAGCCGAACGCGCCACCGACATAAGCCGCGAAAATTCTGACTTGCTGTTTCTCCAGTCCAAAGACCTTTTGCACATAGGACTGACAGTTTTGCGTGCCCTGGGTCTTGTCGTGGATATGCAGACTGCCATCGGCCTGATACAGGACTGTGCTGGCGTGCGGCTCCATCGGGTTGTGATGTTCGATCGGCGTGCTGTAGTTCAGGTCGAGGCTGATGGCCGCGCCGGCAAATTCCTCCTGAAAATGCCCACGGGGTTTGGGCAGTTCGGCGGGGGCCTCGCGGGCTTCGCCTTGCAGCTCTAGCAGATCGGTCTGATGCGCTTCGGTTTCGTATTCGATCACCACCAGTGAACCGGCGTGGCGCGCCAGTTCAAGGTTATCGGCGACCACCAGCGCCAGCGGTTGGCTGCTGTACAGCACCCGGTCGTTGTACAAGGGGCGGAACGGCGACCCTTCGGCCGAGTCGGCATCCTCGTAGGGCTCGTCGTAACTGGCGATTTTCGGCCGGTTCGTGTGATCGATGACCGCGATGACACCAGGCAGCGCCAATGCCTTCGATGCATCAACCCGCACTACCCGCCCCCTGGCGATGGTGCTGGAAACGACGCTGCCGTGAAGCAGGCCTTCCTCGGGAAACTCGCCGGCATAACGTGCCTGACCGGTCACTTTCAGTTGGCCGTCGACCCGATCCAGCGGCTGGCCCATGGGTTGTGTGAAATTATTCATCAAGCTGCCCTCCCCGCGCGGCATCGCTCAGGGCGCGGACAATGGCCCGCCGCGCCAGTTTGACTTTAAACGCGTTGTGTTCGAGCGGTTCGGCGTTTTGCAGCAGGGTATCGGCGGCGACGGTGAAGGTTTCACGGCTGGGCGCCTTGCCCGTCAGCCAGCTTTCGACGGCCTTGTCGCGCCAGGGCTTGTGCGCCACGCCACCCAGGACCAGCCGCGCTTCATGTATGACGGACCCGGTCATCTCGAGCGCCGCGGCCACCGAGACCAGTGCAAAGGCATAGGACGCGCGATCGCGGATCTTCAGGTAATGACTGTGCTCGGCGAAACCGGCAGCGGGCAGTTCAATGGCCGTGATCAGCTCATCGTCGGCCAGTTGGTTGTCACGTTCCGGAGCCTCGCCGGGCAAACGGTGAAAATCGGCAAATTCGATGCTGCGCACACCGCCACGACCCTGCACATGGACCACCGCCTCCAGCGCAGCCAGGGCCACGCACATGTCCGATGGATGCGTGGCGACACACTGCGCACTGGCGCCAAAGATGGCGTGGATTCGATTCAGACCGTCCCGAGCCGGGCAACCGCTGCCGGGCTCACGTTTATTGCACGGCACGCTGGCGTCATAAAAATAATAACAACGGGTGCGTTGCAACAAATTGCCGCCAGCGCTTGCCATATTGCGCAATTGCGGCGAGGCGCCCGCCAGGATGGCCTGGGACAACAGCGGGTAACGCTGCTCGATCAAGGGGTGCCAGGCCAGGTCGGCGTTGCTGACCAGGGCGCCGATCATCAATCCACCCTGGGCCGTTTCGTCGACTTCACGCAGGGGCAGGCCAGTGATATCGATCAGGCGCTCGGGACGGGTAACGTTTTCCTTCATCAGGTCCAGCAGATTGGTCCCGCCTGCAATGAAACGCGAAGCGGGACCTGCGAGATGCACGGCATCCTGCACCGAATCCGGCTTGCTGTAGTGGAAAGGGTTCATAGGCCACCTCCTTGACCGACACCCTGGCGGCAAGCGGGAAGCGCCTCTTCGATGGCATCGCGGATGTTGTTGTAGGCGCCACAGCGGCAGAGGTTACCGCTCATCCCTTCCTTGATCTGCTCGCAGGTCTGCGCCCGCCCTTCATTAGCCAGTCCCACTGCGGAGCAAATCTGCCCTGGCGTGCAATATCCGCATTGAAAGGCATCATGCTTGATGAAGGCGCGCTGCATCGGATGCAGGTCATCGCCGTCGGCCAGGCCTTCGACCGTGACCAGCTCGGCACCATCGCACATCACTGCCAGCGTCAGGCAGGCGTTGACTCGCTTGCCATTGAACAGCACCGTGCAGGCGCCACATTGGCCGTGGTCGCAGCCTTTTTTTGTGCCAACCAGGTCCAGTTGCTCACGCAGCAAGTCGAGCAATGTGGTCCAGGGCAGGACCTCGAGCTGACGGTGTTGACCATTGAGGGTCAGATCCAGCGGGAGACGGGCGAATGACGGCTGCGCAGCGTCGGGAGTGGTCGCGCTCATAAACACCTCACGGTTGGTCGTACGTTCGCGGCGTTTTCGCAAACCGCCGTCATATGGGGTACGACTTCGGGGAAGGTGAGAGTGTTCAAGGGAATTGATGGGCGCAGGAAATACCTGAATACCACCCGATGCACAAATTTGCCGATCAGGTGCAATTATGAAACAGGTTCGACTCGTGGCATTCGCTCAAATCACGCGAAACGCCTGTCTCGAACGCTGCAATTCATGGACCGCGCACAGGCACCTGGCGATCTCGACCTGCCCGGATGGCGATTACACCCGCTCAGGCGAGAGTTAGCGCAATACTGGTCCCTGAGCGTTTCAGGAAACTGGCGCGTTATTTTTCGTTTTTCAGGTTCGGATATCGAGCTGGTCGACTATCTGGACTACCACTGACAGGAGGCAGGACATGCCTATGCACAACCCGCCACACCCTGGCGAAACACTATTGACAGATATACTGCCCGAGCTGGGCATCAGCGTCACAGAGCTGGCCCGGCACTTGGGGTTTGCGCGTCCGCATTTATCACGGGTATTGCATGGCCACGCGCCGATCAGTCCGGATCTGGCCGTACGTCTGGAGCGGGCCGGGATTGGCAAGGCGCGCATGTGGCTAGGGGTCCAAACCGATTACGATCTCTGGCAAGCCGAGCATCGTGAGCAACCGGCGATCCAACCCATTGCCGTCCACGCCTGACAACCGCTAGACCACCAACGCCCCCGACACCGCCGTGCGCGTGGCTTTGCCGCAGAGTTGTTCCACCAGCGTCAGCGCAAACTCAAGCGCGCCACCCGAGCCCTGGGCGGTGATGCAGTTGCCGTCGACCACCACTGGCTGGTCGACGAAGTTGCAACCCGACAGTTGATGGCTGGCCGATGGCAGGCAGGTCATACGCCTTTGGCGCAGGACGCCGAAGGTTTGCAGTGCGAGCGCCGGGGCCTCGGCGATGCCGGCGAACAGGCGTCCGGCCGCCGCCTGATCCTTGACCAATTGTTGCAAGGGTTGATGCGCCGCCAGATGTTGCGCTCCCACGGCCCCACCCGGGAGCACGATCAGATCGAACGGCTGGGCCAGCAAGTCCACCAGCATCGCATCGGAGGTCACTCGGGTGCCACGGGCACAGGTGAGCATGCGCCGCCCCTCGATGCTGGCCACCACCACTTCGACGTTGGCACGGCGCAGCACATCGATCAGGGTCACTGTTTGCAGGTCATCGATGCCCTCGGCGAGGGTAATCAGTGCTCTTGAGGTCATGGGTGCAGTCCGCTGAATGATCTTTAAAGCGTAGTCAGCTTTCCCGGCTCTCGTTCGAGCTTGGAGCTACTTGATGTAAAGCTGCGTCGACAGGGTGTTGCCCGGGGCGTTGATCGAGGTATTGCTGAAGGTGAACGTACCCTCCTGTTTGCCTGCCAGATCGAAGACATACAAATAGCCGACCGTTTTTTTCCCTACGGTGCATTCGGTCAGGTTGCCATTATCAAACGCACAGATCGGGGTCCGGGTGCCGTTCACCGCAAAGCCGTCCAGCCCGACATGCGCGCCACGACCGTAGCCGACTTCCAGCACGTAGACCCGGATGTTCGCGCCGCTGTGATTGCAGCGTGTCTGCTCCTGTCCCTGTGCAATGTCTTCAAAACCACAGCCCGGTGACTCGACCTTGAGCACTTTCACCTGACTCAACGGCGGCGCCGAGGCAGCCAAGGCGATTTGCGCCCCCGCAAACAGGGCCATCAATAGTACGGATCCGACAACCAGCCCTTTTCTCATGCAATACATAAGCCCCCCAAACCAGCGCGCAGTATGGCTCACTTGGCTTTAACGCAAAACTTCGACGACGATCGCAGCCATAAGCAGTAATAACCCCACTCTGCTGGTATGATGCGCGGCTTTTTCCGACCTACAGCAAATTATCGGGCGCCTGCGGTGGTCTGTGCTTTGCTGTTGAAGTCGATACATTCACGGCGCCTGGCGCGCCACGGGGAGCAGACATGCTGGAAAGGCTGTTTCAACTCAAGGCACATGACACCAACGTGCGGACCGAGATTCTGGCGGGCCTCACGACCTTTTTGGCCATGGCCTACATTCTGTTCGTCAACCCGAGCATCCTCGGCGAGACCGGCATGGACAAAGGCGCGGTGTTCGTCGCGACCTGCCTGGCAGCCGCCTTCGGTTCCACCGTGATGGGCCTGATCGCCAACTACCCGATCGCCCTCGCGCCGGGCATGGGCTTGAACGCCTTCTTCACCTATACCGTGGTCCTGAACATGGGGCACACCTGGCAAGTGGCGTTGGGTGCGGTGTTCATCTCGGCGGTGATGTTCTTCCTACTCTCGATCTTCCGTATCCGTGAATGGATCGTCAACAGTATCCCGTTGCCCCTGCGTTCGGCCATTGCCGCCGGTATCGGCCTGTTCCTGGCGCTGATCGCCCTGCACAACGCCGGCATCGTCGTCAGCAACCCGGCGACCATGCTCGGCCTCGGCGACCTCAAGCAACCGGCACCGATCCTCGCCACCCTGGGCTTTGCCCTGATCGTCGCCCTCGAAGCCCTGAAGGTTCGCGGCGCCGTACTGATCGGCATCCTGGCGGTGACCATCACCTCTATTGCGATGGGCTTTACCCCGTTCGGCGGCGTCATGTCGATGCCACCGTCGCTGGCGCCGACCTTCCTGCAACTGGACATCAAAGGCGCACTGGACATCGGTCTGGTCAGTGTGATTTTCGCGTTCCTGTTCGTCGATCTGTTCGATAACTCCGGCACCCTGATCGGTGTGGCCAAGCGCGCCGGCCTGATGGGCAAGGATGGCCACATGCCAAAAATGGGCCGCGCCCTGATCGCCGACAGTACCGCGGCCATGGCCGGTTCCTTGCTGGGGACTTCAACGACGACCAGCTACATCGAATCCGCCGCTGGCGTGAGTGCCGGTGGCCGCACCGGCCTGACCGCTGTCGTGGTTGCGATTCTGTTCCTGCTGGCGTTGTTTTTCTCGCCATTGGCCGCCAGCGTTCCGGCGTTCGCCACGGCACCTGCCCTGCTGTTCGTCGCGGTACTGATGACATCCGGCCTGGCCGAAATAGACTGGGACGACATTACCGTTGCTGCACCGGTCGTGGTCACCGCCCTGGCCATGCCATTCACTTATTCCATCGCCAATGGCATCGCCTTCGGTTTCATTTCCTGGACCGCGATCAAGCTGCTCTCCGGTCGGGGCCGTGAATTGAATTCGGCGCTGGTGATCCTGTCGATTCTGTTCGTGATCAAATTGGGTTGGTTCAACGCATGACTTTTGATACCCAGGCTTACGCCGTTCAGCTCGAAGAAAAGGTCATGCGCCTGCGTGATCTCCTGGCCCCGTTCGATGCGCCAGAACCTGCCGTGTTCGACTCGCCGCTGCAGAACTTTCGCCTGCGCGCAGAATTTCGCCTGTGGCGCGAAGGCGGCGAGCGCCATTACGCAATGTTTTCCCAGGAAGACAAACGCACGCCGATCCTGATCGAAGAATTTCCGATCGCCAGCCTGCGCATCAATCAGTTGATGCCGCAGCTCAAAGCGGCCTGGCAAGGCAGTACGGCGCTGAGTCACAAGCTGTTCCAGGTGGAGTTCCTGACCACCCTGGCCGGCGATGCAATGATCACGCTGTGCTACCACCGTCCGCTGGACGAGCATTGGCACGCAGCCGCCTCGAAACTGGCAGCCGAGCTGAATGTCAGCGTTATCGGCCGCTCCAAGGGCAAGCGCGAAGTCATCGGTCATGATTACGTGATCGAGAAACTGGAGGTCGGTGGCCGCACGTTCAGCTACCGCCAGCCGGAAGGTGCGTTTACCCAGCCCAACGGCACGGTGAACCAGAAGATGCTCAACTGGGCTTATGACGCGCTGGGTGATCGAACTGACGATTTGCTGGAGCTGTATTGCGGCAACGGCAACTTCACCCTGCCGCTCGCGACTCGTGTGCGTAAGGTGCTGGCCACCGAAATCAGCAAGTCTTCGGTCAATGCGGCACTGAGCAATCTCAGCGATAACGCGGTGGATAACGTCACCCTGGTGCGCCTGTCCGCCGAGGAGCTGACCGAGGCGTTGAACGAAGTGCGCCCGTTCCGTCGCCTGCACGGCATCGACCTGAAGAGCTACGAGTTCGGTAGCGTCTTCGTCGACCCGCCCCGCGCGGGCATGGATCCGGACACCTGCGAACTGACCCGGCGCTTTGACAACATTCTGTACATTTCCTGCAATCCGCAAACGCTGGCGGCCAACATCGCCCAACTGCACGATACCCATCGCATCACTCGCTGTGCGATGTTCGATCAATTTCCGTGGACCCATCACATGGAATCCGGGGTGTTGTTGACCCGTCGTTGATCGCAGTTGCCGCCTACGAATCAGCCGTCGTCACGACGGCTTTTTTGTGGGCGCTCAAAGTGCCGATTTGCCCGAGCCGGGCTGCCAGTCGAGACGCCTGTATTTGTGTGGCGGAATTTGATAAATACAGAATCAGCCACTCCATTTGATCCCTGGTGTAATCAATCATGCAGCGACTATTCGACGATCTTCAACTGGGCAGCATCGAGCTGTTTTGCCTGGCCGCCGAGGCCGGTAGCTTCACCGCTGCCGCGCTGGTGGCCGGCGTGACGCCGGCAGCCGTGAGCCGATCGGTGTCGCGCATGGAAGAACGCCTGGGCGTGCGGCTGTTCGCACGCACCACCCGCAGCGTAAAACTGACCGACAGTGGCCGGCGGTACTACGAAGAGTGTCGCCAGGCGCTGGCGCAACTGGTCGAGGCCCAGCGCGAGGTCATGGGCCAGCAGCAGGAGCCTTCCGGCACCTTGCGCATCAGTATCCCCACCACGTATGCCCATCACCGCATCCTGCCGCTGCTGCCGGCGTTTCGGGAGCGCTTTCCGGCGGTGAAGGTCGAGTCGCACATCAGCAATCGCAATATCGATTTTGTTGGTGAAGGCTATGACATGGCCATCCGCGTACGGGCGATTCCGGATTCCGGCCTCATCGCCAGGCACCTGGAAGATGCAGCGTTGGTGATGATCGCCAGTCCCGACTACCTGAAACGTACCGGCACTCCGCAAACCCTGGACGACCTTGCGCAGCATGAATGCATTCAGTACGAACTGCCCAGCAGCGGCCGGCGCATTGCCTGGTTGTTCAACGACAATGGCGTGCAGCGCGAGATGCTTGCCGAAGGCAGCCTCAGTTGTTCCGACGACGTGCTCGGAGGCGTGACCCTGGCCAAACATGGGGCGGGGCTGTTTCAGACTTATCGCTTCATCGTCGAAAACGAATTGGCCGAGGGTTCGCTGGTGGAAGTGCTCAAGCCTTATGGCGGACGTTCGCGCCCATTCACCCTGCTTTATCCGCAAAGTCGTCATGTGCCGCTGCGATTGAGGGCTTTCATCGATTTTCTGGTCGAGCATCTTCCGCGCTGAAAAGGTCGCAGCCTGCGGCAGCTCCACATTTGGAATGCGTTCTCCTGTAGGAGCTGGCTTGCCAGCGAAGGCGTCCGTTCAGCGATAAATATGTTGACTGACCCACCGCTTTCGCTGGCAAGCCAGCTCCTACAGGTTTTGCGCCAGACTTCAATCCCGAACACCCCACGATCTTTCCAATGTTCGATCACCGCACACAAAAACCGCAGTCGCTGTCTCTGCAATTGACCAAATTAACCATTCAGTACATTTTATCTCCACAGGCCGGAACCCTCGGCCGATTCCAAAAATAATAAGTGGAGACAAGCGATGCCCCCTATCGTCCTGGTGCTCAACGGCCCCAACCTGAACCTGCTCGGTACCCGTGAACCGGCGACATACGGTCACGAAACCCTGGCCGATGTTTCGGCATTGTGCGCACGGGCCGCCGAAGAGTTCGGTCTGGCGGTGGAGTTTCGCCAGACCAATCATGAAGGCGAACTGCTGGACTGGATTCACGCCGCCCGCGGCCGTTGCGCTGGAATCGTCATCAACCCGGCGGCCTGGACCCACACCTCGGTGGCGATCCGCGATGCCCTGGTCGCCAGCGAGCTGCCGGTGATCGAAGTCCACCTGTCCAACGTCCATGCCCGCGAGCCATTCCGCCACCACAGCTTCGTTTCAGCCATTGCCACCGCAGTCATGGCCGGTTTCGGCAGCCACGGTTATCGCCTGGCGCTGGAACATTTCAGCCTGCGTTTGAAGGGGTGAACGCCATGAACCAGAACACTACCGTACTGGCCGGACTGATCGGCGCCGGCATCCAGGCTTCCCGCACCCCGGCACTGCACGAGCATGAAGGCGATGCCCAGGGTGTGCGCTACCTCTATCGCCTGATCGATCTCGAGCCGCTGAAACTCGACAGCAGTGCCTTGCCCGACCTGTTGTTGGCAGCCGAGCGCATGAACTTCACCGGTCTGAACATCACGTTTCCGTGCAAACAGACCATCATCCCGCTGCTCGACGAGCTGTCGCCGGAAGCCCGCGGCATCGGCGCCGTCAACACCGTGGTACTCAAGGATGGTAAACGTATTGGCCACAACACCGACTGCCTGGGTTTTGCCGAAGGTTTTCGCCGTGGCCTGCAGGGCGTAGCCCTTGAACGCGTGGTGCAAATGGGCGCAGGGGGCGCAGGCGCAGCGGTGGCCCATGCGTTATTGAGCGAAGGCGTACAGCTGCTCAGCATTTTTGATGTGGATACCCGCCGCGCGCAGTCGCTGGCGAACAACCTCAATCAACACTTCGGCGCTGGCCGCGCGGTCGCCGGGCATGATCTGCAGGGCACCCTGGCCGAGGCCGACGGCCTGGTGAACACCACGCCCATGGGCATGAAAAAACTGCCGGGCACGCCGGTGCCTGTAGAGATGATGCGAGGTGCGCTGTGGGTGGCGGAGATCGTTTATTTTCCGCTGGAAACCGAACTGCTGCGCAACGCCCGCGCCTTGGGTTGCCGGACACTGGATGGCGGCAACATGGCGGTGTTTCAGGCGGTGAAGGCGTTTGAACTGTTCAGCGGCATCGTGCCGGATGCGCAGCGGATGCTCGCGCATTTTCAGAGCATGAATGGCTAAAAAGCTTCGCGGGCAAGCCTCGCTCCTACAGGTTCCATGTTGCCCCTGTAGGAGCGAGCGATGCGGCGACCCGACTTGCCCGCGAAGGCGTCAGGCCTGCAGATATCTCAAAACCGACTCGCAGATCATCTCCCGATGACGCTGCTTGATGTTTTCGTCCGGCAAGTCGATCTGAAAAATCTCACCGAAGGTATGGCGGTTCGATACGCGATAGAAGCAGAACGAACTGATCAGCAAATGCACATCCAACGGCTCGAGCCCTGCACGGAACACGCCTTCCTCGGCCCCGCGACGCAAGATCTCGCCCAGTGAGTCGAGGATGGTGTTGTTCATCGCCTTGATCGCATCGGAGCGCTTCACATAGTCGGCGTTGTGAATGTTCTCGATGCAGACGATACGCACGAAATCGACGTTGCGGTCATGGTGATCGAAAGTGAACTCGACCAGCCGCCGAATCGCCTCCACCGGCGCCAGTTCAGCCAGGTGCAGACGGCTTTCGGTGCTGCGGATATCGCCGTAGAGTTTCTCCAACACCTCGACGTAGAGCTGTTCCTTACTGCCGAAGTAGTAATAGATCATGCGCTTGGAGGTGTGGATACGCTCGGCGATCGCATCGACGCGAGCGCCGGAAAGCCCCTGCTGGACGAACTCTGCAATGGCTTCTTGCAGAATGTTCTCGCGGGTCTTTTCCGGGTTGTTCTTGCGACTCTTGCGAGGCTCTGCAATTGGTTCGTCGGGCGCTGCTGAGAGTTCTGAAGTTATTGTCATTGCGGGCTCACGGCCATCACTGCACAGGCTGGCGATTATGGGCCGCGCCGCACAGTGAAGGAAGCCGCGCGGCAGCGGTTTAACCGCAAGTTTACGAATTTCCTACAACTTTGCCTGACGGATGGCACCACTGCGCGACTTGGCCATGGCTGCCAGCCGCACCGCCACGTTGGCCGCACCGTAACCGGCGTAGCCATTCTTGCGCTGGATGATTTCAAAGAAGAACCGTCCTTCAAACGGTTCGGTGTACACATGGAACAGCTCACCGCCCTGGGCATCGCGATCGTAAAGCACGTTGTAATACGCCAGCTCGCTGAGGAACTCGTCGTCGAAATCGAAGCGCGCCGCCAGGTCATCGTAATAATTGAGCGGGATATCCAGCAGCGGTACGCCTGCCTCCTTCGCACGACTGACCTCGGCAAAGATATCGTCGCAATCAAAAGCGATGTGATGCACGCCCGAGCCGCGATAACTCGACAGCGCGTGTGAAATCGCGGTATTGCGGTTCTCGGAAATATTCAGCGGCAAGCGGATCGAGCTGCAGCGGCTGCGCAACGCCCGGCTCTTCACCAGGCCATACGGGTCGGGCAGCACCACTTCATCATCCGCTTCGAAATCCAGCAGGCTCTTGTAGAACAGCACCCAACTGTCGAGGCTGTCGGCCGGCAACGCCATGGCCATGTGGTCGATGCGCTTGAGACCGCCACTGGCCACGGCTGTTGGCTGCAGATTGAAATCGGTGCCATAAACGTCGGCATCCTGGTCTACCAGATAAATCAGACTCCCGTCCGGCGCGCGGACGGCGGCCAGCTCCAGTTCATTGGGGCCGACCAGTCCGCGATACGGCTGACCTTTGTAGGCCACGGCCCGGGCCAACGCGCTGGCGCTGTCCTTGACGCGCACCGCGGTGGCGCACAGCGAGGGTCCATGCGCTTCAAAGAAGCTGTGGGCGAACGAATAAGGCTCGGAGTTGAGGATCAGGTTGATATCACCCTGGCGCATCAGGCTCACACTCTTGGAGCGGTGTTGCCCGGCCTTGACGAAACCGAGTCGCTCCAGCCAATGGCATAGCTTGGCGCCAAGGCTTTCGTCCACGGCGAACTCGAGAAATTCGATGCCGTTGTATTGGCTGGCCTCGGGTGTCTCGAACAGGATATCGAGATTGGCCGGGGGGTTGGCTTCCTGCGCCAGACGCTCGCGGGTTTTCTCCTCCAGGTACAGCAAGGAACGCAGACCGTCGGCGGCGTTGGCCCGGGGCGGTGCCGCACGAAAACCATCGTTGAAGATCTCCAGCGACAACGGCCCGGTGTAGCCACTCTTGATGATCGGTGCGAGGAAGCCCGGCAAATCGAATTCGCCCTGGCCCGGGAAACACCGGAAATGCCGGCTCCACTCCAGCACATCCATGGCCAGGATCGGTGCGTCGGCCATTTGCACAAAGAAAATCTTGTCGCCGGGAATGTCGGCGATGGCGCTCGGATCGCCTTTGAGCGACAGCGTGTGAAAGCTGTCCAGCAACACACCCAGATTCGGGTGATCCGCCTGACGGACGATGTTCCACACTTGTTGCCAAGTGTTCACATGCCGGCCCCAGGCCAACGCTTCGTAACCGATCCGCAGGCCACGGGCGCCCGCGTGTTCAGCCAGCAGGCGCAAGTCGTCGACGAGAATCTGCTCATCACCGATGGCGTCGGCCGAGGCGTTGCTGCACACCAGCACCAGGTCGGTACCCAGCTCCTGCATCAGGTCGAACTTGCGCTCGGCCCGTTCCAGGTTACGTGGCAGACGGTCGCGGCGGCAGCCTTCGAAGTCCCGGAAGGGTTGAAACAGGGTGATGGCGATCCCCAGATCGGCGCACATCTGCCTGATTTCCCGCGGGCTCCCGTCGTAGTAGAGAAGGTCGTTCTCGAAAATCTCCACACCATCAAAACCGGCGGCGGCAATGGCTTCGAGTTTTTCCGGCAGGGTACCGCTCAAGGACACGGTGGCAATGGAACGCTGCATATTTCGACTCCCGGTGGTGGAGACTATTTTGTTAGAGGCATCACTCGCTTTCTGTAGGAGCCCGGCTTGCCGGCGATGGCGATCGTTCGGCCGCCATCGCCGGCAAGCCGGGCTCCTACAGTGAATTATTGGCTGCACGATCCCACACAGCAATTTAAAGTGTACTACCCAGTTAGTATTGCGTGCGATTATCGAACACAATGGCTATTAGCGAATTGACGATTTTTTGCCCAATGCGCAACATCGGCATCACATCGAGTCCGGGCATGAACCCGGTCTCAGTAATCAAAAGACCCTGAACACCACATAAAAATTTCAAAAAACGGGTATACGCTCATGCACTCATTCAACGCCTTGCCCCCTCGCTCGAATTCCCACACGCCCTGCCTGGCGTCCATCCGAACGTCTCGTGCCTCAGGCCGAAACGTGCCGCTCGCTGAATAACGCGCTTTCGTCAAAAGACCAAAGCACCGCAGCCGATCAATCGCCCCGCGTCTATCGCCACCGATTGATCACGCGCCCTTGAAGTCCCGACGAGCTTCGCTTGTCAGTCATTGAACGGATGGCACAGATGATTCCTTCTCAGAGTTCACGCATGGCTCCGGCCATCGGTACCGCCGGCGGCATCGGCGACAAGATCCGCGGCGCCATGGCGGTCGGCAAAACCCGTTGGGGCATGCTGGCGCTGGTGTTTTTCGCCACCACCCTGAACTACATCGACCGCGCCGCACTGGGCGTGATGCAGCCGATCCTGGCCAAGGAAATGAGCTGGACGGCGATGGACTACGCCAACATCAACTTCTGGTTCCAGGTCGGCTACGCCATCGGCTTCGTGCTGCAAGGCCGGTTGATCGACCGGGTCGGCGTGAAACGCGTGTTCTTCTGCGCGGTATTGCTCTGGAGCCTGGCCACGGGTGCCCACGGCCTGGCCACATCGGCGGTCGGTTTCATGGTCTGCCGCTTCATCCTGGGCCTGACCGAAGCCGCCAACTACCCGGCCTGCGTGAAAACCACGCGGTTGTGGTTCCCGGCCGGTGAACGTGCCGTGGCCACCGGCATCTTCAATGCCGGCACCAACGTCGGTGCGATGTTCACGCCGATGCTGCTGCCGCTGATCCTCCACGTGTGGGGCTGGCAGGCCGCGTTCCTGTGTATGGCGTCACTGGGCGGGATCTGGTTGCTGTTCTGGGGCTTGAAGTACTTCAACCCGGAGGATCACCCAAGCGTTAAACAATCGGAACTGGACTACATCCAGAACGAAGTCGAACCGGAGCAGACCCGCGTGCCGTTCTCGACAATCCTGCGCATGCGTGGCACCTGGGCCTTCGCCCTCGCCTACTCGCTGACCGCGCCGGTGTTCTGGTTCTACCTCTACTGGCTGCCACCGTTCCTCAATCAGCAATACAACCTCGGGATCAACGTGACCCAGATGGGTATTCCGCTGATCATCATCTACCTGACGGCCGACTTCGGCAGCGTCGGCGGCGGGATCCTGTCCTCGTTCCTGATCGGCCGCGGAATGAACGCGATCAAGGCGCGACTGCTGTCCATGTTCCTGTTCGCCTGCTGCATCATCGGCGTGGTCATGGCGGCAGGTTCGAGCAATCTGTGGGTTGCCGTGGCCGCCATTTCCCTGGCCATCGGTGCGCACCAGGCCTGGACGGCGAACATCTGGAGCCTGGTGATGGACTACACGCCCAAGCACATGATGAGTACGGTGTTCGGTTTCGGCGGCATGTGCGCCGCCATCGGCGGGATGTTCATGACCCAGTTGGTCGGCCACATCCTGACCGTTACCAACAACAATTACACGGTGCTGTTCACCCTGATTCCGGCGATGTACTTCATCGCGCTGATCTGGATGTACTTCATGGCACCGCGCAAGATTCCTACCGTCATCGACTGATACCCCGACGCCCCCTTGTAGGAGCGAGCTTGCTCGCGATGGTCGTCAACGATAACGCTGCAAGCCTGACACCCCGCAGCGTTCTCAAGTCCATCGCGAGCAAGCTCGCTCCTACACAGGTCGCTCACCGTTTCATCGACGGCTTTGTTGCCAGGCCGCCGCCAACCCGCTGCAGCAAATCACCGCGATCCCGACCACAGTGGTCAGGGTCGGCGTGTGGGCAAACAGCAACCAGCCCAGCAAACCGGCAAAGACAATCTGACAATAGCCGAACGGCGCCAGCAGTGCGGGTGCGGCGTGACGGAAAGCCTGGGTCAAAAACAGGTGCGCCGTCATCCCGCAAGCCCCCAGTGCCACCATCATCAAACCGTGCCCAAAGCTGGGAACTTGCCAGAAGAACGGCACCAGCGCGCTCATCACCAAGGTGTTGCACAGGCCGGCGAAGAAGTTGCTGGTGGTCGGGCTGTCGATCTTGCTGAGTTTGCGGGTGAGCAATTGATAGAAGCAGAAAAACAATGCCGAGCAGAGCGGCAACAACACGGCTGGCGTGAACAGGTCGCCGCCGGGGTGGACAATGATCACTACGCCGATAAATCCGCAAATCACCGCGATCCATTGGCCCCGGGTGACGCGCTCGCCCAACAGCGGCACCGACAGCGCGGTCACCAGGACCGGGGCAAGAAAGTTGACTGCCGTGGCTTCGGCCAACGGGATGTACTGCAGACCGGTGGTGAAAAACAAACTGGTGCCCAGCAGGCACAACGACCTGAGCAACTGCAGTAACGGCCGTCTGGTGCGCAGGACACTCAGCCCGGATTGCGGCAGAAAAATCCCGGCCATCAACAAGGTGTGAACCAGGTATCGGGCCCAGACCACCATGATGATCGGGTAGAACCCTGAAAGATATTTCGACAACGCGTCATGGCTGGAAAACAGAAAGGTCGCGACAACGATCAGCATGATCCCCTTGAAGGGCTGATTGACGCCGGAAAGCGGGGTGCTGAGGGTCATTGGGTTTCCTTACTTAAAGTCAAAAGCTTCGCGGGCAAGCCATAATGCCGATTGTAGGAGCGAGCTTGCTCGCTCCTACAAAAGGCTTGCCCGGCGCAGCACCGCTTACAGCCGCGCCATCAGTTCACGGGTTTTATCCAGCGCCATCTGCGCCCGTTGTAACCCACTCACGCCCTGCTCCAGCAACTGCACGGCGGGGATCTCCAGGCTCAACGCAATACTGGCTGGAAGACACTGCAACAACCCCGCCAGATCACAATCACCGTCCCCCGGAAAGCGCCGCTCATTACGTGCCTGGCGCAGAATCTCCGCCATGTCCGTCGGCCGCGGCCCCGCGACGTCGCACAACTGGGCATACCGTAACCGTGACGGGGCAACCCTGGCCAAGTCTTCCAGCCGCGACTGCGAACGATCGAAATGGAACGCGTCCACCAACACCCCGCCGTTTGCTCGATCGGCATTTTCGACGATACGCACCGCTTGTTCGAGATTGCGTGCATCGGTCCATGGCATGAATTCCAGGTGCGGATGAAGGCCGTAGGGAGCCGCCAGATCACAAAGTCTTGCGAAGTTTTCGGTGAGCCGCTGCTCGTCAGAATCGTTACCCGCTACCAGTAATTCAGTCGCACCGAATTCGGCGCCTACGGCCAGAATCTTCTCGAAACCAGCGACGACCGTGTCTGGCTTGAGCCGCAGGATTTCCACGTCCAGCACACGAACGCCGGTATCGCGCAAACGCTCCAGAGTCCTGCGGCGTAAATCATCATCGACTACCAGCGCAAAGTGATGTTCTTCAGGTGTCGCCGGTACCAGCCGCAGTCCGACATGACTGTAGCCTGCTCGCGCCGCGACCTCGACCATTTCTGGCGGCGACAACTCCAGTACCGTCAGACTCGCCAGAGAATAAATCCGTTCATTCATGTGCATCCCTCGAGAGAGCCACCGATTGTGGTCCGGGATTGGCGACTGCGCACAAGGACGCTTGCGTCAGAGGCTGTAAAGGCTGGCGATGCTGCTGGCCCATGTTGCCAGCACAGATCAAGGCGATAGGAAGGGGGCGATATCAAGGTGCGGTCCTCATGCGATTATTGTTGGAAGGTTGGACCTCAACAATTTAGAACCCGGTTCCAGATTCTTACACAGATAAGGATCGAAAGTGTTCGAACAACGCACATTTTTGGGCGTTTGAAATCACATTGCATTAGCGGCGCGTCCAGGTTAACTGAACAACTCGGACGCCTGACTCGCCGCAGACAACTCCTCGGTGTACTTCAACAATAACGGGGCCAACTCATGCAACCTCGCCCCCGGCATCCGCGCGCTCGGGCCGGCGATGCTGAGTACTCCGATCACCCGGCCATCGCCCGGATGCCTTACCACCGCCGCAATCGCCGAAGTCCCCACGGCCGAACTCTCCTCGACCCAGGCGTAACCCTGCTCCCGCGCCAGTCGCAGCCGTTCCAGCAACTCGATGTTGGAGCGCGGTGCATTCGGCCCCAGGTCTTTCGGGCGGTCACTGCCCTGGCGTTCCACCAGCGACAGGGCTTCGGCATCGCTCATGCTCGCCAGCCACGCATGCCCCGACGCGGTATAGAACAGCGGCGCATCACGGCCCATATCCGGGTCGTATCGCAGACCGGAGCGGGCGCCCTGGGATTTGGCGATCCAGGTCTGTCGCTCGCCTTCGATCACCCCAAGTCGCACCAGCTCCCCGGTTTCCCGAGCCAGGCGATCGAGCACCGGCTGCACGATATCGGCGCCGCTGCTCGACAGATAACGGAACCCCATCGCCACCAGCTTGGTGGACAGGTGATAACGCAAATTCTCCGGATTCTGCCGTACGTAGCCCAGCCGGATCAGTTCGGCGAGCAGGCGATGGGTCGCGCTTTTGGGGATATCCAGTTGCTCTGCCAGCGTTTGCATCGGCAGACCGCGAGGGTCGCTGGTGAGACTTTCCAGCACACTGAAAACACGTTCGATCTGACTGCCGGCCATGAGAGGCTCCCCGCAAAATGTGTCCGATTCTAAAAGACAAACCGCCCAATGCGAAATCTGGAACCCGCTGTCCGATAACCGCCCGTTTTGCGCGGTCGATGGTTGCCGAATCAGAGCATGCCCGTATATTTTCTGGAATCAAATTCTAAAAATATGAGTTTCAAACATGCCTGCCGAACCACACAACGCTGCGGATATTGACTGCGACGTGCTGATCATTGGCTCCGGTGCAGCCGGACTGTCTGCGGCAGTCACTGCTGCATGGCATGGCCTGAACGTCATTGTGGTCGAGAAAGACTCGGTGTTTGGCGGCGCCACGGCGTGGTCCGGTGGATGGGCGTGGGTGCCGTGCAATCCCCTGGCCCGTCGCGCGGGTATCGTCGAAGACGTCGAGCAACCGCGCACCTACCTGAAACATGAACTGGGCGAGCGTTACGAGCCAACGATGATAAATGCGTTCCTCGAGGCCGGCCCGCGAATGGTCGCGTTCTTCGAACAGCACACCTCGTTGCAGTTCGCTGACGGCAATGCGATTGCCGACATCCATGGCGACACTCCAGGAGCCGGCACCGGCGGACGCTCGGTGATCGCTGCGCCTTATGACGGACGAAAAGTCGGCAAGCTGCTCAAGCGTCTGCGCAAAACCATGCGCGAAACTTCGTTCATGGGCATGCCGATCATGGCGGGCGCGGACCTTGGTGCGTTTCTCAACCTTACACGCTCGCTGTCGGCAGCCTGGCATGTGACCCGGCGCGTTACCTGTCACCTGCTCGACCTCGCCATTCATGGCCGGGCGATGCAGCTGGTCAACGGCGTGGCGCTGGTGGCCCGGCTGGCAAAGTCCGCCGAAGACCTTGGCGTGTTGCTTTGGGAATCGGCGCCGGTGACCGAGTTATTGCAAGAGGGCGATCACGTCCGGGGCGCGGTGATCAATACCGCCCAGCGCAAGATCCGCATCCATGCGCGCAAGGCAGTGGTGCTCGCCGCCGGTGGTTTCGCCAATGACATCGAGCGGCGCAAGGCCTTGTTCCCGCGCACACCCACAGGTCATGAACATTGGGCATTGCCGCCCTCAAGCGTCAGTGGCGATGGTCTGCGCCTGGGCGAAAGCGCCGGCGCCCGGGTCAACACCAACATGGCATCGCCCGTGGCCTGGGCACCGGTTTCGCAAGTGCCGCACAAAGACGGCAGCATCGGCCACTTCCCGCACATCATCGAGCGCGGTAAACCGGGGATCATCGGGGTGTTGAGCAACGGTCAGCGCTTCGTCAACGAAGCCAACGGCTACTACGACTATGTGACGGCCATGGTCGCTGCCGCACCGCAGGGCGAGGAAGTCGCCTCCTGGTTGATCTGCAGCCACGGTTTTCAGCGGCGCTATGGCCTCGGAATTTCCCGGCCGTTTCCGGTGCCTCTGTCACCCTTTATCCGCAGCGGCTATCTGAAAACCGGCAAGACCCTGGAGGCATTGGCGCGGGCCTGCGGCATCGACCCGAATGGCTTGAGCAGCACCGTGGCGCAATACAACCACCACGCGCGCAACGGGGAGGATCCCGCGTTCGGTCGCGGTTCGACACCCTACAACCGCAAGCAGGGGGATGCGTTGCAGCACCCCAATCCTTGCCTCGCACCGATCGAACAAGGCCCGTTCTATGCCGTGAAGGTCCAGCCCGGCTGCTTCGGCACCTTCGCCGGCCTGAAGGTCAACGCACACGCCCAGGTCCTCGATTCATCAGGACGGCCCATTACCGGGCTATACGCCGCGGGCGGCGATATGGCCAGCATCATGGGCGGGCACTACCCCGCCGGCGGCATCAATCTCGGCCCGGCGCTGACGTTCGGCTACATCGCTGCACGACATATCGCAGGCATTACAGCTGACGAACAGGAGATCGACCATGCAGCACATCGTTAACAACCCTTACACATTTCACCCACATATCTTTGGCAGTGCGGTTATTCATGGATCCGGCGATACACGCCCCATCATCCAAGAGAGACCGCAACCATGTTATGGAACAAGGCAAGACGCAGCGACAACGTGAACGACACTCGCAAGGGCAAGGATGCCCGCACACTCACAGGGAAAACGCTGGGCGCCGGACTGGCTGTCGTCGCACTGGCAAGCGCAGGACTTTATTCGACACTGGGGACGACACCGGACGAGACGCCCCTCATCTCCTCGAACACCCTCAACCCACCCGACGTCGTTCTTTCAATTGCCACCGAGGATCTGCAACTGAAGTTTGTACAGTCAGTACTGGGCGATACCGAAGACACCTGGAAACAACTTTTTGCGCAAACCGGGCGGCACTACCCGCCACCCACCCTGACGCTGTTCGACAATGGCGTGGTCTCGGGATGCGGCTACGCCAGCTCCGCCAGTGGTCCGTTCTACTGCCCGGGTGACCGGCAGCTGTACCTCGACCTGGCGTTCTTCGCCAAACTGGAGCAGCAGTTCTCAGTGGTCGGTGACTTCGCACGGGCTTACATCATCGCTCATGAGGTCAGCCATCACGTGCAACTCGAGCTGGGACTTTCCGAACCCTTCGAGAAGGCCTTGCTCGACCAGCAACCCGTCGCCGGCGATGGCGGCCTGGAGGTGCGTGCGGAGTTGCAGGCCGATTGCCTGGCCGGCGTCTGGGCGTACCATGCACAGGAACGCCTGGACTGGCTGGAGCCTGGCGATATCGAGGCCGCCTTGCAGGCCGCGGCCGCCTTCGGTGACGACAGCCTGCAACGCTCCCGAAACCATACAGTCCGGCCAGAGACGTTCAGTCACGGCACTTCGCAGCAGCGCGCGGACTGGTTCAGAACCGGTTTCGCCACCGGCCGGACCGACGCTTGCGACACCTTCGCCGCCGACGACCTTTAACCCATCCGTCAACCAAGAGGTCAAAGTCACCGCCTGCACAGAACCGGCGCCGCTCCAGGCTGTCTGACGACCGGACTGGCGCCGCTTTCACTCACCAGCAACACTCACCACCAAGCGCCTTCATCAAGCAACAAAAGAGGATCCCCCACATGCTATGGAAAAAAGGCCGACGCAGCGACAACGTGGTCGATGCCCGGGGCGATGATGCCGGCGGCGGTGGCGGGATGCGTTTCGGTGGCGGCAAGGGCCTGAGCCTGACGGCGATCGTGCTGATCGTCGGGATCGGCTGGCTCACCGGCCAGGACCCCTTGCAGATCCTCGGGCAACTCACCGGGCAGATGAGCGATCAATCGGCGCCGGCGCCGACGCAAACCCGCAAGGCGCCACCGGCCAATGATGAAGGGGCCGAATTCGTGCGCTCGATCCTGGGCGATACCGAAGACACCTGGCGGCAGATTTTCCAGCAGGCCGACCGTCAATACAAGGACCCGACCCTGGTGCTGTTCAGCAACCGCGTCAACTCGGCATGCGGCCTGGCGACGTCGGCCACCGGTCCGTTCTATTGCCCGGCGGACCAGAAAGTCTACCTGGACACGAGCTTCTTCCAGGAGATGTCCCAACGCTTTTCCGCTGCGGGCGATTTCGCGCAGGCCTACGTGATCGCTCACGAAGTCGGGCATCACGTGCAGACCTTGCTCGGCGTATCGGCGAAAATTCAGACCGCACGCCAACAAGGCCGGCAAATGGAAGGTGATGGTGGCTTGCTGGTGCGCCAGGAACTCCAGGCCGATTGCCTGGCCGGGGTCTGGGCCCATAATGCCCAGCAACGCCTGAACTGGCTGGAACCGGGGGACATCGAAGAAGCCTTGAACGCCGCCAACGCCATTGGCGACGACCGCCTGCAACAGCAAGGCCAGGGTCGCGTGGTGCCGGACTCGTTTACCCATGGTACGTCGGCGCAAAGGGTGCGCTGGTTCAAAACCGGATTCGCCCAGGGCCAGGTCGGCCAGTGCGATACCTTTGCGGCGAAAAACCTGTGATGAAAACGTGGCTGCTGGCTCTACTGTTCACCTGCGCAAGCACCCAGGCTGCCGAGCAGGGGGTCAAGGAACTCAGCCCCGGTCGCCTGCTGTTGACCTCGGGTGAGATCGCGGTGGGCATCGGCCCGGCACCGACGAAAATCGAACGGGTGCTGATCATCATCCATGGCCGCCTGCGCAATGCCGAAACCTATCGCCAGAGTGCAGAACACGCGGCTGAACGGGCAGGACAAAGCGCGACCACCCTGGTGATTGCGCCGCAATTTCTCAATGAGTCCGACGTCGCGCGCCATCCAGTGGCTGACAGCGTATTGCGCTGGCAGGGCAATGACTGGATGGCTGGCGGCGTGTCCACCGCTCCGTTCAACCTGAGTTCTTATGCGGCACTCGACGAAGTCGTCGCCCGAATCGGCGATCGTCGACAGTTTCCCGATGTGAAGCAGGTCATCATCGCCGGTCACTCCGGTGGCGCCCAGGTGGTTCAGCGCTATGCGATGCTGGGTCACGATCAGCCCGAGCTCAAGGCGGCCGGCGTGCAGCTGCGTTACGTCGTCGCCAATCCGTCTTCTTATGCGTACTTCGATGAACGTCGGCCCGTGGCATTCAGTCACGCCGGTTGCCCGGATTTCAATCGATGGAAGTACGGGCTGACGGATCTACCCGCCTATGCCGAGGGCCAAACGCCCGCGCAGCTGAAGGACAACTACGCCCAGCGTGACATCGTTTACCTGCTGGGGCAGCAGGACACCGACCCGAATCATCCGGCGCTGGATAAACGCTGTGAGGCAAAAGCCCAAGGGGCGAATCGCCTGGCTCGCGGGCGCAATTATTTTGATTATCTGAAGCGGCTGTATCCTCAAGGGATGAATCAGCAGCTGATCGAAGTGCCAGGGGTGGGGCATGATGGGGACGGGATGTTCAATTCGCCTGAGGGGCAGAAGGCTTTGTTTGGTCAGTGAGTTTTTGTGGTGTCTGATCTGACGCCTTCGCGGGCAAGCCTCGCTCCTACACTCGTAGGAGCGAGGCTTGCCCGCGAAGAGGCCCTCATGCGAACAACATATCCCGCAACTCCCCACAATCCGCCGCATGCCAGTCAGTCAACTCCGGCCACGGATTATCCGGCAGATTCACCAACACCGTCCGCGCACCGGCCGCGCGACCGCAATCCAGGTCGAAGCGGTAATCGCCGACCATCACCATCTCGCTCGCCGGTACGTTCCAGGCCTCGGCCAGTTTCAGCAAACCGCCCGGATGAGGTTTGGGCGGCGCTTCATCACGGCCCAGCACATCCTCCACCGCGAAGCAGTCGGCCAGGCCGATCGCCTCCAGCGTGACGTGCGCCAACTCCCGGGCATTGCGCGTGAGAATGCCCAGGCGATAACCCCGTCCGGCCAGCTCACGCACCAGCGCCACCGCCCCCGGCGCCGCTGTCGAACCCAGCGCCAGGTCGCGTTCGTGCTCCAGCAACCAGGCGTGCTTGGCCGCCGCTTCATCGGCCGGCAGCGCGGCGAGGTGGGTCAGGATGTCGTCTTCGGCAGGGATCGCCAACGCCACGCGGATTGCCGCAAAGTCATGCACAGCCACGGTCAGGGTGCCGTCCATGTCGAACACCCAGTGCCGCACCTCGGCCAGGCTCATGCCCAATCCTTGCGGTGACGAATCAGGCCTTCCTGAGTGGCCGACGCCACCAGTTGCCCGGCACGATTGAACACGCTGCCGCGGGAGAAGCCACGGGAATTGCCGGCCCATGGGCTGTCCATCGCGTACAGCAACCAGTCATCGGCGCGCAGATCGGCATGGAACCACAGGGCGTGGTCAAGGCTGGCCACCTGCATGTCCTTGTGCCAGACCGATTTGCCATGGGGCTGCATCGAGGTGGTCAACAGACCGAAGTCCGAGGCGTAGGCCAACAGGTATTTATGCAGTGCGGGGGAATCGGCCAAGGCACCGTCGGCGCGAAACCAGACGTACTTGACCGGGTCGGACGGGGCGGGGTTGTAGGGATCTTCCTCGGTGACCGGCCGGAATTCGATCGGCTTCGGGCACAGCAACTTTTCGCGCATGTGTTCAGGGATCAGGTGCGCGCGCTGCTGGGTGAGTTCCAGTTCTGACGGCAGGTTTTCCGGACCGACCACTATCGGCATCACGCTCTGGTGCTGGAAACCTTCTTCGTCGTACTGAAACGACGCGCTGCAGGTGAAGATCGGGTTGCCCTTCTGGATCGCCGTCACCCGACGTGTACTGAAGCTGCCGCCGTCCCGAACCCGGTCGACCTGATAGACCACCGGCAACCCGGCATCGCCCGGACGCAGGAAATAACCGTGCATCGAATGCACATGGCGCGCTTCTTCGACGGTCTGGCTGGCTGCGGACAGGGACTGACCGAGCACCTGGCCACCGAACAGCTGACGAAAACCCAGGTCCTGGCTACGCCCGCGGAACAGGTTTTCTTCGATCGGCTCCAGGGTCAGCAAGTCGACCAGATCATCCAACACTTGGCTCATTCAGACGCTCCTCACATAACGCAATGCCGCGCAGTCTTGGCTGCGGCGGTCGATTCAATTTCCGGCCAGGGCCCATGAGGGCCATTGTAAACGTCCGTGCCCGCTTATCCATGCAAGGTTTGCAGCCATTGTTCACGAGTGATGCGGTACAGCACATGGTGACGCAGGGGATGACCGATCGCGAGCCTGGGGTGGTCAAAATCATCGGCTGAATCATGGTGCATGCCGATCGCCTGCATGACTTTCTGCGAAGGCATGTTGGTGGCGGTGGTGAAAGACACGACCTCATTCAGTGCCAACCGGTCAAAGCCACAGCGCAGAGCGGTCCACGCCGCCTCACTGGCGTAGCCCAGGCCCCAATGCTCGCGGGCCAGGCGCCAGCCGATTTCGGTGGCCGGGGTGAACGGCGCATCGAAGCCGACCTCACCCAATCCGGTAAACCCGATGAATGCGCCGGTGTCCTTGCGCTCCAGCGCCCAGAGACCGAAGCCACGCTCGGCAAAGTGGCCACGGATCCGCCCGATCAGCGCAGCACTGTCCAGCCGACTCAAGGGCGCCGGAAAATAGCGCATCACCTGCGGATCGGCGCACATCGCCGCAAACGCCGGCAAATCCTCGTCACACCACTGCCGCAACAGCAGTCGCGCGCTCTCGAGTTCACGTATCGGCTCCATCGTATTCCCCCTTTCCCATGCCGCAAGTCTAGATCGCTGGTAGGATCCTTGATTCATTCCTACATGCCTTCCTCGATAAATCAGTCATGCCCCTGCCGTTGATCTACCACGAAGACTACAGCCCCGAGTTCCCGGCGGATCACCGCTTCCCCATGGACAAGTTTCGCCTGCTGCGCGATCACCTGGTGGACAGCGGACTGACCCGAGACACCGACCTGCTGCGCCCGGACCTCTGCCCGCCAGAGATTCTCGCCCTCGCTCATGACCCTGCGTATATCGAACGCTACATGGGCGGCGAGTTGTCCCGCGAAGACCAGCGGCGTCTCGGCCTGCCCTGGAGCGAAGCCCTGGCCCGGCGTACGGTGCGGGCGGTTGGCGGTTCCCTGCTGGCGGCCGAGCAGGCGCTGGAACATGGTTTGGCCTGTCATCTGGCGGGCGGCACCCACCATGCGCACTACGACCATCCCGCCGGGTTCTGCATCTTCAATGACCTGGCGGTGATCAGTCATTTCCTGCTGGAAAGCGGCCGGGTGAATCGGGTGCTGATCTTCGACTGCGATGTGCATCAGGGTGACGGGACTGCACGGATCCTGCACAACACCCCGGAGGCCATCACCGTTTCCCTGCACTGCGAAAAGAATTTTCCTGCACGCAAGGCCGAAAGCGACTGGGACATTCCCCTGCCAATGGGCATGGGCGATGCGGACTACCTGAGGGTCGTGGACGATGCGCTCAACTACTTGCTGCCGCTCTACCAGCCTGATCTGGTGCTGTATGACGCCGGTGTCGATGTGCACAAGGATGACGCACTCGGCTACCTGAAACTGACGGACGAAGGCGTCGCCGCCCGCGATGAAAGCGTGATGCGGCATTGCCTGGGCCGGGATATTCCGGTGATGGGGGTGATCGGCGGCGGCTACAGCAAGGACCGCAAGGCCCTGGCGCGTCGTCATGGGATCCTGCATCACAGCGCCCAAAGGGTCTGGCAGTCATCAGGTTGTCATTGAGATGTGGGTCTTTACCCACAATGACTGTGGAACCGCCTGTGGATAACCTGAGTGAAAGAGGCTGCAGGCCATGCGGGGTATAGGCTTCAGAGCGGTGGTTGTTTTTTGATCAGCCGTCTGAATACACCAAAGTTCAAATGTGGGAGATTCTATGTTTGGGGGGAAGCCCCAAAAACTGGATTTGGCTGATATTCGCTCTGGTTCTTCATCAGGGCGAATGCCACCCGTGCCAGCTTGCGAGCCAGGATGACCAGCACTTGAGTCGTCTTTAATCCCCGCTCCAGATAGCGTTCGTAAAACGGCTTCCAGGTCTTTGAGCGACTGGCAGCCATCGCCGCGTTATGCAGCAGGCGCCGTATCTCTGAGTCACCTTTCTTGGTCAGCTTTCGACGTCCGTTCATCTGCCCCGAATCAGAGACTCTCAAATCCATTCCAAGAAACGCGATATAGGCGTCACCACTGGCGAAGTCGCCACGTTGAAATGCCATCGTCAGTGCGGTGGCGGTAAGAAAACCGACCCCCTCTACGGCCTGGCAGCGTTTGACTTGCTCGAGCAGACCCGCCTCTTTTACGACGTCCAACAGCTTCTTCTGGATGAGTAAATCCAATCGGCCCATGGCAGCGATCTGTTGTTTGAATGCCGCTTTCAGCAGCGGTTCGTCGTTCCAGCTTTGAGTCAAACTGACACGCGCCTGGACCAATGTCGCTCGTCTTCGAAGCAGGCTTTGAAGCTTGGTATAGACCTTCGGCGGCGGGCTCCAAGGACGTAGCTCTTCCTCTTCGTTCTTCAAGTAACGCGCCAGTAAACGGGCGTCGCTGGCATCTGTTTTGGCGCGGCCACCCACTCCTTTGCGGTAATTACTCAAACGGAAGCCGTCGATGACATAGACGGTATGTCCCATTGCATGAGCCAGCTCAACCGTATCCAGGTGATAGATATTGGTGGCTTCAATAGCGATGGCGCTGTTTGCAGGTAACGTTTTCAGCCACTTTGTAAGAGACGGTTTATCGTTTGACACGGCCAACAGCAGATCCGTGTCGGCCTGATAGACCACCACTTCGGCCTTGGCGACATCCACTCCGACTACAGAACGCGAGACACTCATTGCCACAAAGAAAGCTCCGGGTTAGGGTTTAAAGGCTTGTCGGGGCTTCACCATTGCGCTGGCTTGCTTCTATCGTCGGTCATGGCCGATGCATTCCTTATCGGCGCTTTGGTGAAGGGGTGGGGCGAAGTCTCCCACGGTCTGTACTGGCTAGAGTCAGATGCTGGCTTTTAGTCCCACCACCCCTACAAGTCTAAACATACAAGCGGGCTTGCTCGCGAAGGCGGTGGGTCAGTCGAAATCAATGCTGAATGAAAAATCGCCTTCGCGAGCAAGCCCGCTCCCACATTTGATCTCTGCGGTAGAATGCCCGGCTTCATTCGCCGAACCGCAGTGCATTCCATGACTCAGCCCTCGACTCCCCTCCCCCCTCACGTCGCCATCATCGGCGGTGGCCCCGCCGGCCTGATGGCGGCTGAAGTGTTGAGCCAGGCCGGGATCAAGGTCGACCTGTACGACGGCATGCCTTCGGTCGGGCGCAAATTCCTGCTGGCCGGAGTCGGCGGCATGAACATCACCCATTCCGAAGCCTATCCGGCGTTCCTTTCACGCTATGCCGAACGGGCGCCGCAGATTGCGCCGCTGCTGCGCTCATTCGGCGCCGACGCACTGTGCCAATGGACCCATGACCTGGGCATCGAGACCTTCGTCGGCAGCTCCGGCCGGGTGTTTCCCACCGACATGAAAGCCGCGCCCCTGTTACGCGCCTGGCTCAAACGCCTGCGCGACACGGGAGTCGTTATCCACACCCGCCACCGCTGGCTCGGCTGGAATGGCGATGGCAGCCTGAAAGTGTCCTGCCCCGATGGCGAAAAAGCCCTTCAACCCGACGCAACCTTGTTGGCCCTCGGCGGCGGCAGCTGGTCGCGCCTCGGTTCGGACGGTGCCTGGATGCTGCCGCTGGAACAGCGCGGCGTGGCACTGGCGCCGTTGCAACCGAGCAATTGCGGCTTCGAAGTGCAGGCCTGGAGCGAGTTGATGGTGAGTAAATTCGCCGGCGCGCCGCTGAAAAATATCGCGATCGGGCTGAATGACGACGTCCCGAGGCTCGGGGAATGTGTGATGACAGCGACAGGGATAGAAGGCAGCCTGATCTACGCCCTGTCTGCACCGATCCGCGAAGCCATCAACCTGCAGGGCTCGGCGACTATCCATCTCGACCTGTTGCCGGGCAGGCCTGTGGATAAGGTTGAAGCGGCGCTGAGCAAACCACGGGGTTCGCGCTCCATGGCCAAACACCTGCACAGTCAGCTTGGGCTCGATGGCGTGAAAGCGGCGTTGCTACGGGAGGTGACGGCGGCTGAATGTTTCGCTGATCCGGCATCGCTGGCCGGATCGATCAAGGCATTGCCACTGACGTTGGTGAAAACCCGTCCACTGGACGAGGCCATCAGCAGCGCTGGTGGGGTGATGTTCGAAGCGATGGATGAGCGTTTGATGCTCAAGCAGTTGCCTGGCGTGTTCTGTGCCGGAGAGATGCTGGATTGGGAAGCGCCGACGGGCGGCTATCTGCTGACCGCGTGTTTCGCCAGTGGGCGGGCGGCCGGGTTGGGGATGGTGGAGTGGTTGCAGCGCAAGGGCTGAAGACCGCGCCACGCCCTTCGCGAGCAAGCTTGCTCGCGAAGGCGGCCTAACTGATGCCGCATTAAATCAAGGCTTACGCTTACGCGGCCCAGTGTTGAACACCGGCACCTTCCGCACAGGCTTGATCGAAGGTTCCGGCGCCGACGCATCACCGCTCTCGACCCATTTACCCAGGTTGCGCTTGCCGCCGCCCGAGGTTTTCGGCTTTTTCGGTTTTTTCGGTTTCTTGACCACCTGACCGCTGGCATCGGTATCCGGCACCCGATGCTCGGGTTCGAAATCCTGTTCCATCTGGCGAGTCAGCGTCTGACGGGTCAAGGTCTCGATGGCCGACAGCAGGTTCACTTCATCGGCGCACACCAGGGAAATGGCCTCCCCGGTTGCACCCGCGCGGCCAGTACGGCCGATCCGGTGGATATAGTCTTCGGCCACGATCGGCAGGTCGAAATTGACCACCAACGGCAAGTCTTCGATATCCAGGCCACGGGCCGCGACGTCGGTGGCTACCAGGATCTGCACTTCGCTGGCTTTGAAACGGTCCAGTGCGCGCTGGCGGGTTGCCTGGGGTTTGTCGCCATGGATGCCATCGGCATTGATGCCCAGGCCCTGGAGTTTTTCCACCAGGGCGTCCACGCCATTACGGGTCTTGGCGAATACCAGCACCTGCTTCCACTTGCCCTTGCGCATCAAGTGCACGAACAGCTCCGGCTTGCGCTTCTTGTCCACCGTGACCACCCACTGTTTAACAGTGTTGGCCGCTACGTTGCGCGGGCTGACTTCAATGCTCAGTGGATCGTTGAGCATTTGCCCGGCCAGCAGGCGGATCGCGTCGGAGAAGGTCGCGGAGAACAACAGCGTCTGACGTTTCTTCGGCAACACCCGGTAAATGTTCCCCAGCTCCTCGGAAAAGCCCAGGTCGAGCATGCGATCGGCTTCGTCCAGCACCAGGGTTTGCAGCTGGTTGAACTTCAGCGCGTTCTGCCGGAACAGGTCAAGCAAGCGCCCCGGCGTCGCCACCAACAGGTCGACGCCTTTGCGCAGTTTCATCATTTGCGGGTTGATGCTGACGCCGCCATACACCGCATAGGTGCTCAACGGCAGGTTCTCGGCGTACTGGCGCACCGCCTCATGAACCTGTTCAGCCAGTTCGCGAGTGGGCACCAGGATCAGGGCACGCACCGAATTGGCGGTGACTTTCGGACCTTCCATGGCCAGCAATTGCAGGAGCGGCAGGGCGAAACCGGCGGTCTTGCCAGTGCCGGTCTGGGCGGCAGCCATCAGGTCGCGACCGTCCAGCACTGCCGGAATGGCTTGCGCCTGAACCGGCGTCGGGGTCTGGTAGCCGAGCGTCTCGAGAGAGCGCAGCAAGGGTTCGATCAGGCCAAGGGAGGCGAAAGTCATGGGATTACCGTAGGAAAATTCAGCGCGGTTGTGCAAAACGTGTGTGCAATGGCGCGCAGTTTACCCTAATTCACGCTCGATTCTGTCCGTACCACCGCAGCAGGTCGTTCGGGAGCCCGGCGCCACTGCGGCAAACCGATCAGCACCACGGCACTGATGATCACCAACATCGCCAACGCTTCTTCGATACCAATGGTCTCGCCCACAAACACGATCCCCAGCAACACCGCCACCGCCGGGTTGACGTAGGCATAACTGGTGGCCGCCGCCGGACGCACGTTTTTCAACAGGTACATGTAAGCGTTGAAGGCGATGATCGAGCCGAAGAACGTCAGGTAGGCCAAGGCTGCCCAACCTTCGATCGGCGGCATGGCCTGCAGATGCTCACCGCTCAGCGCACTGCCGATCAGCAGGGCTACGCCGCCCACCAGCATTTCCACGGCACTGGCCATCGCGCCCTGGGGCAACGGCAAGTGTTTGCTCCACACCGAACCGAAGGCCCAGGAAGCTGCCGCGAAGATCAGCAATCCCGCGCCCAGCGGGCTCGATTGCAGGTTCGAACCGAGGTTGAGCATCGCGATGCCGATCAGCCCGAGCGCAATCCCCGCCCATTCGAGACGGGTATTACGCGCGCCCCAGAAATAGCCGCAGAGCAAGGTAAACAGCGGCACCGTCGCCACTGCCAGCGCGGCCACGCCGGAGGCCACGCCCGTATGTTCGGCCACACTGACCGCCCCGTTGCCGAACGTCAGCAGCAAAATCCCGATGATCCCCGCGGCTTTCCACTGTGCCCAGGTCGGCGCCGGTGCCCCGCGCCAGCGCAGGAAGGCGTACATCAACGAACCGGCGATCACGAAGCGAATACCGGCAAGCAGCAACGGCGGCCAATACTCCACGCCGATGCGAATCACCAGGTAAGTCGAGCCCCAGATCACGTACAACGCAAAAAAGGCGGCGATCAACGGTAAGGGAAAACGACGTAGGCCAGGCATTGGGTGGCTCGCAGGCAAGACAAGTGAACAGCTATTCTAGAAAGGCCAACAGCAGAAAATAAGTTACAAAACCTGTTTATAGCGCCGGTACACTTTTCAAAACACGGAGATCAGGGCTATAAACCGTGCTTTCGAAGGTTGGGTATTTTTCAGGAGTCAGACGATGGATAAATACGACCGCATGCTCCTCGGCGCCCTGCTGGACAACGGGCGTGCGTCCTACGCCGACCTGGCTCGCAAGGTCAACCTGTCCGCCCCCGCCGTGGCCGAGCGCGTGGCCAAACTCGAAGCCTGCGGGGTGATCACCGGGTATCAGGCGAAAGTCGACATGGCCAAGCTGGGATTGCCGATTCAATGCGTGATCGAACTGCGCCTGAACCAGCACGGCAACCAGAAGGCCTACGACGAGCTGATCAAAATCCCGCAACTGACGGAGTGCCACCGGGTGACGGGCGATCCGTGCGTGATCATGCAGGCGGCGGTGGGGTCGATGCCGGAGCTGGAGGAGTTGATCAACAGGATCGCCAAGTTCGGGTTCAGCAAGACGTCGATCGTGTTGTCGAGCGCGATCGAGAAGCGCGTGCCGTTGGGGCACATCGAGGGGAATGGAAAAGTCTGATACGACACGGACTCTGTAGGAGCCGGCTTGCTGGCGATTGCGGCGTGTCAGTCGAGATCAATTTTGAATGATGGACCGCCTTCGCCAGCAAGCCGGCTCCTACAGGGGAATTGCGGTGTTTCAGTCAGAACCCGCGATGGCGCTTGAGGTGCTCATTGATCTTCGCCGCCGGCACTTTCTGCAAGCTGACCAGCAGATCATGGGACAACTCCCGCAACCCGTGTTTCTGCCGCAGTTCCTGGGCCAGGTGCGCGGTCAGGTTGGCCGCCATTTCGGCATCGGCCATGGCCCGGTGAGCCTGGCCGGTATGGGGCAGTTGGGCGAAGGTGGTGAGGGTCCCGAGTTTGTGGTTCGGCGCAGCGGGCATCAGGCGACGGGCAAGCAGCAGCGAGCAGGCGAAGTTCTGCAGGCGCGTACGTTTGATCCGCCCCAGCTCGAAATCCCAGAACTTCTGGTCGAACGCGGCGTTGTGGGCCAGCAGCGGAGTGATGCCGACGAACTCGTTGACCTCGTTCATCACCTGCTCGGCCGATGGCGCGGTGCGCAACATGGCGTTGCTGATGCCGGTGAGTTGCTCGATGAAGGGCGGCACGCGCACGCCGGCGTTCATCAGGCTCTGGTAACGCTCGACGATGCGCCCCTGCTCAAGGATCACCACGGCGATTTCCGTGGCCCGGCAGCTGCTGCTCGGGGAGATGCCAGTGGTTTCAAAGTCGATGACTGCTATGCGTTCCAAACCTGTTTCAACTCCGTAAAAATCAATTCTTGAGCAACAACGCGCCTTCGATCGGCACGTAGCGGCTGGCGGCACGGATCAGCGAGTTGGCCGTCAGGCCCGGTACGCCGTAGGCCACCGCTTGCACGCCGTGCTTGGCGATGATGCGCTCCAGCAGCATGTCGAAATCACCGTCGCCGGAGGCCAGCACCACTTCGTCGACATGATCGGCGGCGTCCATGATATCGAGGGTGATGCCCACGTCCCAGTCGCCCTTGGCCGAGCCGTCGCTGCGCTGGATGTAGGGCTTGAGCTTCACGGTGAAACCGAGATTGCGCAGGATCTGCTGGAACTGTTGTTGTTTGCTGTCGCCGCGATCGATCGCGTAGGCATAGGCCTCGACGATCTCGCCCTGCTTGCTGATGTCGGCCCACAGCGCGGCATAGTTGAAGTGACAACCATAGGCCTGACGCACGGTGTAATAGAGGTTCTGGACATCGGCGAATACTGCGATCTTTTTCACCGTGCATCCTCATTGGGGCGCTGGCGCGCGGACAGGATCAGGCACCAGGCCCGAAAAGTGGCCCAGTATGCCAGCCTGGAGGCGTGTTCCGCGAATAATCGGCCCTGTGGCGAGGGAGTTTGCCCCGCTGGGCCGGGATGGCGCTACGGCGTGTAGCGTCTCCTTTAGAACCCGAGGGGCCTGCTGCGCAGTCCAGCGCGAGCAAACTCCCTCGCCACAGAGAGTGTCAGACGAAGGAATCGTCGTCGCCGCCGAAGAACGATGAACTGTCATCGCTGTAGTCGGCATCGGTAAAGCCGCCCTGATCGTTGGCGTTGTTGTCAGCCACTCGCTGGTCGTCGCCCCAGCCATTGCCGCTGTCGCCCTGATCGTTGACCTGGGCCGGTTCCTCCTTGACGACCTCGACCACTTCCGGCTGCTGATTGTGGTGGAACAGGCTGCTGATGCCTTGTGCCAGCATCACGCCACCGGCCACCCCAGCCGCCGTTTTCAGGGCCCCGCCGAGAAAACCGCTGCCAGCCTGTTGTGGCGGCGCGTAGTTCTGCTGAGGTGGCGCGGCACCGAAGTTTTGCTGGGACGGTTGCGCATTGAACGAGGGTCGCGCCGGTTCACGCCAGCCGCCCCCGCTCGATACGGGTGCACTTTGAGTCTGTGCCGGCTGCGGATCACGCGGGCCGCCGCCGAAGATACTCGACAAAAAGCCACCACTGGCCGCTGCCGGAGCCGCCGTACGGGACTTGGCCGATTGCAGTTCAGCCTGCAATTGCTGGACTTGCCGGGCCAGTTGTTTGTTCTGCTCATCGAGGCTTTTCAGCGCTGCCTCTTGCACCAGAATCGCCTGGGTCATGAAATAGCCTGCCGCTGGTTGGCGAGTCAGGTGTTCCTTGATCCGCGCCTCGGCCTGGGCGTCGCGCGGGGCTGAATCCGTTTCGGCCTGTTGCAGCCGGGAAAACAGTCCATCGATCAGGGTTTGTTCTTCGCTGTTCATGGCGACCTCGTAGATTGCCGGGAATATCGTCACCCTTTTCCACGACGGAAAAGGTGCCCCTCCGTAATGGAGGCTGATACAGGATGTTTCAATGCCCTTTACCGAACGTTTACGTTTGCGCCCCGAAGGGCTTCATCGGTTAAAGTGGAGCACTGCTTTCAACCTGCGATACCGACTGATGAATCCGTTAGATGTACTGCGTGACTCCCTGTATTTCTTCAAGCGCAATCTGGGCCAGATCGTTCAACTGTGCCTGCCGCTGGTGATTTTCGAAGCGCTGCTGCAACAAGTCGTCGATCACTCCACCGGCCCGGACGGTTTCCCCGGTATCAGCGTGATGGTCGGCTTGCTGGTCTATCCGCTGTACACCGCCGCGCTGATCCTGTTTCTCGATGCCCGCAGCCGAGGCGAGTCACCGCGCAACCGTGACCTGCTGGCCATGTCCGCGACCCTGTGGCCGCGTTTCGCCCTGCTCACCGCGCTCAATACCCTGCTGATACTGATCGGACTGTCGCTGTATTTCCTGCCGGGCATCTGGCTGATGGTGACGCTGGCGTTTGGCGAATACCTGCTGGTATTGCGCGGCATGGCCCCGCTGGCAGCCATGAAGGAAAGCCTGCGCCTGACCCGCGGCAACTTCCTGCGCATCCTGGCGTGCATTCTGTGTGTGATGGCCCCGTTGTGGCTGCTCAAGGGCGTGACCCTGCAGGCGTATCCGGAACCGCAGAGCCTGGTGGTGGCCGTACTGATCGACAGTGCCCACAGCTTTTTGCAACTGTTCACCAGCGTGGTGCTGTTTCGCTTGTTCATGCTGATCAGCGTCGTGCCAGAGAAAACCGACGGGCCACTCTGACCGCTCTACCCCATGGGCTTGGGCTCGGCTCTCGGTTATGCTCGGGGCAACTTTTGTAACGCGATAAGCCGAGCCATGACCCGTCTACTGCGCTACACCCTGCTGGCCCTGCTGCTCGTCATTCTGGTTGGCGTGCTGATCTACAGCCTGACCTGGCGCCCCGAAGCCAGGGAAGCGCTGCCGGTCAGTTGCAGCGCCCAGGCGCCCACCCTGGTCCCCGGCCAGGCGTTGAAGGTGATGACCTGGAACGTGCAGTTCCTGGCGGGCAAACGCTACGTGTTCTGGAATGACCTGGCCGCCGGCGACGACGAAAGCCCCACCGCCGAAGACATGGCCTTCAGTCTCGATGAAGTGGCACGGGTGATCCGTGACGAACAGCCGGACATCGTGCTGTTGCAAGAACTCGACGACGGCGCCAAGGCCACCGACTACCAGAACCAGCTCAAACTGCTTCAGGAACGGCTCACCGATCTGTACCCGTGCAGCGCTCACGCCTTCGACTGGAAGGCCGACTTCGTGCCGGAACCGCATATCTTCGGCAGCGTCGGCCGGCAACTGGCGACCCTCAGCCGCTACCGGATCGGACACGCCGAACGCCTGCAATTGCCAGTGGCGCCGGCCAACCTGGTCAGCCGCCAGTTCAAACCGAAAAATGCCTTGTTGGTCACGTATCTGCCGTTGAGCGACGGCGCTCAGGTCGCCGTGCTCAATACCCATCTGGATCGCGTCATCCCGCTCGACGATACGCTGCAAGTCCAGGTCGGCGCCGTGGCCAAAGTCCTCGACAAGCTCGAAAGCCGCGGCACGCCGTGGCTGATCGGCGGCGACTTCGATCTGTTGCCGCTGGGGCAATACCGACGCCTGCCCGACGCGCAACGCACGGTCTACTCCGCCGACAGCGCGCTGCATGTGTTATGGGACAAGTACCCGATGATCCCGACCAACAACGAAGCCAGCGGTGTCGACCGGGCGCGCTGGCTGACCCATTATCCGAATGATCCGGGCTTCAACGGCCCGGACCGCACGGTCGATTACCTGTTCTACAGCCCTCGGATCAAACGCATCGAGGCGACAGTGAGGCAGGACGATACGTTGCGCATTTCCGATCACTTGCCGGTGATTGCGCGGTTCCTCCTCCCCGCCGCGCCTTGACCTTACAGGAGCGAGCCTGCTCCGGGCGGCGTTCCGACGATGGTCGTCAACGAATACGTGCCCTGTCTGAATGTACGCGTTGCCTGGACGTTTTTCGCGAGCAGGCTCGCTCCCACAGGGATCGGGGTTTACTTCGCTTGCCAGTCGTCCGGGATGACGGCGATCACATCGATTTCCATCAGCCACTGCGGTTGGCCGAGCCCGGAAATCACCAATCCGGTCGAGATCGGGAACACCCCCTTCAACCACTTGCCCACGACTTGATAAACCGGCTCGCGGTAACGCGGGTCGATGATGTAAGTGGTGGTTTTGACAATATGGGAAAGGTCGCTCCCCGCCTCTTCCAGCAGCTGCTTGACGTTTTTCATCGCCTGTTCGGCTTGTGCACCCGGGTCGCCAAGCCCCACCAGGTTGCCATCGAAATCGGTGCCGATCTGGCCGCGCACATAAACCGTGTTGCCGGCCCGTACAGCCTGGCAAAGATCATTGTCCAGCGACTGGTTGGGATAGGTGTCCTTGGTATTGAACATGCGAATGCGTGTGTGAGTAGGCATCAACTGACTCCCCTGAAACTTGAGTGATGAAGGTGTAGATCGGGAAGGGCCCATGGCCCCTTCCCTCGATCGATTCTTAACGCTGCGACGGGTCGCGGTATTCGAGGTACTGGCGCTGGGTGGCAATGTGGCCAGCGACATGTTTGGCGTCATGCCAAACGCCCCAGATAAAGCTCGATCCGCGACGCGACAGCCACGGCAGCCCCACAAAGTAGACACCTGGCTCGTTCGAGACCCCACGCTGATGACGCGGCTTGCCCTTCTCGTCAAAGGTGTCGACCTGCAGCCAGCTGTAATCGACGGCGTAGCCGGTGGCCCAAATGATCGAGGTGATGCCCGCCTCGGCCAGATCCAGTTCGAGAATCGGGTTGCTGACGCACTCTGGATCGGGAAGCATGAACCTGGCTTCGGGTTCTTCCGGGAGGTCGAGTCCGTTGCGTGCGATGTAGGCATCCGCCGCGTCCAGCAACGACAGGTAATTCGCGTCACCCGCAGCGATGTTACGCGCCAGATCCTGCTGGAACGTCACCACGCCGTCGTTGAACGATTGGGTCAGCCCCACCAGCGTCACGCCTTGTTTGGCGAGCCCACGGAAATCGACGGTCTGCCCGCCACGCGCACCGCTCACCGCGATGGTGACGTGCTCACGGCCCGGCTCCATCACTTCGGCATCCCAAAGCCCCAGCACCCCCAGCCACCAGCAGAAGTCACGGTTGCGATAGGCCCGAGGCGGACGGTCATGCTGGCCGACCGACAGGTAGACCTGTTTACCGGCACGCTGCAATTCATCGGCGATCTGCACCCCGGAAGAGCCCGCACCGACCACCAGCACACCGCCCTCGGGCAACTGCTGCGGGTTGTAATACTGAGCCGAGTGAATCTGCGTGATCGTGCTGTCTTTCGGCGCAATCGGCGGGATGACCGGACGCTGGAAAGGGCCGGTCGCCGCCACCACGCGATTGGCCTGGATCACGCCATCGGAGGTTTCGATGGTGAAGCCTGGACGATCGCTGTTGCGCACCACTTTCTTGACGTCTACACCGGTACGAATCGGCGCTTCGAACTTTTCGGCGTAGGCTTCGAAGTAAGCCGCTACGCGATCTTTTGAGGCGAAGGCATCGGGCTCCAGCTCTTCGAAGGCCAGACCGGGGAAGCGGTCATGCCAGACCGGGCCGTTGGCCACCAGCGAATCCCAACGCCCGGTGCGCCACGCTTCAGCGATGCGGTTACGCTCCAGCACCAGGTGCGGTACACCGAGTTTGCTCAGGTGTTCGCTCATGGCGACGCCAGCCTGGCCGGCCCCAACGACAAGCGTATCTATTTCTATCTTTTTATCATTCATGCTTGTGTCCTTCAGAGAGGCGACTATGGAGCGGCAAGTCGCGACAGATCAGCTGTTTAAACAATTAAATTCCGCGTAGTTCACTTTGCTGGCGGGGTAGTTTTATTGTGCTTGGCCAATGCCAATAGCGAAAATATGATTTTTGTAGTTGTTGCCCATGAAAAAACTAACCAACAACTCAACTCGGTATTAACTGGATAAACGCAAAACCCTGTAGGAGCGAGCTCGCTCGCGAAGGTCGTGAACGATAACGCGTAAAACCAGACACCCAGTGGCGTCCTCTGGTTTTTCGCGAGCAAGCTCGCTCCTACAACGTTAAGGCGTGCATGTAATAGTTACTTAAAGCACGCCAATTTCTTTAGCCGTTCTATCAACCGCAATCTTCGTCTTGCCAACCAGTTCATCAATTTCAGCACGCGTCGCAATCAATGCCGGCGCCATGATCATGCGGCCCAGCGTCGAGCGAATGATCACGCCTTCCTCAAAACCGATCGTGCGGCAGCGCCAGGCGATGTCGCCTTCGTTGGCGAAGCGCTTGCGGGTCGCCTTGTCCTGGGCAAACTGCAACGCCGCCACCAGGCCGACACCCTGAATCTCACCCACCAGCGGGTGATTGCCAAACACCTCGCGCAGACACTGTTGCAGGTACGGGCCAGTGTCGTTTTTCACCTGGGTGACCACACCCTCATCACGCAGCGCCGTGAGGTTGGCAATTGCGACCGCGGCCGCCACCGGGTGACCGGAATAGGTCAGGCCGTGGGCAAACACGCCGCCCTGCTCCACCAGCACCTCGGCGATGCGCCGGCTGAGAATCAGGCCGCCCATCGGGATGTAACCCGAGGTCAGGCCCTTGGCGATCGACAGGGTGTCCGGCTCGAAATCAAAGTGTTGGTGCGCAAACCATTCACCGGTACGCCCGAAGCCACCGATCACCTCGTCCGCACACAGCAGCACGTCGTACTTGCGGCAGATGCGTTGGATTTCCGGCCAGTAGCTCTCTGGCGGGAAGATCATGCCGCCCGCGCCCTGGAACGGCTCGGCGATGAAGGCCGCGACGTTTTCCGCGCCCAGTTCGAGAATCTTGGTCTCCAGTTGCCGGGCCGCGCGCAAGCCGAATTCGGCGGGCGTCAGATCACCTTCATGGCCAAACCAGTACGGTTCATCGATGTGCGCGACATCCGGAATCACACCACCCATTTCGTGCATGAACTTCATGCCGCCCATCGCGCTGGCGGCCAAGGTAGAGCCGTGATAACCGTTCCAGCGACCGATCATGATCTTCTTCTGCGGCTTGCCAAGCACCTGCCAGTAGCGGCGCACGGTACGGATCAACACCTCGTTGGCCTCAGAGCCGGAGTTGGTGTAGATCGCGTGGCTGTAGTGCTTGGGCAGCAGGCTGAACAGCAGCTCGGACAGCTCGACCACCGCCGGGTGAGTGGTGTGGAAGAACATGTTGTAGTACGGCAATTGCTCCAGCTGACGGGTCGCCGCCGCGGCCAGATCCTTGCGCCCGTAGCCAAGGTTGGTGCACCACAAACCGGACATGCCATCGAGGTAACGATTGCCGTCGTTGTCCCACAGATGCAGGCGCTCGCCGCCAACGATCACGCGTGGGCCTTCTTCGTTCAGCGCCTTCTGATCGAGGAATGCGTGGATGTGGTGGGCGGCATCGGCCGCCTGGTAGTCCTTGGTTTCGCGCTGAGGTTTGTAGTCTGTTGTCATTTCTTATTCTCCTGAAGTGAAAAAAGGTTCAGTTCCCGGACACCGTAGCGATCGGCGTCATCTTCGGCACGTCGTTGCCCTGGGATTCGTTTTGAATGAGTGGCTCCGGCGTAAACAGCGGTTTGCGCATCACGAACTTGACCCATACCACGGCAATCAGCGAAATCACGCCCAGCACCACGCCGGCACAGCCAAAAATACTGGCGGTCATCTCCGGCGTGGGCGACACGTGGTAGATCGCAAACAGCATGCCGGCGATGCCAATGACTTGTGGCCAAGGATAGAAGGGTGAGCGGAATGGACGGGCCAGATGGGGATAGCGGCGGCGCAAGGCGATCACATCGATGTGCACGATGATGTAGGCCAGCAGCCACGCCAGCGCAGCAGCCAGCAGCAGCAAGCTGATCGCAGCAGCGTCGTGCCCCAGAATGAGGATCGGCAGGCCGGTGATCGCTGCGACGAACAGCACCGCCACCCATGGCGTGCGACCGCGTTCAGTGAGTTTCTTGAATTGCGGGAAGGCTTGGCCATTTTGCGCCATGCCGTACAGCATGCGGGGTAAAGCAGCCAGGGACGAATTCACGGTGCTGCAAGTGGCGGTAATGGCCGCGACCACCAGGAACAGCTTGCCCGCCTCACCGAAAACGGTGGTGGCGAGCAGGTAGTGAGGCAGCGCATCGCTGGCCAGTTGCTCACGTGGAATGCACAGCAGCGCACCAAAGCAGTACAGCGCGATCACGCCGAAGATCACGGTCAAACCGATGGTCATCGAACGCGGAATATTGCGCTCGGGATTGCGGGTTTCTTCCACCAGCGGACAAACGAACTCAGCCCCGACAAATCCCCACACTGCCATGGCCGCCAGGGTGATTGCGCCGAATTCCAACGGGTTCCAACCCTGATCGAGCGGCAACTGCAGACTGGCCTGACCGTTACTCAGCGAAGCCAGGCCCATGGCGACGAGGATCACCACCATCACCAGCGCCAGCACGTTTTGCAGCTTGGCAAATACATCAATGCCGAACAGGTTCAAAACGGTGAACAGCCCCAGCACCCCGTAGGCCACCACCATGTGCGGAATGACATCCGGGTAGACCTTGCTGATCACCAGATCCAGCAACAAAAGCTCGGCGGAGAGCGCGAACATCGCCACCACCATGTACCCCGAGAAGGTCGCCAGAATCGCCGGGAAATGCCCGATCGCCACTTCCGTGTAACTGCTGAGGCTGCCCGCCTTCGGAATCATCAGGGCCAGTTCGGAAAACGACCAGGCATAGGTGATTGCCAACACATACGCGATGGCCAGCGGAATGATGAAGCCGAAGCCGGCGATGCCCGCACCTTGCAGCATCAGCACCATGACGCCCTGCGAGACCACGACGCCCACCGCAACGGCCAGCAATGAACCCAGCCCCAGGACCCGGCGCAATCCGCCGGACTGTCCCTGGGTGGACGCGGTTGTACTTGAACTCATGACAAACTCCCCGTGCTTTCTTGTTGTTGATCGCCTTCACATGGAAGGCAGGGATAAACATCGCGACTCATCCTTGAGTGGCGATTGACGACAGCCGCGGCTTAGCGGGCCGCCCAAGCGTTGAAACGTTCCTCGAGTTCTTCACCGTGATCGACCCAGAACGTGGCATCGACCAGCTGACCCTCAGCCAGATTGGCCTGAGCCGTGGGCAATTGGGCGAGCGTGTCGGCCGGCAGCTGCGCCAGCACATCCTTGCGGATCGGTCCGTAGGGAATCTGCGTGGAGAACGACTTCTGCCCACTCGCCTGGCTGGCGAACACGATAAAACGCTCCGCCAGCGCCTTGTTCGGACTGCCGCGAACGATGGCCCAGTGATCGGGATCGTAGAGGTGGCCGTTCCATGAAATGGCCAGTTTCGAGCCTTCCTTTTGCGCCACGGCAATCCGGCCGTTGTAGGCCGCCGACATCACGACGTCGCCCGCCGCGAGCCATTGCGGGGGTTGCGCTCCGGCTTCCCACCACTGGATCGAGGGCTTGATCTGGTCGAGCTTGTGAAACGCCCGATCCACGCCTGCCTTGGTGCCCAGCACTGTGTACAGGTCATCCTGTTTAACCCCGTCGGCGAGCAGCGCCACTTCCAGCGTGTACTTGGCGCCCTTGCGCAGGCCGCGCTTGCCAGGAAATTGCTGCAGGTTCCACATGTCCGCCCAGGAGGTTGGCGCCGCGCTCACCTTGTTCGAGTTATAGGCGAGCACCATCGACCAGACATAACTGGCCACGCCGCACTCGCTGACTGCGCCAGGCAGGTAGTTTTTTGAATCGCCGATCAGTGCCGGGTCCAGCCGTTCGAACAGCCCTTCTTCACAGCCGCGCAGCAGCTCAGGGCTTTCGACTTCGACCACATCCCAACTGACCTGGCCCACATCGACCATGGCTTTGACTTTGGACAGTTCTCCGCTGTACTCGCCAACGACAACTTTGCCCGCGCCACTTTGTTCAAAGGGTTTGAAATAAGCCCCCTCTTGCGCTGCCTTGGTGGCACCGCCGAACGAAATGACCGTAAGACTTTCGGAGTGCGCAACTACGGGCACCGTCAATACCAGAAGCGCGGTTAAACCCGCCGCGGCTGTAACACTCGAAGACGAATATCTGAACATGAAAGCTCCCTCACTTTTTAATTGTGGTTAGTTACTGAGGCAGTCACGGCCACGCAGCCGCAAGTACACGGATGACTCTCCGCGCAATGACATCTTTTTATTCTTTAAACCGCACACAATCAGCGTGCGGTTAATTGTTCAGGAGACGCTCAACGCAATTGAAACCAGGTGGTCTTCAATTGGGTGTATTTATCGAACGAGTGCAACGACAAGTCCCGGCCAAAACCCGATTGCTTGCCGCCACCGAAGGGCACGCTGACATCGAGGGCATCCACGGTGTTCACCGAAACGGTGCCGGCCTTCAGCGCCCGTGCAACCCGGTGCGCGCGATTCAGGTCATCGCTCCACACTGAGGCGGCCAGCCCATAGATGCTGTCGTTGGCCAGCCGCACCGCTTGCTCTTCAGTGTCGAACGTGGAAATCGCCAGCACCGGCCCGAACACCTCTTCGCGGGACAGGTGCGAATCATGATCGACGTCGGCAAAAATGGTCGGCTCGATAAAGTTGTCGGAACCGTTGAAGCTCAAGCGACGGCCGCCGGTGAGCAGTCGGGCCCCGTCTTCGTGGGCGCGTTCGATAAAGCTCATCACACGCGAGGCCTGTGCCGAATCGACAATGGCGCCAGCGGCGCTCGCAGGATTCAGTGGATCGCCGGGCATCCAGGCTTTGGCTTTTTCCAACAGACGCTCGATAAATTCATCCTTGATCGAACGCTGCACATACAGCCGTGAGTTGGCCGAGCAGACCTCGCCCTGATTGAAGAAGATGCCGAACGCCGCTTTCTCCGCCGCCAGATCAAGATCCCGACAATCGTCGAACACCAGGCTCGGGCTCTTGCCGCCGCACTCAAGCCAGACTTGCTTGAGGTTCGATTGCGCGGCGTACTGCATGAAGTATTTGCCCACCTGAGTCGAGCCGGTGAACACCAGGCAATCGACATCGGGATGCAGGCCCAGCGCCTTGCCGGCAGACTCGCCCAGCCCCGGCAGCACGTTCAGCACGCCGGGCGGCAAACCGGCTTCCAGCGCCAACTCGGCCAGACGCAACGCCGAAAACGGTGATTGCTCGGCGGGCTTGAGCACCACGCTATTGCCGGCCGCCAGGGCCGGGGCCAGTTTCCAGGCCGCCATGTCGAGCGGGAAGTTCCATGGCACCACGGCCGCCACCACGCCCAGCGCTTCACGGGTGATGGTCGCCAGCGCCGATGACGCCGTCGGCGCGACCTGATCGTAAAGCTTGTCCAGCGACTCGCCGTACCAGGCGAACACATGTGCGGCGCCGGGGACGTCGATGTTGTAGGCATCCATCACCGGTTTGCCCATGTTCAGCGAGTCGAGCAAGGCCAGCTCTTCGCGATGGGCCAGCACCAGCTCGGACAGACGCAGCATCACCCGCTTGCGCTCAACCGGTGCCATCCGCGCCCAAGGGCCTTCGTTGAAAGCACGGCGCGCACTGCGCACGGCGGTTTCCACTTCCACTTCGCCACACGCGGCGACACGGGCAAGCAACTGATTCGTCGCCGGGTTGATCGAATCGAATGTTGCGCCCGAAGACGCAGCCACCTGCCGGCCATCGATCAAGGCTTTGTCAGAGAAAGTTTGCCGGGCAGCTCGTTGCTGCCAATAGTCGAGGTCGAACACGCTACGCTCCCTTTACGACCGCCAGGGTGGTCGGGGTTGTTATCAGAGGTTGTAGAGATAGTGCGTCAACCGTGCGCAGAGGAAAATTATTAAAAATGTGCTCGGGGTATAAGAAAAAACTGGGTAAGCGCAGACCCAGTCCGGAACCCGCATAGGGTAAGGTTCAGTCAATAATCTGTGCGACGGCCATCCGGGCTTTCACCGCAAAACAGAGCAGAACGAGGTGCGTGTGGCTTCCTATACATTGCGGCAACTCAAGTATTTCGTCACAACGGTGGAAGCCGGCAGCGTCGCCGAGGCCTCGCGGCAGCTGTATATCGCGCAGCCCTCGGTGTCGACGGCGATCAAGAGCCTGGAAGAGTCGTTCAACGTCCAGCTGTTCATCCGCCACCACGCCCAGGGCGTTTCGCTGACGCCCACCGGCACGCGCTTCTATCACAAGGCGCAAGAGCTGCTGCGGATGGCCAGGGAGTTTGAACAGAACGCGCTGGCCGATAACGACACGGTCTCCGGACAGATCGACATCGGCTGCTTCGAGACCGTCGCCCCGCTGTATCTGCCGCAACTGATCGCCGGCTTTCGCAAGCTTTACCCGGGTGTGGACATTCGCATTCGCGATGGCGAGCAACAAGAGCTGGTGCAGGGCTTGACCGCAGGCACTTTCGACGTGGCATTCCTCTACGACCACGGACTGGACGGCACCATCCAGACCACGCCGCTGATGCCACCGCAAAAGCCTTACGTCCTGTTGCCTGAAGGGCACCGCTTTGCCGACCAGAAGGAGGTATCGCTACGGGACCTGTGCAGCGAGCCGATGATTCTTCTCGATGTGCAACCGAGCCGGACCTACTTTGTCAGCCTGTTCCACGAGCTGGAACTGACGCCCAACATCGTGTTCAGCTCGCCCTCGATCGAGATGGTGCGCGGTATGGTCGGTCAGGGGTTCGGCTTCTCGATCCTGGTCACCCGCCCGCACTCGGAATGCACTTACGATGGCAAGAAGGTGATCTCGGTGAACATCAAAGAGCCGGTCACCCTGTCCGGCCTGGCGTCCGCCCATCTGAAACGCAGCCAACTGACCAAGCCTGCACAGTTGTTCGTGGACTTCTGCCGCGAACAACTGAGCCAGAAAGTCGCAGCCCCCCTGTAGGAGCGAACTTGCTCGCGAAAAACCTGCAGGCACCGCGTTCATTCAGACAGCACGCGTCATCGTTAACGACCATCGCGAGCAAGCTCGCTCCTACAGTTAGTTCGCGTCGGCGCACAGATTGTAGGAGCGAGCTTGCTCGCGAAAAACCTGCAGGCGCCGCGTTTATTCAGACAGCACGCGTCATCGTTAACGACCATCGCGAGCAAGCTCGCTCCTACAGTTAGATGTCGCCACACAGGTAGTCAGCCAAGCGCAGCAGCATCTCATCGCAACCGCTCAACTGCTCCAGCGCAATGAACTCGTCAGGCTTGTGCCCCTGATCCATGCTGCCCGGGCCACAGACCACCGTGGGTATCCCGGCCTGATCAAACAGCCCGCCCTCGGTGCCAAACGCGACCGTTCCAAACGCTGAAGAGTTGCTCAACAGCGCAAGCAGCCGCGCCGCTTCACTCTCGGGCGGCGTCGCCAATCCGGGATAAGCGCTCAGCGGCCGCAGGCGAATGTCGGTGTCCGCCTGCACCGCGCGCATCTTGGGCAACACATGTTCGCGGGCGAACGCTTGCAACTGTTCCGCCACTGCCTGGGCATCGAAGTCCGGCAACGCCCTGACCTCGAAATCGAACTCACATTCTGCGGGAACAATGTTCAGCGCCCGGCCACCTTTGATCACACCGGTTTGCACCGTAGAAAACGGCGGATCAAAACGCTGATCGTGGTTGTCGGGATGCGCCAGCTGCTCACCGATCACGCCGAGCCGACCAATCAATTGCGCGGCATACTCGATCGCGTTCACCCCATAAGGCGCATACGCCGAATGGCACGCCGCACCGCGCACTTCGCAACGCATCGCGAGTTTGCCCTTGTGGCCGAGCACCGGCTTGAGCTCTGTCGGTTCGCCGATCAGACAAAGTCGCGGTTTGAATGGCCGCTTCTCCAGCTCGGCCAGCATCGGCCTGACGCCCAGGCAACCCACCTCTTCATCATAGGAAAAGGCCAGGTGCACCGGCGTCAGAAGCTTACGCTGCACGAAGGTCGGGACCGCCGCGAGGACCGAGGCGATGAAGCCTTTCATGTCTGCGGTGCCACGCCCGTACAGGCGCCCATCCTTTTCAGTCAGCCGGAACGGATCGACCGTCCACGCCTGCCCGTCAACCGGCACCACATCGGTGTGACCGGAGAGCACCACGCCACCCGACGCAAGCGGGCCGATGGTCGCGAACAGATTCGCCTTGGTGCCTTCTTCGTTGAAGAAGAGCTCACTCTGAACCCCGTGTTCGGCCAGATAGGCCTCGATGAAACGAATCAACTCAAGGTTGGAATCGCGGCTGACAGTGGCGAAACCAATCAGGCGATCCAGCAGCTCGCGACTGGATGCATCACTCATCCCCAGGCACCCCGTAGCTCGGCGCCGTCGTCGGGTTGAGCGCGCGAGTCAGGTAGTCCTGCATTTGTGGTCGATAGGCTTGCCAGAGGCCATCAAGCTGCCCGATGGGATCTTCCTCGGCCCAGTCCACCCGCAAGTCGATGATCGGCCAGGTGTGGTCACCCACCACTTTCAGCGCGGCGGAATGCACCGGCCCCGCTTCGCCACCGGCCGTCATGGCCGCGTGCATGGCCGCCAGCAACCGGTCCGCCAACTGCCCCGGCTCGGCCTCGAATGCCTCGACCATGGCCTCGATGACCCGCACATCGCTCAGCAGATTACCCGCCGCGACACATTGCTCGCCTTTCACGGCGTTATGCACGCCCAACGACTCTTTACCGCTGAACAGCGCAATCCGGCCTGACGCATCGATCACCGTGACCTGTCGGTACTGGCTCCAGCCATTGGACGTGAGTGCCTTGTCCAGTGCCGCGTCAGGCTCCAGATGCTGGTGCTCCAGCAGGTCCAGGATCTGCGGCCCCAACGCTGGCAGCGTAATGTTCTGCGTAGAAACCGCACCCACACCCGCCCGCGCCCAAGGGCAGCGTGCGCCGACCGCAATGCTGGAAGAACTGATGGCAATACCGAGCTGACCGGTTTCAGGGCAGCGTCCGATAATCGAGAACGTCATGACTCACTCCTTAAAATTCCAATGCACGCGTCATTGCATTCTGTGCATGCACTGGAATCGGAGAAAGCAGCTTTTTTGTGGCTTTGGGTAAGGAAAAAACTGGTCAGCCCCGCAGGCTTACCCGGGAGGATCAATCTGATCCAGCACCCGATTCGCCGTGATCTCCGCCAGCATCACGCTGTTGGAAATCCCCAGCAGCGCATTGCGCGATCCGCCGTCGAGGTGATCGACCAATTGATGGACCATCACATCGACCGAGGCCAGCGTTTCGACCAGATACACCATCAGGGTTTCGGTCGTGGCCTCTGGGTTGACGGTAAACAGGTTGTTGGGTGTGCGCGGCGTGGCTTTGATGTCGGCCGTCGAGGGGAAGTGGACGTTGAGGGCGCGTTCGGCGGCCTCGTTGAGCATTTTGGAATCGGGTTCGTATGGGGATGCCGGATGTGTTTCCGGCGGATTGGGAGTTACTTTGAACATGATCTTCAATTCCTGAGTGATGCCGTCACCGCTCGCGACTAAGCGAAGGGGTGGCGGCTGTACGCAGGTTAGTCGACCGGGGAATTGAAGAAGCCGGCGCACCCGAGGGTGCCCTGCGCACAGCCACCATCAAATACAGGTAGGAAATACCTGTCTGACGGACGCTTGTGCGACTTCAATTACCACCGAGCGACTAAACCCGATCACTGATGAACAGTGACAAGAATCAAGTTACCGATGGCCTCCAAAGCGCACAAGCCGGCGGATTCTGGCGTACCCGTAGGCAACGGCGCAAGGTCGTGTAGCTTGCAGGAAGTATCCTTAAACGTCTTTAAACACGAGCCCTCCGCCAACGTTTAACAACCTGACGAACGCCTCCCACAAAAGGTTAAAACCTGTAGGAGCGAGCCTGCTCGCGAAAGGCTCAAGGACGCCGCTGCGCATCTGGTTTTACGCGTTATCGTTTACGACCTTCGCGAGCAAGCTCGCTCCTACAGGGGGCGCGGTTTTACTTGCGCGGTTTGATCCGCGCGGTCGACTCGGCCGGAACAGGGGTGTTCTGGCTGTTAGGCAGGGTGGAGCGTGTAAACCTGCTTGCGCGTGCCATAGACCGCGATCTGCAGCACTTCGTTACTGACGCTCGCTGCTTCAGCAACCTTGATGAGCTTGACCATGCTGTTGACTGTGCTGGTCTTCGACTGGTACTTGAAGCGCTCAATCTCGGCTACAGAACAGGCACGATAGGCGGCTCGGATCAAGCCGCTTTTTTCAAGAAGGTCGATTTTTTCTGGCGAAATCCACGAAATCAGGTCGGTTATTTTGCCGATCTTTTCATGGAGGTGAGCCACCGCTTGCTGCTCATCAGTGACGTTGAAGCGCTTCCACGCGGGTTCATGGTGGAAAACCCGGTTACGGAACTTCCTGACCAGAGCGACCTGATCTTTGCATCCAGAGAGCATGGCGCCGGCCTGGGTCGTGGGCCATCGCCCCTTGAAAACCCGCCCCAAATGCTTCGGCCAGATAAGGTTGTTGCCCATATATTCGTTATCGAGAACGTACTCCCACGTAGAAAAGTCCGTTTTCGAGACGACTTCCTGGTGATCCGGAGCTCCCTTTACCTTGCGTTTTTTACGCTCAATTGAAGCAGTGTTATAGGCCGATCCAAAATTTTTGATCAGCTTTCCAACCACATCAGGGGCGTTGGCACCAAGGATGAAGCTTTTGTACTTGAGCTTTCCTGCCTTCCACCAAAATTTGCCAATATCCGCAGTCAGAACGGTGTCGATGGAGTTCCGTAGCGTGAAATCTGCCGCACTTAGCAAAGGGTACAGAACCCCACAAACGTGGGAGTTCCAAAGATAGGCCCCCACCAGTTCCGCGTCATTACTGGTCGAAAACACCTTGCTGTAGCTGGCGATTCGGTGAGAACTGATAAGCTGGTCGATCAGTTGGGGTCTATACTGGACGGTATGCGGCATGCTCGGCTTCCTTCTGGCCAGGCGCCTGTATAGGTTGTGGTTGACACGGGTGTCAACCACTCGTAGCATTGATCTACAGGTTGGCACTGAGCTCCAATGAGCGAAAGCTTACGACTCTTTGCAAAGACCACGAAACACCCGCCCCGGCCTCGAGCCGGGGTTTTTGTTTCTGGGGCATACCTACTTGCCTTTTCCTCTTCCTGATCATTTGAGCCTTCGCCGCAGGCCTCTGATGGCATCGATACGAATCATGGCGTGAGCTCACGGACAAAGCGTGCGCACCCTTCAGGATCAGAAGTTAACTGAACGACAGGCACAAAAAAACCGCCTGTTGTGGGCGGTTTTTTTGAACATGTTACTTTCACAGGAGACGGTTTTAGCCGTGTCGCCGAGGTGGAGTCCTGCGCTCTTAGCTCGACCATGTGCAGTAATCTTGGGGAAGTCATGACACACGTGTCAACCTGAATCGGTTGACAAAAGCTTGCCTTGCGCTTCTACCATCACTCCTGCGTCCAGCTCACACTGGATATCGTTATCCTCGTCAAAGTCCAGCTCCCACTCCGACGCCCACCGTTTTGCCCACTTTTCGCGATAGGGTGACTGCAGCACAATCCTGAAAAAAATCAGGTCTTTCTTGGCTTGGCCCGGGCCGTGGCCTCGGCAACTAGAGGGTCATCTGGCCAGTAGTGCTTGGGGTATCTCCCTTTGAGATCCTTCTTCACCTCCGCATAGGTACTCCGCCAGAAATTGGCCAGATCCTGAGTGACCTGCACTGGCCTCCGAGCTGGTGACAAGAGATGTAACGTGAGCAACTGCTTGCCTTGAGCAATACGAGGTGTTTCAGACAGGCCAAACAGCTCTTGAAGCCTCACTGCGAGAACAGGAGGGTACTGCGAATAGTCGACACGAATGCTCGAACCGGACGGCACCTGAATCGTCTGCGGTGCTTGGGCTTCCAATTCCTGCGGAAGCGGCCAAGGGAGCAGATTCCTGACTATCGAAGACAGATCCAACTGGCTGAAGTGACTGAGCCTGGTGACCTTGCCCAAGTAAGGCGAGAGCCATTCCTCAAGGGTTGCCAGCAGGTTTGCATCGCTCAGATCAGGCCATTTACTGCAGGTCTCGCTATTCTGGATCTCCTGCTGACGAAGCAGCTCCACCCGCGCTTGCCACTGCCGCAGCTCCGGCGTCCAAGGCAACAGCTCCAGGCCTTTGCGTCGCACCAGATTCACCAGCGCCTGACTGCGAGCGGTTTCATCGAGACCGGTCAGTGGTTCGCGACTGAGGATCAGCTCGCCGACCTTGCGCTGTCGCTCGGCGCGCAACACGCCTTCGCGCTCGTCCCAATCAAGCTGATCGACGCAACGCACCTGCTCGGCCAGCACCGAATCGAACAACGCCGGATCGAAATCCGCCGCCAGATAAATCCGCTCCTCACGCTGGCCCTGACGACTGCCGAGATCGGCGATCACCAGCCAGGGTTGTTTCATCAGGCTGTCTGCTTCAGCGAACAACGCGGCGCGACCGTTGGCCAAGCGATACTCGGCACCGCCAGCACGACGCTGTTGAGCGACGCGGTCGGGATAGGCCAGCGCCAGCAACGCGCCGAGCCAGCGCGGATGATCCGGATCGCTGACCGGCTGCGCGGCCTTGCCCCGCAGGTAACCGCGATACTGCCGCGCCAGTTGCCGGGCCCGTTGCACCCCGCCCTGGGCGCCGCGTGCGGCGCGTTCTTCACCGGACAACAGCGCCAACCGGCTGTGCAGATCCGCCCCGGCGCCGCGCAAGATATCCCGCTCGCCGAGCAGCGCCGCGACATCGCACGCCATGTCCGCCAGGCCGAGTGCCTGACCGCGCAACAGCAAATGCGCGATGCGCGGATGCGCCGGCAGTTCGGCCATGGCCTGGCCGTGACGGGTCAGCGCGTCACCGTCCAGGGCGCCCAGGCGCTCAAGCAAATCCTGAGCCTGTGCATAAGCGGCGGCCGGCGGCACATCGAGCCACACCAGTTGCCCCGGTGCCACGCCCCAACGACCCAGTTGCAAGGCCAGGCCGGCGAGGTCCGCCGAGAGGATTTCCGCACTGGCATAGGCCGCCAGTTGTTCATGCTGATCCTGCGACCACAACCGATAACACACCCCCGGCTCCAACCGCCCCGCCCGGCCCGCGCGTTGCGTGGCGCTGGCCCGGGAGATGCGCTGGGTGTCGAGCCGGGTCATGCCGCTGCCGGGATCGAAACGCGGCACCCGCGCCAGCCCGGCATCGATCACCACGCGCACGCCGTCGATGGTCAGGCTGGTCTCGGCGATGTTGGTCGCCAGCACCACTTTGCGTTGGCCTGCAGGGGCTGGATCGATTGCTGCATGTTGGGCCGCCAGGTCCAGTTCACCGTGCAAGGGGCAGAGCAACACCTGCGTGCTTTCACCCAGCGCATCGGCCAGTTGTTGGTGCACCCTACGGATTTCCGCCTGGCCCGGCAGAAACACCAGCACACTGCCGGTTTCATCGTTCAAGGCGTCGAGAATGGTCTGCACCAGGCGCGGTTCGATGAACTCGCCCGGCTGGAATGGCCGGCCCCAGCGCATCGCCACCGGGTACATGCGGCCTTCGCTGCGCAGGATCGGCGCATCATCGAGCAAGCCGGCCAGGCGTTCGCCTTCCAGGGTGGCCGACATCAAGAGGATCTTCAGCGGCTGATCGTCGCGAAACAATTCCCGGCCATTCAGGCTCAGGGCCAATGCCAGGTCAGCGTCGAGGCTGCGTTCGTGAAATTCATCGAAGATCAGCAGGCCCACACCATCCAGCGCCGGATCGTCCTGCAAACGGCGGGTCAGAATGCCTTCGGTGACCACTTCAATCCGGGTGTTGGGGCCGACTTTGCTGTCGAGACGAATGCGATAACCCACCGTTTCGCCAACCTTTTCGCCCAGCTCACTGGCCAAGCGCTCCGCCGCCGCCCGCGCGGCCAACCGGCGCGGTTCGAGCATCAGGATGGTCTGCCCGGCCAGCCAGGGCTCGTTGAGCAAGGCCAAAGGCACGCGGGTGGTCTTACCGGCACCGGGCGGTGCTTCGAGCACGGCTTCGTGGCGTGTAGCCAAGGCTTCACGCAGGGCGGGTAGAACTTCATCGATCGGCAAAGAAATCATGCTGGCTCCCAAACATAGGAGCCGAGTATAACGGCGAACAAGCCTATACCTTGAATGCTGAACGTATGCGCTCTGCGACTTCAGTGATAGTGACGCCACGCAACCCAACGGCTTTCATATCAACTTCCAGCGAGGGCATAACGTCGAGAAAGCTTCGCAAGTCGTTTGCGATGCTTTGCGGCAGATCAATGTCTGATTCAGCCGAAAGAAGTCGAGACAAAAGCACAACGTCCTTCAAGTGTTTATTGCTTTTGCGGCCTGCCCCCTCCTCCACACAATCCGGATGACTGAGATTGCTCCATGCCTGCGCCTTGAGCGGAATGAGCCGGTCAACGCCGATGTAGGCGAGATCATTCGTATGATTGCGACCTGCGACGATGAAGCTGTAGTAAGTATCGTCGAGCAGAATTGCCGACAAGTCGGAAATCTCTCCATCGACAGGGACCGGGGTCAGATCAGCATTTTCTGGCAGCGTTAAACCGTCGGGTGCCCTTGAGAACAACTCAAGAAGAACCGGGTAACGTTCATCAGAAGGCTTGCCGAACCTGTACCGCTTTGACGGGCCATCAAGCTCCTGTCGCTCGGTATAGCCTCCGCGCTTGATGAACTCCCAGAACTCGGCGCAGAACACTTCATCCAATGCTTCGATGATGAGCACGATGTCCAGATCTCGTGTCGACCGGAACTCAATGCCCACCTCTTCAAGGGTCAGACTGGCTGCAACACCACCGATGAGCACATATCGATCCGCATGGCCGGCAAAGGCTTCGCGGAAGGTATCCAATCCTTTTACCATTCGATTTTCTCCATCATTTCTTCAAGGCTCAGTTGAACTCGGTCGTCAACGTTGTCCCTCAGGCTCAGATAGAGAGACAGAGGATCGACGCTTTCTGGTGACATCGAAATCCGGGTTTGCCCTGTAATGTGTTCAGGGGAATAGCTCCAGATCTCAACCTCAACGACCGGATCGTCGAATGGGTCAACTTCCGTGCGACCGGAGCGAGCGACTTCCAAATCCCAACTTTCTTTGGTGAATGCAATAACGGGTATTGATGGCTCGCCAAGCAAGGACACCCTGCTGAGTGCAGACAACCCTGCGGCTCTTTGCACCCCTGGTTGCCAGTCTGCATACACAACCCGCTTCACCGGGTTTTGCAGAACCGGAAGGGATTTTTCCCATATCGCTCCAGGATCGGCCGCGAAACGCCAGAGTATTGATTTGCTACTGGATACTGGCTCTATCAATCCGAACGAATAAAGCTCTTTCATCGCCCTGGATATCGTCATTTTGGAGTAGAGGTCTGCGTCGACCAGGTCGCCCCCCCGGAAGGTTTCATGCTCCTCCCAGCCTCGATTGAGGGTTGCGATGAGCACAGCCTGGCTAGCCGGGCTCAAGACGGTTTTTTCTGCCTGCCTGCTGCGATAGAACTCACGCAGATCAAGCCCAAGCTGTGGTGCGAACAATTGGTTGCCAGGAACAATGAATTGAACACCGGCCTCAATCAGGCGCTTGCGCTCAAATGATTGGAGTGCACCGGTCGCGTAGAGGATCGGGTGGTGGACGATTTTTTTCAGAACGTCGATGTGCTTGCGAATCTTCGCTGCATTTTCGAAGGGCTCATGAGCGAGTAACACCACGCATGGACACCCCTGTAGCGTCACGAGGTCGAAGGCGTACTCATCCAAGAGATAAAAAGGCAAACCCTTGGACTTCGTCCACCGTTTGATCTCCGGCTTTGCCCCGAAAATCAACTCGAAATAGTTTTGAATTTCTTGCCGGCTGGTTTTCATATCAGCACCACGCAACACGTTTCAAGCACAGTAACAGCGACAATGTTACTGTGCAATAATCGTGTTACAACTGAAATTGATTTACCTGATGCCCGTTAAGCACGGCTTCGTGGCGTGTAGCCAAGGCTTCACGCAGGGCGGGTAAAACTTCATCAATCGGCAAAGAAATCATGCTGGCTCCACAGGGTGTGCCCACAGTAAATTGCGAGTCGCGTTGAAGTTGTGGACGTGCCAGGCAAGGCGCGGGACGCAGGTAAGGGTCGTTTCCTTGCCAAGTCCCGCAACGCAGCATGGCGCGTCCACAGCTTCAGCCCGGAGGGCCGAACCCCGATAACATCCACCAGCCGTTACGCGTTGTCGATCTGGAAAAAACAACATCAATCCTCAGCTATTTCAGTGGGGGTGAGACGCGGCCGCAATTTACTGTGGGCACGCCCTGCCGGGCCTAGTATAACGGCGAACTGCCTGGCGTTCGTCGCGGTCCTAATTCATATCGACGACGCTTCGTTTCCCAGATGACTCAGGAGATTTCATATGCGTGCTCCCTTTCGCTTGATTGGCGGTGTACTGATCGCGACGTTGCTGACCCAGGTCACCGCCTGCGGTTCGATTTTCTACCCTGACCGTCGTGGCCAGATCGACGGCAAGATCGACCCGGCCATTGCCGCGCTGGATGCCGTGGGCCTGTTGTTCTACATCATCCCCGGCCTGATCGCCTTCGCCGTGGACTTCGCCACCGGCGCGATTTACTTCGAGCCAGGCAAGACCGCCCAGGTGGCCCCGGAAAAACTCCAGGAAGCCATCGGTGCCGACGGCAAGGTCGACAACCACAAGTTGCAGACTATTCTGGAAACCGAACTGGGCCGCAGCTTCCCGCTGGACGACCCACGCCTGATCCAGCACAAGGGCAGCGCCCAGCAATTGGCGATGTTCGGCCTGCAACCCGCTGCGTAAATTCGCGCATTGAAAGGACACGCCGCCCCTATGATCTCCAGCTCCGAACACGCCCGCCTGCTAAGGCTGGCGACCCGTGCCTCGGTGGCGGTGGCCTGCACGTTGATGGTCGCCAAGGCCATCGCCTGGTGGTTGAGCGGTTCGGTGAGCATGCTCGCGGGGCTGACCGACTCGGCACTTGACGGCATCACTTCGTTGCTCAATCTGCTGGCGGTGCATTACGCCTTGCGCCCCGCCGATGAGGATCATCGATACGGGCATGGCAAGGCCGAGTCGCTGGCGGGGATGGCGCAGGCGCTGTTCATTGGCGGCAGCGCGGTGCTGATTGCCTTGCAGGCCGTCGACCGCTTGAAACATCCGGAACCGGTGGGCGCGCCATGGATCAGCATCGGGGTCATCGTGTTTTCCCTGGCGCTGACCCTGGCACTGCTGATGCTGCAACATCGAGTGGTCAAGGCCACCGGTTCCAACGCGGTGCGCGCCGACTCCCTGCATTACCGCTCTGACCTGTTGCTCAACGGCAGCATTCTGGTGGCGTTGGTGCTGGCCGGGTTTGGCTGGCATCAGGTCGACCCGTGGTTCGGCCTGGGGATCGCCGCCTACATTCTCTGGAGCGCGATTCAGATCGCCCGGGAAAGTTTTACGGTGCTGATGGATGAAGAGCTGCCACCGCATATCAGCCAGCACATGCTCGAACTGGCCTGCAACGTCCCGGGCGTATTGGGCGCCCATGACTTGCGCACGCGGGTGTCCGGTAACCAGTGGTTTGTGCAATTGCACCTGGAATTGCCGGGCGAGTTGACGCTGTCAGTCGCCCACGGCATCAGCGACCAGGCCGCCGATGCGATTCACGCTGCTTATCCGCGAGCCGAAGTGCTGGTGCACGCTGATCCGCAGGAAGTGGTGCTGGCGGCCGCCAGGGCTCAATAAGACACCTGATAACCACGGCTGCCCAGGCAGTTGCCCTGGGCCTGGCGGTAGACTTGCACCACCGACGGGTCCGGCTGGTAGGTGGCCGTTCGCGGATCGAAGCCACTCTGCTGCACGGCGTATTGATAGCACTCGTAACCGTCCTGGTTGACCTGCTCCGGCGACTGACCGTTGGCCGGATACGCCACCACGTCATAACCCTGACTGACCGGTTGCGGTTGCGGCTGCACGGGCGGCTCGACCACCACGTAATCCTGAGTGCTTTGCTGATAGGCGTAATAGGACCCGGCCGCCAGGAACAGCAGCGCACCGCCGATCCACACTTCACGGGCGTAATCGGGCAGGTAGCTGACACGAATCCCGCGCGGCGGTTGCACCACGACATAACGCGGACCCTGCGGGCGATACCAGTAGCCCCCGGAATAGAAATAGTCCCGACCACCGTAGGGCACGCGGTAGTCGCGGTCCGGGAAGCGATCGATCACATGACCGGGGCGATATTGCGGGCCGGGGCCCCAGCCGTTGCCATGTCCGTCGGGGCGGCCTGGCCAGCGACGGTCATCGGGGCGCTGACCGTTATTTTGCCAATGCTGGTTGTTATCGCTTCGCCGCGGAGCATCCTGATAGTAACCGCGCTGCGGTTGCTGGGTCTGGCGCACGGTGTCGGGCCGGCCCTGGATCGGCAGGTCATTGGCCGGTAGTTGCGGTGGTGGTGGTGGCGGCCGCACCGGGCTGTTGTAGTCGGGCGGCTGACGGTTGGATTGATTCTGGCCGTTGTGCTCGAACTGACGACTGTTGTCGCCTCGAATGATGTCGTTGTTCTGCGGGCGCGGCTGATTCTGTTGCTGATTATTTTGCGGGCGCGGCTGATTATTGCCGCCATGGCCCTGATTGTTTCCCTGATGGCCATCCGAACCCCGTTGCCCGCCGTCGGGACCTCGGTTTTGCGGCTCATCGGCCAGCGATTGTGCGGTGACACTGACACACAGCAAACCAACTCCGGCCAAACGCCAGATACGCGACTTCATGCTTTTCCTCACTGCGGGTCAGGGCCTGTACATGAGACTGGGAAAGCAGCGGCCGGTTCTGCGACAGGTTATCAGTCACGAAACATATTTGCCGGCTGCTGGCTTGCTGGCGACGGGGCCTTGGGGATTTATACCGATCTTGAGGCCGCCTTCGCTGGCAAGCCAGCTCCTACAGGGGGGCGGGACGGAAGGTAAATCGCACGCAAAAGAAAAGGGAGACCCGTCGGCCTCCCTTTGAGAACTTCGTCCGTGCTCGACGCTTTTGACGTCGGCTCACCTCACGCCGTCTTCTGGACAGTGTGCAGCTCGGGGGCCGGCTCATCCCCTGTGGGGAGTGGCGACCGCAGCTGGCCTGATTGGGCGAGCCGCTGTGGACTGTTTGTCCGAGCAGTGATTCTGGTGATAAGAATAGGCTGAAGGCCGCGACAGAGGATTGCGAAGATTGCTCAAATAAACATGACTTGCGCAATTTTTAACCCTGGATAGATAATCTGCCGCAATTGATATGACAAAGGCCTGATTGATGAGCAAACTCGACCGATACGACCTGAGCATTTTGGCGGAATTGCAGCGCGACGCGCGCATTTCCAACCAGGAGCTGGCCGAACGCATCGGCCTGTCACCCTCGCCTTGCTCGCGCCGGGTCAAGCAACTGGAAGACGACGGCTACATCACCCGCCAGGTGGCGCTGCTGGACCGAAAAATGCTCGGTCTGAGCCTGACGGCTTATGTGCTGATCGGCATGGACCGGCATACGCCGGAGCGTTTCGAGAACTTCGAAGCGGCGATCCGGACATTGCCTCAGGTGCTGGAATGCAGCCTGGTGACGGGGATGGATGCGGACTATCAGCTCAAGGTGGTGGTGCCGGATATGGATCACTATCAGAAACTGCTGCTGGGGCATCTGACCCGGATTGAAGGGGTGACCAGTGTGCGCTCGAGTTTTGTGTTGAATCAGGTGCTCAATAGCACTGAATTGCCTTTGACTCATCTGCGTAGCTGATGACGCCTTCGCGGGCAAGCCTCGCTCCTACGGGGATCTCACCCCTATCCTGTAGGAGCGAGCTTGCTCGCGATGGTCGTCAACGATAACGCTGTGGACCTGACCCCCCACGGCGTTCTCAGGTTTTTCGCGAGCAAGCTCGCTCCTACAGCGAAGGGGCCGGCACAGGTGACGAATAGCTGCGACACACTGCCGCAGGTCAATCCCCCACCCCTCCCCCATGTCGTATACTCCAGCGCCTTTTAGCCCCGCCCGCACTGGAGATGTCCGATGGATCCTGCAGTATTCGAAGAGTGGATGATGACCGGACTGGTCAGCATCCTGATCATTTTCATGGGTTTTATCGTCTGGGATCTGGCGAAAAAATCCAAGGCCGGGCGCTTTGGCTCGTTCATCCTGTTCTTCGTGCTCGGCCTGGGCGTGGCCGCGTTCGTGATCAAAAGCGTGGTCATCGGCCTGATCGAGTCCGGCTCAATTTAAACGCGCAGGCACTTCTTTCCACTGGCCCTGATCGAGCCCTTCGATCGACCAGTCGCCGATTCTGACCCGCACCAGCCGCAACGTCGGCAAGCCGACCGCCGCGGTCATGCGCCGCACCTGACGGTTGCGGCCCTCGCGAATCACCAGCTCAAGCCAGCTGGTGGGCACGCTCTTGCGAAAACGCACCGGCGGATTGCGCGGCCACAATGTCGGCTCTTCCAGCTGCCGCGCTTCGGCGGGCAAGGTCATGCCGTCGTTCAACTCGACGCCATCGCGCAAACGCTGCAATTGCCCGGGGCTCGGCTCGCCTTCCACCTGCACCCAATACGTCTTGGCCAGTTTGTGTTTCGGGTCGGCGATCCGCGCCTGCAGTTGTCCGTCGTTGGTCAATAACAACAAGCCTTCGCTGTCGCGGTCCAGCCGTCCCGCCGGGTAAATCCCGGGGATATCGATGAAATCCTTGAGCGTCGCCCGCCCCTCGCCGTCGCTGAACTGCGTCAGCACATCGAAGGGTTTGTTGAACAGAATCAGCTTCGGTTCGGCCGGCGGCGCTTTGGCGACACGGCGCGGGGCTGATGGCGGGTTATTCGCGCCAGGGCGGCGAGAGACAGGACGTGGAGGACGAGACATGGGCAAGGGAACATCTAACGATCAGGGCTGCTAATGCTAGTGCCCTGACCGCCAAATGACCATGACCACGCGCTATCAGCGGAACGGCGGCTCGTCGAAGCTGCGCAGTTTGCGCGAGTGCAGCGAGTTGAGTTCGGTGCGCAACAGATCCACCGCCTCGATGCCGATCTTCAAGTGCTGGCTGACCGCTCGCTCATAAAAGGCGTTGGCCGAGCCCGGCAGTTTGATTTCACTGTGCAGGGGTTTGTCGGACACGCAGAGCAACGTGCCGTACGGCACCCGCAAGCGATAACCCTGGGCGGCAATGGTGCCGCTTTCCATGTCCACCGCCACCGCACGGGACAGGTTGATCAACGGTCGTTCCTGGGCCCAGCGCAATTCCCAGTTCCGGTCGTCATAGGTCAGGACGGTGCCGGTGCGCAGGCGTTTCTTCAGCTCGTCGCCCTTCTCGCCGGTGATGTTCGCCGCGGCTTGCTGCAAGGCCATCTGCACTTCGGCGAGGGCCGGGATGGGGATGTTCGGCGGCACCACACGGTCGAGAATCCCGTCGCGGCGCATGTAAGCGTGGGCCAGCACATAGTCGCCAATGGTCTGGGACTGACGCAAGCCGCCGCAGTGACCGATCATCAGCCAGCAATGCGGGCGCAATACGGCCAGGTGGTCGGTGATGTTCTTGGCGTTGGACGGGCCGACGCCGATGTTCACCAGGGTCACGCCGTGGCCATCGGTGGCGATCAGGTGATAGGCCGGCATCTGGTAACGGTGCCAGACCACACCCGCGGCAATCGCCGAGGCTTCGCCGTGGTCCATGCTCTTTTCGATGATCACGTTGCCCGGCAAGACCATGCGCACGAAACGCGGATCACTGCGCAGTTGCTCCAGGCCATGGACGATGAACTGGTCGACGTAGCGGTGGTAGTTGGTCAGCAGAATCCACGGCTGCACATGACGCCAGTCGCTGCCGGTGTAATGCACCAGGCGCCGCAGGGAGAAATCCACCCGCGCGGCATCGAACAGCGCCAGCGGCAGCGGGTCGGTGTTTTCCCAATCGTACAGGCCATCGGCAATGCCATCGGTCGCGGCCGACAGGTCGGTACTGGGGAAGACTCGCGCCAGCACGGCGGCGGTGACGCCGGAGCCGGCCAACTCATCACCCTGCTCGACCACGTAGGGATAAGGAATGTTCTGCTGGCTGACGCCCACTTCCACGGTCACGGTGAAGTCGTGCATCAGCGGAACGAGTTGTTCCAGCAGGTATTTGCGGAAAGCGGCCGGGTGGGTGACGGTGACGCTGTAGGTTCCGGGCAGCTGAACCTTGGCATACGCGCGCGTGGTCTGCGGGACTTCGCCCTGGCAGTGATAGGTCAGACGCAGTTCGGGATAACGAAACATTGCACGCTGTTCGGCGTCCGGTTCGACTCGATCCTTGAGGTAACGCTTGAGCGCCTGGGTCAGCGCAGTGGTTGCACGATTGTGCAAGAGCGCAAGCCGGTCCACGGCTTGCTCGGCGGTTTGAACGACAATAAAAGCTTCGGTCACGATCAGCATCCTGTGTTCTGACTTGCAGAGCTTCATCTTGCCTGCAACATCGCTTCACGGGAACAGTGGCATGCTGATTCACAAGTACTGGGTACACCAAAGATCAAATGTGGCGGGCTTGCTCGCGAAGGCGGTGTGTCAGTCAGTATCATTGCCGACTGACACACCGCCTTCGCGAGCAAGCCCGCTCCCACATTAGCCAGGTGTCGCTCACGATGTCGTGGTCAGAAGCCTTGCGGAGTCGAGCGGGCAACAATCGCCTCGACATCCAGGCCGCGAGGCAACGCACCGTAAACCCGCCCACCACCATTCAGGCGGCTGGCGATGAAGGCGTCGCTGACCGTAGCATTGCCCGCCTCCAGCAACAGCCTGGCCTGAAGCCCCAACGCGATGTCTTCGGTCAACTGCCGGGCGCGGTACTGAATGTCGTCCGTGTCCTTGAACGCCACCTGCAATTGACTGATGTGCGCCGCCAGGCGCTTGTCGCCATGACCATCGCCCAATTCGCTGAACAACACATCAAGCACACCCGGCTCCTTGGACAACGCGCGCAGCACGTCGAGGCATTGCACGTTGCCGGAACCTTCCCACGTCGAGTTGACCGGCGCCTCACGGTACAGCCGCGGCAGGATGCTGTCTTCGACATAGCCGGCGCCGCCCATGCATTCGGCGGCTTCGTTGATCATCGCGGGCGCGCGCTTGCAGATCCAGTACTTGCCCACCGCCGTGACCAGCCGGGCGAATTTCGCTTCGTGGCTGTCATCCAGATGATCCAGCGCCCGGCCCATGCGCAGGCTCAAGGCCAGGGCCGCCTCGCTTTCCAGCGCCAGGTCGGCCAATACGTTTTGCATCAAGGGTTGTTCGCTGAGCAGCTTGCCACCGACCCGGCGATGAGCGCAGTGATGGCTGGCCTGGGTCAACGCCTGGCGCATCAAGGCGCTGGAGCCGACCATGCAATCGAAACGGGTCATGGCGACCATTTCGATGATGGTGGGCACCCCTCGGCCTTCTTCGCCCACCATCCAGGCCAGGGCTCCTCGGAACTCCACTTCGCTGGAGGCATTGGAGCCATTGCCCAGTTTGTTCTTCAGACGCTGGATATAGAACTGGTTGCGCGTGTCGTCCGGACGATGGCGCGGCAGCAGGAAACAGGTCAAACCTTTGTCAGTCTGGGCGAGCGTCAAGAAGGCATCGCACATCGGTGCCGAACAGAACCACTTGTGGCCCACCAGTTCATAGGCCTGGCCAGGGCCGCTGGCGCCGACCGGATAGGCTTTGGTGGTATTGGCCCGCACATCGGTGCCGCCCTGCTTCTCGGTCATGGCCATACCAATGGTGACACCGGCCTTGTGGGCCATGCCGACGTTGCGCGGGTCGTATTCGGTGGCGAGGATTTTCGGCAGCCACAGCTGCGCCAGATCCGGCTGCAGGCGCATCGCCGGGACACTGGCAAACGTCATGGTCAACGGGCAGCCACTGCCGGCTTCGGCCTGGCTGTGCAGATACGTCATCGAGGCGCGGGCGACGTGGGCGCCGGGCTGCGGATGCGCCCAGGGCAATGAGGTCAAGCCGTGCTCGACCGCCGTGCGCATCAGCTGGTGATACGCCGGGTGAAATTCCACCAGGTCGACGCGATGCCCGTAACGGTCGTGACTGCTGAACACCGGTTTGTACTGATTGGCCAGAAAACCCGCTTCCATCAGCGGTCCGCCGGCCAGTGCGCCGTAGGCGTCGATCCGCGACTCGGCCCAACCGGCGCCAAAACGCCGCGACCACTCCTGCAGAGGCAGGTCGATGCGATACAGGTTGGTGCCGTCCAGCGAGGGTGGCTGGTTGGTGACTTCGTGGGTTTCGGCGAACTGATGCAGGTTCATGACGGGGCTCCATTGGTCAGCCAAGGGATTTTCAGTTAAGCACCGCCCCACGGCTGAACAAAGTGTCATATCTGCCTAACTGTCGGCGCTTTCGCCCTGTCCGGAGCAAAGCACCCGACGATAGAGCGCCGCCTGCAGGTCTTCGAATTTCAGCGGTTTGTTCAGGTAATCGATCACGGCGCCGCTTGGGCAATGTTCTCGATCAGCGCCCAGGGCAACCACGAATACCGGCAGTTCGGCGCAACCCGGCAAATGACGGATCTGGCAGTGCACAGACATGCCTTTCAGTGGCGGCAACTGACTATCGAGCAATACCGCATCAAAGGCTTCACACTGCAAATAATCGAGCGCAGCGCTGCTGTTGTCGGCCGTGCGCACCCGGAATCCCAACTTGAGCAACATGCCACGCATCACCAGTTGATTGAGGCTGTTGTCATCGATCAACAGCACGGTGCAGTCCTGAGGCAGTCGCAGGCGAGGGAGCGCCCGAGCCATCGAAGGCACTGATGGGCGTTCCACCACGGGCAGTTCAAATTCGACGTCGAGCTGAAAACGGCTGCCGCGCCCGGGCTCGGAGCGGTGAGTCAGACGTCCGCCCAGCAATTCGATCAGTTGCCGACAGATCGCCAGGCCGACGCCCAGGCCACCGTATTCACGGGTCATCGAACCGTCGAGCTGAAAAAACCGCTGGTACATCGTCGCCTCTCCCAGGTCGGTGAAACCGATGCCGGTGTCGATCACCACAAAGGACAGCGCCAGACGGTCGGCCCCCACGGGTTTACCCGTCACCCGCAGCGCCACCCCGCCGATCCGGGTGAACTTGATGGCGTTATCCAGCAGGCATTCCAGGCATTGCGCCAACTTGGCACTGTCACCGAGCAAACGATCCGGCAGCCCCGGTGCCACGTCGACCTTGAAGTCCAGCGACTTGCCCGAGGCATTGCCCTCGAACTGCACTCGCAAGGCGTCGACCACGCCGCGCAAACTGCACAGGGCCGCAACGGTCTTGAGCTTGCCGGCCTGCAGTTCGGTCAGGGTCAGGATGCCATTGACCATGCGCATCATCTCGCGCGCCGAGCCCGCCGCCGTTTGCTGGTATTGCTCCAGTTCGGCGTCCATCTCGACGGTTTGCATCAGTTCCAGCGAACCGATGACCCCGTTCATGGGCGTGCGCAGTTCGTGGGTCAGGGTCGCCAGGAATTCATCCTTGAGCTTGTTGCCGTGCGCCAGTTGCTGGTTCAGCACTTCGAGCGTTTGCCCGGCGTCAAGCAACGTCTGCGCCTGCTGTTCGCGCATGGCATTGATGCGGTCGGCCAGGGCCAGCGACAGCAGCGCCACTTCAATCGCCGCGCCGATCTGGCTGGAATACATGGTCAGGAACACGTTCGGCAGATACCCCAGCACCATCAGCGTATTGATGATGCCCCCGAGCAAAAATGCCGACCAGGCAATGATGAAATACCGCGCCACCCGCAGGCCGCGCAGCCAGGCGAAAATCCCCGCGGCAAAAATCACCAGGGTGAACGTCAGCGCCAGGGCCGTCGCCAGACGCAGGGCCAGGGCATAACTGGTCATCAACGACAACCCGACCACCACGGCGCCGAACGCAATCAGCGCCAACAGCAAGCGATCGAGCCAGCGACTGTAGGTCGCGGTCTGCAGGAAGCTGCGGGCGAACTGGCTGCCGAACAGCCCCGCACAACCGATGAAGAAGGGCGTCGCCGCGTTGGCCCACCAGGGATTGTCCGGCCAGAAATACTCCACGGCCGCGCCATTCACCGACAACTGGTACAAACCGAACGAGGCGATATAGAAGATGTAATACAGGTAACTGGTGTCACGTACGCTGAGGTAGATGAACAGGTTGTAGACCAGCATTCCCAGTAGCACACCATAGATCACGCCCAGCACATAAAGGCGCACCGGCTGGTCTTCGAGGTAAGCGGTGCTCGACCACAACGTCACCGGCGCCTGGATCGAGCCTTCGCTTTCCAGGCGTAGATAGACGGTTTGCGATTGATCGGGCGTAAAAACCAGATTGAACAGGTAATTGTTCTGGCGAATCTCGCGACTGTCGAACGGCAAGGCATCGCCGGTCTGCCGGGCCAACCGGTAGCCCCCGGCCGAATCGGGCACGTACAGGTCAAGGTGATCAAGGGGCGGATAGGCCAGTTCCAGCAGCCAGGTCCGTTGCGCCGCCGGATGGGTCGGGCGGTAATGCAGGTCGATTTTCAGCCAGAACGCCGAACGCGAATAACCGGCGTTGAGGGTGTCGTTATCGTGGGTTTTGAACTGCCCCGCTGCGGCTTGCGCGCGGACATCGTCAATGCTTGCCTGACCACTGGCGTCTTCGAACACTTGCAGGGTTCGGCCCAGGGGAAGGCTTTGGGTGAATTCATCGAACTCGACGGCGCTCGCCATCAGGGGCAAGCACAACAGCAACATCAGCAAATAGCGCATTTAAGCCCCAGCGTGGCCTGTCCGGTTATCTCAGGAAGCCCCTCATTCCCTTTGAGCAGACGTAAAACCGGTATTACCTGTATTGACTTGGATCCACTCTAGCATAGCGGTTGATGGCTATTGAGCACCATGGAAATTTATCCCACAAAGGCTCTAGCACGGGCGTTCCGGCTGTATGCCCTGAGTTAGAGCTGTTTCCCCGGTCAGATTGTGACAATGGCCTGAACGTGCGTGGGTTTTCCGCCTGCAAGGTTGATCGGACGGCACCCGAAAAACGATGTTTGGTGGTAAGCTCGCGCACCATGAATATCTACAGCTCTCGCCCCGTTGTCCTCTGTCTCTCCGGCCACGACCCAAGTGGTGGCGCCGGCTTGCAGGCAGATATCGAAGCCCTGCTCGCTCAGGGTTGTCATGCGGCCCCGGCCGTCACTGCCCTGACCGTGCAAGACACAGTCAACGTCACTGACTTCCGCGTCCTCGACCGTGAGTGGGTGTTGGCCCAGGCCAATGCCGTGCTCAACGATTCCGAAGTCGCGGCCGTCAAACTGGGCATGCTCGGTTCCCTGGAAATGGTCGACACCGTGGTCGAACTGCTGCAGGCGCACCCGCATTTGCCGATGGTCTGCGACCCGGTGCTGCGGGCCGGCGGCGGCGGACGACTGGGCAAGGATGAAGTCGGTTATGCCATGCGCGAACGCCTTCTGCCCCTGGCCATCATTGCCACCCCTAACCTTCCCGAAGCGCGCATTCTCGCCGAACTGCCAGAAGGCACCGCGGACCAGTGCGCGGAAAAACTCTTGCCGTACGTCAAGCACCTGCTGATCACCGGCGGTCATGGCGATGAAGATGAAATACACAATCGCCTGTACAGCCGTGACGGCAGCCGTGAAACCTTCACCTGCCAGCGTTTGCCCGGCAGTTATCACGGCTCCGGCTGCACCTTGGCCAGCGCCTTGGCCGGTCGCCTGGCCCTGGGTGAAAACCTCGCCAGCGCCGTGCGCAGCGCGCTTGACTACACTTGGCGTACCCTGCGGGACGCAGAGCAGCTGGGCAAAGGCCAGTTCGTACCGCGCCGCCTGCCGCTGGATTTCTGTTCGTAACTTTTGATGCGTAAAGCGCAGAGGCTTGTCCGATGAAACTACGTGGCCTTTACGCCATTACCGACAGCCAGTTGCTGGCAGGTAAATTTCTGTCGTACGTGGAGGCGGCGCTGGAAGGCGGCGTCACCCTGCTGCAATACCGCGACAAGAGCAGCGACGAGGCCCGCCGCCTGCGCGAGGCCGAAGCCCTGCGCGATCTGTGCGAGCGCTACAAGACCCGGCTGATCATCAATGATGACGCCGAACTGGCTGCGCGCCTGAACGTCGGCGTGCACCTGGGCCAGACCGACGGCCCGCTGATGCCGGTTCGGGCCCTGCTCGGTCGCCAGGCGATCATCGGCTCGACCTGCCACGCGCAACTCGAACTCGCCGAACAAGCGGCCAGGGAAGGCGCCAGTTATGTCGCCTTCGGCCGCTTCTTCAACTCCACGACCAAACCTGGCGCACCGACCTGCAGCCTCGAACTGCTCGACCAGGCCCGCAGCAAATTGCACCTGCCGATCTGCGCGATTGGCGGCATCACCCTGGATAACGCCGCCCCGCTCGTGGCCCATGGGGTCGATCTGCTGGCGGTGGTCCATGGCCTGTTTGGCGCCGAAAGCACGGCTGAAGTGACCCGCCGCGCCCGCGCATTCAATGCACTGCTTTCTGTTTAAGTAGCTTAAAGTCTGATTTGAGAGCCCGATCATGTCTCGTTCCGAAACGCTGTTTGCCAATGCCCAGAAACACATTCCCGGTGGCGTGAACTCGCCTGTTCGCGCATTCAAGAGCGTTGGCGGCACGCCTTTGTTCTTCAAACATGCCGAAGGCGCCTACGTCACCGACGAAGACGACAAGCGTTATGTGGATTACGTCGGTTCCTGGGGGCCGATGATTCTCGGTCACAGCCACCCGGACGTACTGGACGCGGTGCGTAAACAGCTTGAACACGGCCTGTCCTACGGCGCCCCGACCGAGATGGAAACCCAGATGGCCGACCTGGTCTGCTCGATCGTGCCATCGATGGAAATGGTGCGCATGGTCAGCTCCGGTACCGAAGCGACCATGAGCGCCATTCGCCTGGCCCGCGGTTTCACCGGTCGCGACAGCATCATCAAGTTCGAAGGTTGCTACCACGGTCACTCCGACAGCCTGCTGGTCAAGGCCGGCTCCGGCGCGCTGACCCAGGGCGTGCCGAGCTCGGCCGGTGTGCCGGCGGCCTTCGCCAAACATACGCTGACCCTGCCGTTCAACGACATCGAAGCGGTAGAAACCATGCTCGCCGACGTGGGCCAGGACGTGGCCTGCATCATCGTCGAACCCGTGGCCGGCAACATGAACTGCGTACCGCCGGCACCGGGTTTCCTCGAAGGCCTGCGGACCCTGTGCGACAAGCACGGCGTGGTGCTGATTTTCGACGAAGTGATGACCGGTTTCCGTGTCGCCCTCGGCGGCGCCCAGGCCCACTACGGCGTAACGCCCGACCTGAGCACCTTTGGCAAGATCATCGGTGGCGGCATGCCAGTCGGTTGCTTCGGCGGCAAACGCGAAATCATGTCGCACATCGCACCTCTGGGCCCGGTCTACCAGGCGGGCACCTTGTCGGGTAATCCGCTGGCGATGGCTGCCGGCCTGACGACGCTGCGCCTGATCAGCCGTCCTGGTTTCCACGACGAACTGACCGACTACACCAGCCGCCTGCTCGACGGCCTGCAACAACGCGCCGATGCAGCAGGCATTCCGTTCGTGACCACCCAGGCCGGTGGCATGTTCGGCCTGTATTTCAGCGGCGCCGATGACATCGTGACCTTCGATGACGTGATGTCCAGCGACGCCAATCTGTTCAAGCGCTTCTTCCATCTGATGCTGGAAGGTGGCGTGTACCTGGCGCCGAGTGCTTTCGAAGCCGGCTTCACGTCGATCGCCCATGGCGACACCGAGCTGAAATTGACGCTGGACGCTGCCGAGCGCGCATTCGCCGCCTTGAAATAACCCGGTGGCGCTGACGTTGGCCATTGCCAGCGTCAGCTTTTACCTACACTTGCGTCCTTTTCCTGCTGATCTGCGAATAATCCCCGGTAAAGTGGGCGATATATTCCCCGCGCAGCAGAAAAACGAGTAAAGACTTTGTAAGGATGGCCCTGCTTATTTCATAATGCGCGCTTATTGGATCCCCCTCGATGGGTCCGCGCGCCCTCCAGAGGTAAGTCGATTCCCATGAACCGCACCGGCCGCACCCTTGCATTGGGCTGCCTGTTGCTCCTTCAGCCCCTGCTCGCGCTCGCACAGGCAGGCGGCAACTCGTTGTTAATCCCAGCGATGGGTCGCTGCACCCTCAATACTCAGCCGCAAGATCTGGCACAGGCACTCGCGGCCTGCCAGAAAGCGTCGGATGAAGGGGATGCGCAAGCGCAATACGAGCTGGGCGAGTTCTACTACGACGGTAAAAATGCGCCGCGCGACCTCAATAAAGCCCTGAGCTACTTCGAAAAGGCCTCGCTGCAAGGCCACGCCCAGGCGCAATTCAAACTCGGCACCATGTTTTTCCACGGCGAAGGCGTGCCGGCCAATAACGTTCAGGCGTATATCGTGCTGAAAATGGCCGCGGTCAATGGCGCTGAAGAGGCGCTGGATACGGCGGATGAAGTGGCCGAGAAGATGCCTCGGGAAGAACTGGAAGTCGCCACTCAGGTGCTGGGGCAGATTTTCCGCAAGTATTTGATGGAATTGCAGAGTGCGGATGGGCGTACGCCATTTTCGCCTCTTCCCTGATTTCTGCGTTGTCCTGACTGGCCCCTTCGCGAGCAAGCCCGCTCCCACATTAGATCTTCAGTGAACACACTATTTGTGAAAACCCGAGATCAACTGTGGGAGCGGGCTTGCTCGCGAAGGGAACGACTCGGTTTTAAGGCTTACTTCTCAGGCATCGGCATCGGAAACGGCATGACATTGCCGACAGCGCCGCGGGCTTCGCTGATTTTCGGTGTACCAAGGCGTTCGACTTCGTCGATGCGCACGATCGAATGCATCGGCACAAAGCTGCGCACAACGCCTTCGAACTGAGCCTTGAGCTTCTCTTCACTAGGATCGACGACTACCTGGGTGCGCTCGCCAAAGACGAACTCTTCCACTTCCAGGAAGCCCCACAGATCACTTTGATAGATCTGCTTGGCGTACATTTCGTACACCTGGCCCTGATTGAGAAAAATCACCTTGTAGATTGGAGCTTCACGTTTGGTCATGGTGGGCGAGCAACACATCGGGGATAAAAATGAGGGCGCGAACTATAGCATAGCCACCGGACGCACAGCGGTAGGAACCTTGGGACATGTTCCCTATAATGCGCGGTTCTTTGAATCACGTGATGACTCTATCCATGGCCAAGAAGCTTTACATCGAAACCCACGGTTGCCAGATGAACGAGTACGACAGCTCGCGCATGGTCGATCTGCTGGGCGAACATCAGGCCCTGGAAGTCACCGCCCGCGCTGAAGACGCCGACGTGATCCTGCTCAACACCTGTTCCATTCGCGAACGCGCCCAGGACCGGGTGTACTCCCAGCTCGGCCGCTGGCGCGAACTGAAACTGGCCAACCCGGACATGGTGATCGCCGTCGGCGGTTGCGTGGCCAGCCAGGAAGGCGCCGCCATCCGTGACCGGGCGCCGTATGTCGACGTGGTGTTCGGCCCGCAAACCCTGCACCGCCTCCCGGAAATGATCGACGCCGCCCGCGCCACCAAGTTGCCGCAAGTGGACGTCTCGTTCCCGGAAATCGAAAAATTCGACCACCTGCCCGAGCCGCGCATCGATGGCCCGAGCGCCTATGTGTCGGTGATGGAAGGTTGCAGCAAGTACTGCACGTTCTGCGTGGTGCCCTACACCCGCGGTGAAGAAGTCAGCCGCCCGTTCGACGACGTGATCGCCGAGATCATTCACCTGGCCGAAAACGGCGTGCGTGAAGTGACCTTGCTGGGGCAGAACGTCAACGGTTATCGCGGCACTACCCACGATGGTCGCCTGGCGGATCTGGCCGAGCTGATCCGGGTGGTCGCCGCCGTCGATGGTATCGACCGCATCCGCTATACCACTTCGCACCCGCTGGAGTTTTCCGACAGCCTGATCCAGGCGCACGCCGACGTGCCGGAATTGGTGAAACACCTGCACTTACCGGTGCAATCGGGCTCCGACCGCATTCTGTCGGCAATGAAGCGCAACCACACCGCGCTGGAATACAAATCGAAACTGCGCAAGCTGCGGGCCGCCGTGCCAGGGATTTGCATCAGCTCGGACTTCATCGTCGGCTTCCCGGGCGAGACCGAAAAAGACTTCGAACAGACCATGAAGTTGATCGAAGACGTCGGTTTCGACTTCTCCTACTCGTTCGTCTACAGCCAGCGTCCGGGGACGCCGGCGGCCGATCTGGCCGACGACACGCCGGAAAGCCTGAAAAAAGAGCGCCTGAATGCGCTGCAACATCGCCTGAACCAGCAAGGTTTCGAAATCAGCCGACAAATGGTCGGTTCGATCCAGCGGATCCTGGTGACCGATTATTCGAAAAAAGACCCTGGTGAACTGCAGGGCCGGACCGAGAATAACCGTATCGTCAACTTCCGTTGCGATAATCCAACCTTGATCGGGCAGTTCGCCGATGTGCACATCGACGCGGCACAGCCGCACTCGCTGCGGGGCTCGCTGATTTCGTAACACCGCAATCCCTGTGGGAGCGGGCTTGCTCGCGAAAGCGGTGTGTCAGCCTCATCAATGTCGACTGACACTCCCTCTTCGCGAGCAAGCCCGCCCCCACAAGGGGCGGTGTTGGGCGCTGGATTATTTAAGAGCTTTCGCACCCAGCCCACTGGCGTTATCCTTGATTTCATCTCAATTGCCCCAGGGCGGCTAAATACGACCTTGAACGCACCCATAGAACCACATCGTTTCATCCTCGAGCCCTTTGAAGCTCGCCGCTTCGCCAATCTGTGCGGGCAATTCGACGAGCATCTGCGCTTGATCGAACAGCGCCTGACCATCGAGATCCGCAACCGCGGGAACCAGTTCGAACTGATCGGCGAACCCAAACACACCACCTCCGCGGAAAACCTGCTGCGGCGCCTGTACCGGGAAACCAAGGGTACCGAGCTGTCGCCAGACATGGTTCACCTGTTCCTGCAGGAATCGGCCGTCGAAGAGTTGGACAACCACTCCCCCGCCGAACCGTCCGTCGCCCTGCGCACCAAGAAAGGCATGATTCGCCCTCGCGGCTTGAATCAGTTGCGCTATGTGAAGGAAATCCTCGGGAACGACATCAATTTCGGCATCGGCCCGGCCGGTACCGGCAAGACCTATCTGGCCGTTGCCTGCGCGGTAGACGCGCTGGAACGCGAGCAGATTCGCCGCATCCTGCTGGTACGCCCGGCAGTGGAGGCGGGCGAAAAGCTCGGTTTCCTGCCCGGAGACCTGTCGCAGAAGATCGACCCGTACCTGCGCCCGCTCTATGACGCACTCTATGAAATGCTCGGCTTCGAACACGTGGCCAAGCTGATCGAGCGCCAGGTCATTGAAGTCGCGCCGCTGGCCTACATGCGCGGTCGCACGCTGAACAACAGCTTCATCATCCTCGATGAAAGCCAGAACACCACGGTCGAGCAGATGAAAATGTTCCTGACCCGGATCGGCTTCGGTTCCACGGCGGTCATCACCGGCGACATCACCCAGGTCGACCTGCCGAAAGGCACCAAGTCCGGGCTGCACCACGTGATCGAGGTCCTCAAGGACGTGCCGGGCATCAGCTTCACTCACTTCCAGGCCAAGGACGTCGTGCGCCATCCACTGGTGCAGCGTATCGTCGAAGCCTACGAGCGCTTCGAGAATCGCGTGGCCGAAGAACCGGCGAAGTTCTCTTCCAGGGACAATCGCCACGATGCTTGAGCTTGATCTGCAACTTGAAAGCCGGGGAACCGCCCCAAGCGCAGCCAAGTTCCGCCAGTGGTGCGAACTGGCCCTGCGCCAGCGGACTGCCGACTCCGAAATGACCATCCGTCTGGTCGATGAGGACGAGGCCCGCGAACTGAACAGCACCTGGCGGCACAAGGATTACGCCACCAACGTCCTGTCGTTTCCTGCCGATGTGCCCGACGAGTTTCTCGACATCCCGCTGCTGGGCGATCTGGTGATCTGCGTGGCCGTGGTCGAGCGTGAAGCCGCCGAACAGGGCAAGGCGCTCGACGCCCATTGGGCGCATCTGGTCATCCACGGCTGCTTGCATCTGCTGGGTTACGACCATATAGATGACGACGAAGCTGAAGAAATGGAAGCACTGGAACGAACGTTGCTAGCAGAACTGGGTCACCCGGACCCGTATGCGGACGACGAAACAGACGAACCCCCTATCGTTACAACAAAGGATTCAGAGTAATCGCTATGAGCGAAGATCGATCGAGCAACGGGCAAAAGTCATGGCTGGGTAAGCTCACCCAGGCTTTTGCCCACGAGCCGAAGAACCGCCAGGAGCTGCTGGAGCTGCTGCGCGATGCACACCAGAACAAACTGCTGGACAGCGAAGCGCTGGCCATCGTCGAAGGCGCCATCCAGGTTGCAGACCTGCAAGTACGGGACATCATGGTCCCGCGCTCGCAGATGATCAGCATCAAGGCGACCCAGACCCCCCGCGAGTTCCTGCCCGCCGTGGTCGACTCGGCCCACTCCCGCTACCCGGTCATCGGCGAAAGCCATGATGACGTGATGGGCGTGCTGCTGGCCAAGGACTTGCTGCCGTTGATCCTCAAGGAGAACGGCGACAACTTCAACATCAAGGATCTGTTGCGTCCAGCCACCTTTGTGCCCGAGTCCAAGCGCCTGAATGTGCTGCTGCGCGAGTTCCGCGCCAACCATAACCACATGGCCATCGTCATTGACGAGTACGGCGGTGTGGCGGGCCTGGTGACCATCGAAGACGTGCTGGAACAGATCGTCGGCGACATCGAAGACGAGCACGACGTTGAAGAAGACAGCTACATCAAGCCGCTGCCCAGCGGTGACTTCCTGATCAAGGCCCTCACGCCGATCGAGAACTTCAACGAGTTCTTCGACAGCCAATTCTCCGATGACGAATTCGACACGGTTGGCGGTCTGGTGATGAGTGCATTCGGGCACCTGCCAAAACGCAACGAAATCACCGAAATCGGCCCTTATCGCTTCCGCATCCTGAACGCCGACAGCCGTCGGATTCACTTGCTGCGCCTGACGCCAATTGCCCGGTAACCACTAAGGATAGAAATGCTCTGGATCACCCGCCCCGGCTGGCCCGGTAACCTGCTGGCCGTGGCGGCCGGTGCAATCACCACCCTGGCCCTGGCGCCGTACGATATCTGGCCGCTGGCATTGCTGGCAGTCGGCTTGTTCTATGCCGGTTTACGTGAACTGAACCCTCGTCAGGCCCTGGGCCGAGGCTGGTGCTTCGGTTTTGGTCTGTTTGGCGCCGGTACCAGTTGGATTTACTACAGCATCCACCACTTCGGTGGCGCTTCGGTACTCCTGGCCGGCTTCCTGATGCTGATCTTCACGGCGGCGATTGCCTGGTTCTTCGCCCTGCCCGCCTGGATCTGGGTGCGCTGGCTGCGCCGCAACGAAGCGCCACTGGCCGATGCCTTGGCCTTCGCCGCGCTGTGGGTCGCCCAGGAAGCCTTTCGTGGCTGGTTTCTCACCGGCTTCCCGTGGCTGTATTCCGGTTACAGCCAACTCGATGGCCCTCTGTCCGGGCTCGCCCCCGTCGGCGGGATGTGGCTAATTTCCTTCACCCTGGCCCTGACGGCCGCGCTAATCTACAACGCGTTGCCTTTGGTGAAAACCGCTCGCAAAGGCTTCATCGCCGCCGGCGTACTGCTGCTGATCGGCCCATGGGTGGCCGGCATGGCGCTCAAGGAGCATGCCTGGACCAGCCCGGCGGGCGCGCCGTTGAGCGTCGCGGCGATCCAGGGCAATGTCGAACAGAGCATGAAGTGGGACCCGGCACAGCTCAACGCGCAGCTGGCGCTGTACCGCGACATGAGCTTCAGCTCCAGACCCGTCGACCTGTTGATCTGGCCGGAAACCGCGGTCCCGGTGCTCAAGGAGTCCGCCGAGGGCTTCCTGAACATGATGGGAGACTTCGCCGCAGAACGTAAATCGGCACTGATTACCGGCGTGCCGATCCGTCAGGAAGTGCATCAACAGAAACGCTTTTTCAACGGCATCACCGTCGTGGGCGAAGGCGACGGCACTTACCTCAAGCAGAAACTGGTGCCGTTTGGCGAATATGTGCCGTTGCAGGACGTGCTGCGCGGGTTGATCGCCTTTTTCGACTTGCCGATGTCGGACTTTGCCCGTGGCCCTGCCGATCAGCCGATGCTGCAAGCCAAGGGGTACCAGATCGCGCCGTACATCTGCTACGAAGTGGTCTATCCGGAATTCGCCGCCAGCCTCGCGGCCCGTAGCGATTTGCTGCTGACCATCAGCAACGACACCTGGTTCGGCACCTCCATCGGCCCGCTGCAACATTTGCAGATGGCGCAGATGCGTGCACTGGAAGCCGGACGCTGGATGATCCGCGCCACCAATAACGGCGTGACCGGCCTGATCAACCCGTTCGGGCAGATCACGGTGCAGATCCCGCAGTTCGAACGCGGCATTTTGTACGGCGAAGTGGTGCCGATGCACAACCTGACGCCTTACCTGCAATGGCGTTCGTGGCCGCTGATCATTGTTTGCGTGTTGTTGTTTGGCTGGGCGTTGATTGCGAATCGAATGGCCAAGACCGTCTGAACTGACACCGCATCAAACCTGTAGGAGCCGGCTTGCCGGCGAAGAGGCCCTTTCAGCCAACAATGATGTCGACTGGAAGGGCCTCTTCGCTGGCAAGCCAGCTCCTACAGGGCGTGGGTAACCATTCGGTTATCGGTAAAACAGCGAATACCCGATCTGCCCCACCGCCTCATTCATCAACTGCCCACTCTGCCAGAGCGCCTTGAACTCCGGCAGCCAGCCACCCAGTGGCCGGGCGTTGTCCACCCCCAGAAACCCCATCGGCGCCGGCACCACCTCGAACCCCGCCTGCTGGAAACTCCAGACCGCTCGCGGCATGTGCGAGGCGTGCGTCACGAGCACCACGCGTTTGATGCCTTGGGGCAGCAACACTTCGGCGCTGAACTGCGCGTTCTCCCAAGTGGTGCGGCTGCGCCCTTCCTGCCAGCGCACGGTCACGTCGAAATCATCGAGCAACGAGTCCGCCATCAACCTGGCTTCAGTCGGCGGCGTACCGTAATGCAGGCCACCACTGGTGAGGATCGGCAAGCCCGACGCCTTGGCCAGCCGCGCTGCATAGCGCTGGCGCTCCAGGCCGATACCGGTCGGCTGGTCGGCGCCCCAGGCCGGATCGCCACGCTCGCGTCCCGAACCCATCACCACGATCGCATCCGCCTGCCGACCCAGTGTTGCCCATTCATGGCGAGCCAGCGGCGGTTCACGCTCAAGCGCCCTGGCGCTCCACTCCACCACTATCGGCAGGCTCATCAGCCAGAAGCCACCCACGCCCAAGGCAAAGCACAGGGCCGCCAGTCGCGGCCTTGAGCGGCGCAACCACCAGGCAAGCAGCAACAGCAGCAACAGCACACCGGGAGGCAGCAGAAGTTGTTTGACGAAATAGCGAAAAGGCATCGAGCATCTCCAGAGATGCCCGAAGCCTAAGTGGGTTGACGCAATGCGACAACAAATGCGGAAGGACTATGCTTTAAAAAACCATATTGCATGGCTTCAAGTGCCCTTACTTGAACTGCAGAGACCGGACCTTTACCGAGTCCCTGCCAGGTACCTTGTCCTTGAGCCAGATGATCTTGGCCGAACGTGGTGCGTCGAGTTGCTTCACTGCCTCTGACAAGTATCCGTGTGATTCACGTTCACTGCGATCCAGATACGCTTTGACCAGTGCAAACTCTGCGGGGCTCAGGCCGCGCAGTTCCAGCTCCAAGGGGCGCTCGTCGCGCAGCCGGTCAGCGGTTTTTGCCGCGTCCAGGGCCATCCCCAGACGATCGATCAGTCTTTCGTACAGCTCCGGTTTTGTAACTTTTTGCCGTGACTCAACCATCCCTCACCTCATTGAAGATAAGACTCGCTCCCCTTTTAGAGCTTAGCTTCCATGAACAAACCGGCTGGGTGCCGCGACCAACGGCCCTCGCAGCGGTTTTTGCCGGGCCTTGGGCAGTAATCAGGGTTTCCCTCGGTAGAGTGCGGTCATGTATGCTACGACGCTTCCTGTAACTCCACTTCCAGCTCGTCTGGACACCGAAGCGCCGATCTGGCGCAATCACCGTCCAGCGTGCATCGAAGAGGACTAGGCCACCCCTATTCAGTTCAAAAGTAGCCATGCACGAACAATATCAGCCCCGTGAAATCGAAGCCGCCGCCCAGTCGTTCTGGGACGAGCAAAAGTCCTTTGAAGTCAGTGAACAGCCAGGCAAGGAGACGTTCTACTGCCTGTCGATGTTCCCTTACCCCAGCGGCAAGCTACACATGGGGCACGTGCGCAACTACACCATCGGCGACGTGATCTCCCGCTACCAGCGCATGCTCGGCAAGAATGTCCTGCAACCCATGGGTTGGGACGCCTTCGGCATGCCGGCGGAAAACGCCGCGATGAAGAACAACGTAGCGCCCGCCAAGTGGACCTACGAAAACATCGCCTACATGAAGACCCAGCTGCGCAGCCTGGGCCTGGCGGTGGACTGGTCCCGCGAAGTCACCACCTGCAAGCCGGATTACTACCGCTGGGAACAATGGCTGTTCACTCGCCTGTTCGAAAAAGGTGTGATCTACAAGAAAAGCGGCACCGTGAACTGGGACCCGGTCGACCAGACCGTGCTGGCCAACGAGCAGGTGATCGACGGACGCGGCTGGCGTTCCGGCGCGCTGATCGAAAAGCGCGAAATCCCGATGTACTACTTCAAGATCACCGCTTACGCGGATGAGCTGCTGGAGAGCCTCGACGAACTGACTGGCTGGCCTGAACAGGTCAAGACCATGCAGCGCAACTGGATCGGCAAGTCCCGCGGCATGGAAGTGCAGTTCCCGTACAACGTCGACTCGATCGGCGAAGCCGGTGCACTGAAAGTCTTCACCACCCGTCCGGACACTCTCATGGGAGCGACTTATGTCGCCGTGGCTGCCGAGCACCACCTGGCCGCCCTCGCCGCGCAGAACAACCCTGAGCTGCAAGCGTTCATCGCTGAATGCAAGGGCGGCAGCGTCGCCGAAGCCGACGTCGCCACCCAGGAGAAAAAAGGCCTGCCGACTTCGCTGTTCGTCGAGCACCCGCTGACCGGTGAGAAACTGCCGGTATGGGTCGCCAACTACGTGCTGATGCACTACGGCGACGGCGCGGTAATGGCTGTTCCGGCGCACGACGAGCGCGATTTCGAATTCGCCACCAAATACAACCTGCCGATCAAGTCCGTGGTGCGCACCAGTTCCGGTGACACCAACCCGGCCCCTTGGCAGGACGCCTACGGCGAACACGGCACGCTGATCAATTCCGGCGAGTTTGACGGTCTCGATTTCGCGGGCGCCTTCGATGCCATCGAAGTGGCGCTGATCAAGAAAAACCTCGGTGCCTCGCGCACCCAGTTCCGCCTGCGCGACTGGGGCATCAGCCGCCAACGCTACTGGGGCTGCCCGATCCCGATCATCCACTGCACTACCTGCGGTGATGTGCCGGTCCCGGAAGATCAACTGCCTGTGGTACTGCCGGAAGACGTGGTCCCGGATGGCGCCGGTTCGCCATTGGCGCGCATGCCCGAGTTCTACGAGTGCAGCTGCCCGAAATGCGGCCAGCCTGCCAAGCGTGAAACCGACACCATGGACACCTTCGTCGAGTCCTCGTGGTACTACGCCCGCTACGCCTCGCCGCACTATGCCGGCGGCCTGGTGGAAAAATCGGCGGCCGACCACTGGTTGCCGGTGGATCAGTACATCGGTGGTATCGAACACGCGATCCTGCACCTGCTGTACGCGCGCTTCTTCCACAAGCTAATGCGCGACGAAGGGCTGGTGAGCTCCAACGAACCGTTCAAGAACCTGCTGACCCAGGGCATGGTGATCGCCGAGACTTACTATCGTCGCGAAGCCAACGGTGCCTACACCTGGTTCAACCCGGCGGACGTCGAACTCGAACGCGACAGCAAGGCCAAGGTCATCAGCGCCAAGCTGATCGCAGACGGCCTGCCGGTGGAAATCGGTGGCACCGAGAAGATGGCCAAGTCGAAGAACAACGGCGTAGACCCGCAGTCGATGATTGACCAGTTCGGCGCAGACACCTGCCGCCTGTTCATGATGTTCGCTTCGCCGCCTGACATGAGCGCGGAATGGTCCGACTCCGGCGTAGAAGGTTCGCACCGCTTCCTCAAGCGCGTCTGGCGCCTGGCTCAAGCGCACGTCACTCAAGGCCTGCCGGGCAAACTGGACGTCGCCGGCCTGAACGACGAGCAGAAAGCCATTCGTCGCTCGATTCACCAGGCTATCAAGCAGGCCAGCCACGACGTCGGCCAGAACCACAAATTCAACACCGCCATCGCCCAGGTGATGACGCTGATGAACGTGCTGGAAAAAGCCCCGCAAGGCACCGGACAGGATCGCGCACTGGTTCACGAAGGCCTGGAAACCGTGGTCCTGCTGCTGGCACCGATCACTCCGCACATCAGCCATGAGCTGTGGCATCGCCTGGGTCACGCCGGTCCGGTGATCGACGCCGGTTGGCCGGTACTGGACGAAAGCGCCCTGGTCCAGGACAGCCTGCAATTGGTCATTCAAGTGAATGGCAAATTGCGCGGCCAGATCGAAATGCCGGCCAGCGCCAGCCGCGAAGACGTCGAAGCCGCCGCACGGGCCAACGAGAACGTGTTGCGCTTTGTCGACGGTCTGACTATTCGTAAAGTGATCGTAGTGCCCGGGAAACTGGTCAATATCGTCGCCAGCTAAGTGGACCAGGCGCCAGGTCCAGCCTGGCGCCGAGTAAAACCTTTCGGGTCGCATGATCGGCCCACCTGGTTTCAAGGGGAACAACAAGATGATCAAACGCAATCTGCTGGTGATGGGCCTCGCCGTTCTGCTGAGCGCCTGCGGTTTCCAGCTGCGTGGCACCGGCACCACCGAGCTGGCGATCAAGGAACTCGACCTGAGCGCCCGTGATGCCTACGGCCCGACCGTGACCCAAATGCGTCAGGTGCTGGAAAGCAGCGGCGTCAAGCTCTACAGCGGCGCCCCTTACAAACTGGTGCTGACCGGCGAACAGGAAAGCCAGCGCATCCTCAGCTACGCCGGTGCCGGCCGCACTGGCGAGTATCAGCTCAGCACCGTGCTCACCTATGACATCAATGGCCAGGGCAACTTGCCACTGATGAGCGACAAGCTCGAAGTGCAGAAAGTCTTTATCCACGACGGCAACAACCTGGTGGGTTCCGATCAGGAAGCCAATGACGCGCGCAAGGACATACGTCGTGAGTTGGTACAACGCATGATGCTGCGCCTGCAGCAGCTGACTCCGGCCCAGCTGGATCAACTGCAACAGACCGCCGAGGCTCGCGCCAGGGCTGAAGCCGCGGCATTGGAAGCGGCGCAGAAGGCTGAAGCGCAAACGCCGCGTCAGTCGCCTGTCGAACTGCCGCGCCAGTAAGCGTTGCGGGGCGCCTCGGCGCCCCGTTCGCCCTCTCCTATGAAACTCGCTCCCGCCCAACTCGCCAAGCACCTGCAAGGCACCCTCGCGCCTGTCTACATCATCAGTGGCGATGACCCATTGCTGTGTCAGGAAGCCGCCGACGCCATTCGTGCCACCGCTCGCCAACAGGGCTTCGACGAACGCCAGGTCTTCGCCGCCGATGCCAGTTTCGATTGGGGGACGTTGTTGCAGGCTGGCGCGAGCATGTCGCTGTTCGCCGAAAAACGCCTGCTGGAATTGCGTCTGCCGTCAGGTAAACCCGGTGACAAAGGGGCTGCCGCGTTCATCGAGTATTGCTCGCGTCCGCCCGAAGACACGGTGTTGTTGATCAGCCTGCCCAAGCTGGATGGCAGCGCGCAGAAAACCAAGTGGGGCAAGGCACTGGTTGAAGGCCAGCACACCCAATTCGTGCAAATCTGGCCGGTGGATGCCAACCAGTTGCCGAGCTGGATCCGTCAACGCCTGTCCCAGGCCGGACTGTCCGCCAGCCAGGACGCCGTTGAACTGATCGCGGCCCGGGTCGAGGGCAACTTGCTGGCTGCCGCCCAGGAAATCGAAAAACTCAAGCTGATGGCCGAGGGTGGCCAGATCAGTGTTGAAACCGTGCAAGCGGCGGTAGCCGACAGTGCGCGCTTCGATGTCTTCGGGCTGACCGATGCCATTCTCAACGGCGAAGCGGCGCATGCCCTGCGCATGCTTGAAGGATTACGCGGTGAAGGCGTCGAGCCACCGGTGATTCTCTGGGCCCTGGCCCGGGAGTTGCGCCTGTTGGCCAACCTGGCATTGCAGTACAGCCAAGGCGTGCCGCTGGACAAGGCCTTCAGCGCTGCGCGACCGCCGATCTGGGACAAACGCAAACCGCTGATGAGCAAAGCCCTGCAACGCTACTCGGCGCCACGCTGGGCGCAGTTGTTGCTGGAAGCGCAGCGCATCGATGCGCAGATCAAGGGCCAGGCCGCGGGTTCACCGTGGATGAGTTTGAGTCGGTTGTCGTTGTTGATGGCGGGCCAACGGTTGTCGTTGCCTGCCGAGTAAACTCGACAGACCGTCACTGCTTGAAGAGCTCGCCAGGGGTAAACCCGAACAACCCCTTGAATGCCGCAATAAACGCCGACGTCGAGTCATACCCGCAAGACAGCGCGGCGTTGGTCACGCTGTTCCCCTCCTCCAGCAAACTCAATGACGACAGCAGCCGCATCCGCTGACGCCATCCTCGAAAGCTCAACCCGGTTTCCCGCTGAAACAGGCGCATCAGGGTTTTCTCCGATGTACCCAACCGCTGCGCCCACGCCTGCAAGGTCACGTTCCGCTCAGGGTTTTCGAGCAGTTCGTTGCACAACCCCAGCAACCGTTCATGACGCGGCAACGGCAGGGAAAACGCCACCTCCGGCAGACTCGCCAACTGATCCAGCAGCACATTCACCAGCCGCGTTTCCTGGCTGTCACCCTGTGGGTATTCCACCGGCAACAGACAAAAATGCTTGATCAGCTCCCGGGCCAGCGGCGTCACCTCGAGCACCCGGCACCGCGCGTCCGCCCATGCGCAATCCTCGCGGCGCACGTAGAGGCTGCGCATTTCGGCGCGCATCGAAGTCACCACCTGGTGTTCGAGATCCGCTGGAATCCAGATGCCCCACTGCGGCGGCGCAAAGAAACTGCCCTCGGCGGTGTGTACGCCAAGCACGCCACTGATGGCGTAGGAAAACTGCACCCAGTCGTGGCGATGAGGCGGCGTCCAGGAACCGGCATTGAGGCTTTCCGCCCGGGCGAACAGCGGGCGGGGCAGCGCTGTCAGGGTCGGGATCGTCCGTTCGAGGGTAAGCTGTCCGTTAGTCGGCATTGACTGGCCTTGTGTCGCAAGACGGTAGTAAAGCCAACGTTATGCCAAGTCTAACCTTCTTACAAACGCATTTAAGTCGGTCGCAGTACAACATTTTATCAGCGCTCGACAATCGCGGTCACACCTTGCCCACCCGCGGCGCAGATCGAAATCAAGCCCCGCCCCTTGCCTGCGGCATCGAGCAACTTCGCCAGGTTGGCGACAATGCGCCCGCCGGTGGCGGCAAACGGATGCCCGGCCGCCAGGGAGCTGCCTTTGACATTGAGCCGGCTGCGGTCGATGGCACCGAGCGGCGCAGCGAGGCCAAGGCGGGTTTGGCAATAGTGCGGATCTTCCCAGGCCTTCAAGGTGCAGAGCACCTGCGCGGCGAAGGCTTCGTGGATTTCGTAGTAATCGAAGTCCTGCAAGGTCAGGCCATTGCGCGCCAGCAAGCGCGGCACGGCATAGACCGGCGCCATCAACAACCCTTCGGCACCGTTGACGAAATCCACCGCTGCCGCTTCGCCATCGCGCAGGTAAGCGAGGATCGGCAAGCCACGTTCCTTCGCCCATTCTTCACTGCCCAGCAGCACCAGCGACGCGCCATCGGTGAGCGGCGTGGAGTTGCCCGCAGTCAGGGTGCCCTTGGCACTTTTCTCGAATGCCGGTTTGAGCGAGGCGAGTTTTTCCAGGGTCAGGTCCGGGCGCAGGTTGTTGTCGCGAGTCAGGCCAAGGAACGGTGTCATCAAATCGTTGTGCCAGCCTTCGCTATAGGACGCGGCCATTTTTCGGTGGCTTTCAAGGGCCAGTTGATCCTGCTCCTCCCGTGGAATATCCCAGGTCTGGGCCATCAGCTCGCAGTGTTCGCCCATGGACAGGCCGGTACGCGGCTCGCCGTTGCGCGGTAGTTCGGGGATCAGGTGCCGGGGGCGCAGCTGCAGGAAGGTTTTCAGTTTGTCGCCGGTGGTCCTGGCGCGATTGGCCTGCAGCAGGATCTTGCGCAAGCCTTCGTTGACGCCGATCGGCGCGTCGGATGTGGTGTCGACGCCACCGGCAATGCCGCATTCGATCTGGCCCAGGGCGATCTTGTTCGCCACCAGCAGCGCCGCCTCGAGGCCGGTGCCGCAGGCTTGCTGGATATCGTAGGCCGGGGTGGTCGGCGACAGCCGCGAGCCGAGTACGCACTCGCGGGTCAGGTTGAAATCCCGGGAATGTTTGAGCACCGCCCCGGCCGCCACTTCACCGATGCGCAGGCCGTGCAGGTGGTAGCGTTCGATCAGTCCCTCAAGCGCGGCGGTGAGCATCGCCTGGTTACTGGCAGTGGCGTATGGCCCGTTGGAGCGGGCGAAAGGGATACGGTTACCGCCGATAATCGCGACGCGGCGCGGTTGAGTCATGAAAAGCTCCTGATGAAAAATCCAATTGTGAACACCGCCCCCCCTGTAGGAGCGAAGCTTGCTCGCGATGGCGGTGCGTCAGCTACATTGATGTCAACTGACACACTGCCATCGCGAGCAAGCTTCGCTCCTACACAAGCGTAGGCCGTATCTCGTGGATCGAACGACTGATTGCCATTCGTGGTCCACACTTTGAACCCCAGCTGCTGGAGCGCGTTCCATGTCTGACCGCTATATCGAGTTCGCCAATTCGTCCATCGGCCATCGTCTGGTCGGGGCCCTGGGTCTGCCGACGCCGGTACGACTGGAGCGCTGGCAAGCCGGGCGGCTGCGCCCGGTCGAGGGGGCGTTGCTGATCGGCGGCGGACCGCTGGCGGAAAAAGTCAGCGCGTTCGCCAACCGCCTGACCGACGCGATTTACAGCTACGGCACCGACCCTTCAATGGCCACGGCATGGATTCCCGGTCACGGACCGAAACTCAAGGCCGTGGTGTTCGATGCCAGCGATCTGGTGCAGACCGACCAGCTCAAACAGCTGCGCGAATTCTTCCAGCCGCTGATAAAAAACCTTGATCACAGTGCTCATGTGGTGATCCTGGGGCGGGCACCGCAGGCTTTGAGCGACCCGTTCGCCGCCAGCACCCAGCGGGCCCTGGAAGGTTTCAGCCGGTCGCTGGCCAAGGAATTGCGCAACGGTGGCACCTTGCAGCTGATCCATGTCGGTGAAGGTGCCGAGGATCAACTGGAAGGCCCGCTGCGGTTTTTCCTCTCACCCAAAAGCGCTTTCGTTTCCGGACAGGTGATTGGCCTGGACGCTTGCAACACGCAGGTGACGGACTGGACTCGCCCACTGTCGGGTCGCAAGGCCCTGGTCACCGGCGCGGCGCGCGGTATCGGTGCGTCCATCGCCGAAACCCTCGCCCGTGACGGCGCCGACGTGATCCTGCTGGACGTGCCCCCGGCCAAGACCGACCTCGAGGCCCTGGCCGCCCGCCTCGGCGGGCGCGGCATCACGCTGGACATCTGCGCCGATGACGCCGCCGCGCAGTTGATCGAGCAATTGCCCGACGGCATCGACATTGTCGTGCACAACGCCGGCATCACTCGGGACAAAACCCTGGCCAACATGACCCCGGAGTTCTGGGACGCGGTGCTGGCGGTCAATCTCAATGCACCGCAGGTGCTGACCAAGGCGCTGCTCGACAGCGGCACCTTGAAGGACAACGGCCGGGTGATTCTGTTGGCGTCTATCAGCGGCATCGCCGGCAATCGCGGGCAAACCAACTACGCGGCGAGCAAGGCCGGGCTGATCGGCCTGGCCCAGGCCTGGGCGCCGCTGTTGAAGGCGCGCGGTATCAGCATCAACGCGGTGGCGCCAGGCTTCATTGAAACCCAGATGACCGCGCACCTGCCCTTCGGCCTGCGTGAAGCCGGGCGCCGCATGAGTTCCCTTGGCCAGGGCGGCCTGCCGCAAGACGTCGCCGAAGCGGTGGCCTGGCTGGCGCAACCCGGCACCGGGGCGTTCACCGGGCAAGCGTTGCGTGTCTGTGGGCAAAGTGTTTTGGGGGCTTAGGCATGATCATCGATTGGCACACACTCAACCGCGAACCGAGCCTTGCAGACCTCTATGTAAAAGCCGCGACGCGACGCAAAATCACCGGCACCACGCTGCCCGATTCAGGCTTGCGCTGCTGGATCGATGTCGATCCGAAGCGCCTGGCGGCCTATCGCAAGGTCTGCGGCTTTGCCGACAACGGCTTGCTGCCACCCACCTATCCGCACATCCTGGCGTTTGCCTTGCAGATGCAATTGCTCACGGCCAAGGCGTTTCCGTTCCCACTGCTGGGGTTGATCCACCTGAGCAACCGCATTCGCATCCTGCGGCCAATGGGCGGGGTCAATCGCGCGCGGGTCAGCGTACAGGTGCAGAACCTGCAACCCCATGCCAAGGGTGCGACGTTCGACCTGGTGACCACCCTCGACGATCAGTTGGGCGTGTTGTGGGAGGCTGAAAGCCAGATGCTGTGCCGGGGTGTGAAACTGGAAGGCGAGCCTGTCGAGGAAGTGTTGGCCTCGACGCTGGAGCTGATGGAGGTGGCCCGCTGGCAAGCGCCGGCGGACATTGGCCGTCAGTACGCCAAAGTGTCCGGCGACTACAACCCGATTCACCTGAGTGCCGTCAGCGCCAGGCTGTTCGGCTTCCCGACCGCCATCGCCCATGGGCTGTGGAACAAGGCCCGGACACTGGCGGCGCTGAGTGAGCACCTGCCGGCGGCGAATGTCGAGCTGGCGGTGCAGTTCAGGAAGCCGGTGCGATTGCCGAGCGAGGTGACATTGCTGTCCAGCGCGGCCGGTTCCAGTGGCGATTTCCAGTTGATGGGTGCGGGGGATCTCGAGCATATGGTGGGGCATTGGCGACCTGTTGCCTGACCCGAACGCCGTGATGTTTATTTGGGTGGATAGTTCGCCAGTATCCGTCCAACCGTTTCGCGAATCGCCGCACTGCGATCAGCGGGATTGGGTGAGTGGCTGAGCATTTGTTCATCACTGCCGCGCCACACCAGTTTGCCGTCCTTGCCATCGAGCAGGTCGATCTGGATGGTCGCCACCTTGTAGCTGACGTTGCGGGTTTCGTTGTACATCGGGCCGCCCCAATAGCCATTCCATGGGTTGCCCCAAGCGCCGCCATAATTGGTGGTCACTTGTTGCTGGCGCTCTTCGACGATCAGATAGGTCTGCACACTCAAGTCACCCCGGGTACCGGCGGCGGCCGGACGCAAGCCGCGCTGATCAAGCTGATCGGCCACCGATTGGCGCACGCGCTGTTCAGTCAGGTCGCTCTTGATCCGCGGGTCATCGGGTCGATATTGCAGGGCGGGTTCTTTCCAGCTCCAGCTGCGATAGGCGGAGAAGTCGCGGCTGGCATCGAAGTCATGATTGACCTGGGTGGCGCAGGCGCTGAGCAGCGCGGCCACGGCCAGTAACGCGAGACGGCGGAACATGGTATTTCTCCGGTTGAAGACATGAAGCTGCGCAGGGCTTCCTGATGATGAAGCTAATCAGGAGGATACGCCGACATTGCCTTTTCCACAGCCTCCCGTATGGCGTCGGTCTGCGCGCCCTGGCTGCCCCGTTGGCTGGTTTCGGCACTGGCACTCCACACCGGTTGACCGCTTTGGGCATCGAACAGATCCACCCGCACCACCACGACTTGTTCCTGATACGTTCGAACGATCGGCACCGTGTTGTACATGCCATAACCGCTGCCATAGCGATTGTAGCCACCGTACCCGCCGCCGTAGTACCCGCCGCCATACCCATAGTCATCGCGGACCTGGCGCAAGCGGGTCTCCAGGCGCAGGTCGGCGCTGACAAACAAGTCCGCCGGCCGATTGTCATGCAGCGGGCGCAAGCCGCGCTGGTCCAGCGCATTGCTGACGGCTTCGGCGACTTGCGCCGAGTCCGCCCAGGCGGTACCGGGCGGCAGTCGCCCATCGAGCCAGGCCCAGCTGCGGTAGCGCCCATAGTCACGCGGCGGCGCCGGGTAGGCGCTGCGGTCGAACGTGTTGGCCGCCTGAGGCGGTGCCGGCGGCAAGGGGTTGGATGTCGCCACATAAGGATTGCTGCCCTGACAGGCCGCCAACCCCAGACAGATCACCAGTAAACCTGAACGACTTTTCATTTCACGCTCCGATCAGACCGGCCGACAGATCCAGTGCAAGTAGCGCCCAAGCCCGGCGAAGCTTGGGTGGCGTCGGTGGGCCAGCTCCATCTCCAGCAAGTCCACCAGTTCGGCACGGGCCTGGAACTCCACCGGCATGTAGTCGTGAAAAACCCGAACCCCGCTCTGGGTTTCGACCCGCCACAGGCCCTCAAGTTGCGCCGCCAGTTCACGCGGATCAAGGGGCTGCTGCGGGGTCAGGCTCTGCTTCTCACCGGCCATGTCGTTCTTGCGCATCTTGCGAAAGTGCCCCTTGAGCAGATTGCGGTAGATCAGCGCATCGCGGTTGTAGAACGCCAGGGATAACCAACCTTCAGGTTTGGTCAGTTGATGCAGCACCGGCAGGATCGCGTGGGGTTCGGCCAGCCATTCCAGCACGGCGTGGCACAGCACCAGGTCGTAGGGCTCGGTGAGTTGTCCGGGCAGCTCCTGCCAGGGTGCCTGAATGAAGGTCGCGGTCTGCCCGGCGTCGGCGAAGCGCTGGCGGGCGCCTTCGAGCATCGGCGCGGCGGGTTCGGCGAGCGTGACCTGATGACCGCGCTGAGCCAGCCACAACGACATGTGCCCCAGGCCGGCACCGATGTCGAGTACCCGTAATGGCCGATCCGGCAGGATTTCGGTCAGGTCGGCCTGAAGCACGGCCAGACGGATCGCGCCTTTGGCACCGCCATAGATTTTTTCGGCGAAGCGGGTCGCCAGTTGATCGAAATGACGGTCGCTCATCAGCTGAACCTCCGCTCGCTGTCGGCGAGCTTGCTGCTCACCACCTGGTTCATGTCCAGCCCCAGCTCGCTGCACAGTAGCAATAGATACAGCACGATATCGCCGACTTCCTGCCCGGCGTGGGCCAGTTTGTCCGCCGGCAGCTGGCGCGACTGGTCTTCGGTCAGCCACTGGAAGATTTCCACCAGCTCTGACATCTCCACGCTCGCGGCCATGGCCAGGTTTTTCGGGCTGTGAAATTGCCGCCAGTCATTGCGGTCACGGATGGCGTGCAGGCGTTCGGTCAGTTCAACAAGGTTCATCGGGCTCTCCTGAAGGCGTATAGCTTCGGGGGGATGGCCGGGGATGGCAAGCCTCCTGTAGGAGCGAGCTCGCTCGCGATGGACTTGAGGGCAACGCGTTTATCCAGGATGAACGCGTCATCGTTAACGTCCTTCGCGAGCAAGCTCGCTCCTACAAGGGTTCATCAACAGACCGGAAACTTTGCGTCATACTCAAACGATCCCGGCATCAGGGAACTCGCCACTGTGATTACAGGCCCAAGGCTCAACCACTTCAACAGGACGTTCACGACATGCAGGTAGAAAGCTTTTTCGAATGGCTCGGCCAGGTACTCGGTTCGATCATCCGGTTCATCGTCGACGCCCTCAGCGGGCTGTTCAATCTGTTGAGCCATGCCGGCAGCAACTTTGTCGAAGGCCTGTCCCGGGCGCTGGGCATGGACGCTTCGATCGTCAGCATCATCGCGCTGATCGTGGGGTTGATGCTGTTGTGGGCGGCGATTCGCGCCTTCATGAGTGCGTCGATCATCATGGGGATTATCTGGTTAGTGCTGGGGCTTTGGTTGCTGAGCTGGATAATCCACTAACACCGCAAAAACCTGTGGGAGCGGGCTTGCTCGCGAAAGCGGTGTGTCATATATCATGGATGTCGGCTGACACTCCGCCTTCGCGAGCAAGCCCGCTCCCACATTTCTGGATCACTTCGGATTCAGATGTGTCGCTACAATGCCCGCTCCCCAAGGAGCCTGCATGTCCAATCTGATCGCCGACTGGCGCGACCGCCCTACCCACCGCCGGGTCTGGGCGCTCGCCGCGCCCATGATTCTGTCGAACATTTCCGTACCGCTGGTGGCGCTGGTCGACAGTACGGTCATCGGCCACCTGCCCCACGCCCATCAACTGGGCGCCGTCGCGGTCGGGGCCAGCCTGTATACCTTTCTCGCCTGGGCCATGGGCTTTCTTCGCATGGGCTCCACCGGCTTTGCCGCCCAGGCGGCGGGACGCGGGGATGGCGCGGCGTTGCGCCAGATTTTGTTACAGGGCTTGCTGCTGGCCATGGGATTGTCCATTGTCCTGGGAGCCCTGGGCGTGCCGTTGAGCGGCGTCGCGCTGCACTTCATGCAACCCTCGGCCGAACTGGATCAACTGACCCGCGAATTTTTCCACACGCGGCTGTTCGGCCTGCCGGCGGCGCTGGCCAGCTATGCCCTGGTCGGCTGGTTCCTCGGCACCCAGAACGCCCGGGCGCCACTGGCAATTCTGCTGAGCACCAACCTGGTCAACATTGCCTTGAACCTGTGGTTTGTCCTCGGGCTGGAATGGGGGGTGGTCGGCGCTGCCCGGGCGTCGGTGATTGCCGAATGGACCGGCGCACTGGTCGGTCTGCTGATGACCCGAAACGCCCTGCGCGCCTACCCTGGCCATATCGCCTGGGCTGCACTGGCACTGTGGCAGAGCTGGCGACCGCTGTTGGCGGTCAACCGCGACATCTTCATCCGCAGCCTGGTTCTGCAATCGGTGTTTTTTCTCATTACAGTGCAAGGCGCGCGACTGGGCGATGCCACTGTCGCCGCCAACGCGTTACTGCTCAACGGCCTGCTGCTGACGGCCCATGCGCTCGATGGCCTGGCCCACGCCGTGGAGGCCCTTTGCGGGCATGCCATCGGCGCTCGCGACCGGGACGCCCTGCGCCGCTCGTTGGTGGTGGCCTGTGGTTGGTCGTTGCTGGCGAGCCTGGGCTTTGCCGCGCTGTTTCTGTTCGCCGGCCATCTGTTCATCGAGATGCAGACCGACATTCAAAGCGTACGCGACACCGCCTTCATCTACCTGCCTTACCTTGCCGCCCTGCCGCTGATTGCGGTCTGGAGTTACCTGCTCGACGGTCTGTTCATCGGCGCCACGCGCGCGCGCGAAATGCGCAACGGCATGCTGTTGACGATGATTCTGGTATTGCCGTTCGCCTGGGCACTGCAAGGCTTGGGCAACCATGGCCTGTGGATAACGTTCCTGTGGTTCATGGCCCTGCGCAGTTTGACCCTGGGTGCTTTTGCCTGGTTTCTGCGCCAGAACGACGGCTGGTTTACCGGCCGGACTCACTGATCCGGCGCGGCCGTGACGAACCCCCGGGTCAGTGTCGATCGGTCTGCCATCGGTCGCGCAGGCGGTCGAGACGCTCCTGCTGGGTCAGTCCCGACAACGGCAGCACCAGCGCCGCGCGCGGGTATTGCAAGCGCAGCCATAACCAGTCATCGAGCACCGAACGTTCGTGGAAACCCAGCGCCAGCCCTTCCTGCATATGCGCCCACAGGCTGGGGTAGTCGATCCCGGTGGAATGGCTCCAGTGCCAGGCGTGCTGCTCCAGCAGACAGGTTTGCAACTTTTCCTGTTGCCCGGGGCTGAGGCTTTCTTCGACAGCTAACGGGCTGACGGCGAGCCCCGGGTTGTGCAGCTGTTGCCAACCCTGGCAACCGATCGCACGATCCGCCCAGGTGCCGCCAAACCAGTGCAACTGACGGATCGGCCCCAACCAGCGACTCAGCTCCCGGGCGTCGCAGGCATCAAAAAAGTAACTGGCCGTGTTGGGATTGTAGTAGTTCAACAAAGCGCGGTGATGCACGCCGACCGTGACCGTGAGCATACGGCGCAAATGCGCCAGCAACGGCGACGGCGGCGCCCCGCTGAAGACCAACAGTCCACGGAAGTGTTGCGCTTCGCTGTAACACAACTCGGCCAGCGCCGGGCAGGAGCCCAGGTCGACCAGAACCGGGCCCTGTTCGCGTAACGCATGCAGCTCGGTATCTTCGAACAACCAGAACCACTGCGCATGGGCAAACGTCTGCCGCAGTGTCGCCCCCGCCAGTGGCGCACCCGGCACATCCAGCAATAGCCATTGCGGGCTCGCGGCAATCATGCCGCACCGCTCCGGCCAAACCCCGTCGCCGCCCGGCAAGTGCAGAAAACCTCAGCGCAGTGAGTGAAACTGCCGCCACCCGGCAGCAGGCACAGCAGCATCAAGGGCTCGCCGGAGCGCAGCATTCGGAGCACGCCTTCGTCAGGCGCACAGGCGTTCGCCGCGCGGGATTCCTCAGCGGCTTCGACAGACTTTGGCTGGTGCAGAAAACCGGTAATCAATGGCTGATCCGGATCGCCCTCGATAAAGCTCACCACCACCTCGGTGCCCTCGCTCATCGGCGTATCCGTTGCGTTGCCCAACTCCGTTGCCAGGGGCAGCCAACAGTGGGCAGGGATCGCGCCCTCACCCTGGTAAAGCCAATCGAACTGCACGGCAACCGGCCTGGAGGGATCCGGTCGAGACTCTTCGACATTGACGACCCAGGCCCGTTGCAGGCTGTGCATGCGCGGTTTCATTGGGCCAGGGGGCGACACCAGGGGCGCTGCCCAGTGAATCGCGCGGATCTGATTGCTGTAGGGGGCCAGGGGATCCTGGCTCCCCTGATGTTCGATGTGGGTCAACAGCCATAGTTGATTCCAGTCGGCGATCGGATGGCCGGACAGTGACATCAGTTGACCACTGCGCAGCGTCGCCAGGTCTGTACGGCCTTGGGCACTCTGCGCCGCTCGTTGCCCCTGAAGCTGAAACTGCCGCACGGCCGGTTGCTCGCTGTCGACGCGAAAATCCGCCAGCTCGCCCAGGCGAAAATGCGCCTGGCCATCACCGAAGACCACGCAGTGCCCGTCAACCTGGTGCTCGAAATGGTAGTTCAGCCGCTCCTGAGCGCACAGGCGCTGGAGAAACTGCAGGTCCGATTCCCGGTATTGGGTACAGAAATCACGGGGCGGGTAATCGCCGCTCAGTTCGAAGCGCCGATCCTTGTCGGCAATGCCATGCTCCCTGAGTACTTGGCTGAGGATCTGCGGCACCGAGCAGGCACTGAAGATTCGCTGGCTGAAGCGCTGGGAAAGGCAGGCCAGCTTCGGCCCCAGCCGTACGCGGCAGAGCCGGGCAGTCGGCCCCTGTTCACGCTGGACGAGTTCGTGCAGTTGTCCATGAATCGCCTGTCCCGCCGGCCCGAAGTGCAGAGAGACCGGTTGGTACAGCAGGCTGGCAAGGTCGAGCGTCGGGTCGTCTATCAGCAGATCCACCTCGAACACAAAAGGCTCGCTGATGGCTTCTCTACCGGTAAAGGCCAAGACTTCGAAGGCATCGGACATACCTGCTACACCCAGACGAAATGAAAGCTCGTTGACTGGATCGAACATCGGCGATTCTCTACAGGAGGGGCGGCCGGGGATTCTCGCCGAGAGACATGGCCGAGTAGAGTGCCGAAATACAACTTAGGAAATGGCCTACGCGAAAAGCAGACCAAATGGCTTTAATAGCCGAAAGCGGGGAAATTTCCGTTGAAAATAGAGAAACGTCCTACCAGGTCATCCGAAACTTCTGCTGTGCGCGGAACATTTTCAGACAACCTGGAGAGAACGACTTACCTCAAGAGGACAGGTAAGACGAACGGGTCAGCCCCAGACGCAGTGCGTCGAGGAACTGAGTGCGCTCGGCGGCAGTGATGCGGGCGCTGGCGCACTTGTCGCGGTAGTGGGTCATCAATTCTTCCGGCGACAAGTGCACGTAACGCAGCATGTCTTCGATGGTGTCGTGGGTTTCGATACCCGCGTGGTACACGCTGCCGTCGGCATTCTGGTAGATGTTCACCGAGTCGGTGTCACCGAACAGGTTGTGCATGTCGCCGAGAATTTCCTGATAGGCGCCCACCAGGAAGATCCCCAGCAGGTAGTCTTCGCCTTCATTCAAACCGTGAACCGGCAGGCTGGTTTCGATGCTCTGCTCGTCGACGTATTGCTTGATCTTGCCGTCGGAGTCGCAGGTCAGGTCCTGCAGCACCGCGCGGCGCAGCGGCTCTTCGTCGAGACGATGCAACGGCAGGATCGGCAGCACCTGGCCGATGGCCCAGGTATCCGGCAGGCTCTGGAAGACCGAGAAGTTGCAGATGTACTTGTCGGCCAGCTTGTCGTTGAGTTCGTCCAGCACCTGACGATGCGAACGCTGACGGGCCTTCAGCGAGTTGTGCAGGCGGCGGCACACGGCGAAGTAGCATTGTTCGGCCAGGGCTTTCTCGGCCAGCGTCAGCTTGCCGTCAGCGTACTGGGTGGCCACGTCGCTCATGTAGTGCGTGGCGCGCCAGTAGGTTTCGGTGACCATCTCGATGTCGGTCGGACCCAGCAGGTCAACCAGCCACTGCACGGTTTCCGGCAGTGCTTCCTTGTTCTCGATCTGCGGCACGTCGTCGTTGTGTTTCTCGACGTCGGTCACCTGCACCACCAGCATGGCGTGGTGCGCGGTCAGAGAACGGCCGCTCTCGGAAAAGATGTTCGGGTGTGGCAGGTTCTGCGCGTCGCAGAATTCCTTGAGCATCCCGACCACGACACCGGCGTAATCGTCCATGTCGTAGTTGATCGAGCTGGCGTTGCGCGAGTGGGTACCGTCGTAGTCCACGCCCAAACCGCCGCCGACGTCGATGTGGTCGACCGGCAGGCCGAGGTTGCGCAGTTCGCCGTAGTAGCGAATCGCTTCCTTGAAGCCGTGCTGGTAGTCCGCCAGATTGGCGATCTGCGAACCCATGTGGAAGTGCAGCAGGCGAATGCCCTGATCCAGGCCCGCGGCGCGGAAACGCTCGACCACCGACAGCAACTGCGCCGCCGACAGACCGAACTTGGACTTCTCGCCACCGGTATCGGCCCATTTGGACGACGCCAGGGATGACAGGCGCACGCGCAGACCGACCTGAGGCTTGACCTTCAGCGAGGCGGCTTCTTCGATCACCAGGGCGACTTCGGATTCTTTCTCGATCACGATGAACACGTTGTGGCCAAGTTTCTGACCGATCAGCGCCAAACGGATGAACTCGCGATCCTTGTAACCGTTGCAAACGATGGTGCCACCCTTCGGCGCCAGGGCCAGTACGGCCAGCAGCTCCGGCTTGGAGCCGGCTTCCAGGCCGATGGACACGTCCTGGGTCGCGATGATGTTCTCGATCACCGCTTCCTGCTGGTTCACTTTGATCGGGTACAGCGCGGTGTATTTGCTCTGGTATTCCAGGCGTTCGATGTTGGCATCGAAGGCGCCGGTCAGCTGACGCACGCGGTCTTGCAGAATGTCAGGGAAACGCACCAGCAACGGCAAGGACAGGCCGCTTTGGCGCAGCTGGTCGACTTGCTCGAACAGGTCGATAGGTGAACTGGCCGGACCGTTCGGACGAACTTCGACGCGACCGGCGTCATTGATCGCGAAATACCCGGCCCCCCAATGGCGAATCCCGTAAACACTGCGGCTGTCCGCAACTGTCCATTGGCTGCCATCGTCTTTGCGTGTGCGTCTTACGGACATTGAAGTCCCCTATAAAGAAGTCATAGAGCGTCGCCTGGGTTCAGGCCGGCGCAGTCTAAAGAATGAAAATGACGGTTCGTCAACGAGGGGATAGACCTCGCTGATCGCGGTGAGTTTAGAAACCGGTCAGAACAGGCTCTGTGAAAACCATGTAGACGACGCCGGGCCTGCTGTCAGGACCGGATCAAGCCGAGGGTGGTTTTCACAGAAGCTGCTAGCCGCCGGACTTCTTCGCCTTGAAACCGTGCTTGATCAACTCGGCCAAGAGTAGCTCGACATGATCGCCCTGGATTTCAATGATGCCGTCTTTCAACGCACCGCCGGTCCCGCAACGTTTTTTCAACGAGGTCGCCAGGTCCTTGAGCGCGTCTTCGGCCAACGGCACGCCGGTGATGGTGGTCACCGTCTTGCCGCCACGCCCCTTGCTTTCGCGACGCACGCGCGCGATGCCGTCGCCGGCCGGGATAGCGGTTTGTTTGCAGATGCAGGCATCCACCGGTTTACTGCAATCCGGGCAATGACGACCTGCGTCGGTGGAAAATACCAGGCCACCAAGGGCGGCGAAGGATGCGGCTTTTTTGGCCACCGGCAATCCTCTTGTGAGGACAAAGACTGGCCGCGGCAGGTGTGCCATCGACCGCGAAGCCCCACTCAGGCAGGGGCAGCGCTACTGAAACGGTAAAACCTGTGTAGGAGCGAGCTTGCTCGCGATAAACGTAAACGATAACGCGCGGCATCAGGCAACACGCGTCGTCCTTGCGTTCTTCGCGAGCAAGCTCGCTCCTACACGGTACACCCCTGTAGGAGCTGGCTTGCCAGCGAAGGACGTCAACGATAACGCGCGGCATCAGACAACACGCGTCGTCCTTGCGTCCTTCGCGAGCAAGCTTCGCTCCTACAGAAGAGCAATACCGGTTCAGTTTGAAAAGGTCGCGCAGTGTAACGGCAAAAAGCCGACTTGCTAAGAGCCAATCGGCGCCAATTTATGCCGCTTATGCGACGTCCGGCCCACGAGCCCGAAGATAGCGCTGCAAGGCCGCCAGGGAGTCCGGGCAATAAGGCTTTTGCTGGATTTCCAGCATGACCTGATCGATGGGCATGAAGCGCGCTTCGAGCACTTCTTCCGGTTGCAGGATCAAGGGGCCATCCCACACCGCCGAAAAAGCTGAACACCAGAGTCGATTGCCGGTGTCCTCGAAGTAAAAGTGGTCATGAGCAATCAGCTCCACGCCGCTCACGCCCAGCTCTTCTTCCAGCTCGCGGGCGGCCGATTCGGCGTAAGTCTCGGTGGCCAGTACCATGCCGCCGGCCGCAACGTCCCAGTAACCCGGGTAGATCGCTTTACTCAGGGTGCGCCGATGCACGCAGAGTTCACCGGCGGAGTTGAACAGCATGATGTAAGTGCCGCGCCCGATCAGGCCGCGCTCGCGCAAGTCGGAACGGACCAGTGCGCCGAGCAGGTTGTCCCGCTCGTCGACCCAGGCGATCTGTTCGGCATCCGAGGCCGCCCGATGGGCGGCCTCGCGCAGGCTATCGATGGAGCTATCAACCATGACTCAGCCCTGATTGAGCAACTGACGCAAATCGATGACGGCGGCGTTGGCCCGGGAGATGTAATTGGCCATGACCAGCGAGTGATTGGCCAGTACGCCGAAGCCGCTGCCGTTGAGGATCATCGGGCTCCAGACCGGTTCTTGCGAGGCTTCAAGCTCGCGAATGATCTGGCGCACGCTGACCGTGGCGTTCTTCTTGGCCAGCACATCGGCGAAGTCGACTTCGATGGCGCGCAGCAGATGGGACAGCGCCCAGGCCTGGCCACGGGCTTCGTAGAACACGTTGTCGATCTGCATCCACGGGGTTTCGACGATTTCTTCGTCAACCTGCGGTACCTGACCTGGCGCGACGACTTCGGTTTTCAGCGCGGTATTGAGCTTGACGCGGCCAACGCTGGCCGACAGCCGTTGCGACAACGAACCCAGGCGGGTGCCGACATCGCCCAGCCAGTTGTTCAGGTTGTCGGCGCGGGCATAAAACAATGCGCTTTTCTGACTCGGGTCGGACAAGCGTGCCTGATAACGGCTCAGGGACTTGATCCCTTCCTGATATTCAGACTCACTGGAAGGCAACACCCAGCTTCTGTTGTCGAAGTTGAAACGCGGCTCGGCCTTGGCCAGGTCGGCGTCTTCGGTGGACTGCGACTGGGAGCGGGCGAAGTCCTTGCGCAGCGCACGGCTCAGGTCACGGACCTGGACCAGCACGCCATATTCCCAGCTCGGCGTGTTATCCATCCACAGCCCCGGCGGGAAACGGTCGTTGGAAATATAACCGCCCGGCTTGGTCAGCAAGGTATCGGCAACGGTCTTGAGCGTTTCCACCGTGGTATAGCCGATGACCATCTGCTTGCCTTCTTTCTCGGCAGCCACCTGGGCGTTCTGTTGAACCGGGAACAGCGCGGGTTCCTGGCTCCAGTACCAGCCCAGCGCAATCACCACCAGCAGGTAAAGGCCAATCAGGGTGGCGAGCGCCCGGCTGAACAACAGGCCGCCAATGTAACTGCGGGTGGCCGATTTCGGTTCAGCGGCACGTTCAGGCGCGCTGCCCGCGCGGTTCTTCCAGTCCAGCATGGCGATATCCTTTCAATCACTTGAGTTCATCGGTTCGACCACAACCCTACGCCATCGTGCCTCGTTTGCCGCGCATTAAATCCGGTGCAAGGGACGAGCCGCGCAACGGGCGCGATCGAACGGCCACTATAAATGAAGCACAGCCGCGAGCCTATCAGCCCCGTCGGTCAGCCACTGAATCAGGTCGCTTTGCAGATTATTGACGTGCGACACTCATGCACATGAAAAGTGGTGCTAGCATAGCGCCACCAGTCGATCTCAGCATGCTCCCTCACTAGTAGTCAGGATATGACCGAGCCAGAAGACCCCAGCCGTGAGCGCCTCAAGCACCACTTTGCCCAGCGGGTGATTCATCAGGCACGTCAAATTCTTGAAATATGGCAGCGCCTGCAACGCAGCGAGTGGTCCAACACCGACTTATCGGAACTGAGCGAGGCCAACCTGCGTCTGCTGCGTTTCGCCGAGCGCTTCGAACAACCGGAACACACCCGGTTGGCGCACCACATCGGCCAGTCGCTGCAGGCGGTCGACGCCAACCGCGGGCGCCTGAACAGCGACCTGATCAATGACCTCAATCGCTTGATGCAGCACTTGTCGCGCACCGGCCTGCGCCAAGGCGATCAGCTCGAACAAACCTTCCTGCCGCCGTTGCGCAAGCCCATCTATGTGATGTTGCAGGATCACGACCGCGCCGAGCGCCTGGCCACGCAGCTGGAGTTTTTCGGGCTCAGCGCCCAATCCCTGGACAGCGTGGCGGCGTTTCGCTCGTCGATGGTCGAGCGTTTGCCCGCGGCGATCGTCATGGACGTGGACTTCAGTGGTGCCGGCATCGGCCTGAAACTGGCCGCCGAAGCCCAGATCGGGCTGGACGAGCCGCTGCCGCTGCTGTTTTTCAGCCTGCAGGAAACCGACACGCCTACCCGCCTCGCCGCGGTCCGCGCCGGTGGCCAGGAGTTCCTGACCGGTACCCTCGAGGCATCGAGCCTGCTGGAGAAAATCGAAGTCCTGACCTGCGTCGCCCAGTACGAACCCTATAAAGTGCTGATCATCGATGACTCCCGCGCCCAGGCCCTGCATACCGAACGGTTGCTCAACAGTGCCGGGATCGTCACCCGGACGCTGATCGAACCGATTCAGGCGATGGCCGAGCTCGCAGACTTCCAACCGGACCTGATCATCCTCGACATGTATATGCCGGCCTGCACCGGGACCGAACTGGCCAAGGTGATCCGCCACAATGATCGTTACGTCAGCGTGCCGATCATTTACCTGTCCGCCGAAGACGATCTGGACAAGCAACTCGACGCCATGAGCGAGGGCGGTGACGATTTTCTGACCAAACCGATCAAGCCCCGACACCTGATCACCACCGTGCGTAATCGTGCGGCGCGGGCGCGCAATCTCAAGGCGCGGATGGTTCGCGACAGCCTCACCGGCCTCTACAACCACACCCACATCCTGCAATTGCTCGAAGACTGCAGCTTCCGCGCCCGTCGTGAAAGCAAGCCCCTGAGCTTTGCCATGCTCGACATCGACCACTTCAAACGGGTCAACGACAGCCACGGGCACCCCATGGGCGACCGTGTGATCAAAAGCCTGGCACTGTTCCTCAAGCAACGCTTGCGCAAGACCGACTTCATCGGCCGCTATGGGGGTGAAGAGTTTGCGATCGTCATGCCGGACACCGACCTCGAATCGGCTTGCAAAGTGCTCGAAGAAATCCGACGGCGTTTTGCCGAAATTCATTACCCGGCCCAGCCCCAGGACCTGCGGTGCACCTTCAGTGCCGGGGTCGCCGAGCTGGGCGCTAACGCCGACGGCCTGATGATCGCGAACCAGGCTGACGAGGCGCTGTACCGCGCCAAACATGCCGGACGCAACTGCGTACAGGCAGCGCGAACATAAAAGCAAAGTGCCACTTTTTCACCGGAAACGACCGAACCGGTCATAACCCTGTAACACAAACGCAATAACTTCAGGCACTTACGATTCTGCCGCTGGTAGTCCCGCGATGCGCCTGAAGTTGCTGACCAATCTCAATACCCTTCTGTTAGTCGCCGTGTGCGTGGCCCTGGGCGCCACCCTGTGGTGGTCGCAAAAGGCCCTGGAACGCCCCTACCTATTGATGGAGCGCTACCTGGGCCTGTCCCGGCAGTTTCAGGATGACGTCGCGCGCAACATCGAGGATTACCTTGCCAGCGGCGATGCGCTGCGCCTGAACAGCGCCAGCCAGGCCATCGACCGCCTGCGACAGGAACTGGGCGAGTTGCCGCCGGCATTGGCCGATACCTTGCGCCCGAGCCTGTCGAATCTGGATGAATTCAGCAAAACCGACCTGTTGGCTGCCGGTAAACTCGCGGGCGATCCACAGGCGCTGCTGCTGCAAGCCGAACGCGAATTGGCGGCCAGCCTTGATCAGCTCAGCCAGTACGCCAGCGCCAATGCGGCTTACCAGACGCCATTGTTCGCCGCGTCCCAACACTTGGGCAAACTGTCGCTCGCCCGGGACAAACTGGTCAGCAGCGGTCGCAGCGAACTGGCCGCCGATGTCGAGCGTGAAGTCGGCAACCTGCGCATTCAAGCCGAACAACTGGAGGCCTTGCCACTGCTGGGCATCACCACCAACAGTCAATCGAACACCGATGATTTCGCCGCCATGATGGGCCTGGAGAACACCGAGAAAGCGGTCGCCGAAGATGCTGGCGTCGGCCTCAAGCGTGAACTCAATAACCTGTTGACCCGCTATCCTGCGGAACTTGCCCGCACCCGCGAACAGATTCGCCAACGCGCCGACCTCAGCGCCGCCACTCACCTGAAAATCGCCGCCGTGCAGCAGGCCATCGCCGGGCTGGAACCGGTGGTCCGTGCCCAGCACGGGCAGATCCAGGGCGAAGTGCGACTGATGCAGGGGATAATGATCGGCCTGATCCTGCTGATCGCGCTGCTGATCGATACCCTGCAACGACGCCTGGCCCGGACCCTGACCAATCTGGCGCCGGCCCTGTCGACCTGGGCCGAGGGCGACTTCAGCCAGGACATTGAATTGGGCAAGACCAATCGCGAATTGCATGACATTCAAGCCTCGCTCAATCGCCTGCGGGCTTATCTGGTGGATCTGGTGGGCACCATTCGCCTCAACGCCGAGCAGGTCGCCGGCAGCAGCCGCACCCTGGCGGAGTTGAGCAACGACCTGCACAGCGGCGCCGAGCATCAGGCCGGCGATACCGCGATGATCCGCGATTCCCTCGGCGAACTGGAGGCGACCATTCAACAAGTCGCCGGTGATGCCAGCCAGGCCGCCGACGCCAGTCGACATGCCGGACTGGCGGTGGAGCACGGGCAGAAAGTCATCGGCCTGAGCCTCACCGGGCTGCATGAATTGGTGGGTGAAGTGCAAGGCAACGCGCAGATGATCGAACACCTGGCCGAGGAATCGGCCACCATCGGTGGCGTGCTGACGGTGATTCGCTCGATTGCCGACCAGACCAACCTGCTGGCCCTTAACGCCGCCATCGAAGCGGCCCGTGCCGGAGAAATGGGCCGTGGGTTTGCGGTGGTGGCCGAAGAGGTTCGCTCGCTGGCGCAACGCACTGCCCGGGCGACCGCAGAGATTCAGACATTGATCGCCGGCCTGCAGACCGCCGCGCGGCAATCGGTGGAAGGCATGCGCGCCCAGGTCGAGCACGCCGAAGCCACCGCCAATCAGGCGCAAGCGGCTGACGGCGCGCTGGATAAAATCGTCGGGGCGATCCAGACCATTTCCGACACCGCTGTGCGCATCGCCGACGTCACCGCCCAGCAGAGCGGTGCCGTCAGCGAAATCCGCGATCACAGTGAGCGGATTCACCAGTTGGGTGGGGATAACTTGCTGCGCATTGGCCAGGGGCGCGAGCAAGGGGAGCATTTGTTGGTGTTGGGTGGGCGGTTGCATACAGCCGTTCAGGCTTTCCGCGTCTGACAGATCGCCTTCGCGAGCAAGCCCGCTCCCACATTTGACCGAGTTCTCTCATGGGAATGCGGTCGAATGTGGGAGCGGGCTTGCTCGCGAAGGCGCCAGAACAGCCACCACAGACTTCCAGGCCCTGCACTCCTGCCAGGTGTCCGCTATCATGCCCTCACTTTCGATACGCGAGACTGTCATGCGCCGTTTGCTTTGCCTGCTGTTTTTGGTGCTGGCCCTGCCGGCCTCCGCCACCGGTTTGCTGGAGACTCGGCCCAGTTCCACCCTGGGCTCGATCAACAACAGCGCCGATTTCCTGCCGGTACGCGAAGCCTTTCAACTGAGCCTGGTAGACAGCACGCCGCAGTCGATCAAACTGCGGTTTGTCGCCACCGAGGGGTACTACCTCTATCGGCACCGCTTCCAGTTTCGCGCCGAACCCGCCGATGTCGGCCTCGGCGCCGCGCAACTGCCCAAGGGCGAACAGAAGCACGATGAGTATTTCGGCGATGTCGAGGTCTACCACGGCATTCTCGAGGTAGAGGTGCCGCGCACCGATCAACGCGCTTTCACCCTGGCCGTCACCTATCAGGGTTGCGCCGATAAAGGCCTGTGCTATCCGCCCGAGACCGAGCGCCTGGACATAGAGGGCGTCGCCGGCGCCACGAGCTGGGGCTGGCGCGAACTCGCCCTGTTCTTCCTCGCCGGTGTGGGCCTGACGTTCACGCCCTGCGTATTGCCCATGCTGCCGATTCTTTCCGGCGTGGTGTTGCGCGGCCAGGTCGGCGGGTTACGCGGCTTCAACCTGTCCTTGGCCTACGTGTTGCCCATGGCCATCTGTTTCGCCCTGCTCGGTGCGTTGATGGGCATGTTTGGCGCGCAGCTCAATCTCCAGGCGCGCCTGCAATCGGCCTGGGTACTGGTGCCGTTTGCAACGTTCTTTGCGCTGTTTGCCCTGGCCATGTTCGGGGTATTCGAACTCAAGCTGCCGCACTTCATCAGCCGTCGCCTCGACCGGATCGCCGGCCGCACCGAAGGCGGCTCGCTGTGGGGCGCGGCGGTACTTGGCGTGGTCTCCAGCCTGCTGGTCTCACCTTGCGTATCGGCACCACTGGCCGGTGCGCTGCTGTACATCAGTGCTAGCGGCGATGCACTCGGCGGCGGCTTGAAACTGTTCATGCTCGGCCTCGGCATGGGCGCACCGTTAGTGCTGGTGGCGACCGGCGGCGCTGCCTGGCTGCCGAAAAGCGGGCCATGGCTGATCCATGTGAAAAACGCGATCGGGGTTTTGTTGCTGGGGTTGGCGATCGGCCTGCTCAGTCGGGTATTGCCGGGCCAGATCACTTTGCTGCTGATCGGCTTGCTCGCCGGCGGTGTCGGTTTGTTCATGGGCGCGCTGGAGTTCGTCTACAAACCGCCTCGAAAACGCCTGGGCCAATTACTCGGGATGTTCCTGCTGTTTTACGCGCTGGCCTGCTGGTACGGCGCATTCAGTGGCCAGACCGATCCGCTCAATCCGATCGGCCAGCCGCGTGTTGTCACCAACACTGAACAAACGCAGGGCAGCAGCGCCTGGCAAACCATCAGCACGCCGGCAGAGCTCGATCGCGTGCTCGCGGACGCCAGTTCCTCCGGCACCCCGTTGCTGCTGGACTGGTACGCCGACTGGTGCATCAGTTGCAAAGTCATCGAACACCAGGTGCTCAACGATGCCACGGTCATGGAGCGGCTCAAGGGCTATCGATTGATTCGCTTCGACATCACCGAAAGCAATGCCGGGCAACGTGCCCTTCTCGACCGCTACAAACTCTTCGGCCCGCCAGCGCTGATGTTTTTCGGCAAAGACGGTACCGAACAGGCCGATGTGCGGGTGATCGGCGAGATCAACGCAGCGGACTTCGCCGAACGTGTTGCGCAAGCGCGCGGCCAAAGCAAATGACCGGATTTAAGTGACCGGTCATATATTTCGCGCAAACATCGGCCATCGTGCGGGCTATTGCATAGAACTGGACAGTCATAAAGGCTTTGCGGCATAGTCGCCGGGTTCTGACAATTGCACATAGATCACAAGGAACAGCAGATGGCGACGCTATTGGTTCTGCACGGCCCCAACCTGAACATGCTCGGCACCCGTGAACCGGGCACCTACGGCGCTACGACACTGGCGCAGATCAACCAGGACCTGGAACGCCGTGCCCGTGAAGCCGGCCACCATTTGCTGCACCTGCAAAGCAACGCCGAGTACGAATTGATCGACCGCATCCACGCTGCCCGCAGCGAGGGTGTGGACTTCATTCTGATCAACCCGGCAGCTTTTACGCACACCAGCGTCGCATTACGTGACGCGTTGCTGGCAGTGAGCATCCCATTCATCGAAGTGCATTTGTCTAACGTGCACAAACGCGAACCTTTCCGCCATCACTCTTACTTCTCCGATGTAGCGGTGGGAGTGATCTGCGGCCTTGGCGCCAGCGGTTATCGACTGGCCCTGGAGGCCGCACTAGAGCAGCTTGAAAGACCGGCAACGGCTTGAACAACAAGCGTTAAACGCCCCTGACCGACCCTTGGGAGTTGATGATTCATGGATATCCGTAAAGTTAAGAAACTGATCGAATTGCTGGAAGAGTCCGGCATCGATGAGCTCGAGATCAAGGAAGGCGAAGAGTCCGTACGTATCAGTCGTCACAGCAAGACCCCGGCTCAGCAGTACTACGCACCGGCTCCAATGCACGCTCCGGCGCCAGCGCCTGTTGCTGCTGCCCCGGTTGCTGCTGCCGCGCCTGCTGCTCCGGCCGCACCCGTGCTGAACGGCACCGTTGCCCGTTCGCCGATGGTCGGCACGTTCTATCGCAAATCCTCGCCGTCCTCGCCGTCCTTCGTTGAAGTGGGCCAGACCGTGAAGAAAGGCGACACCCTGTGCATCGTTGAAGCGATGAAGATGATGAACCACATCGAAGCTGAAACCAGCGGTGTGATCGAATCCATCCTCGTCGAAGACGGCCAGCCGGTTGAGTACGACCAACCGCTGTTCACCATCGTTTGAACCGCGGAGAAACTTTGATGACTGCGAAGTTGGAAAAAGTTCTGATCGCCAACCGCGGTGAGATTGCCCTGCGCATTCTGCGCGCCTGCAAAGAGATGGGCATCAAGACCGTCGCCGTTTACTCAAAGGCTGACAAAGAGCTGATGCACCTGGGCCTGGCAGACGAATCCGTCTGCATCGGTCCGGCATCGGCCGCCCACTCTTACCTGCACATTCCGGCAATCATCGCTGCCGCTGAAGTGACTGGCGCTACCGCTATTCACCCAGGCTACGGCTTCCTTGCGGAAAACGCCGACTTCGCCGAACAGGTGGAAAACTCCGGCTTCGCCTTCATCGGCCCGAAAGCCGACACCATTCGCCTGATGGGCGACAAGGTATCGGCCAAGCACGCCATGATCGCTGCGGGCGTCCCCACCGTTCCGGGGTCCGACGGCCCGCTGCCTGAAGACGAAGAAACCGCGCTGCGCATCGGTCGCGAAGTCGGTTACCCGGTGATCATCAAAGCCGCTGGCGGCGGTGGTGGTCGCGGCATGCGCGTTGTGCATAAAGAAGAAGACCTGATTTCCTCGGCGAAACTGACCCGCTCCGAAGCGGGCGCGGCGTTCGGCAACCCGATGGTCTATCTGGAAAAATTCCTGACCAACCCACGTCACGTGGAAGTCCAGGTGCTGTCCGACGGCCAGGGCCAAGCCATCCATCTGGGCGACCGCGATTGCTCGCTGCAACGTCGTCACCAGAAGGTACTCGAAGAAGCGCCGGCACCGGGCATCGACGAGAAAGCACGCGCTGAAGTCCTCGCTCGCTGCGTCAAGGCGTGCATCGACATCAACTACCGTGGCGCGGGTACGTTCGAGTTCCTGTACGAGAACGGCGCGTTCTATTTCATCGAAATGAACACCCGCGTTCAGGTTGAGCACCCGGTTTCGGAAATGGTCACCGGCATCGACATCGTCAAGGAGATGCTCAGCATCGCCGCTGGCAACAAGCTGTCGTACACCCAGGATGACGTGGTCATCCGCGGTCACGCGCTGGAATGCCGGATCAACGCCGAAGACCCGAAAACCTTCATGCCGAGCCCAGGCACGGTCAAGCATTTCCACGCTCCAGGCGGCAACGGCGTTCGCGTCGATTCGCACCTGTACAGTGGCTATGCCGTTCCGCCGAACTACGATTCGTTGATCGGCAAGCTGATCACCTACGGCGCAACCCGTGACGAAGCATTGGCGCGCATGCGCAACGCGCTGGACGAAATCGTTGTCGACGGGATCAAGACCAACATCCCGCTGCACCGCGACCTGGTCCGTGATGAAGGCTTCTGCAAAGGTGGGATCAACATCCACTACCTGGAACACAAGCTGGCTGGCGACAAGCACTAAGCTTTAGCCCGATCGACAAAGCCGCCTTCGGGCGGCTTTGTTGTTTCTGGACATTACCGCCCCCCGTAGGAGCGAGGCTTGCCCGCGAAGGACGCGCATCGGCACCGCTGATACACCGCGGCGCCTGGTTCGCGGGCAAGCCTCGCGCCTACGAAGAGCACGCGCGTGTCGGCCTTGTCGTCATCTGCGTCGCGCTCGCGTAAACTTGCGCGCTTCTCGCAGCCCGCTAGGCTGCAATCAATATTTTTCAAAGGTGCCCGCCATGCCTTGGCTGCAAGTCCGTCTCGCCATCAGCCCAGAACAAGCCGAAACCTACGAAGACGCGTTCCTCGAAGTGGGCGCCGTGTCGGTGACCTTCATGGACGCCGAAGACCAGCCGATCTTCGAACCGGAACTCAACACCACGCCATTGTGGTCGCACACGCACCTGCTGGCCCTGTTCGAAGACGGCACCGAAGCCGCCAGCGTGCTGGCTCATCTGGAATTGCTGACCGGCAGCCCGCTGCCTGAACATCACAGCGAAATCATCGAAGACCAGGACTGGGAGCGCAGCTGGATGGACGGTTTCCAGCCGATGCGCTTCGGTCAGCGCCTGTGGATCGTCCCGAGTTGGCACGCCGCGCCGGAACCCGACGCCGTCAATCTGCTGCTGGACCCGGGCCTGGCGTTCGGCACCGGCACACACCCGACCACCGCGCTGTGCCTGGAATGGCTCGACGGTCAGGACCTCAAGGATTGCAACGTGCTGGACTTCGGTTGCGGCTCGGGGATCCTGGCCATTGCCGCCCTGCTGCTGGGCGCCAGGGAAGCCGTCGGCACCGACATCGACGTGCAAGCGCTGGAAGCCTCCCGCGATAACGCCGGGCGCAACAACATTGCCGAAGCGCTGTTCCCGCTGTATCTGCCGCAAGATTTGCCGCAAGTGCAGGCCGATGTGCTGGTGGCCAATATCCTCGCCGGCCCGCTGGTTGCCTTGGCGCCGCAACTGTCCAGCCTGGTCAAGCCGGGTGGTCGCCTGGCGCTGTCGGGCATCCTTGCCGAGCAAGGTGAAGACGTGGCCAACGCCTACGCCCGGGACTTCGACCTGGACCCGATCGCCAATCGCGATGGTTGGGTGCGCATTACCGGCCGTCGGCGCTAGAATGAGCCTCTGCATAAACCGGACCGCCGCATGACCGACAGTTTCGTCACTCAGTGCCCGCATTGCCAAACCAGCTTCCGCGTCAGCCATTCTCAATTGAGCGTCGCCCGCGGAGTGGTTCGTTGCGGCTCGTGCTTGCAGGTGTTCAACGCCGCCAAGCAGTTGCTTGAGCAACGTGCCGGCAAAGAAGCGGTCGCGCCGGTGGCCCCGGCCATCATCGAGTCGCCACCGCCGCGGGTCATCAGCCGCAAGCAGTGGAGCGCCGCCGAGCTCGATCTGGACAGCCTCGACCTGGATGAAGAACTCGCCCGGCTCGAACAGCGGGAAATCCAGCCGACCATGGAGTTTGCGCGGCACCGCGAAGACAGCCTGCGCGCGCGCCGGGATACTGCCGAGCACGACGAAGCTCAGTGGTCCGACAGTCTGTTCAGCGAATCGGCCGCCGATCGCGCCCAAGCGGTCGAAGCCGACCAACGGGAAACGCCGCCAGAACCGGGCAAGCACTCGCGCACCGAACCTTCGTTCTCGCTGGAACCGGTTGATCTGGACGACGAGCCCCAGGTGCCGCAACTGCGCCTGAATGATCCGCTCGACATGCCCCTGCGCCATGATCGCCTGTCGGCAGCCGATGCACCTGACGACGACCTGCCCCCGATTGCCCCCCTGCGCAAGCGACACGAACGCAGCGAGTCGACCGAACGTGTCGAAGCATTGCAGGACCTGACCGACGATCCGCTGCAACTCGACTGGCAAAAACGCCGCCCCCCCCGGGGCCGCCGGCTTTTCTGGCTACTGTTGATCCTGCTCGGTGCTGGCGCCCTCGCCGGGCAGTACATTGCCTACCACTTCGATGAGCTGGCGCGCCAGGACCAGTACCGGCCGTGGTTCCAGCAGGTATGCCCGCAAATCGGCTGCACCGTGCCGTCCAAGGTCGACATCGCCAAAATCAAGAGCAGCAACCTGGTGGTGCGCAGCCATCCGGATTTCAGCGGCGCCCTGGTGGTCGACGCGATCATCTACAACCGCGCGCCCTTCTCCCAGCCGTTCCCGCTGCTGGAGTTGCGCTTTGCCGACCTCAACGGTCACCTGATCGCCAGCCGGCGCTTCAAGCCGGGCGAGTACCTCAATGGCGATCTCGAAGGCCTGCTGGAAATGCCTCCGCAGACGCCGATCCACATCGCGCTGGATATTCTCGATCCAGGCCCCAAGGCGGTGAACTACAGCCTGAGCTTCCACTCGCCCGAGTGAAACGGTTCAGTGTTACGGCTTTGACGGCATATTTCTGACTTTGACCGCTCGTACCAAACCGCTGGCAATAACAAAATCGCTGTTCAGATTTTGTTCAATTCAGCCTTTATCCAGTCATCGAGAGCGGGTATCATGCCAACCCTTTTTCGAAGTCTCATGATCCGGCCCCACAACAGGGAAGCCCTATGTCGGCGGTACGCATCGGTCCATATACATTACACAACGGCTTGATTCTCGCCCCGATGGCGGGCGTCACCGACCAACCCTTTCGTCAGCTGTGCAAGCGGCTGGGCGCGGGGCTAGTAGTCTCGGAAATGGTCACCAGCGACATGAGTTTGTGGAACACCCGCAAATCGCGCATGCGCATGATCCACGAAGGTGATCCCGAGCCACGCTCGGTACAGATCGCCGGTGGTGATGCTCAGATGCTGGCGAATGCGGCCCGGGCCAACGTCGAACTGGGCGCGCAGATTATTGATATCAACATGGGCTGTCCGGCCAAGAAGGTCTGCAACAAGGCCGCCGGTTCCGCACTGTTGAAAGATGAAGCACTGGTAACCGAGATCCTGCAGGCCGTGGTGGCTGCGGTTGATGTGCCGGTCACCCTGAAGATCCGCACTGGCTGGGACCGGGACAACAAGAACGGCCTGACGGTGGCGAAGATCGCCGAGCAGGCGGGCATCACGGCGTTGGCGGTGCATGGCCGCACCCGTGCCGATCTGTACACCGGTTTTGCCGAGTACGACACCATTGCCGCGATAAAGCAGGCGGTGTCGATCCCGGTCTTCGCCAACGGCGATATCGATTCACCCGAGAAGGCCCGGTACGTGCTCGACGCGACCGGTGCCGATGGCCTGCTGGTAGGCCGGGCTGCCCAGGGGCGGCCATGGATTTTTCGTGAGATCGATCATTTCCTGCGTACCGGCGAGAAACTCCCGGCACTGGACCTGATCGAGGTGGAACGCATTCTGCTTGAGCATCTGGCCGCGCTGCACGTTTTCTACGGAGACGTCATGGGCGTACGCATCGCTCGAAAGCATGTGGGCTGGTATCTCGCAACCTTGCCGGGCGCCAGGGAATTTCGCGCCCACTTCAATCGTTTGGAAGATACGGAAGCACAATGCGCCAACGTTCAGGGCTTCTTCGCCGAACGTTACAAGAGCCTGACAGGGGACGGAGACGAGGTGGCCGCATGACGATGATGACCGAGACTTTAGTGAGTGGAACAACACCCGTGAGCGACAACGTGAATTTGAAACAGCACCTCAACACGCCGAGCGAAGAAGGCCAGACCCTTCGCGGGAGTGTCGAGAAGGCGCTGCACAATTATTTCGCCCACCTTGAGGGCGCTGCCGTCACGGATGTTTACAACCTCGTGCTGTCCGAAGTCGAGGCGCCTCTGCTCGAGTGCGTGATGAACTACGTCAAGGGCAACCAGACCAAGGCCAGCGAGCTGCTCGGACTGAACCGAGGCACCCTGCGCAAGAAACTCAAGCAGTACGATTTGCTGTAAGCATTCAATCAAACCAGAAAGGCGCCCGCGTAGAAACGGTCGCCTTTTTTGCTGACTCCTTTGCTTTTGATGGAAATTGAAATGACCGACCAGACTACCCGCCTGCCGATCCGCCGCGCTTTGATCAGCGTTTCCGACAAGACCGGGATCCTCGAATTCGCCAAGGAGCTCGAAGCCCTGGGCGTCGAGATCCTCTCCACCGGCGGGACGTTCAAGCTGCTGCGTGACAACGGTGTTGCCGCGGTGGAAGTCGCGGATTACACCGGTTTCGCAGAAATGATGGACGGTCGGGTGAAAACCCTGCACCCGAAAATCCACGGCGGGATCCTCGGTCGTCGCGGTATCGACGACGCCATCATGAACGAACACGGCATCAAGCCGATCGACCTGGTAGCGGTTAACCTGTACCCGTTCGAAGCCACCATCAACAAGCCAGGCTGCGACCTGCCGACCGCGATTGAGAACATCGACATCGGCGGTCCGACCATGGTCCGTTCGGCTGCAAAAAACCATAAAGACGTGGCCATCGTGGTGAATGCCGGCGACTACGCCAACGTCCTGGAAAGCCTGAAGGCCGGCGGCCTGACCTACGCTCAGCGCTTCGACCTGATGCTCAAGGCCTTTGAGCACACCGCTGCCTACGACGGCATGATCGCCAACTACATGGGCACCGTGAACCAGGCGGCTGAAACCCTCAGCACCGAAGGCCGCAGCGAGTTCCCGCGCACCTTCAACAGCCAGTTCGTCAAGGCTCAGGAAATGCGCTACGGCGAGAACCCGCACCAGAGCGCGGCGTTCTACGTGGAAACCAAGCCTGCCGAAGTGGGCATCGCGACCGCGACCCAACTGCAAGGCAAGGAGCTGTCGTACAACAACGTGGCCGACACCGACGCCGCGCTGGAATGCGTGAAGAGCTTCGTCAAGCCGGCTTGCGTGATCGTCAAGCACGCCAACCCCTGCGGCGTGGCTGTCAGCCCGGACGCCGAAGGCGGCATCCGTCAGGCCTACGAACTGGCCTACGCCACCGACACCGAATCGGCGTTCGGCGGCATCATCGCCTTCAACCGCGAGCTGGATGCCGAGACCGCCAAGGCCATCGTCGAGCGTCAGTTCGTCGAAGTGATCATCGCCCCAAGCGTCAGCGCCGAAGCCCGTGCCATCGTGGCTGCCAAAGCCAACGTACGCCTGCTGACCTGCGGCGAGTGGTCGGCCGATCGCGCGGCTGCCTGGGACTACAAACGCGTTAACGGCGGTTTGCTGGTACAGAGCCGCGACATCGGCATGATCAGCGCCGACGACCTGAAAGTCGTGACCAAACGCGCGCCGACCGAACAGGAAATCCACGACCTGATCTTCGCCTGGAAGGTGGCCAAATACGTCAAGTCCAACGCCATCGTCTATGCCAAGAACCGCCAGACCATCGGTGTCGGCGCTGGCCAGATGAGCCGCGTGAACTCCGCGCGCATTGCTGCGATCAAGGCGGAACACGCCGGCCTGCAGGTAGCAGGCTCGGTGATGGCGTCCGACGCCTTCTTCCCGTTCCGCGATGGCCTGGACAATGCGGCCAAGGTCGGCATTACTGCGGTGATCCAGCCGGGCGGCTCGATGCGTGACAACGAAGTGATTGCAGCAGCCGACGAGGCCGGCATCGCCATGGTATTCACCGGCATGCGCCACTTCCGTCACTAAGTACGACGATCAACTGTGGGAGCGGGCTTGCTCGCGAATGCAATCTGTCAGCCACAATAGTGCTGACTGACACACCGCTTTCGCGAGCAAGCCCGCTCCCACAGAAAAGCAGCTTCAGTGCTGCCTCCAGAATTAGCGTCATCCCGAGGTTTTTGAAATGAATGTTTTGATCATTGGCAGCGGTGGCCGTGAACACGCCCTGGCCTGGAAAGTGGCTCAGGATCCGCGCGTGCAGAAGGTGTTCGTGGCCCCTGGCAACGCCGGCACCGCCATTGAAGCCAAGTGCGAGAACGTCGCTATCGACGTGCTGGCCCTCGAACAGCTGGCCGACTTTGCCGAGAAGAACGTTTCCCTGACCATCGTCGGCCCGGAAGTGCCGCTGGTCGCCGGCGTCGTCGACCTGTTCCGCTCCCGTGGCCTGGATTGCTTCGGTCCGACCGCTGGCGCTGCGCAGCTGGAAGGTTCGAAAGCCTTCACCAAGGATTTCCTGGCCCGCCACAAAATCCCGACGGCCGACTACCAGAACTTCACCGAGATCGAGCCAGCCCTGGCTTATCTGCGTGAAAAAGGCGCACCGATCGTGATCAAGGCCGATGGCCTGGCCGCCGGCAAAGGCGTGATCGTGGCCATGACACTGACTGAAGCCGAAGACGCCGTGCGTGACATGCTGGCCGGCAACGCATTCGGCGACGCCGGTTCCCGCGTGGTCATCGAAGAATTCCTGGACGGCGAAGAAGCCAGCTTCATCGTCATGGTCGATGGCAAGAACGTATTGCCGATGGCCACCAGCCAGGACCACAAACGCGTCGGCGACGGCGACACCGGCCCGAACACCGGCGGCATGGGTGCTTACTCCCCGGCACCGGTCGTCACCAGCGAAGTGCACCAGCGCGTCATGGACCTGGTGATCTGGCCGACCGTGCGCGGCATGGCCGAGGAAGGCAACGTTTACACCGGCTTCCTGTACGCCGGCCTGATGATCGACAAGGCGGGCAACCCGAAAGTCATCGAATTCAACTGCCGTTTCGGCGACCCCGAGACCCAGCCGGTCATGCTGCGTCTGCAGTCGAGCCTGGTGTTGCTGATCGAAGCTGCCCTGGCGCAAGCCCTGGACAAGGTCGAAGCCCAATGGGATCCACGTCCGAGCGTCGGCATCGTGCTGGCCGCTGGCGGCTACCCTGGTGACTACGCCAAAGGCGCGGCCATCAACGGCCTGGATGCAGCCGCGACACTGGAAGGCAAAGTCTTCCACGCCGGCACCGCACTCAAGGACGGCCAAGTGGTGACGGCCGGCGGTCGCGTGCTCTGCGCCACTGCCATGGGCGCCAGCGTCGATGCTGCGCAGCAACAGGCTTACGCGTTGGCGGCCCGGATCGACTGGGAAGGCTGTTTTTATCGCAGGGACATTGGCTACCGCGCCATTGCCCGCGAGCGTGGCGAAAATCAGGAATAAGCTATCCATTCGGCAGGGCAAGGGCCTCAGGCCCTTGCCGGGCTATTCCGGCGCCGCGCATAGTTATATTCTGGCATCAACCTACGAAGGGATTTCGCCGTGCGCTGGCTCAGGATTGCCATAGGTTTCACTGTCACGCTGATGACGCTGCTCTGCATGCTACCGGCCCAGGCCGCGCAGGGCAGTGGCTGGGCGGTATTGCTCGATGAACAGGGCGACCTGCAACTGAGCGACATCCGTTCCGCACGCTACACCAATCAATTCAGCCCCATCGAACTCGATCACCTCACCGCGGCCGAGCCCGATGGCGCGATGTGGCTGCGTTTCAGGCTTGCCCCCGGCAAGCACGAACAGTTGCTGCGGGTATTCGCTCCCGACCTTTCCGATCTCGATCTGTATGTGCTGGAAGGCGACAGCCTGATCGAGGAGCTGGATGGCGGCGCAGATCAGCCTCGGTCTGAGCGGCCACTGCCCAACAGCGACTTCATGTTGCCGCTACCCCAAAGCGACAAACCTCTCGACGTTTACCTGCGCCTGGTGTCCGAACACCAGATGCGGCCGTACATCACCCTGCAGTCGGCCATCATGACTGCGGCCAATCAGAACCAGACCCTGATCTACGGCCTGCTGTTCGGCTGCCTCGGGATGCTGATCCTGCACAACCTGATCCGCTACGCGTACACCCGGTCGCGCAGTTGCCTGTGGCTGTCTGGCTGTGAAGCCTTGTTGATGCTCAGCCTGGTGCTGCTGCTGAATCTGGCGGGGCCCTGGTTGCCGGACTGGCATGCGATCCAGACGCCTGGCGCTTACCTGGCCCTGCTGCTGACCGCCCCGTGCGGCCTGATGTTCGCCTATCGCTTTTTCGCCCCGCTCGGCCCGCACCCGCTGAACAAACTGCTGCTGGGCGACATCGTGGTCATCATCGCCTGCGGCCTGCTGCTGTTGTTCGTCAATACACTGCCGCTGAACATCATCACCTACGCCCTGGTCGCACTGGCGGGCCTGAGCATGTTGTTCGTCAGCGCCCATCACTGGCAAAAAGGCTATCGACCCGCACGCCTGTTCGTGGCGGCGATGGTGGTCTTCAACGTCGGCACGCTGATTATCCTGCCCGCCCTGCTGGGGCTGACCCTGGTCGAGCCGCAAGGCCTGATCACCGCCCTGCTGGTGTTCATCTGCATCAGCGGCTTGCTGATGAGCATCGCCCTGAGCGAACGCCAGCGCAGCATCACCGAAGACCGCTTCAGCCTCAGTCGCGACCTGGCCGCCAGCAATGCCGAGATCAATGCCAAGGCCGAATTCCTGGCAAAAATCAGCCACGAGATCCGCACCCCGATGAATGGCGTGCTGGGCATGACCGAACTGCTGCTGGGTACGCCCCTCTCGGTCAAGCAGCGCGACTACGTGCAAACCATCCACAGCGCCGGCAACGAACTGCTGACGCTGATCAACGAGATCCTCGACATCTCCAAGCTCGAATCCGGGCAGATCGAGCTGGATGACGTTCAGTTCGATCTCAACGCGCTGATCGAAGACTGCCTGAGCATCTTCCGCGCCAAAGCCGAGCAGCAGAACGTCGAATTGATCAGCTTTATCCAGCCGCAAGTGCCACGGGTGATCAGCGGTGACCCGACGCGCCTGCGCCAGACCCTGCTGAGCCTGCTGGAAAACGCCCTGAAGAAAACCGATGAAGGCGAAATCCTGATCGTCGTCGCCCTCGACGAGCGCAGCGCCAAACCGCGCTTGCGCATCGCCGTGCAGGACAGCGGCGAGCCCATGGACACCGAGGAACGCGACGCGCTGATGCACGCCGAACTGCACAGCAAAAACTTTCTCTCGGCCCCCCGTCTGGGGGGCAACCTGGGCCTGGTGATCGCCCGTCAGCTGATCCGTTTGATGCACGGGGAGTTCGGCATCAAGAGCGGCAGCACCCAGGGCAGCACCTTGTGGCTGACCTTGCCGCTGGACCCTGACCGCCTCGAACACCCGACCTCCGATCTCGATGGTCCGCTGCAGGGCGCACGGGTGCTGGTGGTGGACGACAACGACACCTGTCGCAAGGTCTTGGTGCAGCAGTGCACCGCCTGGGGCCTGAACGTCAGCGCCGTCCCCTCCGGCAAGGAGGCCCTCGCGCTCTTGCGCACCAAGGCCCACTTGCGCGATTACTTCGACGTAGTCCTGCTCGACCAGAACATGCCCGGCATGACCGGCATGCAACTGGCGGCCAAGATCAAGGAGGACCCGAGCCTCAACCACGACATCCTGCTGATCATGCTCACCGGCATCAGCAATGCGCCGAGCAAGATCATCGCGCGCAATTCCGGGATCAAGCGCATCCTCGCCAAGCCCGTGGCCGGCTACACCCTCAAGACGACACTGGCGGATGAACTGAACCAGCGTGACAAGGGCCTCGTCGCCTCGCATCAGCTGCCTCCCGGCCCTGCCCTGCCGGTCAAGGTGCCCAGCGACTTCCGCATTCTGGTGGCCGAAGACAACAGCATTTCGACCAAGGTGATCCGCGGCATGCTGGGCAAACTCAACCTGCAACCCGATACCGCCAGCAATGGCGAAGAAGCCTTGCAGGCGATGAAAGCCCAACGTTACGACCTGGTATTGATGGATTGTGAAATGCCGATCCTCGACGGTTTTTCCGCCACCCAGCAATTGCGCGCCTGGGAAGTCGGCAACCAGCGAACCCGCACCCCCGTGGTCGCGTTGACCGCGCACATCCTCGCCGAGCACAAGGAACGCGCGCGCCAGGCCGGCATGGACGGGCACATGGCCAAACCGGTCGAGCTGTCGCAGTTGCGTGAACTGATCGAACACTGGGTTGCCCAGCGCGATGAGCAGAACCGGGCGGCGACGCAAACGTCCTGAGCCGACAGACTCCACAGTGCCTGATAGACTCCCCCTCGACTTCCCTCGCCAGTGAGCGTGCACCATGCTCCACGTGTTGTTCAGCGTTTACCTGAAGATGCTGGTGCTCTACAGCCCGTTCTTCGTATTGTCTTGCTTCATCAGTCTGACCCGCGGTTATTCGCGCAAGGAACAACGCCGGCTAGCCTGGAAAGTGGCGACTGCCACGCTGGTGTCCAGCGTCTTGCTGTATCTGTTCGGCAGAGTGATTTTCAATGTCTTCGGCATCACCGTGGACGCCTTCCGCATCGGCGCCGGCAGCGTGCTGTTCATCTCGGCATTGGGCATGGCCCAGGGCAAGTCGGCGGTGCAGACCGACAACGTGCAACAGGACGTGACCATCGTTCCGCTGACCATTCCCCTGACGGTCGGCCCCGGCACCATCGGCGCCCTGCTGGTGATGGGCGTGAGCCAGCCGCACTGGGACGACAAGCTCATGGCCATTGTCAGTATTGCCCTGGCCAGTTTCACCGTCGGGGTGGTGCTTTATCTGTCCAACCGCATCGAACGTATTCTGGGTGACCAGGGATTGCAGATTGTCAGTCGATTGATGGGGTTGTTTGTGTGTGCGTTGGCAGCACAGATTATTTTTACCGGGGTGAAAGGGTATCTGGTGCCTTAGCGGCAGCCGCGACTTAAAGCCAGAGGCCCGAGCTGGACGCCTCTGGCAACTGAACGTCATTTAAACCGGCGAGAATTCCATGAAAATAACTTCTCTGAGATCGTCGAGATACTGGATGCACTCAGCCTCTTTCCTCAGGTCGTCCTCGTGAATACTGAAGTGAGCTTTACCTTGATGGATTTCGACATCGGCACTGTCCCATTCCACAAAAAGAATTTTTGTATTACCCGCCGATGAGTCATAACGCAACGTACCCACGACCATCGTCACTTCAGCATCATCGTCCTGTTTGCACGCAGACACACCAAAGCCTGCACCGTTGGCTTCGGCCGCATGATGCTCGAGAAGCTTGACGGCATCAGGTTGTTTCTTTAGCGCCTCAACGGTTTTGTCCGCGACAACTTTCAGCGCACTCGCCGCGGAACCCGTCAAACCACCGACAGCAGAATGAACAATATCCAAGGCTATATTGTCCATTGTAAGCTTAGCGGTGCTGGACTTGTATTCAGTGAAAGCGCCGTAATATTCGGTCCAGCCCATCGAAAACATTAGCTTTTTGAAGCATTCATAACGAGCCACTTTCGCTGCTTTACCTGGGTATAAGAACCTTGAAGCAATATCGGCGTACGCGTACGTGTTTTTTACAATACGTTTGTTACGCCGGGTCATTCCCTCCAGAAAACCAACTACAGCGCCACCCATGACTGCGGCATTCAGCTCATCCCTATCAATCGGTAACGTAGCCGCCGAACGCACACGAGCTTTCGGACCGACACGTTCAAGTTTGGCTCGACACTGTTCAAGACATTGATCGAAATAAGCACTCGCTTCTACTTCATTCATCCTATTCATTTCAATAAATCCTTTTATTTGAATATTCACGACAGCCTGAATTAGCTCTCCACTAAAACCTATCGCACCCAACAAAAAACTTCAACATTGTCAAAATCAAAAAAGAACAAACCATTAACTTAAGGAATTAACCTACATACTCTGGCGCTTTTTTTCACGAGACCAAAAATAAAAAGCCACGGCAACTGGAGTAAACACTCGTCGCCATGGCTTTTTCAATAACGAGCACGGCTCAGGAGGTGGGTTTCTCTCCGTACCAGCGCGGGGTGTACACCCAATCGCCGCCGCCTGGACGTGCAAATACGCAGGTAGTAGACGATCCCACCAGGACCATGGTGCGCATATCCACCTGGTCCGGAGTCAAATGGCCAAGCGTCGTCACTCGTAGCGTCTGTCCTGGGCGACCGATGTCGCGCCCCAGGACGACCGGCGTCTGAGGCGTACGATGTCGAGCGACGATTTCCAGCGCCCGGCCAAGCTGCCATGGACGGGAACGCGAAATCGGGTTGTAGAACGCCAGCGCCAGGTCAGCCTGTGACGCCAGATCGAGGCGCTTCTCGATAATGTCCCACGGTTTGAGGTTGTCAGACAGCGACAGCACACAGAAGTCATGACCCAAGGGGGCACCGGCCTGGGCGGCTGTTGCCAGGGACGCGGAAACGCCCGGCAGGATTTCCAGATCGACGTTGTGCCACGCCGGATCGGTGGACTCGTGCAGGGCTTCCAGCACCGCCGCAGCCATGGCAAAAACACCCGGGTCGCCCGATGAAACCACCACTACCGAACGCCCTTGCGCCGCCAGCGCGAATGCGTGACGCGCACGCTGCATCTCTTCACGATTGTCGGTGCAGTGCATCACCTGGTCGGCGCGGAATGGGCCGGCCATGCGCACATAGGTTTCGTAACCCAGCACGTCATTGGCGCGAGCCAGCTCGGCCTTGACCGCCGGGACCATCAGTTCGGCAGCGCCAGGGCCCAGACCGATCACCGCCAGTCGGCCGCGCAGACGGCCAATCGTCAAGGGATCCAACGGTTTCTCGGCTACCGCGATGGCAATGGCCTCATCACCCAGGATCAATACAGGCTGCTCGATGGCGTTGCTTGCCAGCGTGCTGAGCGCACCGACATCGTCGGCAAAGCGCAACGGCACGCCCAGCTCAAGCGCCGCTTCACGCAGCGTCGGACTGGCCATTTCGGTGTCGGCAGCCAGCAGACAGGCCACCGATTGCACGGCGACCTTTGCCCGATGCAACGCGTCGCGAACGGCGCCGGGCACACTGACTGCGCAGGCACTCACCGCGACCACTACGTTACGCGGATAGATCAACAGCTCGTTGGCCGCAGGCTCGCGCTCGGCATGACCGACATGCACCGCCAGCCGTGCTCGCGGATTTTCCGGCAACTGTGCTTGCGCCAACCATGGGGCCGCCCCCTCGATGCGCACTGTTTCACCCGCCAGCAAATCGGCAACGAAGCGCTTGCCCAGTTCCAGATCGCCGAGGGCATACCCGCTTGGCGGATTGAGCAGGCACGTGCCGAAACGCAATTCACCACTGGTGGTGATGGCTGCCGCCACGTCCAGCACAGTCGCAATTTCTCGTGCCAGGACATTCACGCCGCCCAGACCACCGAGCAGCGGCACCACCGCGCTGCCGTCTTCGGCAACGGCCAGCACCGGCGGCTCGGCGCCCTTTTCAAGCAGCAGCGGCGCCAGGGTGCGGATCACGATGCCGGCTGCGCACAGGGCAATGATGGGAGTGTCCTGCTGATAGAGTTCGCGCAGGGTGGTGCCAAATTCGTGATATTCACGATCCGCACCCTCGACCCGTGCGGCCAGACCATGGATCAACGCGCCGGGGTAAGCCTGCTGAATTTTACGCGCGGTCGCGAGGCTGCCATTGCCGAGAATGACAATCGCCGGAGCTGGACGAGTCATCAGCCTTGCCACCTTTCACCAGGGACGATGATCAGCGAAAAGTACGGGGACGACATCGGCTCGACCTGATCCAGCGGCACGATCTTCTGATTGGCCATGGTCGCGCGTTCGACGTACAGCGCACGGTCGGCCAAGCCGAGCTCCTTCAATACCTGACGGACTTTCGGGAAGTTGCGCCCCAGCTTCATGATCACCGCCGCATCGGCATCCGCCAGGCGTCGCTTGAGATCATCGTGCGGCAACACGCCGGACAGCACCGACAGGCTCTGATTTCGATACACCAACGGCGCACCGAGTACCGAAGCGCCGCCGAGCATCGAACAGACACCCGGCACGACTTCAGCCTCGTAACGCTCGGCCAGACGATCGTGCAGGTACATGTAGGAACCGTAGAAGAACGGGTCACCTTCACAGATCACCGCGACGTCACGGCCGGCGTCGAGATGCGCGGCCAGTTGCTGGCCGGCCGTATCGTAGAAATCGCTGATCACTTGCTCATAAGACAGCGGCGCCGGTAACGCTTCGGTGGTCACCGGGTACACCAGGGGCAGCAAGGTTTGAGCGTCCTGCAGATGCGCTTCGATAATCCCGAACGCGTTGCCCTTCTTGCCCTTGGCGACGAAGTACGCCACCACTGGCGATTCGCGCAGCAGACGCAGGGCTTTGACAGTAATCAACTCCGGATCACCGGGGCCGACGCCAAGGCCGATCAATCGTCCAGGTGCCTGCATCATTCGATCTCCGTGGCGAGGGCATTGACGGCGGCGGCGGCCATGGCGCTACCGCCCAGCCGGCCTTGCATGATGACGAAAGGCACGCCGCGACTGTCCGCCGCCAGCGCTGACTTGGATTCGGCGGCGCCGACGAAGCCCACTGGAAAGCCAAGGATCAGCGCGGGTTTCGGGGCGCCGGCATCGAGCATTTCCAACAGATAAAACAGCGCGGTCGGTGCATTGCCGATCACCACCACGCTGCCCTCCAGGTGCGGTCGCCACAGTTCGAGCGCGGCGGCGGATCGAGTGTTGCCCAACTCGCGGGCCAGTTCGGGGACGCTGTCATCGCGCAGGGTGCAGATGACCTGGTTGTTCGCTGGCAAACGGGTGCGGGTCACGCCTTCAGACACCATCCGCGCATCACACAGAATCGGTGCGCCGGCGGCCAGCGCCTCACGCCCGGCCTTGCCCGCGCCTGCGGAAAACTGCAGACCGTCTATCGCATCGACCATGCCGCAGGCGTGGATCACCCGTACCGCAAGTTTCTCCAGATCGGCCGGTATCCGGTCGAGATTGGCCTCGGCGCGAATAATCGCGAAGGAATTGCGATAGATCTCCTGACCGTCGCGAATGTAATCAAGCATCAAGGGGGCTCCGTGAACGGGCGTCGAGCAAGGCGCCGACCGCTTCAATAGTAAGGTTGCGTGCGTGCAGGGCGCCGAAACCCGGCTGCCGCGCATCGCGAAAATAGAGGTCGTAGTGACCGGGGCCGGCAGCCAGCAGCGTGACCGGAGCCACATGCGCAGCGGCACAGGAGCGCGAGCAACCGGACAGATGAACGTTTGAGACTTGAGCATGGCCCTGCAGCAGAGCCGCCAGTTGCAGGGCATCACCCTTGGTGTCGGCCAGGCCTTTGTCGCACCCTGTCGAACCGGTGCAGGCGATCAACCGCGACAAGGCTTGATCGGCTTCGCACAACAGGCCCAACTGATGCAGGCGGCGGATGACTTCGGCGGCGTTTTCGCTGCGAATGTTCGGCAACAGCAGGCTTTGCCATGGCGTGAACCGCAGCGTTGCATCACCGTATTCCTGCGCCAGTCGAGCGGCGCCTCGGAGCATGGCGCAATCGAGCCGGCCCAGCGGCGGCACGGCGCCGACATAGACATGACCGGCTTGCGCCTGCGGATGAGCGCCAATGTGCAAAACGCTTGAATTCAATGAACGCTGCCAGTTTGCAACAGGTTCGAAGGGCACACGCTCGGCCAGTCGGGCGAGGAACTCGGCGGCCGGCACGCTGCTCAGCAAATGCCGCATCCGCGTTTGATCGGGAGCCGCCAGCTCCAGGAACAATTCGAGTACTGCGACCACCACAGCATGGCCATCTTCGAGTGCAACAGAACCCGCCGGCCGATCCGTGGGACATCCCGCCAGGCCGAAAGCCAACCGCCGCTCGCCCTCATGTTCGACGGCCGACAACCACAGATCATGGGGATGCTCGAGCATCGCCAGACTTTCGCCGCCATCGAGTTGCACCGCGAATTTGGCGCTGAGCGCGTGAAAGGGGGCATGTCCTTGCAGGGTGGCGAGGATCCGCCGGGCCAGGTCGCGTGTATCGAACAGCATCTGGCGATCAATTCCCGCGCTCGGGCTCAGCATCAGATTACGCACATCGTCGCCCGCCGCATTCGCAGGGCCAAGGCCTGCGGCGAGCAGACTTTCGATCAACGCTGCCTGCTCGTTGGCGATGCCGCGAATCTGCAGGTTAGCCCGGTTGGTGGCCTCGATCACTGAACGGGCATAACGCTGCGCACCCTCGGCAACGGCATTGGCCTGCACTGCACTGATGGCGCCGCCTGCGAGTTTTATCCGGCAGATACCACCATCTCTGGCCTGTACGATACGCAGCAACCCCGGACAAGCCGAGGGGCGTAAAGCGCGGGACACAGGGAGTTTGTTCAAAGGGGATGACCGGATCAGAAGTGGACGCACCTCCTGACGGAGGCGAGCCGTATTATGCCTGCTTTACCGCGCGGCATCATAAGTCCGCGTGTCGCAAATGCTCCGGCCTCCCTCACAGACGCTCCTGATAGAACTCGAACAAGGTGTCTGCGAGCCGATCGAGCCGGTCACTCAACGGCGATCGGACTTGTTCAAATCTCACTCTGTTCAGGGTGAAAGGTGCCGCTCGATGCATGAGCGTCACATGGCCCTCGTTCCAGTCCCAAAACAGAAAATTCTCGCGCCGGGATCGCGCCCTCAAGGAATAATCATTCAAATCCAGTGACAACCGCCCCTGGTTATCATATTCAGCGGGGGCGATCGCAAACTCCCTGCCACGCCGACTTTCCGTGGACAATGCCCCCAGCACCGAAGTATTAACCAATAGCGCTTCAAACATCTCTTGGGTAACTTTCGCCATCTGGCTGTTAATCGCTGCAATCCGGCGTAAGTAAGTCTGACTTACCCTGCCTGAAAAGTTATCGTAACTTTGCTCGACGACCCGTTTTTCGTCGACCTCCCAACCCATGTCTCCTAGCACGACGGCAAACAAGGAAAACCAGCCCTGAGCGTCTGTATCACGATTGCGTTCCTGACTTGCATACCACTGGGCGTACCGCACGCTTGAGTTGACGTCTCGCTTGTCCTGTCGTGTCATGCCCCTTGCCGTACTGATCAGATTACCGCCCAACAGCGATCCGCCAGCCGCTCGTTGATCCAGCAAGGCACGACTTTGAACGGCCTTTATATTTCCGGGTGCAAAATCACGTTCAAACGCTTCAGAATAAGCCGTCAAGTCCAGGCCTGCTATTTTTTTGAGATCCATAGTTCATCCATTTGACTATTAATAAATCCTTCCATAAGAATCAGGCTATACAACTTCAGATCCACCAGCCACTGACCAGCGCAGTTAACTTCATACATTCCATTACTCGAATTCACTGCCGCCGCGTTATCATGTGCCGCTTTATGCAGATGAATAGAGAACACCTATGGCACCCTGGCTGACCGTGACAGGTATTGGTGAGGACGGCTTCACCGGTTTGGGCAAGTCTGCCCGGCATGCGTTGCTGGCCGCGTCGAAGATCTTCGGCAGCCAACGACAGTTGGACCTGTTGCCACCCTGCATCCGCGGGAAGCGCCACACCTGGCCCAGTCCGTTCTCCCTCGATGCGTTGCTGGCCATGCGAGGCGAGCCGGTTTGCGTGCTGGCCAGTGGCGATCCGATGTTCTTCGGCGTCGGCGCCAGCCTCGCCCGGCAATTGCCGAGCAATGAAATGTTGATCTTGCCGGCGTCCTCTTCCTGCTCTCTGGCCGCGGCGCGATTGGGCTGGCCATTGCAAGATGTGGTGACGCTGTCGGTGGTCGCCCGTCCTGTCGCCGCGCTCAACGCACAATTATTCAGCGGCGCTCGCCTGCTGGTATTGAGTAACGACGGCCGAAGCCCTGCCGCAATCGCTGCGCTGTTGCGCGAGCGCGGGTTCGGGCCCAGTCGCCTGAGCGTGCTGGAACATCTGGGCGGCGCAGCCGAGCGACGCATCGACGGAGTCGCCAACGACTGGACCGATCCGCAAATCGCCGACTTGAACCTGATCGCCATCGATTGCATCGCCGAATCGACCACGCCGCGCCTGTCGCGACTGGCCGGCCTGCCGGATTCGGCCTTCAGGCACGACGGCCAATTGACCAAGCGCGACGTACGCGCCATCACCCTCGCCCGTCTCGCCCCGGTTCCCGGCGAACTGTTATGGGACGTCGGCGCCGGCAGTGGATCGATCGGCATCGAGTGGATGCGCGCCCACCCCAGTTGCCGCGCACTGGCGATTGAAGCCGATGAGGGGCGCCAGCAATTGATCGAGCACAATCGCGATGCCCTCGGCGTGCCCGGCCTGCAACTGATTCGCGGCAGTGCGCCGCAAGCGCTAGACGGCCTCGAACGCCCGGATGCGATTTTCATTGGCGGAGGCGTGACCCGCGATGGCGTGCTGGACAGCTGTTGGGCCCGGTTGAAACCTGGCGGACGACTGATCGCCAACGCGGTCACGCTGCAGAGCGAAATGACCCTCATGGCCTGGCGCGAGCAGCACGGCGGCGAGCTGACGCGCATCCATATCGCCCAGGCGCAGCCGTTGGGCGACTTCGATACCTGGCGCCAGGCGTTGCCGATTACTTTGCTGGACGTGGTCAAGCCCTTCGATGCGTGACGAAACCGCCGAACAACCCGCACCGCTGCGCAGCGGCCTGACCACCGGCAGCTGCGCCACCGCCACCAGCCTCGCGGCGGCTCGCCTGCTGCTCTGCGGAGTGAGTGCGGATGCGGTGCAAATCGTCTTGCCTAAAGGCAAGCAGGTACAGATGCGCCTGGAATTCTGTCGGCTGCTGGATGGGGGCGCCGAAGCCGGAACCCTCAAGGATGCCGGGGACGATCCGGACGTCACCCATGGCGCCCTGCTGTATTCGCAGGTACGCCTCGATGCTGCGCCGGGCATTCGCTTCAATGCCGGCCGTGGCGTCGGTACCGTCACCCGGCCAGGCCTGGTGCTGGGCGTCGGCGAGCCGGCGATCAATCCGGTGCCACGCAAGATGATCAGCGACCACCTGACCCAGCTCGCCGAGGAACTCGATTATCGCGGCGGTTTCGAGGTCACGGTAAACGTCGAGGGCGGCGAAGCGCTGGCGTTGAAAACCATGAACCCGCGCCTGGGCATTCTGGGTGGGCTGTCGATTCTCGGCACCAGCGGCATCGTCCGGCCATTCTCCTGCGCCGCCTACATTGCCTCGATCCATCAGGGTATCGATGTGGCCAAAACCAACGGCTACCTGCATATCGCGGCGTGCACCGGCAATGCCAGCGAAGACACCATGCGCCGGGTCTATGACCTGCCGGAAATCGCCCTGATCGAAATGGGCGACTTCGTGGGTGCGGTGCTCAAGCACCTGCGCAAGGTGCCGGTGGACAAGCTCAGCCTGTGCGGCGGCTTCGGCAAGATCAGCAAGCTGGCGGCCGGGCACATGGACTTGCACAGTCGGCATTCGAGTATCGACCTGCCGCAACTGGCCGAGTGGGCTGCCGCCATCGGCGCCGATGAGGCATTGCAGCAAGCGATCCGGGAAGCCAATACCAGCCAGCAAGCCCTGGCCATGGCCAGCGCCGCCGGGATCGCCCTTGGCGATGCGGTATGCCGGCACGCGCTGGAGTTTGCCCGTAGCGTGGTGCCGGCGCAGGTTCAGGTCGAAGTATTTGCAATCGATCGCCAGGGCGGGATTGTCGGCCACGCAGGAGCCTTTCGATGAAACGCATTTTGTTGCTGGGCGGGGTGACGGAAGCCCTGGCCATCGCCCGGACTCTTGGGCCGGAACACGTCTACAGCCTGGCCGGGGTCGGTCGCGTACCGACTGACCTGAGCTGCCAGGTTCGCGTCGGCGGCTATGGTGGCGCCGACGGTCTGGCGCAGTTCATCCGTGCTGAAGGGATCGATCTGTTGCTGGATGCGACTCACCCCTACGCCGCACAAATCAGTCAGAACGCGGCGACCGCCGCCAGCTTGAGCGCGATTCCCTGCTGGGCCCTGAGACGTCCAGCCTGGCAACCACAAGCCGGGGACGACTGGCGTGAAGTCAACGACTGGGCCGAGCTGATCCGGGCACTCAAACCTTTCCGGCGACCGCTGTTCACCCTCGGCCGCGAACCCTTGCAGCACCTGGATGAAATCCCGCCGGAGCAATTCTGGACCTTGCGTGCGCTGGAGGTTTATCCGGGCAACGAGCGCTGCGAAGTGATCGGCGCCCGTGGACCGTTCCTGATCGAGGATGAGCGCGAGCTGTTTGAACTTCGCCAGATTGATGTGCTGATCAGCAAGAACAGCGGCAGCACGGCCACCGAGCCGAAGCTGGAAGTGGCGCGGGAGCGCGGGGTGCCGGTGATTGTTCTGAAGCGGCCGGTGTTGCCGGGGGTTGATCGGGAGCTTTTGACGCTTGAGGAAACACTTAACGCATTGGCGGCTTTCACTCAGTGAGGCAGATTATCGGCTTGCATGATAAGTAACCTATTTGTTACCTTCAGAGTCGCCTGTGATCACACTTGAAGAATATTTGCTGGAAAACGAAACAAGCCCTTTTGGGCGCTGGTTTTCCACCCTGAATACGCAGGCAGCGCTTAAGGTATCCAGCGCGCTGGTCCGACTGGAGCTAGGTAACACATCCAACATCAAGTGGTTCGATGGCTTTGGCGAATATCGAATAAATTGGGGTCCAGGTTACAGAATCTACTTGGTGCAGGAGGGGAAACGCCTGATCATTCTCTTTGGCGGAGGCGATAAGTCCACTCAAAAATCCGATATCAAACGGGCAAAAACACTCATAGCCGAATTTCAAACCCGAAAGAAAGCTGAACGAAACCGGAGATAAGTCATGGCGCTCACTCGAAGCTACAAACATACCATTGCCGAGCGTGCCCAGCGTGATCCGGAGTTCGCCCAGGCATTGTTGGATGAGGCTGCTACTCTGTTTCTTAATGGTGAGCCTGAAATGGCCAGAATCATTTTGCGCGATCTCGTTAATGCCACCGTTGGTTTCGAAGAATTGGCCAAGGAGACTGCAAAACCCAGCAAGAGCCTTCATCGAATGTTGTCCGCCAAGGGCAACCCAAGCATGGACAATCTGGCTGCAATATTCGCGGTGGTTCGCGCTACGCTGCGAGTGGATATACAAGTGCATGCGGTGCGTACCCATTGAAGGCGTGAAAAATCAGCAGCTTTTACTGCGACACCACACCGCACGCCGCTTTTTTACTTATCGGCCCTGATCAGGCTAAATACCCGCGCCTGATCGCCCACCCACCGGATTCGTCCCATGTCCCGACAACGGCTTGCAATTGCCTGGATCGCCTGCTTCGCAGTGCTGTTCAACATGCTCGCCATGCCGATGACCGGAGCGATGGCGCAAACGGCGAAATCGCCTGCCGAACAGGTGCTGTGGGGCAGTTTCTGTTCGTCCAGCGGCACGAAGATGGTGGCGATTTCCCTGGGCGACACCCAGCAGAAAGCCCCGCAGGGCGACGATCATTCCAACATGCAGCATTGTTGGTGCTGTTCCGGCTCCGCACCACTGGTGGCGTTGCCCGGGCATGTGCCGCAGCTGTATTACACCCGTTTCGAGGCCAATCGAAGCCGTCCCGCGGCCACGCTTGAAACGCCCACTCCGCGCCAGCAATGGCCGAGTCTCAACCCCCGCGCTTCTCCTCTGGTGTGATTCCTTCTCGCAATTGACTGCGTCTTGAATCGTTCCGGAGAACTGCCATGTTGAACAAACTCATCGTTCTGACTGCATTGCTGCTGCCTGCCTGCTTTGCCAATGCTCACGAATACAAGGCTGCCGAGCTGGAAATCGCTCACCCCTGGTCGCAGGAATTGCCGCCCAACGCGCCGACCGTTGCGGCTTACTTCGTGATTCATAACAGCGGTAAAACCGCTGACCGATTGCTCAGCGTCGACTCGCCGATTGCCGGCATCGCCCAGTTGCATGAGCATGTGAAGCAGAACGACCTGATGAAAATGCAGCAGGTGCCGAGCGTCGAAATCCCCGCAGGTGGCGAAGTCACTTTCGCCCCCATGGCCTATCACGTGATGCTGCTGGAGCTCAAAGACCGCAGCCTGCTGAGCGACGGTAAACAATTCCCGCTGACGATGCATTTCGAAAAGGCGGGTGAGGTGACCGTCGACGTCACGGTGCAGAAAAAGGCCCCGGATGGCCTGCAAACGCACGCGCACGCCCAGTAACCGGCAGAGCTGAACACGCCCATGCGCCCGCTTCGCGCCAGGTCATCCGCAAGCCGTCGTCAGCCATTGAGCCTGACCCGCGGCCGCTGGATTGGCTTGTTTGCCATGTTGATGATCTTTATCGGCCCGCTGATTTCCCAGTCGATGCCGATGGATCAACGCGCCTCTGCGCTGATGAAAACCTCCATGAGCCTGTCGATGGATATGGGCATGGACGGGGCGGCGATGGCGCACGCCGATCACGGTGTGCAACCCGATGCCGAGCACTGCCCACCCCAGGCAGACCATCACGCACTGTGGGAAAAATGCGGCTATTGCAGTCTGCTGTTCAATTGCCCGGCACTCACCGGCGGCCAGTCCTTCGTCGCATTCGACACACCCAAAGCCACGACCCACACCACCCCCTCCCCCCGCCTGGGTCATGCCCGGGCAACCGTGTTCCCCGGCGCCCGCACCCGCGCTCCACCCATCGTCGCGTAAACACCCGCCTCCGATCTCACACAGCTCAGAAGACAGCCGCCGGCTGCCGGCCGTGTCGTGCGGTATTGGACATGGGTATCTAACAAGAACAGTTAAAAGATCGCAGGCTGCGCCAGCGCCTACATGGGAACGCGTACACCCTGTAGGCGCTGTCGAGTGAAACGAGGCTGCGATCTTTACAAGCAATTGATTCGCCAGCGGAGCACAACCGATGAAACAGCCCAAACCGAATTTCTACAACCTGGCCTGGCGCTGGCATTTCTATGCCGGTCTGTTCGTCGCGCCCTTCATGGTGATGCTGGCCCTGACCGGCGTCATCTACCTGTTCAAACCGCAACTCGATCCGTTGATGTACGGCAGCTTGCTGAACGTCCCGGCCGGTCACCACAGCGTACCGGCCGACGAGCTGCTCAAGCGGGTCAAAGAGGCTTATCCACAAGCAACGATCAAGCAGTATCTGCCACCGGTGAACGCCGAACGCAGCGCCCAGTTTGTCGTACTCGATGCCGGCAACGAACTGAACGTGTTCCTCGACCCGTACCGTGGCGACATCCTTGGCGAGCAAGATGCCAAGATGAATCTGCAAGCGGTGGCGCGTGCGATTCACGGTGAATTGATGATCGGCACCCTCGGCGATCGACTGGTCGAACTCGCCGCCGGCTGGGGCATCGTGCTGGTGGTTTCCGGGGTGTTTTTGTGGTGGCCACGAGGCCAGGCCGCCGGCGTCCTGTGGCCGCGCCTGAGCAGTCGCGGTCGAGTGCTCTGGCGTGACCTGCACGCGGTCACCGGGTTCTGGGGCGCGGCGTTTCTGCTGGTGATGCTGCTCAGCGGCATGACCTGGACCGGGTTCTGGGGCAAGCAATACGCTGGCGTGTGGAACGTGTTCCCGGATGCGATGTGGAATGACATGCCCAAGTCCGACGTCGAGGCGCGCAGCCTCAACAGTGCCACGCGCCAGACCGTGCCATGGGCCATGGAAAACACACCGATGCCGATGTCCGGCGACCACGCCGAACACATGGCCCAGGGTACTGCCCAAGCCGGTCCCGCCGCACCCACCATCAGCCTGCAAGACGTGCAGAATATCGCCGAACAACGCAAGGTCGAGCCGGGCTACAGCATCACCTTCCCGACCACGGCCACCGGCGTCTTCACCATCGCTGTCTTCGCCGACGACCCGCGTAACGATGCCACCCTGCATGTCGACCAATACACCGGCGACGTCCTCGCCGACGTACGCTGGGAGCATTACGGCAACGTCGCCCGCGCCACGGAAATGGGGGTGATGCTGCACGAAGGCAAGATGCTCGGTGTGTTCAACCAGATCGTCGTGCTGCTGATCTGCCTGATGATCCTGCTCAGCGCCGTCAGCGGCGTGGTGATCTGGTGGAAGCGTCGCCCGCAAGGCAAACTCGGGGTTCCACCCCTGCGTCACGACCTGCCGAAATGGAAAACCGCGATGGTCATCATGTTCGGGCTGGCGATAGCGTTTCCGTTGGTGGGGGCTTCGCTGGTGGTGGTGTGGCTGCTGGATCGGGTGTTGTTGTCGCGCTTCACCCGGCAAACCGAATCGGCTTCCTCTTCCTGAATCACCCCCGCCTCCCTGTAGGAGCTGGCTTGCCAGCGAAGGCGGTATAACAGCCAACATAGATGTTGAATGTTATGGCCCCTGCGCTGGCAAGCCAGCTCCTACAGGGGATCAAGATTGCGTTTACTGCGCCCCAATCTGGCGCACCGCTGCGCACCAACGCGCCAGACGCGATCCTTCATGGTGCGCCATAAAATGGCGCAACCGCTCTAATACGACATTTTCCTGCCTTTTGCCGACCAGGCACAGCCCTTGCTAAAGACCCTTCAGTACTCCGCATCTGCCAACCAAAAAAAACACCTACGTTCATGGAGATCGCACAATGAAGCGTCGCAGCTTGATCAAGGCTTTCACACTATCGGCAAGCATTGCCGCGATGGGCATGGCCTGGACTGTCCAGGCCGCCGAGACCATCAAGGTCGGTATCCTGCATTCGTTGTCCGGCACCATGGCGATCTCCGAAACCTCGCTCAAGGACATGGCGTTGATGACCATCGACGAGATCAACGCCAAGGGCGGCGTGAACGGCAAGATGCTCGAACCGGTGGTAGTGGACCCGGCGTCGAACTGGCCGCTGTTCGCCGAAAAAGGCCGGCAGTTGCTGACCCAGGACAAAGTGGCCGTGGTGTTCGGTTGCTGGACCTCGGTGTCGCGTAAATCGGTACTGCCGGTGTTCGAAGAACTCAACGGCCTGCTGTTCTACCCGGTGCAATACGAAGGCGAAGAGATGTCGCCGAACGTGTTCTACACCGGCGCCGCACCGAACCAGCAAGCGATCCCGGCAGTGGAATACCTGATGAGCGAAGAAGGCGGCAGCGCCAAGCGCTATTTCCTGCTGGGCACCGACTACGTCTACCCGCGCACCACCAACAAGATCTTGCGCTCGTTCCTGCACGCCAAAGGGGTGGCAGACAAGGACATCGAAGAGGTCTACACCCCGTTTGGCCACAGCGATTACCAGACTATCGTGGCCAACATCAAAAAATTCTCCGCCGGGGGCAAGACGGCGGTGATCTCTACCGTCAACGGCGACTCCAACGTGCCGTTCTACAAAGAACTGGCCAACCAGGGCCTGAAAGCCACCGATGTTCCGGTCGTGGCGTTCTCGGTCGGTGAAGAAGAACTGCGCGGCATCGACACCAAACCGTTGGTGGGCAACCTGGCGGCGTGGAACTACTTTGAGTCGGTCGAGAACCCGACGAACAAGAAGTTCGTCGCCGACTGGAAAGCCTACGCCAAGAAACACAACCTGCCGGGCGCCGACAAAGCGGTGACCAACGACCCGATGGAAGCCACCTACGTCGGCATCCACATGTGGGCGCAAGCGGCCGAAAAAGCCAAGTCCACCGACGTCGACAAAGTCCGCGAAGCCCTCGCCGGCCAGACCTTTGCCGCGCCGTCCGGTTACACCCTGACCATGGACAAGACCAACCACCACCTGCACAAGCCGGTGATGATCGGTGAGATTCAGGCTGACGGTCAGTTCAACGTGGTGTGGCAGACCGAAGGCCCGATCCGTGCCCAGCCGTGGAGCCCGTTCATTCCGGGCAACGACAAGAAGCCGGAGTATGCGGTGAAGAGCAACTAAGCCCCGCGATGCCGGGCCCAGACTCTCACCCTGGGCCCGACACAACACCTGTAGGAGCTGGCTTGCCAGCGAAGACGGCGGCACATCCAGCATCGATGCAGCTGACCCACCGCCTTCGCCGGCAAGCCGGCTCCTACAAGGTCCGCGTATGACCAGGACGTTCGACATGCCCACCGCCCTTTACCGTTTTATCTTTGCACTCGCGCTTTTATTACCGATGGCCGTACAGGCCAGCGACGCCGAAGACTTCGTTGCCGCCAACCCCGTGCAGCAAGCCAAACTCCTGGAATCCTGGGCCGCGCAGCCGAACCCGGCCCGCGTCGAACTGATCAACGCCCTGCAACAAGGCGAACTGACCATCGATGGCCAACCGAAAACCCTGCGCCTGAACAACCGCCTGCGAGGCCTGATCGACACCGCGCTGGCCAGCCACCAACTGCTCGCCGCCGACGCCAAAGTCCGGTTGGCCGCCGCGCAGCAATTACAGAAAAGCGCCAAACCGGCGCAGCTGACGTTCCTCGACCAGCAACTGGCGGGCGAAAAAGATGAAAGCGTTCACGCAGCGTTAAGCCTGGCGTTGGCCAACCTGCAACTGGTCGATAGCGACCCGACCGTGCGCCTCGCCGCGGTCCGGCTGCTCGGCGAAACCGGCGACCCGCTGGCCCGCACCCGCCTGGAAGGTTTGCTCGAACCGGGCGTCGAAGCCGATGCCGCGGTACGCACCGCCGCCGAAACCAGCCTGGCTCAGGTCAAACGCAAACTACTGATCGGCGAGATGCTTGGCCAAGCCTTCAGCGGCATGTCGCTGGGCTCGATACTGCTGCTCGCGGCCCTCGGCCTGGCGATCACCTTCGGCCTGCTCGGCGTGATCAACATGGCCCACGGCGAGATGCTGATGCTCGGCGCCTACTCGACCTATGTCGTGCAGTTGATGTTCCAGCGCTACGCCCCGCAAGCCATCGAGTTTTATCCACTGATCGCCTTGCCGGTGGCCTTTTTCGTCACCGCCGCGGTCGGCATGGCGCTGGAGCGCACGGTGATTCGCCACCTCTACGGCCGCCCGCTGGAAACCTTGCTCGCTACCTGGGGTATCAGCCTGATGCTGATCCAGCTGGTGCGACTGGTGTTCGGCGCGCAGAACGTTGAAGTGGCCAACCCGGCGTGGTTATCCGGTGGGATTCAAGTGCTGCCCAACCTCGTGCTGCCGTACAACCGCATCGTGATCATCGCCTTCGCGCTGTTTGTGGTGGTGCTGACCTGGCTGCTGTTGAACAGGACGCGCCTCGGTTTGAACGTGCGCGCCGTCACCCAGAACCGCAACATGGCCGCCTGCTGCGGGGTGCCCACCGGGCGCGTCGACATGCTCGCCTTCGGTCTCGGCTCGGGTATTGCCGGTCTCGGTGGCGTCGCTCTAAGCCAGATTGGCAATGTCGGCCCGGACCTCGGCCAGAGCTACATCATCGACTCGTTCCTGGTGGTCGTCCTCGGCGGTGTCGGTCAGTTGGCCGGGAGTGTCCTGGCCGCCTTCGGCCTGGGCATAGCCAACAAGATTCTCGAACCGCAGATCGGTGCGGTGCTCGGCAAGATCCTGATCCTCGCGCTGATCATTCTGTTCATCCAGAAACGTCCGCAAGGCCTCTTCGCACTGAAAGGACGGGTGATCGACTGATGAACCAGCCTCTGATGCTCACCGCCAGCCAAAAGGCCGGCCCCAAGGTCACTATCGCTGTCGGCGCGGTGGTCCTCGTTCTGCTGCTGACATTGCCGCTGCTCTCGCTGCTGTCGCCGGACAGTGCGTTTCACGTTTCGGCTTATACCCTGACGCTGGTGGGCAAGATTCTGTGCTATGCCATCGTCGCCCTGGCGCTGGACCTGGTCTGGGGTTACGCCGGCCTGCTGTCTCTGGGCCACGGCCTGTTCTTCGCCCTCGGCGGTTACGCGATGGGCATGTACCTGATGCGCCAGGCCTCGGGCGATGGCTTGCCAGCGTTCATGACCTTTCTGTCGTGGACCGAATTGCCGTGGTACTGGGCCGGCACCAGCAGCTTCCTCTGGTCGATGTGCCTGGTGGTATTGGCCCCGGGATTATTGGCGTTGGTGTTCGGCTTCTTCGCCTTCCGTTCGCGGATCAAGGGCGTGTATTTCTCGATCATGACCCAGGCCCTGACTTTCGCCGGGATGCTGCTGTTCTTTCGCAACGAAACCGGGTTTGGCGGCAATAATGGCTTCACCAATTTCCGCACCATTCTCGGTTTTGGCATCACCGAACCCGGCACCCGCGCCGTGCTGTTTTTCGCCACGGTGGTGTTGCTGGTGGCGAGCCTGTTGATCGGCTGGCGTCTGGCGCAGAGCAAGTTTGGCCGGGTATTGACCGCCCTGCGCGATGCGGAAAATCGCCTGATGTTCTGCGGTTACGATCCGCGGGGCTTCAAGCTGTTTGTCTGGGTCTTGAGCGCAGTGCTGTGTGGCCTGGCCGGCGCGCTGTACGTGCCGCAAGTCGGCATCATCAACCCGAGTGAAATGTCGCCGACCAACTCCATCGAGGCGGCCGTCTGGGTGGCACTGGGTGGTCGCGGCACCTTGATCGGTCCGCTGCTCGGCGCGGGGGTGGTCAACGGCATGAAGAGCTGGTTCACCGTGGCCTTCCCCGAATACTGGCTGTTCTTCCTCGGCGCGCTGTTCATTGTCGTGACCTTGTATCTGCCCAAAGGTGTGATTGGTCTGCTGAAAAAAAGGGGTGATCAATGAGAGTGACAGCGACGGCTGAATTCATGCTCGAACCGGCGTTTTTCCCGGTGGAGCCCAACAAGGACGCCGGCAGCAGCCGCGACGCCATCGGCCTCGGTCAAAGTGCGGGCCCCGGCCTGGACACCCGCCATGGCACCATCCTGACCCTGGAAGACATCAGCGTCAGCTTCGATGGTTTCAAGGCCCTGAACAATCTGAACCTGTACATCGGCGTCGGTGAACTGCGCTGCATCATCGGCCCCAACGGCGCGGGCAAGACCACGTTGATGGACGTCATCACCGGCAAGACCCGGCCCAGTCACGGCAAGGCCTGGTTCGGCGAAACCCTGGACCTGACGCAGATGAGCGAAGTGCAGATCGCCCAGGCCGGCATCGGCCGCAAGTTCCAGAAGCCGACGGTGTTCGAAGCGCTGAGCGTGTTCGAAAACCTCGAGCTGGCGCAGAAAACCGACAAGTCGGTCTGGGCCAGCCTGCGGGCTCGGCTGAGTGGCGAACAAAGAGATCGCATCAGCGAGGTGCTGGATACCATTCGCCTGACCACCTCGGTCAATCGCCCGGCGGGCTTGTTGTCCCATGGTCAGAAGCAGTTTCTGGAGATCGGCATGCTGTTGATGCAAGACCCGCAACTGCTCCTGCTCGATGAGCCGGTGGCGGGCATGACCGATGCCGAAACCGAATTCACCGCCGAGTTGTTCAAGCGCCTGGCCGGCAAGCATTCGCTGATGGTAGTGGAGCATGACATGGGTTTTGTCGGGTCGATTGCCGACCACGTCACCGTGTTGCATCAGGGCAGTGTGCTGGCCGAAGGGTCGCTGGAACAGGTGCAGGACAACGAGCGGGTGATCGAGGTTTACCTCGGCCGATAGACCTGCAAACACAACCCCTGTAGGAGCTGGCTTGCCAGCGAAGGCGGTGGATCAGTCGACGTATTTATCGCCTGAAAGGACGCCTTCGCTGGCAAGCCAGCGCCTACAGGGGATCGAGGAGAATTTGAGAATGCTGCAAGTCGACAAGCTGCACCAATACTACGGCGGTAGCCACATCCTGCGGGGCCTGACGTTTGAGGTGAAGGTCGGTGAAGTCACGTGCCTGCTGGGGCGCAACGGAGTCGGCAAGACCACCCTGCTCAAGTGCCTGATGGGCCTGTTGCCGGCCAAGGAAGGCGCGGTGAACTGGGAAGGTAAACCGATCACCGCGTTCAAGCCGCACCAACGGGTTCACGCGGGGATTGCTTATGTGCCCCAGGGTCGGGAAATCTTCGGCCGCCTGACCGTGGAAGAAAACCTGCTGATGGGCCTGTCGCGGTTTCCCGGCTCCGAGGCCAGGGAAGTCCCGGCGTTCATCTACGAGTTGTTCCCGGTACTGCTGCAGATGAAGCAACGGCGCGGCGGCGACTTGTCCGGGGGGCAACAGCAGCAATTGGCAATTGGCCGGGCGTTGGCCAGCCGTCCACGGTTGTTGATTCTCGACGAGCCCACCGAAGGCATTCAGCCCTCGGTGATCAAGGAGATAGGTGCCGTCATCAAGCAACTTGCCGCCCGTGGTGACATGGCGATTCTGCTGGTCGAGCAGTTCTACGACTTCGCCGCCGAACTGGCCGATCAATACCTGGTGATGTCCCGGGGCGAAATCGTGCAGCAAGGCCGTGGCGAAAATATGGAAGCCGAGGGCGTGCGCGGCCTGGTTACCATATAAGGCCGCGATACAAGGCTTCGATTTAATCTGCGGCGTCCTGACGATAACTGGAAACCATGAATCTACCTGCCCCCACTGCCCTGTTTACCCCAAGCTGGCACGCCGAGCTGGAACTGGGCTACGCCCGATTCGGCGACAGCACGCGCCCGGTTCAGCGTCGGCACAAAGGCCCGCTGCGGGTGCAGAAGCATCTGTATGCCGAAGGACCGCAGGTCTGCCAGCACATCATCGTTCATCCGCCGGGCGGGATTGCCGGGGGTGACCGGCTGGACATCTCGGCCAGCGTCGGGCGCGATGCCTGGGCGCAAATCACCAGCCCTGGCGCGGCCAAATGGTATCGCGCCGCCGGCCCCGCTTATCAGCAGCTGACCTTGAAAGTGGCGAGCGGTGCGACACTGGAATGGTTGCCGCAGGAGACCATCATCTTCAGTGCCGCGCAGGCTGAACTGAGCACCTGCGTCGACCTTGAAGGCGATGCCCGGTTGTTTTACTGGGACGTGGTGGCACTGGGCCGACCGGCCAGCGGCGAGCGTTTCGACCTCGGGCATTTTCAGGCGCAACTCGACATCCGTCGCAACGGCCGGTTGCTCTGGCACGAACGTCAGCGCATTGTCGGCGGGGATGGGTTGCTCGATTCGCCAATTGGCCTGGATGGGCAGCCGGTGTTTGCCACCTTGCTGGTGACCGGCGACCTCGATAGTGAATTGCTGGAGAAGTGCCGTTCACTGACTCATGACGTGCGCGGGGATTTGACGCAGTTGCCGGGAATTCTGGTTGCCCGGTGCCTGGCCAGTGAAGCATTGTTGGCGCGGGGATGGTTGATTGATGTGTGGCGGTTGTTGCGCCCGGCGTTACTGGGCCGAGAAGCCGTCCCACCCCGAATATGGGCCACCTGAACACCGCCTCCCTGTAGGAGCTGGCTTGCCAGCGAAGGCGGATCAGCCAATACATGTATCGACTGACACACCGCTTTCGCTGGCAAGCCAGCTCCTACAGGGGGCCGTACCAACAGTTCCAATACCTTTTTACTGCCGATTATGGATTCCCAACGATGGACCTGACCCCACGCGAAAAAGACAAGCTACTGATCTTCACCGCCGGCCTCGTGGCCGAGCGGCGTTTGGCTCGCGGCGTGAAACTCAATTATCCGGAAGCCATGGCCTACATTTCCGCAGCGTTGCTTGAAGGCGCTCGCGACGGCCAGACCGTGGCCGACCTGATGCACTTCGGCACCACCCTGCTCAGCCGCGAACAAGTGATGGAAGGCATCCCGGAAATGATCCCGGAAATCCAGGTCGAGGCGACGTTCCCCGACGGCACCAAACTGGTCACCGTTCACCAACCGATCGCCTGAGGTCGCGCCATGACTTACCACATCCGCGATGCAGTGCGGGCCGATCTGCCGGCGATCCGCGATATCTACAACGATGCCGTACTCAATACCACGGCGATCTGGAACGAGAAGATCGTCGACCTGGACAACCGCCAGGCCTGGTTCAGCGCCCGGCAAGCCCAGGGCTATCCGATTCTGGTGATCGTCGACAGCGATAACAGGGTGCTGGGTTACGCGTCATTCGGTGACTGGCGGCCGTTCGACGGTTTCCGCCACACTGTGGAGCATTCGGTCTATGTACGCAGCGATCAGCGCGGCAATGGCCTGGGCCCGCAGCTGATGGACGTGCTGATCGAACGCGCCAAAGACTGCGACAAGCATGTGATGGTTGCCGCCATCGAAAGCGGTAACGCCGCGTCAATTCGCTTGCACGAACGAGCCGGTTTCGTGAGCAGCGGGCAGATGCCCCAGGTCGGCACCAAGTTCGGCCGTTGGCTGGACCTGACCTTCATGCAGCTGACCCTCAATCCTGGCGCAGAACCACCTGCCGCCAATAAGGAGTAACGCCTGATGAACGCCGCCCAACTGCGCCGCGTCAATGTTGAAAGCTTTGCCCACTATCGCCAGGGTTTGATCGATCTGCTGCTCGATGCCGTGGGTTATGGCGCCAGCGTCGGGTTCATGGCCAATCTGGATGCCACTGAGGCACGCGCCTACTTCGATGACGTTCAAGAGAACCTGAACAGCGGCAACGTGCTGCTGTGGGTGGTGGTCAAGGACGAGCAGGTGCAGGCCAGCGTGCAACTGACCCTGTGCCAGAAAGCCAACGGGCTGAACCGCGCCGAAGTGCAGAAATTGCTGGTGCGCGAACATGCGCGTCGCCGGGGTCTGGGCCAGCAGTTGATGAGCGCACTGGAAGCGGCCGCCCTCCAGCACAAGCGCGGCATGCTCTACCTCGACACTGAAGCCGGCTCCCCCGCCGAGGATTTCTACAAGGCCCAGGGTTACACCCGTGCCGGTGAAATCCCCGACTACGCCTGCGACCCGAGCGGCCGCTACAAACCCACTGCGCTCTACTACAAAATCCTCCAGGGAGCCCATTGATGATTCCCGGTGAATACCAGATCCAGCCTGGCGACATCGAACTCAACGTCGGCCGCCGCACCCTCAGCCTGAAGGTCGCCAACAGCGGCGACCGGCCGATCCAGGTCGGCTCGCATTACCACTTTTTCGAAACCAACGACGCCCTGACCTTCGACCGCGCCGCCAGCCGCGGCATGCGCCTGAATATCCCCGCCGGCACTGCCGTGCGCTTCGAACCGGGGCAGAGTCGCCAAGTCGAGTTGGTCGACCTTGCCGGCCATCGCCGGGTGTTCGGGTTTGCCGGACGGATCATGGGTGACCTTTAAGTTATGCAGTGCCTGCAGCGGCCCCTTCGCCAGCAAGCCGGCTCCTACAAGGGAAATCGCATTCACCGGCATGTCGGCGCCGGAATGCAATCGCGGTCGCCGGCATATCGGCTTGAAATGCAATTGCATTCGCCGGCATTCGGCGCCGGAATGCGATCGCGTTCGCCGGCATGTCGGCGCCGGAATGCAATCGCGTTCGCCGGCATGTCGGCGCCGGAATGCAATCGCGTTCGCCGGCATTCGGCGCCGGAATGCGATCGCGTTCGCCGGCATTCGGCGCCGGAATGCGATCGCGTTCGCCGGCATTCGGCGCCGGAATGCGATCGCGTTCGCCGGCATTCGGCGCCGGAATGCGATCGCGTTCGCCGGCATTCGGCTTGTACTGCAATCCCCTGTAGGAGCTGGCTTGCCAGCGATAGCGAGCGACGCGAGCGGTCTCGAAAACCATTGAATCCCAAGGCAACCCCATGAAAATCTCAAGACAAGCCTACGCCGACATGTTCGGTCCCACCGTCGGCGACAAGGTCCGTCTGGCCGACACCGAGCTGTGGATCGAAGTGGAAAAGGACTTCACCACCTACGGCGAAGAAGTGAAATTCGGCGGCGGCAAAGTCATCCGCGACGGCCAGGGCCAAAGTCAGTTATTGGCCGCCGAAGTGGTCGACACCCTGATCACCAACGCGCTGATCATCGATCACTGGGGCATCGTCAAGGCCGACGTCGGCCTCAAGGACGGGCGCATCGCCGGCATCGGCAAGGCCGGCAACCCGGACATCCAGCCCGGCGTCACCATCGCGATCGGCGCCAGCACCGAAGTGATCGCCGGTGAAGGCATGATCCTCACCGCTGGCGGCATCGACACCCATATCCACTTCATCTGCCCGCAGCAGATCGAAGAAGCGCTGATGAGTGGCGTCACCACCATGATCGGCGGCGGCACCGGCCCGGCCACCGGCACCAACGCCACCACCTGCACTTCCGGGCCGTGGCACCTGGCCCGCATGCTTCAGGCCGCCGACGCCTTCCCGATGAACATCGGCTTCACCGGCAAGGGCAACGCCAGCCTGCCGGAGCCCTTGATCGAACAGGTCAAGGCTGGTGCCATTGGCCTCAAGCTGCACGAAGATTGGGGCACCACACCAGCAAGCATCGACAACTGCCTGAACGTCGCCGACCAATACGACGTGCAGGTGGCGATCCACACCGATACCCTCAACGAATCGGGCTTCGTCGAAACCACCCTCGCCGCCTTCAAGGGCCGCACCATCCACACCTACCACACCGAAGGCGCGGGCGGCGGCCATGCGCCGGACATCATCAAGGCCTGCGGTTTCCCCAACGTGTTGCCCAGCTCCACCAACCCGACCCGGCCGTTCACCCGCAACACCATCGACGAACACCTCGACATGCTGATGGTCTGCCACCACCTGGACCCGAGCATCGCCGAGGACGTGGCCTTCGCCGAAAGCCGCATCCGCCGCGAAACCATCGCCGCCGAAGACATCCTGCACGACCTCGGCGCGTTCTCGATGATCAGTTCCGACAGCCAGGCCATGGGCCGGGTCGGCGAAGTCATCACCCGCACCTGGCAGACCGCCGACAAGATGAAAAAACAGCGCGGTGCGTTGCCGGGCGACGGTGCCGGCAACGACAACTTCCGCGCCAAACGCTACATCGCCAAGTACACCATCAACCCGGCGATCACCCATGGCATCAGCCATGAAGTGGGCTCGGTGGAAGTCGGCAAATGGGCGGATCTGGTGCTCTGGCGTCCAGCCTTTTTCGGCGTGAAACCGACGCTGATCCTCAAGGGCGGCGCCATCGCGGCCAGCCTGATGGGTGACGCCAACGCCTCGATCCCGACGCCACAACCGGTGCACTACCGTCCGATGTTCGCCAGTTATGGCGGCTCGCTGCATGCCACCAGCCTGACCTTTATCAGCCAGGCGGCACAGGAAGCCGGGGTACCGGAATCCTTGGGCTTGAAGAAAAAAATCGCCGTGGTCAAAGGCTGTCGCGACGTGCAGAAAACCGACTTGATTCACAACGACTACCTGCCAGAGATCGCCGTCGATCCGCAGACCTATCAGGTCAAGGCCGATGGCGTGCTGTTGTGGTGCGAACCGGCGGATGTGCTGCCGATGGCCCAGCGGTATTTCCTGTTCTGAGTAGCCGAACACAAACAAGGCCTGAAAGCAAAAAACGCTCCCTGGCCTTGGATTCAACGACAACTCACCGGTTATCCGGCTGCACCGCAAGGGGGACTTCGACGCGTTGAAGTTTGGCTCTAGCCATTGCTTCCCGGGTCAGTTTCTTCAGCAGGTTGTTCTTTTCGGTATTGAGCACATCAAGCTCTGCCGTGTATTCATCATTTGTCATCACGCGACCGGGAGGGACATCGACTGGCTGCTTGCCGAGTAGCGTCGCCAGTGTCGTGATTTTTTCGCGCAGTCGCGTACGCGCCGACGCATCGGCGGTTTGCGACCATTGCTGTTGTGCGGTCTGCAGGTCCAACACCGCGTCGATTTGACGCCGGATAGCATTGAACGTTTTGCGGTTGGCACCCTGGATATACCGGTTCCAGAAATCCTGCTCGATAATTGAATCCCTCAGAAGATCTCCTTCCTCAAGCGCGAGTACTCGCTTGTAGGCGGCCTCTATCAGCAGCAGCGTGACATCGTTCTCCTCGAACATCATGCTGCGCGACTGCCAAGGCAAATCCAGGCGCTCGGCCAGAGCTGTGGGATAGGCAAGATGAATTTCCACTTCATCAATAGACCTGACGGCGTTTCCCTCTTCATCCCGCTGTACGATCAGGTCGCCGTCCTGATCATATTCAGGAAGTTTGCGGCCTTGCTCCAGCAGTTCCTTGACCCTCGCCCGGGCAATCCTGCCCAACTCATTCAGACGTGACTTGCCCTTGGCCAGACTCACCAGCTCCGCTTCCACCAAGTCCTTGCTGACAAGACCGTAGGCCTCATGAACCAATACTTCGATGCCCATGGCGTTAAACAGCTGAGCCCCGCAATCGACACAGGTGGAGGGAACAAACGCGTCTTGGAAGAGCCTCTCGCGCAGCTCGGGGTTTTCGGCTACCGCCTCCAGCATTCGCCAGACCTTGCCGGCAAGCTCGGTTCGATACTCGGGAAAAGTATCCGAGGAGCCGGCGAGTTTTTTGATTTCAGCAAAAAATGCCTCGGAACCGAACTCGTCCGCCACCGCGCCCCAGAGATCACGTTTTAACGCGCGTAATTCAGGCGTCGCCCGCTCCTGCGGCGGCAGCGCGTTGATCCAGAAGCGGCTATCGGACATCACCGAATTGGGCGGTCGCCGGTCAGGATCAAGTCCTACCGACTCGATGTAGGTGTCAAGGGTTGCAAGATTTTCTGCCGAAAGCCATGGCGGCTCACGACTGATCAGCGTGCGTGCCACTATTTCAGCCCGCACGGAACCCGGGGCTACCACGGGCAACTGGGTGATCGGATTATTCACCAACCTCAAGTCGAAGTGCCGGGGTCGGGGCAAGGCAAAGGTCCCGGCAGGCCAGGTGGCGAGGCCGGTGTTCGACAGGTTCAGTATGTGCAAGTCAGGCATTCGGCTGACATCGGGCGCCAAAGCCAGGGGATTGTTTTCCATCCCGAGTACTTTTAGCCGGGTCAGGTTCTTGATGCTCTCGATGGCTGGCCCGGTCAACATGATCTGGTTATTGCCCAAGTGCAGTTCAAGCAGGTGCGGCATGTCGCTGATCGCTGCAGGAAGGCGGGTCAGCTGGTTACTGGAGAGGTCCAGGGCACGCAGCTGGCGAAAATGTCCAAGCACCCCCTCGACTAAATTGCTGAACTGCGAACGACTCAATCTCAGCCGGGTGACATGATCGAAATTCGCTTCCAGCGTCGGTAAGCTGCGCAGCTGGTATTGCAACGAGGTGTCACTCAGATCAATGCTCTGGCCGCGATAATTGCCGTAGGCGTCATAGTCTTTAGGACCGGTCCTTTGCCAGGCTTGCTTGAGGGCTTTGACGATTCTTATCCTCGCGCCCCACTCCCTGACGTACTGCGGGCTGTCTCTTGCGCCAGACCACTCATTCGGCGCCCGCAACCAGGTTTGCAGGCGGTGATCCAATTGCTTGTATTCCCGCTCGAGCCGTTTCAGCTGGTGCTCTGGCGAGTCGTCTCGAGCATTCAGGGCTGCAACGAATTCATCGACGTCTTCAAGGGTAAAATCGGGGTAGAGCGTCCTGACCCGCTCCTCGATAATCCGCTCCCAGACATTCTGGCCGCGACCGCTCAATGGGTAGCCGCGCCGACCGTCGGGCAACAGCGTCAGCGGCCTGAAGAACGGTTGACGTTGCGCCTGCATTTTCAGAACCGCGCGCAATTCATCACGCGCGAGTGCGTGTTGCTGGATCAGTGCCTCGAGATCGGCCCCCTGACTCACGTGGGGCACACCCAGGGATCTACGTTGAGCATCTGGCAAGGCGTGCTGAAGGGCGGCATACAGGTCATCCCTTCCATGTAAATGATTGTCGCTGGCGTCGCGTGCCTCGTACTGCCCCTCCCCGGTACGTACCAACACTTTGCGCTCAAGGGCATCTTCGGGGCCGACGCTGGCTCGTATCGCTGCGGTGAAGGAGCCATCCCGGACCTCGATGCGCAAATCGCCCGGCGAGTGAAGTAGTTTCCCCAGCGTATGCAGGACCAGGCTTTCAGTGTCCGGCATCGCCAGAGTCCCCAGGAAAAGCCCCTCATAAGCCCGCGCCAGGCGCACCTCTTGCTGCGCCAGACGCGCTTTTTGCGTCAATCGCAACGGTAGACGCCTGGTGGTTTTCATCTGGCGCTGCTCGTCGGGCGTCGCATCCTCCAACAATTCGCTTGCGAGCTGGGTCGGCACCGAGGAAAAGCTGCGCTGGACCAACTGAGTCCGGGAATTTCCCGCTTTCTCCCGGTCTTGGGACAAACTCTGGAAGATCCGCGCCCTGGCCTGATCTGCATGGTCGGCCAGCCGGTCTCGCAAGGTCAGCGCCTGCCTCTGCGGTGCGACATGTTGGCCGACCAGACCTTTGATTTGCTCCTCGCTGAGGAAGGTCAGCACACGCTCCGGCAATTGCCCCGCCATAAGCTCGGCTCGGCTGACCCTGATGACGTCTGAAGCCGGTGCGGCGATATCACCATATTGAAAGGAGTGGCCGCTCAAATCAGCGCCCTCGAACGCCTCTATCGCTTTGGCACGGGGCCACCCTGGCAGCTCGACCATCAAGGAAGCGGCATAGCCGCAAAGGTCATTCTGCAGTTGCCCGCGACGAATCTGCGTCCCCACTTCGCCGGCATCGGCATAGGCTTGAAACCGTGCGAGAGTGTTGGCCAGCAGCGGCGGCGTCGGCTCACCCTCGACATGCATTCGACGCAGTACGTCCTCATGTGTGCCACTGACCCTGAGCATGTGTTCGCGCTCACGCTCGGTAAAGGCATCCACCGAGGGGCCCAGACGGCGTAACAACTTGCTTTTCGGCCACTCCAGCGGCGCGTCCATCTCGTGACTCCAGGCCCCGTTGCCGTTATGGTTCAACTCGGGTTGGTAGGCGTCCTCCCGAGCAGGATGCTGAATCCGGAATGTTCCGGAATGCGGTTGCTCTTTCAACGCGTAATGCTTGCCCTCCAGCGGCAAAATATTTTCACCGGCATGCTGATGCAGCCCCAACTCGTTGGGCCTGGAGTTTGCCGGCAACTCGATGTTTCGCTCGTAGGGTTGGAGATCGGGCTTCCACAACCGCGTCTTGCCGCTGGGCAGGGTGACCGACTTCAAGCCTTCGACGAAAGGCGAAACCGTGTAGTGAAAAACCGGCGCCAGTGCCGCCATCGTCGCCAGGTTCTCCAGGACATCGGTGATGTGGGCCCAGCCCGCTTCCTTGTCACCCTGGCTCAACTCGCGCACACCCTCGATCGTCTCGAACAACAACTGGTCCGCGGTGACCAGCAGCAAGGCCGCGCCTACAGGCGGCACAACGAACGCGGCAATACCGACGACAGACAGGCCGATATTCAGGTAATTGGAGAGCCGACGTTCGCGCGTGAGGTCATCCTCGGTGGCGGTGGAGACGGCAAGGACTTGCGCGTCCTCTCGCATATGCCGACGTTTCTGACGAAACATCTCAGTCCAGATGCCAGCCATGCCGACCCACTGAAAGTTCAGCGGCAGCTTGGCCTGCAAATCGATGTTCTCCTGCGGGTCTCGTCGCCAGTGCCGATCCTCTACGGGACCGACCAATCTTGACGCCGGGCTCAAATACTTCAGATAACCGCGCACCTGGTCTTTCCAGTAAGTGCCGGACGGCGCGTCCAGGACCTTCTGGGTAAATCGAAGAAAAAAACGACCCCGGTCCTTTTCGCCGATGAACCGGCTGAAAAAGCGTTGATAGTCGGTGAGCGCGTCACTGGCGCTATCGATTCGGCTGCCCCGAGGCCGGTACATCAGTTGATGGGTCAGTTGCGCTTCGAAGTCCGCGAACGAGGCGTATTTTTTTATCGGGTGTTCGGGATCGTCCGGAATCCAGGCAATGACATAGCTGCCATCGTAACGATTGGCGTGGGTTGCAAAGAACACTGCACACTCGGCGATTTCGTACCCCATCAGCTGGAGCGGGCTATAGCTGATGGGGCGTCGGCTGCTTTTATCCCTGACGACAGGCTGTTCATTGATCAGCTCGACCAACATTTCGTAATGTGCGAGTTCGATATCACTGTTCAGGAGGGCTGCATAGGCGGCGGCCTTCATGGCGGTTTTTTTGCTATCGATGTAAGCCTGGCTTAATGCCTGCTGATGCGCCGTGCCGCCCTCATAAAGAATGTCTTTGATATAGGTTTCATACTGACCCCCTATATCCAGCTTTCGACAGATCGTGACGAACTGCGAAATTTCAAGCTCGCAAGACAGAACATCGAAGCGTCCCTGCGCGTCGGGTTCGGTAATGAATGTGGAGTTTTTATCAAAGTAACGCTCGCCGGCCTCGAAGGCTTCGAAGTTATGCAATGCCGCCTGCAGCAACGAGAAGGTTCTGCTACGTACATCGCCAGTGCTCACGCCCGTCGAGATACCGAAAAACTTGTAATCTACCGGGTAATAGAGTCGCACCCAGGTTTCCTCGACATCCAGGTCTATACCCGCTTCGGCCAAGGCCGTGGTCAATAAGGGCTTGGCAAAGGCGGTGATGCTGTCCACGCCAGCCAAGGTCTTGTCCCATTTATTCTGCGCATGACAGTCGGTTTCTATTAACGCTTTCAGTACACTGCGCTGATCCGCCGAACTATTTTCATACCAATCTGGAAGAGTGGGCTTAGTGTCTTTCAGTACCTTGCGCCGCAGCGGCGAGGCCTGAACAAGGCATTCGGGAATAGTGCTTTTTATGAAGTCGAAGTGACGACCCTTTTCATGTTCGTCGGGCTCATCGACCGTGGTGTTTTCCATAGGGGATTCAGACATATCGCATATCCGTATGCAGTTCAATTGAGCCTTCAATTTACTCACCACACACCTGAAACAACAAATCGAAAAAAAACAACGGACACTGCTGGGCAAGCGGTCATAACCATTCAATTAACAGCATGAAAAAATAATTAATTACTACCTTGTGTGCACATCCATACCGCTTCATCGGCGCTTGCGGCAGGGGCACGACAAAGGCGCCAGGATGCGCCACACTCAATGGCTATCATTGCCATGCAGATGCCCAGTCATGCGTTTACCTGAATTCATTGTGCAGCACGTAGATCGTATCGTTGATGAATGGGAAACATTTGCCGATGCCATCAGCGCCGACGATTCGCTGGACCGCACGACATTGCGCGATCACGCGAAGTCGATCCTGCTCGCCGCGGCAGCCGATATGCGCAAGGCACAGACCGCCAGCGAACAGGCGGCCAAAGCCAAAGGCGAAGGCCCGGAGAAAACCCCGAGCCTGGACGAGGCCGCGGCCTGTCATGGAGAGCTGCGCCACAACGTCGGGTTCGATCTGGTGCAGATGACGTCCGAGTTCCGCCATTTGCGCGCCTGCGTGATTCGTCTGTGGGTAGGCAGCCTGGAGTCGCCGGACATGACCTATTTCCAGGACATGATCCGCTTCAATGAAGCCATCGACGAAGCCCTTGCCGAGTCCACCGCGGCCTATGCCGAACAGGTCAATCATTCGCGGGACATCTTTCTGGCGATCCTCGGCCATGACCTGCGCGCGCCGTTGCAAGCGGTGAGCATGTCCACCGAACTGCTGCTGCGCAAGGTGACGCTCGAGGGCGATGCGCTGACCTGCGCGATCAACATCAAGCGCGGCGCGCGGCACATGGCGGTGATGGTCGGCGATTTGCTGGAGCTGGTGCGCAGTCGCCTGGGCAAGAGCCTGCCGATCGAACCCGTCCCGATGGACCTGGCGGACGCCGCCCATGCCGCGATCGCCGAAGCCTGTGCCGGCAACCCGGAGTGCGATCCGATACTCGACGTATCAGGAGACACCCGAGGCGTCTGGGATGCAGGGCGCCTGGGTCAACTCCTGCAAAACCTGATCGGCAATGCGTTGCAGCATGGTTCGAACAAACGGGATGTGACGATAAGGCTCATTGGCGAACCAGATACGGTTCGTCTCACGGTGCTCAACCACGGCACGCCGATTCCCGAGAATGCCATTGGCACCATCTTCGATCCTTTGGTGCGCAGTGCCGACGAAGAACTTGGCCAGCCGTCAACCAGCCTCGGACTGGGTTTGTTTATCGTCAAGGAAGTGGTCAACGCCCATGCAGGGACGATCGAGGTCAGCTCCAGTGAGGCCGAGGGCACGCTGTTTACCGTGGTGTTGCCCCGGCGAATCTGAAACAACGGCGCTTGTGTAGGAGGGCCGGTGCAGGCTGGATTCGACCATCCGTCGATGGTTGAGCGCGGTCTTGGCCAGGAGTTGCCGGCCTATTCCAGCAGATCCAGCGCCAGGGGGGGCGCCCGACTATCAGTTCTGCTAGTTCCCGGCACTTTGCAACAGGGTCAGACTGGGAGCGCTGATCACTATCAACGCTCTCACCAAGGAAGGCTGCGCCATGCCTCAGTTACCTGCTGATAACCAAGCGTCCGCACAACAGTCGCGCACTGTCCTGCTGGCTGCCGACAATAAAAACTCGATACTCGCTGAAGTCGCAAGTGGCAAATCTAATGCCATCGCTTATTCCGCCTACGGCCAGCAGTCCGCGCATCAAGATGTAGCGACGAACATCGGGTTCAACGGTGAATTGCGCGAGCCGCGCCTCGGCTGGTATTTGCTGGGCAATGGCTACCGGGCTTACAACCCGACATTGATGCGTTTTCATAGCCCGGACAGCTGGAGCCCGTTTGGGAGAGGCGGATTGAATGCATATATGTATTGCGTGGGGGATCCGGTGAATTCTTCGGATCCGACCGGACACATGAAAGCAGGCAAATTTTTTTCCCGTGCATTTGATTTTTTCTTTGGTGGCGCCGAGCAGACGGGGCGAAAAGGTATCGCCTATGTTCCGTCTGGAATGGGGGAAATGCGCCCTGAAACAGGGCAAGGGCTATCGGGGTTCTTCGAATCAGCACTTGTGGTCGGTGGAGCACCAGGGCCACGTAACGGCCTTCCGCGACAAACCTCCTATAATCATGGGCGTCCGAGTCCTGCTGGATACGACTCTGCGAGAGCTAGTGATCCTTTCGGACCAAACAGCCCAAGCGCTCTAGAAAACCCAAATCTAAAAGCCGGTCCATCCAAGCCCTCGAATCAAAAGGAAGGAGTGCATAAAAATAGCAAAGGGGAAGTAACAGTGACACGCCGTAATAGCAGTGGCCAAATGGTCACAAGCCCTCGAGAACCGGTTCGGGGTGGTGGAGATTCAACGAACATAAATCCGAGAATTAGAGTGTCTCAAATACAAGAGCGAGACCCAGGCTTTGCGGATACTCGGGAGGAAATGCGAAGGGCGCTAGTCAACGATCAGATACTAACGTTGAATAACCGACTGATACAAGAGGGGCGCGCACCGAGAGCTAGGCAAGCTGAGATAAGAAGGCAAGGCGGTTCCATAGCAAGTCGAGTCAACCGCATGCTTAATGAATTCTGAATCACTATGCGACTGTAAGCCGAGTTTCTAAAGTTCGGTCAGGAGTCTAACCATTTCGCTACTCCACCACCAACCGCCCCAACCGCTGCTTCAACATCCGATTCTCCGCCCGTAGCTGCTGGACTTCTTCAAGCAAATCCAGCGCCAGGGCAACACCTTCCCACTCCAGCTCCAGGTCGTGCCGCAGCTTGGCGGCACGCTTGGCCAGCGCCAGCTCATAATCGTTGAAACGCCAATCCTTGGGCTGCGCGCCCTGAGGTTCGAGGATGCCGTGTTCGACGATTTCGATCACGTAGACGTCCGACAAATCGGTCGCCTCACAGAATTCTGCCATGTCCAGTTGAACGATCAGGGGGCTGCTCATGGTGGGCTACTCCGTCTCTTGGATCAGAAGTTTTCTCGTGGATTGAAAGCGGCTTTTTTCGCCAGTTCCTGCCACAGCGCCTTGACCTCGTCGTCCGAGGTTTTAGGCATGACGGCCTTGAGTTGCACGAACAGGTAACCGCGCTCGCCGGTCTTGTTCATCAGGCCATGACCTTTGGCGCGCATGCGCTGGCCGTTCTGGCTGCCAGCCGGGACCTTCAGATTGATTCTGCCGGTCAGGGTCGGCACCGCGACTTCAGTGCCCAGCGCCAGCTCCCAAGGAGCCAGTGGCAGCGTGATGATCAGGTTCTCGCCTTCCACATCGTATTTCGGGTGCGGCGCAAAACGGATGATCAGGTACAGGTCGCCATTGGCGCCGCCACCGACACCCGGTGCACCCTGGCCCTTGAGGCGGATACGCTCGCCGTCGGCCACGCCGGCCGGGATCTTCACGTTCAGGCTTTTGCTGGTGTTGCTGACATGCTGGCCCGCAGCGTTGTACTGCGGCACCTGGAAGCTGACCTTCTTCGACTCGTTCGAGAGGGTTTCTTCCAGAAAAACCGGTAATTCCATTTCCACGTCTTGCCCTCGACGTCCGGTGCTGCGACGCGACTGTCCACCCTCAAAACCAGGTCCACGGCCGCCGAAGATCGAACTGAAGAAATCCGAAAAATCGCCCGTGTCCTGACCACCACCGAAACCGCCAGCGCCTCGTCCCTGCCAACCCGGCGGCCCCTGGAACGGTTGGCCGTGCTGGCCGTATTTGCGCAAATCGTCGTATTCGGCGCGTTTGTCGGCGCTTTTCAGCGCTTCATAGGCTTCCGACGCATCCTTGAATTTGGCTTCGGCGTCCTTTTCCTTGCTGACATCGGGGTGGTATTTGCGCGCCAGCTTGCGATAAGCCGCCTTGATCGTCTTATCGTCCGCAGTCGGTTCCACACCGAGAATCTTGTAATAATCTTTGAAGTCCATCGTGGGAGTCACCATCCGTTATCGATATCGCGCCACCTGCCAGAGCATGCACTTGATTTGCATCACCGGGTTTGACCGATCTCAAGATTGTGACCGGGCGGCGCATCAGAAGTTTATCGGCAGCAGTGGGCGGTTCTTGCGACCGTCCGGTGGCTGCCAGGCCCAATGCAGACAAGTTTGGGGCAAAGGATAGTCTTTCAAGGCGCTAATAGCTGAGATTTAGCGGATAGTCGGCCTTCGAATCTGTGCCGCAGTGACATACACTGCGCGGCCGTTTTTTAACCGGAACCTGAAAGACATGAAAAACGCATCTCCAGCCCGTGCCTGTGGTATCGACTTCGGCACATCCAACTCCACCGTCGGCTGGCTGCGCCCCGGCATGGAAACGCTGATCGCGCTGGAGGACGACAAGATCACCCTGCCGTCAGTGGTGTTCTTCAACATGGAAGAACGTCGCCCGGTGTACGGCCGGCTGGCGCTGCACGAGTACCTCGAAGGCTACGAAGGCCGCCTGATGCGCTCGCTCAAGAGCCTGCTGGGCTCCAAGCTGATCAAGCACGACACCAGTGTCCTCGGTACCGCGATGCCGTTCAAGGACCTGCTCGGGCTGTTCATCGGCCAATTGAAGAAACGCGCGGAAACGGCCGCCGGTCGGGAGTTCGATGAAGTGGTGCTGGGTCGTCCGGTGTTCTTCGTCGACGACGATGAAATGGCCGACCAGGAAGCGGAAAACACCCTGGTGGATGTGGCCCGCGCCATCGGTTTCAAGGATGTGTCGTTCCAGTACGAACCGATTGCGGCGGCGTTCGACTATGAGTCGACCATCGAAAAGGAAGAGCTGGTGCTGATCGTCGACATCGGCGGTGGTACCTCCGACTTCTCGCTGGTGCGCCTGTCGCCCGAGCGCCGCAACCACGACAATCGTCACGACGACATCCTCGCCACCGGCGGCGTGCACATCGGCGGGACCGATTTCGACAAGCAACTGAGCCTGCAGGGCCTGATGCCGCTGTTCGGCTACGGCAGCCGCATGAAGAGTGGCGCCTACATGCCCACCAGCCACCACATGAACCTGGCGACCTGGCACACCATCAACTCGGTGTACTCGCAGAAGTCCACCCTGGCACTGGGCAGCATGCGCTACGACATCGAAGACACGGGCGGCATCGACCGCCTGTTCAAGCTGATCGACCAGCGCGCCGGGCATTGGCTGGCCATGGAAGTGGAAGAAACCAAGATTCAGCTGACCCACGCCGACAGCCGGCATGTGCCACTGGACCGCATCGAGCCGGGGCTGAGCGTGGAGCTGAGCCGGGCGCTGTTCGAATCGGCCATCGACAACCTGCTCGAGCGCGTGCGCAACAGCGTCACGAAGTTGCTCAACGATGCGAATGTGCGGGTCGATCAGGTGGATACGGTGTTCTTCACCGGTGGCTCGAGCGGGATTCCGGCGCTGCGCGGCAGTGTTTCGGCGATGTTGCCGAATGCGCGGCATGTGGAGGGGAACATTTTTGGCAGCATCGGCAGTGGGTTGGCTATTGAAGCGGCCAAGCGTTACGGCACGATGGATTGACCTGAAAGACCTGTGGCGAGGGAGCTTGCTCCCTCGCCACAGTCAGATCAATACCTGATCAAACCATCCCCACCTGCTTCAACTCACTCTTCAAATACGCATAATAAATCGGCCCCGCCACCACCCCCGGCAGGCCGAACGCGGCCTCGAACACCAGCATTGCCAAGAGCAACTCCCACGACTTGGCACTGATCTGCCCGCCAACTATGCGCGCATTGAGAAAGTATTCGAGCTTGTGGATAACGATCAGGTAACCCAGCGCCGCCACCGCCACCCAGATCGACAGCGACAAACCGACGATGGTGATCAGGGTATTCGACATCAGGTTGCCGATCACCGGCAACAGGCCGAGCAGGAAGGTCAGCACGATCAGGGTCTTGGTCAGTGGCAGCTTGATGCCGAACATCGGCAGGACCACCGCCAGGAAAATCCCGGTGAAGAAGGTATTGAGCAGGGAAATCTTGATCTGGGCGAACACGATGTTACGAAACGCCTGGACCAGCAGGTGCAGACGATCGAACAGGGCGGCGGCCAGAGGCTTGCGCTTAGTCACGTCCGGCACCCGCTGCAAGGCAATGATCGCGCCCAGCACCATGCCGATCAGCAGCGTCACGAACATGTGCGCCGCGTCCTTGCCCACCAGTTGCAAGTCGCTCAGGTGCTTGCTCATCCACTCGCCGATCGCCACGCGGAATTCGGCGGCACTGGCAGGCAGATAGGCATCGATGAACGGCGGAAGTTGCCCGCGCGCCCGGTCGACCACGCCCATGAATTTGTCGAGGGAAGCCCCAGGGTTTTCCGCCTCGTGCAGCAGAAAACTGATGGCGCCGGCAAAGATCAACGCCAGCACGCTCACCACTAATGTGCCCAGCAACGCCACCGCCAGCCAGCGCGCACGCCGGCCTTCGATCAGCCGCTGTAACTGCGGGGTGAGCATATTGACCAGTTCGAACACCAACAGACCGGCCAACAGGCTGGGCAGCAGTCGCAACGGGATCACCAGCAGCAAACCACCAAAGATGATGACCCAACTGATTATCAGCAAGACTTGGCGTTGAGAAAACGTTGGCATACAGCCTCAAAACGAACGGCGTAAAAGGATTGGCAGTCTGCCAGCGTTCCGGTGACAGCACTAGGGATTGTGTGGGTCTGACCTTAGTGGGACTTTCAGTAATCTTTCAGGACTCATCGCGGGCAAGCCCGCTCCCACACGGTATCTGTGCTGAACAAAGAATGTGCAGACATTCGAGACCCCTGTGGGAGCGGACTTGCCCGCGATGGGGCCAGTACAGTCACCGCAAATATCTCGCCCCCAGTCGATTATTTTTTCTTCAGACAGTCACTCATGAACGCCTTGCGCTCATCACCCTTGAGGGCTTTAGTCGCGGCATCGGCGTTGCAGGTTTTCATCTTTTGTTGCTGGGGAGTCATGGGTTTGGCGGCCTCCGCTGCCGGCGCCGCTTTGAGGCAGGTGCTCATGAAGGCCTTGCGTTCATCGCCCTTGAGGCTTTTGGCGGTGGCGTCGGCGTTGCAAGTGGTCATCTTGTTCTGTTGGTCAGTGGCGGCGAAACTCTGGGCGCACATCAGTACACCGATCATCAACAAAGGGACATGCAACATCTTCATGGAGTTTTCTCCTTGTTGCCGCAGCGAGGGGCGCGGCCTCGCTCTGCAGTGTAGACAACTCCTGTTACACCTTCATCGGCTCTCCAGCTGGCTGCGTCGATACTGCTCCGGCGTGCATCCGGACTGGCGTTGAAACATCGCGATAAACGCCGACCCAGTGCTGTAGCCCATATCGAAGGCGATTTCCTGGATGCTGCGATGGCTGTCCAGCGCTTCAATCGCCGCCAGAAAGCGCAACCGCTGGCGCCACTCGCCAAAACTCATGCCCAACTCGCGCACGAACTGGCGCGCCAGCGTGCGTTCACTGACATGGATTTGCGCGGCCCAGTCTGCAAGGGGGCGATGATCTCCAGGTTCGGCGTGCATGGCTTCCAGAATGCCGAGCAATCCCGGGCTGCTGGCGTAGGGCAAATAGCACTCATGCACCGGGGCCAGTTGCAGTTGATCCACCAGCACCTGAGCCAGACGTTTGTCGGCGTCGCACTCGGGAATCTTCACATCCCGCGTGGCGAAGTCCTTGAGAATCGCCTTCAGAATATCGCTGATCGCCAGGGTGCAGGCCTGTTGTGGCAGGTCACGACATAGCAGGGGTGCCAGACAGACCGCGCGGTAGTTGATCGGCTGATTGCTGCGGAAACTGTGCTCGACCTGCGGCGGCACCCACACCGCGTACTGCGGTGGCGACATGAAGCGGGTGCGGCCGATCTCCATGTGCATCACACCATTGGCCGAATACTCGAGGGTACCCCACGGATGACGGTGGGCCGAGGCGTACTCGTGGGAGTTGAAGTCGGCGTAGCGGAAATAGACCGGGGCCGGTAGCACGCTGAAATCCAGCAGATCGATGTGTTTACTGTTCACGCTGTCCGGAATCAGTGGCAGATTGACTGGATCGCAGTATAGGCATTAATCCAGACAGGCGATAATCATCCCTCATTAACGTTCTGGTTTTTCCCAATGCAATACGCGTATCCCCTGCTGGCCATTTTCATCTGGGCCGGCAACACCGTGATCACCAAAATGTCGGCTGGAGCGATTTTCCCCGCCGAGATTGGCTTCTATCGCTGGCTGCTGGCCGGGATTCTGTTCACGCCGTTCATGCTCAAACCGGTAATTGCCCATTGGCCGGCGATCCGCCCGAACCTGGGCAAGATCTTCATCCTCGGCGTGCTGGGCATGGCGGTCTATCAAAGCCTGGCGTATTTCGCCGCGACGCTGACCTCGGCCACAAACATGGGGATCATCCTGTCACTGATGCCGCTGATGTCACTGGCCATGGCCATCGTCAGCCTGGGCCAGCGCCTGACTGCCGGGGCGTTGGCCGGTGCGGTACTGTCGTTTGCCGGGGTGCTGGTGGTGATTTCCTCCGGCAGCCTCGGCGCCTTGCTGGATCACGGCGTCAATCTGGGCGACGCGATGATGCTGATCGCCACCCTGGCCTATGCGATCTACAGCACCCTGCTGAAAAAGTGGCAATTGCGCTTGCCGCCGCTGGTCTTGCTGTATTTGCAAGTACTGGTGGCGGTAGTCGTGTTGTTTCCGCTGTTTCTCACATCACCGAAAATCGGATTGACCCTGCAGAACATTCCGCTGGTGTTGTACGCCTGCCTGCTCGCTTCGATGATTGCGCCGCTGGCCTGGATGCAGGCGGTTATGCGCCTGGGGCCGAGCCGGACCACACTGTTTTTCAATCTGCTGCCGCTGATGACGGCACTGATTGCGACGGTGGTGCTGCACGAGCAATTGGCGATGTATCACCTGGTGGGTGGGGTCCTGACCTTGGCCGGGGTGATTGTTTCGGAGCGCTGGACCACCGTATTGCGCCGTAGGCCTTGCGCTGCCTGATCTGATGTCATTCGCGAGCAGACTCTGTGGGCAACCGAGTCCAATGTGAGCGAGCCTGCTCGCGAAGAACGATGATTCGGTCGACCTGCTAAACCCCTGCCGCTTTCAACCGCGCCGCATGCTCGACAAACAACCGGACCGGTTGCGCGCCCTTGCCCACCAATCCCAGCGATTGATTGACGATGTCGAAGTGATCCAGCGGGTACTCATCACCAATCACCGTACCGAGATGCGAACTGTATCGCCCGACCATCCCGTCGCAATGCCCGACTTCGCGCACGAATGTTCTGGCAAACAAGCGACAGCTTCGGTTAGTCCCATCAAACAGGTTGGACCCGCGATCGGTTTTACCCGGTTGCAAGGTCCCGGACCAGGAGTAATAACGCACCCCGTTGACCACTTCAGGCCCCTGCCCGCCCCAGGTTAGCGGCAACCCCTGCGGATATTGCTGATTGAACAGCGCCACGCCTGCAGTAGTCAGCGATTGATGCGAGGCTGGGACATCCACTGGCAGTTTCGGCCCGCGATAACCGGTGTCCAGCAGGTTCATCAACGCGCCGATCAGCCGCAGCAAAACACCGAGCAGGCGACCCTTGGCGCTGTCTGCCGGGTAGTGTTTGTGCAGGTAGTCCGCCAGCTCCGAACCGTGATTGGGCCCGGCCACCGATGTGACCGAGGCGACTCGATCCGGGCGTTTGGCGGCGGCATAACGGGCGGTGAGCGAGCCCTGGCTATGGCCGATCAGATTGACTTTCTCGGCACCGGTCTCCCGCACGATCTCTTCGATCCGCGCCAGCAATTGCTCACCGCGCACCTCGGTCGAGTTGAGCGGCGAGACCTGCACCGCAATCACCGTTGCCCCATCCCGGCGCAACGCCGAAACAATCCCGTACCAGTACGGATAGAGCAGCAGACAGATAAACCCGAGCATTCCCGGAACCAGAACCAACGGATAGCGCGTGGCCGAACCTTGCGACATGGGCAAACATCCTTGTGATCGGTGAGGTGAGGCAAGGCGCGATGCAAGACATCCGCCAAGCTTCGACATCGAAGGTGACAACTGGACGACCAGTCTATGACAACCGCCCTATTTCAACCCCACCACACCCGCCACAATCAACCCCACCGATACCATTTTAACGGCCGTCAGGCTTTCTCCGAGTAGCGCGAACCCTAGAAATACGGTGCCCAGTGAGCCAATGGCGGTCCAGATCGGATAAGCGATGCTCACCGGCAGCTCGCGCATGGCCAGGGTCAGGAAGTAAATCCCGCCCACCGCGGCGGCCACCGTGATCAGCGAGGGCCAAAGTCGAGTGAAGCCATCGGCGTACTTCATGCCCATGGCAAAGGTGACTTCGAACCCGGCGGCGATCAGCAAAAACAGCCAGGCCATCTAGAACTCCCTGGCCAGTGTGAGTAAACGCTGCTCGGCCTCGGCCGCGGAAATCTGGAAAGTGCGCCCGGCGGACTCTTCGCCCTCGGCAGCCACCACCGTGAGGTCGGTAATGCCAATGAAACCCAACGCCGTGCGCAGCAACGGATCGGCATGGTTCATGGCTTCCAGTTCACCACCCGGCCCGAAACCGAATCCGCCCCGACTGGTGACGATCAGGGCTTTTTTCCCCCGTACCAACGGTTCATATTGGGCGACGCCGTTGTCCAGGGTGTGATTGAAGGTCAAGCCAAGCCGTACGATCTGATCGATCCAGGCTTTCAGGCCGCTGGGCACGCTGAAGTTGTGCATCGGTGTGGAGATGACCAGCAAGTCATGGCCTAGCAGCTCGCCAACCAGTTCATCGCTGAACGCCAGATCGGCCTGCATCGACAGAGGTCGCGCCTCGGGTTCGGGATAAAACGCCGCGGCGACAAAGGCTTCATTGACCGGCGGAATGAGGCTCCTGCCGACTTCACGGCGGGTCAAATGTGATTGCGGGTGGCTGGCCTGCCAGGCCGAAAGAAACACCTCAGCCAAGCGCCGGGAGTGAGAACGCTCGCCACGGGGGCTGGCGTGAACAGCTAGAATTTTTTTCATCTGATTCTCCTGAAGGATTAAACTCGATCTGCTTGTGCCTTGCAGACTGTGGCGCGAAGCCGTCCCTCTTCAAATGAACAAAAATCATTCTGGATGAATTAATTTCATTCATGGAGTTATTCATATGTTTGCCTCGCTACCGCTCACTGCCCTGCGTGCCTTTGAATCCGCTGCACGCTTGTCGAGCTTCAAGGCTGCTGCTGAAGAGCTCTCGGTAACCCCAACCGCGGTTTCCCATCAGGTTCGTTCGCTGGAGAGCTGGCTCGGTGTGCCGCTGTTCGAGCGGCTGCCACGACAAGTGCGCCTTACCGCGCGCGGTGAACGGCTATTCCACAGCCTGCACGGCGCCTTGCTGGAAATTGCGCAAAGCGTCGACACCTTGCGTCCGCAACGCAGCGTTGCGAGCCTGACGATATCCACCACCGCCGCTTTCGCCGCCCTCTGGCTGGTGCCACGTCTTGGACGCTTTTACGCCCGCCACCCCACGATCAGCCTGCGGCTCGACACTCATTGCGAAGTCATCGACTTGCATCAGGACGCCAGCGTCGATCTGGCAGTGCGCTACAGCCTCGATGACTATCCGAACCTTTATGGCCTGTGCCTGTTCGATGAATCCTTCGGTGTCTATGGCTCACCCGAACAAGTGGCCCTGGCCGGGCAGCGGGCACCCACGCTGATCAGCGTAAGCTGGCACAACTCCAGGCTCTATGCCCATGGCTGGGTTGCCTGGTGCGCGCAGTCCGGCGAAACCTGGCTGGCGGGGCAACCGGCGGTCCGGGAGTACGACGAAGAACATTACGCCCTCCAAGCCGCCATCGCCGGGCAAGGCCTGGTGCTGGCGAGCAATATTCTGGTATCCGAGAGTGTGTCCAGCGGCTTACTGGTGCCTTACCGGGGCGACATTCAGGTCAACGGGGCTGGGTACAGCGCTCTTTGCGTGCCGGGGCGCGAACGGCATCCGCCGGTCCGGGCGTTCTTTGCATGGTTGCAGGAAGAAGTCCGATTATCTGGCCTGGTGCCCGGATCGCAGGCTTTCCCCGCGCGCATTTCCCTGTAGCGCCTGGCGCAGGCTGCAATCGTTTCCAATGCCAAAATACATAAAACTTTTTGCGTCCCTCATTACTCACACCTTAAGTAGCGATCACTTCCTCAGAAGGTGACGCAAAACGGATCAGCCTCCAGGAGATCGAGATGAGCGATATGCATTTGTCCGATGTAACCACCCTGCGCGAGCGTGCCCGCAAGAACGTCGAAAACGGCGCAGTGACCGAAAGCTACAGCGCCGACCGTGAAGAAGTCCTGCGCTTGCTCAACGAATCGCTGGCCACCGAGCTGGTCTGCGTGTTGCGCTACAAGCGCCACTACTTCATGGCCAACGGCCTGAAAGCCCACGTCGCCGCCGACGAATTTCTCGAACACGCGACCCAGGAAGCCCAACACGCCGACCGCCTGGCCGAACGCATCGTGCAGCTGGGCGGCGAACCCGAGTTCAACCCCGACCTGCTGTCGAAAAACTCCCACGCCCAGTACGTGGCCGGCAACTCGCTCAAGGAAATGGTCTACGAAGACCTGGTCGCCGAGCGCATCGCCATCGACAGCTACCGCGAGATCATTCAGTACATTGGCGAGCAAGACCCTACCACCCGGCGCATCTTCGAAGACATCCTGGCTCAGGAAGAAGAGCATGCGGATGACATGGCCGATATTCTGAAAGATCTATAACGAAAAAGCAGCCTTATTGCGCATCAGTAACGCAGTAAGGCCGCTCCCATTCATGACAACAGAAAGCCAAAGAAACAAAAGCAAATCATTAAAAGTCCGACAACAAATTGTAACCCTGTCATTCCACATCACCGTACTGAATCCAGGCCGAGGCACGTAAGAAGTTGGGCTGGCGCGAAGCCCCAACTTCTTACAGGTAAAACAAGGGCATACCGTGCTCGGCAATAAACAACCAAAGAAACAGTTATCAAGAGAGATCAAGCACCTGCGAGCTCTCCTGCTTCAGGAAGCTTGCTTGCAATAATCTCTCGCATTCGACTTTTTTCATAACTCACTTTGTTTAGCACTCGCAGCGAAACGTCCACACTGACCTTGCCTGCAATATGTTCACTCATGAAATTCTGATTGAAAAAATCAAAATCAACCTCTTGAGTGGTGTCAAAGCGAACAAACACCGAGCAAATGAGGGGCCCCTGCCCCACCAAACACAGCTGCAGGGCCAAACATGAAGCCTCATGAATGTCATTCACAGCCACCTTGACCACTGCATGCTCCCCAACCTGCGCGGCGAGCATCTCCGCGCTCGAGGCGAGTTCAATACTGCGCATCAGTCGCTCAAACTGCTCAGCTTGAGCTGAGCCTAAAGCATCCACCATTTGGGTTTTAATCAGATCTTTCACCACGATGACACTGCCTTCCATGGGCTCAAAATCATTACTCCTATTAGCCTTAAGCTCCCACTTCAAACGCCCCAAGGCATCATCGTAATCTTTATACCATTGCTGCGCTTGGGCAAACCTGTCAGCTTGTGAATTAGCATAGAGCCGAGAGAACAGCAGCGAGCTGATCACAGCTTCTTTCCAAGGATCAACAACATCGCTTGAAACGGACAACACATTACCCGCCACTACAACAACATCATCCTTGATCATATTGTTCTCCAAACTGCCTCTTTTAAAAACGGGCTGCTCATCCTGCAGCCAATAGCGCTTCCATCACTTGAGCTTGACACCCTTAAAAAATTCGTCCGAACTTATATCAAGGGCCTCCATGATTTGATCCTTCCTGCGCTCATGCATACGCAAATTGAGCTCCATGACAGTAGCTACTCTTTTCATTTTCAAATTTGAAAATTTCCACTTCCAAAACCAGGCGCCGCCCTGCGACGCTGAAAGATTGCAATCCACCGCCACGAAGGCAGCAACTGCTGTCCCTCCGGGGGTTTGCAGACAAGGGACGAGCCTGAAGTCTGCGTCGTTGCCGCTTTTGCTATTACGATCGAATAAAGTGACAAGCTCGTCATCGGATTTCATTTTGTCAAAGGCCTGCCCCAACATTGTCAGCATCGCCGGTGCGTTACGGCCAGCAACTGCCTTGACCAGATCCAGGACAATGGAATCCATTGTGACATTCGTTTGCTTGACCTCTTGCTCCTGATATTTGGAATTAGTCAGCGACCAGCCACAATGTTTCAATGCCTCAGCGTATTTCGTGTGCCATTCAACAGATGTCTTTTTCCGATCGGAGTATGAATCAGCATAGCGCTCTGCAAAATGGATACTGTCCGCCGCCGCACTCTTTTTTTCTTCGTCAAGATTGTCGGTAAACCCAATCGCTACCGGTGCATTATCACCTATTAGAAAATCAGATTTGGCAACTGCTTCACCGTTCAACGCGGCAAAGGATCTGATTTGGTTGCGCCTGTTAACCAGAGGGGCGAGTTGTGCGCCTGCAAAAAAAGCCATGCTCTCTTCAGCACTGGGTACTAAAATAGTCATATAAACTTCCATGTAAGTATTATTCGGGATCAGCCAGATGACCGACCGCTCCAACTTATCATCCCGAGCTGTACTTTCCACCGTTCATGCATGACAGGTTATTACCAAGCCCCCGACCATTACGCCTCTATGTTTAATATTTAAAAAATATTGATAGAACCCAGCGCCTGAGGCACTCAACAATCCACAATAACCGCTGATCGGCGACCTTGGAAATGCCTACTGCAACGATCCATAGCGAGCGATCAAGCTTGCTACAGATCATTGCTTGAGCTTTTTCAGCCTTATACCGTTTTCGGCGCCTTGCCCGCTTTCATCTGCTCCAGCAACGGTGCGCACTGGTTAGGCTCGCCCCCGCTCGGTGCTATTAACGCCAGCAGTCCTGCCGCTGGCGCGGCAATGACACCCAGCGCAACCATCCCGGCGCCGCGCAGTAACAGCGGAACGGCTTTCACACCCGCATCCGGCTTGATGAACTTGCCGCGCACGTACAACGGCGAACGCAACGAGATCAAACGCCACCCCTTGGATTCCGGAGAAATGGTCAGGTCCAGTTGTTCAGTCGCCATATTCGCCGTGCCATCGATATAGATGATCGCGTTCTCGGTGTCGAAGACGAACAGCCGCGTGGTTGCCAGACCGGTCTTGATGTCGAAATCGGCGGCCGCGCAGTTGATCTTCACTTCCTTGTCGCCGAAGATCTTGCCGACCACATAGTTGCCGACGTTCAGCCCGGCAAGCTCCATCAACTCGCGACTGATGGCGCCGTCATTGATCAGCATCTTCAGGTTGCCGTTGGCACTGCCCAGCAATTTGGCCACCGAGTTGCCACGCCCGGTGATGTCGGCGTCGCCATTGAGCTCACCGAAACTGGTTTTCATCGGTTCGAACGTCGGGAACAACTGCTTGAGCTTGAAGCCGCGTGCCGTGAGCTGTGCCCGGCCCTCCAACGGCTCGGTGCGACCGTTCAGACGAATCTGCGCATCCAGCTTGCCACCTGCCACACCAAAGCGCAGCGGTTCCAGGCTGAGCACGCCGTCGGTCAGCACCACATGGGTATAGAGGTCGTTGAACGGCAGTTTTTCGCTGTGGACGATGCGTTTGCCGGTGAATTCGACGTCGGCATCCATATCGCGCCAGCGCTCGGTCTTGAAGGCTTCGACCGGCAAGACTTTGTCCGCCGGTTGCTTGCTTTCGCCGCCACGGGCTTTTTGCTTGGCGTTCGAGTCGGCGCCGATCAATGGCGCCAGGTCGGCAAACAGCAACTGATTGGAAACCAGCGAGCCACTGAGTTTCGGCCGCGGCTGGCTGGCGACATAGGCCAGGCTGCCATTGATGTCGCTCGCGCCGATCTTGCCGTTGAACGCTTCGTAGCGGAACACGGCGCCACCAGGCTCATGCAGCTTGGCGATCAAATGACCGTCGGTGGCATAGGGTGGTGTATCCGGCAGGGTCACGCCGGTCAACGGGTAGAGATTGCCGAGGCTGGCACCGGCCAGTTTCAGCTGTAAGTCCAACGCACCGAGGTTCAGCGGATCGGTCAGGGTGCCAGCCAGCTCGACACTGGTGTCGGCGATCTTGACCTGGGCCTGGAGCGGAAACGGCCTGGCCGCATCCTGCAGGGCCAGCAGGCCGCCAATCTTGCCCTCGCCTGCCAGTTTCTGATTGTGGTATTGGCCTTTGACCTTCAGGGCGAACGCGTAATCCTGGGGGGTGGCGCCCTTCTCTTGCGCGGTTTTCGCCGCCTTGTCGCCGACGATATCGCTAAATGGAATCGGTTTGCCCAGCGGGTCGATGATCAGGTCAAGTTGTGTCTTGAGGCTCTGGTCGTCGAGGGTGACGTGGCCCTTGTCGAAGCCGATCGCGCCAATGTCCACCACCCAGTTCGAAGGCTCAGCGTCCGGATCCTTGGGATCGAACTTGAATGTCCAGTTGGCGCGGCCATCAGCCAGACGCTGCAGCTGGGCATTGGGTCCGGTGAGGTCGATGCGCGGGATCACCACGCGTTGGGCCAGCAAGGCCACAGGTGAAATGCGCAGTTCGACGCGCTTGAGGGTGACCATCTGCGGCTGCTTCGACCAGTCCGGGTTGCCCAGGCTCAGGTCCTCGGCCACTACATGCGGCCACGGCACCCACGCCCGCCAGCCACCTTCGTCGGGGTCGCGCTGCCAGATGACCGCCAGGTTGCCATTGATGGCGAACGGGCGGTGCAGCTCTTCAGACACTTTGGCATTGAGTGGAGGTTTGATCCGGTTCCAATCGAAGAACGCGATGACCAGAACCAGTACGGCCAGCAGAACAACCAGGCTGGCGACCGTCCAGAGAAGAATTTTACGAGTGCGCGTCATTGCACAGAGCTCCTGATACGACTGAGCGCCCTGACTGCGACGCACGTGTGAAACGTTAGGCCAGAACCGGCCTGCCCTGAAATCTACGACTGAAAAACCGGCCGCAGGTTTAATAGAAAGATTGATTCGCACACAAATAGCCGCTCGGTCGCGTGCTTACCCTCCCCTCCAGCGTTACCGCACACGCACGTTTGTGTGGCGGATGTGGGTCGAAAATACCCACACCTGTGCAAAACGGTCCTTCGGAAACACCCGATCTAGAGCCTTCTTAGCGAACAATCAATTCCGTTGATTATTACCATTGCCTTTATGAACTTTTATATCGACTTATCGAGAGTAACATTGCCCTCGTACCCACTTTATCGCCCTCCTACGGAGCATCCAATCATGAAACGCCAATTACTGCTTAGCCTTACTCTCTCAATGCTGGCCAGCACTGCTTTTGCCCTGCCGGCTGCTGACCAGGCCACTCCGCAAGTCAAAACCAGCCACTCTGTGTTCAGTCAAACCATTGCCGAAGGTGGCAATGATCGCCTGAAAGAAAAAGGCCTGATCACTCAAGATGGCTCGGACCGCACTCCACAAGGCCAGACCCTGGCTGCTGACGGTTCCGACCGCACTCCACAAGGCCAGACCCTGGCAGCTGACGGCTCCGACCGCACTCCACAAGGCCAGACCCTGGCTGCCGACGGTTCCGATCGCACCCCACAAGGCCAGACCCTGGCTGCCGACGGTTCCGACCGCACTCCACAAGGTCAAACCCTGGCTGCCGACGGTTCCGATCGCACTCCACAAGGTCAAACCCTGGCTGCCGACGGTTCCGATCGCACTCCACAAGGTCAAACCCTGGCTGAAGGTGGTGGTGACCGCGTCATCGAACGCAACAGCGCCTTGAGCTAAGCCCATGGTGGCCCTGAAAAAAAGCCCAATTCACGGATTGGGCTTTTGACGTTATGGCATTTCTCTTTATACACGCCGTACTTTCCCGCAAGATCCTCCGATAGACGTTCGACGCCGGCAAAGCCTATTTGCTAGAGTGCGCCGCTGTCCCTCTCCAGAAAAACACCCTTGCGATGCTGCCCCGCGCCGAACAGAAACAACAGACCCGCAACGCCCTGATGGACGCCGCCCGCCACTTGATGGAATGCGGCCGAGGATTCGGCAGCCTGAGCCTGCGCGAAGTGGCGAGGACCGCCGGCATCGTTCCTACCGGCTTCTACCGGCATTTCGCCGACATGGATGAACTGGGCCTGGTGCTGGTCAGCGAAGTCGGCCAGACCTTCCGCGAAACCATCCGCCTGGTGCGCCACAACGAGTTTGTCATGGGCGGCATCATCGACGCCTCCGTACGAATCTTTCTCGATGTGGTGTCGGCCAATCGTTCGCAATTCCTGTTTCTGGCCCGGGAGCAATACGGTGGCTCGCTGCCGGTGCGCCTGGCCATCGGTCGTTTGCGCGAAGACATCAGTTCGGACCTGGCCACTGATCTGTCGCTGATGCCGAAACTGCAACACCTCGATATCGCCGCGCTCAGCGTGATGGCCGATCTGATCGTCAAGAGCGTGTTTGCGACCTTGCCAGACATCATTGATCCGCCGACGCAGGCGCTGCCCGAACACCTGACACCGCAGGTGAAGATTACCCAGCAGTTGCGGTTCATCTTTATCGGATTGAAGCATTGGCAGGGGCTCGGCAGTACCGAGTAGCTCCGACCGTGTGTGGACGAGTTGAGCGTGCGCCGCAAATTGGTGCATCGCACTCGTCCTCGCACCAAATTAATTCAGTTTTCTACTTCACCGCCAAACGTCTTACAGGCTTCAACGCCTTTTTCCTACACATCGCTTCATTGGCAAGCCCCTTGCTCTAGCCTGACTATTGTTCATAGTTGGAAGCCTTCCGATGCTGGTGATTCATCGCAGAATCGACCCTCAACCTGTCTGGGCCGCTGAGTTGCACCTGACTTTCGAAGCCCGGAGCAAAAGCCGTCTGCGCTGTTTCAGTGCCGAGGGTGAAGACGTCGGATTGTTTTTGGAGCGCGGTCAACCGCCGCTGTATGACGGCGAATGTCTGCTAAGCGAAGACGGGCGCATCGTTCGCGTCCGCGCCCGAGCCGAACAATTGCTGCACGTCACCTGCGCCAATGCCTTCGAACTGACCCGCGCCGCCTATCACCTGGGCAACCGCCACGTCGCACTGCAAGTCGGGGATGGCTGGCTGCGTCTGCTCGATGACTATGTGCTCAAGGCCATGCTCGAACAACTGGGGGCCAGGGTCGAGGGCTGCGAGGCGCCGTTTCAGCCGGAACACGGTGCCTATGGCGGGGGCCATCACCATTCACGCCATGGTGACGAAGCGTTCAACTACCCGCCGAAGCTGCACCAGTTCGGCGTGCGTTCATGAATCCAGCCTGGGCCCTGCTGCGTCTGGCCAGTCCGCAATTGCCGATTGGTGGCTACAGCTATTCCCAAGGCCTGGAAATGGCTGTGGATAACGGCCGTGTCAATGATCCCGACAGTGCGCGACGCTGGATCAGCGATCAACTGCTGCTGAACCTGGCACGCTTTGAAGCGCCGCTACTGCTCGCCCATTGCACGGCTGCGGCCGAGGAAAACTGGGGCGAACTGCTACAGCGTTGTGAGGAGCATCGTGCGAGCCGGGAAACCCGCGAGCTGCACCAGGAAAGCCGGCAAATGGGCTATTCCCTGCAGCAACTGCTCAATGGCTTGCCAGAACTGGATGCCCCGGCCCGCGCCTTCCTCGAACAACACCCCGAACCGCACCTGGCCCTCGGTTGGGCGCTGGCCGCTCGCGCCTGGCACATCAGTGCGCAGGACGCGCTGGCGGCATGGCTCTGGAGCTGGCTGGAAAACCAACTGGCCGTGTTGATGAAAACCCTGCCCCTGGGCCAGCAAGCCGCGCAACGCCTGACCAGCGAACTGCTGCCATTGCTGCAACAGGCTCAGCAAAACACCACCCGAATCAACCCCGCACACTGTGGCAGCGCCGCTTTCGGCTTGTCGCTGGCGTGCATGGCCCATGAGCGCCAGTACAGCCGCCTGTTTCGTTCCTAGGGCCTTTTAATTTGGAGAATCATATGAACACACAACCTCTGCGTGTCGGCATCGGCGGCCCGGTCGGTTCCGGCAAAACCGCGCTGACCCTGGCCTTGTGCCTGGCGCTGCGCGACCGCTACAACCTGGCGGTGGTGACCAACGACATCTACACCCGCGAAGACGCCGACTTCCTGGTGCGCAACGAAGCCCTGGCGCCGGAGCGGATCATCGGAGTGGAAACTGGCGGCTGCCCGCATACGGCGATCCGCGAAGACGCTTCGATCAACCTGGAGGCCGTGGATCAACTGAACCGTCGCTTTCCCGGGTTGGACCTGATTCTGGTTGAGTCCGGAGGCGATAACCTCTCGGCGACGTTCAGCCCGGAACTGTCCGACCTGACCATTTACGTGATCGATGTGTCGGCTGGCGACAAGCTGCCGCGCAAGGGCGGGCCGGGGATCTGCAAATCCGATCTGCTGGTGATCAATAAAATCGATCTTGCGCCGCTGGTAGGCGCGTCGCTGGAACTGATGGACAGCGACACCAAACGCATGCGTAACGGCAAGCCGTTTGTCTTCAGCAACCAGAAAACCGGCTTGGGACTGGAGGAAATAATCGCCTTCATCGAACGCCAGGGCCTGCTGACCGGGGCCTGATCTCGCTCAACTGTTATCAACAAGGAAGCTTATCCATGACACTTAAACGCATTCTGGGCGCCATGGCCCTGCTGCTGACTCCGGCCGTCGCATTCGCCCACCCGGGTCATGGCGATAACGGTTTGATCGCTGGTATCAGCCATCCGATCGCAGGCCTCGATCATTTGCTGGCGATGGTTGCAGTCGGGCTGTGGGCTGCGCAGCAGAAAGGCGCCGCGCGGTGGGTTTTGCCCTGCACATTCGTCGGCACCATGCTGATCGGCGGGCTCTTGGGCTTTGAAGGGCTGGCGCTGCCAGCGCTGGAAAGCGCGATTGCGGGATCGGTGTTGGCGTTGGGTCTGGCGGTAGCCCTGGCAGTGCGTCCGCCGTTGAGCCTGGCGGTGGGCGCGACCGCGGTGTTCGCGCTGTTCCATGGCGTGGCGCATGGGTTGGAGTTGCCGGACATGTCGAGTCCTTGGGCGTATGCGGCGGGGTTTGTAGTGGCGACTGCGGCATTGCATGCGGCGGGTTATGCGGTGGTGCGGGTGTTGCCTCAGGCGGCGGCACCGCTGGTTCGGCTGGTGGGTGCGGGTTCGGCGGCGACTGGGGCCTGGTTGCTGGCGGGCTGATTTTTTTATCGCCTGTGATGGCCTCTTCGCGAGCAAGCTCGCGAAGGCGGCCTGACAGACATCGCTCGGGCCGACCTCTCTGCTAACATGTCGCGCAATCAACCTGCCGTGACGACGCCAGCCAATGCCGCCAGTTTCCCGCTCCGCCTCCCAGCCTGAATTGACCGCACTGTTCGCCCGGGTGCAACAGCACTTTCTGGACGTGATCGTGCCGCTCTGGCAAGGACCCGGCTGGAACCCCGATATGGCGTTGCCGTACGAAGCACTGGACGCCAGTCATCTACCGCTGCCTCCTCAACGCTATCGGGCAATGGCCTGCGCGCGGCAGTTGTATCTGTTTTCAAGCCTGATCGGCCAGGTGCCGGCCGCCGAAGAGCGCGCCGCAGCGTTGTTCCACTCCTTGCAAACGCATTTTCACGACACCGAGCACGGCGGCTGGTTCTACAGCATCGACCCGCACGGAGCCCCGCTGGATCAGCGCAAAGACCTCTACACCCACGCATTCATCCTCTTCGCCTGCGCCCATTACTGGGACAAAGTTCGCGAACCGCAGGTGGAGTCGGTGCTCAACGCGGCACTGGCAACGATTGCGCAGCATTTCGCCACGGGTGACGGCCTGTACGAAGCCAGCCTTGATCGTGACTGGTCATCGCTCGACACCGGACCGCTGCAGAATCCTCTGATGCACCTGGCCGAAGCCTTCCTCGCCACGTTGTCGGTACGTGAAGACAACGCCGTGCAAGACGCGCTCGTTGATTTATGCACTGCCATGCACGAGCGTTTTATCGATCCGCACCACGATGTGTTGATGGAAAAACCGCTGGGGGCCGAGGCTAACTGGTTTGAACCGGGGCATCAGTTCGAATGGTATTTCCTGCTGGAGTCTTCGCCGTTACTGCACGGTTCGGCATTGCACACGTCACTGGAGCGCGCCTTCGCGTTCACCGAGCAACTGGGCGTCGATCGACAGACCGGCGCAGTGCGGGCGATGCTCACTCTGGAGGGACTTTCCAAGGATGCCACCCAACGAATCTGGGCTCAGGCCGAGTACCTGCGCGCCCTGACCCTGCGCCCGGGCAGCGAGAATGCGCTGCTACAGCAGTTACAGGCATTGCAGCAGCGCCATCTGCATGCAGAGGGCTGGTACGAGTGTCGGGATGAGCAGGGTGAAGTGAGTCGTCAGGATATGCCTTCGACCACGCCCTATCACTTGGCGACCTGTTATGGCGGATTGGCCGATTATCTTCGTTGAATGAGAAATCGCCTTCGCGGGCAAGCCACGCTCCCACAGGGTTTTGCGCCGTTCACATTGTAGTGAACCGGCACAAACCCTGTGGGAGCGGGCTTGCCCGCGATTGGCGGTTACACGGTCTTATGCCCTGTCGCTATTACGCTCTATGGCAAACCCGCTCCAGGTCTGGCTCACCGGCATCAGCTCCAGGCTGTTGATGTTGATGTGCGCCGGGGCGTTGAGTACCCAGAAAATTGTTTCGGCGATGTCTTGTGGCTGGATCGGATCGGCACCGGCGTAGGTCGCGTTGTAACGCTCCTGGTCACCGGCGAAACGCACCAGTGAAAACTCGCTCTCGCACATGCCCGGCTCGATGTTGCTGACGCGCACGCCGGTCCCTTGCAGGTCGCAGCGCAGGTTCAGGGAGAACTGTTTGACGAACGCCTTGCTCGCGCCATACACATGGCTGCCCGGATACGGGTAGTTGCCGGCGACGGAGCCGAGGTTGACGATGCTGGCACCGCGACCATGGGCGATCAGGCGCGGCAACAGCAGGCGCGTGCTGTACATCAGGCCTTTGATGTTGGTGTCGACCATGGTGTCCCAATCGTCGAGATCGCATTTGGGCGCCGGGTCAACCCCCAGGGCCAGGCCCGCGTTGTTGATCAACCCGCGCAGTTTGGCGAACGAAGGCGGCAGATTGGCTATCGCCTCCTCCATGGCCTTGCGATCACGCACGTCGAGCACCAGGCCATGGACCTCGGTCTGTTTCGACAAGTCGGCGCACAGGGCATTGAGGCGCTCTTCACGACGGCCTGTCAGCACCAGTTTCCAGCCGGCGTCGGCAAAACGACGGGCACAGGCCTCACCAAAACCGGAGGTCGCGCCGGTAATAAACAGGGTGTTGGACATCGTGTTCTCCTTGCTTCGGCTGACAGACAGCCATTGGGATAGAAAATCAGCTGGCAGCATGCCCCGCCCCGCTCTCACCGGCAACCATTCCACGATCGCGATTCTGTGCAAAAAATGATCAACACGACGAACGCCTTACCCACTGTGGCTTGCAGCCATGTGCGCGCACCTTATCCACAGCCCCATCCACACATTCCGGGGGCAAGTGGAAAAGCTGAAAGCCGCTGTGTACAAGGCTTGGCGAGCAGTTTTGAAACTTTTTTGCTTGACCCTGGCTGTCCTGCCGTGCAGCCCCAAGGCATTTTGCACGATCCGGGGTAAAACCGACGATGGCGCCAAGCCAGTAACTACGGCCTCCAGCGGAGTCTTTCCAGAGTTTAACCACAGACTTATCCACAGGCTGCCCGGGCACATTCCAACGTGTTTTTGCTGCCAACAAAAAGGTTGACAAAGTCGGGTCACCGTCCGAAAAAAACGCTTGATCAAAAAACAACCACAACCCTGCAGACCACGTTTTCAAAGGCTTTCAGCCAGCTACTCCCACGTTATTCACAGCCAGCTCCACAGCAAACGGGGACAAGTCAAAACTGTGACAAAACAACTATTTGCAGCGGCTTTATGTCGCGCTTTGAGAGGTCGCGAATATTGTTTTCCACAATTTCGCTTTACCTTGTGACTTCCTTGATTTCCTCCTACGGGTTGACACTCCTACAAGGGTGAACAGATTTACCGGGGGCATAAAAAAACGCCCTGAGTTCGTCAGGGCGTTTTTTGGTTACTCAACGGTTCAGTGCCCGCCGAGATAAGCGTTACGCACCTCCTCGTTGACCAGCAGCTCCTTGCCGGTGCCTGTGATGCGGATCTCGCCGTTGACCATCACGTAGGCCCGGTCCGACAGCTTGAGGGCGTGGTTGGCGTTCTGCTCGACCAGGAAGATGGTCATGCCGGTCTTCGCCAGCTCCCGCAGGGTGGCGAAAATCTGCTTCACCACGATCGGCGCCAGCCCCAGGCTAGGTTCATCGAGCAACAGCAGTTTCGGCCGGCTCATCAGCGCCCGGGCGATGGCCAGCATTTGCTGCTCGCCACCAGACATGGTCATGGCCCGCTGGGTACGACGCTCCTTGAGCCGTGGAAACAGCTCGAACATGCGCTGCATATCTTCGGTGGCGTACTTGTCACCGATCGGGATGGTGCCCATCAGCAGGTTTTCCTCGACTGTCATGTCGGGGAATACCCGCCGACCTTCCGGCGACTGGGCAATGCCGTGGGAGGCGATGTAGTGGGACGATTTGTGGGTGATGTCCACCCCTTGATAGACGATCGCCCCGCTTGCCGCCCGTGGCTGACCGAAAATCGACATCAGCAGCGTCGATTTGCCGGCGCCGTTGGAGCCAATCAGGCTGACGGTTTCCCCTTCGTTGATGTGCAGCGAGACTTTCTTCAGGGCCTGGATCGGCCCGTAGAACACGTCCAGTTCCTTGAGCTCGAGGATGGGTTGGGTCATACCACCTCCTCTTCTTCGGCGCCCAAGTAGGCGGCAATCACCTTGGGATCGTTGCGAATGGCCTCAGGCCCGCCCTCGGCAATGACGATGCCGTGGTCCAGCACCACAATGTGATCGGAAATGCTCATGACCATGCCCATATCGTGTTCGATCAGCACCACGGTCAGATCGTGCTCGTCGCGCAGCAGCCGGATCATCGCGCTCAGCGCTTCGGTTTCCTGAGGGTTGAGACCGGCAGCCGGTTCGTCGAGGCAGATGATCTGCGGCCGGGTGCACATGGCCCGGGCGATTTCCAGGCGGCGTTGCTGGCCGTAGGACAGCTCGCCGGCCAGACGGTTGGCGCAGTCCACCAGGTCCACCACTTCCAGCCAGTAGAACGCGTGGTCCAGTGCATCGCTTTCGGCCTTGCGATAGCCCTTGGTGTTGAGGATACCGGCCAGCAGGTTGCGATTGACCCACATGTGCTGGGCGACCAGCAGGTTTTCCAGCACCGACATTTCCTTGAACAGGCGAATGTTCTGGAACGTGCGCGCCAGGCCTGCCCGGTTCACCAGGTGGGTGCCGCCGAACATTTTGTAGCGCAGCCGGTTGATGAAGTTTTTCGGGGAAACGAAATCGACGGCTTTGAACGATTCGCCCAGCAGCTGGATCACGTTGGTTCGCTTGCCACGGGTATTGAGTTCGATCCTGCCGCCGGAGGCTTTGTAGAACCCGGTCAGGCAGTTGAACACGGTGGTCTTGCCGGCTCCGTTGGGGCCGATCAAGGCGAAGATCGAGTTGCGGTGCACTTTCAGGCTGACATCGCTCAATGCCTTGATGCCGCCGAAGTGCATCATCAGCTTCTCGACCGAGAGTACGACTTCGCTCATGGCGCTACTCCTTTACGTGGCGTCACACCGGTACGGCTGATCCGAATCAGGCCGCGCGGTCGCCATATCATCATCAACACCATCAGGATGCCGAACAGCAATACGCGGTATTCGGCGAAGCCGCGCAACAGTTCCGGGGCCACGGTCAGCACGAATGCGGCGATGACCACGCCGATGGTCGAGCCCATGCCGCCAAGTACCACGATGGCGAGGATCAGTGCCGATTCAAAGAAGGTGAACGAGGTCGGGTTGACGAAACCTTGATAAGTGGCGAAGAACACGCCAGCCAGACCAGCCGTCGATGCGCCGATGGTGAACGCCGAAAGCTTGACCAGCACGTGGTTCAGGCCCATGGAGCGGCAAGCGATTTCGTCTTCGCGCAAGGCTTCCCAGGCGCGGCCGACCGGCATGCGGGTCAAGCGATGCTTGACGTACAGCACGGCCAGCACCACCAGGAACAACACCGCATAAATGAAGTAGTACTTCACGTCCGGGTTATAGGCGATGCCGAAAAACTCATGGAACGGAACGCCCCCCTCCTTCGCTCGCTTACCGAACTCGAGGCCGAAGAAGGTCGGCAACGGCGCCGCCATGCCGTTCGGGCCACCGGTCAGGGACAGCCAGTTGTTAAGGATCAGCCGGATGATTTCACCAAAGCCCAGGGTCACGATTGCCAGGTAGTCACCGTGCAGTCGCAGCACCGGGAAACCCAGGATGCAACCGGCCAGGCCAGCCGTGATCGCCGCCAGCGGCAGCACCGTCCAGAAACCGAGCCCCAGGTATTGATAACCGAGCGCCAGTCCATAGGCACCGATGGCGTAGAACGCCACATAACCCAGGTCGAGCAGGCCGGCGAGGCCGACCACGATGTTCAGCCCCAAGCCCAACAGCACGTAGATCAGCCCGAGGATGACCACGCCCAGCAGGTAGGAGTTGGAGAAAAACGGGAACACCACGGCGACGACGATCACCACCGGAATGATCCAGCGCAACCGGGTCTTGTAGTCCGGCGGCAGTACATGCACCCCGGAGCCGGTGCTTTCGAAACCTTCGAGAATCTTCAAGCCCTTGGGGGTTTGCAGGAACAGGCTCAGGGCAAAGCGGCCCGCCATGACGATGGCGACAATCCATGCCACCCGGGTCGTTTCCAGGTTGAAGCCGTAGCCGTCCAGGACCACGCCAACAATCGGGCCGAACACAATCAGGGCCACCAGGCCGGCGAGAATCGCGTCAACCAGGCTTCTTTTGAGATCAATGGTTTTTTTAGTGGTTGAAGACATCGCTTACACCTTCGACACAAGAGGACGGCCGAGCAGGCCTTGGGGCCGAAAGACCAGAACGAGAACGAGCAGCGAGAAGCTGAAGACGTCTTTGTAGTCCGAGTTGACCAATCCGGAGAACAGCGACTCGGAGATCCCGAGAATGATCCCGCCGAGCATTGCCCCGGGCAACGAGCCGATCCCACCGAGCACCGCGGCGGTGAACGCCTTGATGCCGATGATGAAGCCCGCGTAGAAGTCGAATGTGCCGTAGTTCATAGTGATCAGCACGCCGGCCAGGGCCGCCATCGCGGCACCGATGATGAACACGTAGGAAATCACGCGATCGGTGTTGATCCCCAGGATCGAGGCCATCTTGCGGTCTTGCTGGGTGGCGCGGCACATGCGGCCGAGCTTGGTGTACTTGATGATGTAGGTCAGCAGGGCCATCCCGGCAAACGCTGCGACCAGAATGAAGATCTTGGTGTAGGTGAGCTGAACGAAGCCGGTCCCGACTTCAACTCGCCATGCACCGGTGAGCAGTGTCGGCACGCCTTGTTGACGGGCGCCCTGGGCGATCTGTGCATAGTTCTGCAGGATCAGGGAAATACCGATGGCGCTGATCAGCGGGGCCAGTCGGGTAGAGTTGCGCAGCGGTTTATAGGCGACGCGCTCGATGACCCAGCCATACACCGCCGTGACGATGATGGTGAAGATCAGTGTGCCGAGCATCAGCAGGGGGAAGGATTCGATACCGAAGTATGCCAGCAGAGCCAGACTGATTGCCGCGAGGTAAGCGGAAATCATGTAAACCTCGCCGTGGGCGAAGTTGATCATGCCGATGATGCCATAGACCATTGTGTAGCCGATGGCGATCAGGCCATAGACCGACCCGAGGGTCAGGCCGTTGACCAGTTGCTGCAGGAAAATACCATCCATAACGCAATCTCACGCATTTGAGAGACTGCACAGAAGCCAGGTGCGACGGGCTGGGGTTCAGCCACCCGTACAACAGGGTTGTGTGCAGCTCTACGAGAAAAGACAGGTACTGCACGGACATGTTCTTTGATTGCCAGGCGCACCAGGCGCCGGGCAATCAGCAGGTCATATCACTTCTGTTTTTCCAGCTGGTGGTATTTGCCGTCCTTATCCCACTGGTAAACCACGTAGTCGGAGACTTTCAGGTCGCCCTTGGCGTCCCAGGTCTTCTCGCCCATCACGGTCTTGACCGGGTTTTTCTTCAGCCACTCGGCGGCTTTCTCGCCACTGTTGGATTTGGCGCCATTGAAGGCCGCGGCCAGCGTCTGGACTGAAGCATAGGCGTACAAGGTGTAGCCTTCAGGCTCGGTGCCCTTCTTGCGGAACTCATCCACTACGGTCTTGCTTTCTGGCAGCAGGCGCGGGTCGGCGCCGAAGGTCATCAGCACGCCGTCGACGAATTGCGGACCGCCAGCGGTGGTCACCAGTTCGTCGGTCACGATGCCATCGTCGGACATGAACTTGACGTCTTTGAGACCTTGCTCACGCAGTTGGCGCACCAGGGGACCGGCTTCCGGGTGCAGGCCACCGAAGTAGACGACGTCGGCGCCAGCGCCGCGGATCTTGGTGACGATAGTGCTGAAGTCTTTTTCGCCACGGGTCAGGCCTTCGTACAACACCGGCTTCACGCCGCGTTTTTCCAGCTGGGCCTTGGTAGCGTCCGCCAGGCCTTGGCCGTAGGTATCCTTGTCGTGCAGGACCACGACTTTCTTGCCCTTGAGCACGTCGACGATGTAGTCGCCCGCCACGATGCCTTGCTGGTCGTCACGCCCGCACATACGGAACATGGCACTCAGGCCGCGCTCGGTAACCGCCGGGTTGGTGGAGCCGGGAGTGATCGCAATGATGCCCGCTTCATCGTAGATCTCGGAAGCCGGAATGGTCGACGAAGAGCAGAAGTGACCGACCACGCCAACGACTTTCTGGTTGGTCAGGTCCTTGGCGACCGTCACAGCCTGTTTCGGTTCGCAGGCGTCATCGCCCTTGACCAGGACGATTTTTTCCCCGTTGACGCCGCCCGCCGCGTTGACCGCATCGGCCGCCGCTTGTGCACCCTTCATGTACTGCTCGCCAAATGCCGCGTTGGCACCTGTCATTGGACCCGCCACACCAATTTTTACGTCAGCCTGTGCAAACGCAGAAACACCCAACGCAGCTGCCACTGCGAGGGCCAGAAAGCCTTTCTTGTAAAACGTCTGGGACATGAGGTGGTGCTCCATGGTTTTTTTTAGTTGGCACTGCGACTTCTCTGAATGCTCAGAGCAAGGGCCGTGCCATCGGTTTTTTATTCTGGGAAAAGTCGCTACCTTATTGTTCTTACGACTGTTTCGAGCCCATTTTCATTGGGCGTGCAACCATCTAAACCGCGGAAGGTGAAACCATTTATTTTTTAAGGCGCAACCCGCATGCGCCATCATTGCAACCGCGGTGCCAAACGACGTGCAACCTGCCTGTAACAACGTGCGTCACCGAAGTGCACACTGCTGGTGCGGGACTGCTACAAACCCGCACCACTACAGGCTAGTCGTTACCCGTAAAAGCGCCGCTTTCAGCAACATATTTCAACAATCAAATAACGATCCGCAGGCACTGGCCTGCGTGATACAGCGAAAAACCGGCTTCGTATAAACAGCTGCGCAATCCCGCCGCTGCCAATGGCTGCATGGGGGCGAAGGGAATCGGCAAAGCTTGAGGATTTCCGTTACACAAATAGTCGGCAAAGGCTTTGCCGACCACGGTGCCGGTCGTCACGCCCCGGCCGTTGTAACCGGTGACTGCCACTAGACCGGGCGCGGGTTCGAACAATCGCATTAGATGGTCAGGCGTGAACGCGATGCAACCGGTCCAGGTGCACTCCCACTCCACCGGTTTCAAGTAAGGGAAGTAGTGCTGCTGAACCCGGTCGGCCCAGGCCTTGAGGAACCAGGTCGGCTTCTTGTTGCCGTTCCCCAGACTGCCAAGCAGCAAGCGTCCGTCTTTATCCCGACGAATGCTGCTGAGGACCTGGCGGGTATCCCAGGAACCCTGGCCGCCGGGCAGGATTTGCTGCGCGGCCTCTTCGGTGAGCGGGACCGAGGCCACTTGATAGTAATAACCGGGGAAGAAATTGCGCCGCAACTCCGTCCAGTCGCCTTCGGTGTAAGCGTTGGAGGCGATGACCACTTGCTCGGCCAGCACCGAACCCTGCGCCGTTTGCACCGACCAGCGTTGGCCCTGACGTTCGAGTCGGGTCACCGGGGAATGATCGAACAGCTGACCGCCCAGGCTGATAGCCGCTTTGGCCAGACCTGTCGTATAAGCCATCGGGTTGATCGTGCCCGCACGTCGATCAAGCAGCGCAGCGGCAATCTTTTTGGTGCCCGTTGCTTGTTCGCACGCCTGCCCGGTCAGCAGTTCGACCGGCGCTCCGCGACGTTTCCATTGTTGCTCACGACTGCGCAGATCCTCTTCGCCACGGGCGTTGTGCGCCATGTGCAGCGTGCCTTCGCGGCGCAGTTGGCAATCGATGTGGTATTTGTCGACCAGGCTGAACACCAGGGACGGCGCCGCACCGAGCATGCGATTGAGCTGACTGCCCACTGCTTCGCCAAACCCTTCTTCGATCTCGTCCGGTGGAATCCACATCCCGGCGTTGACCAGACCGACATTGCGCCCGGAACCACCATGACCGGCACGATGGGCTTCCAGCACGCAGACACTTTTACCTTGTTCGAGCAAATGCACCGCCGCCGACAGACCGGTGAAACCGGCGCCGATGACGCAGACATCCACTTTCACTTCGCCCTTGAGCGCCGTATTGTCCGGCCTTTGCGGCGTCAGTTTTTCCCACAGACACTCTTCGCGTAACGGCATTGCCAGACTCCAACAGAAACCTAACAAACAAACAAACAAGCTTCGCTGGCAAGCCAGCTCCTACAGGTTATATGCCGTGACACAAACCATGTAGGAGCTGGCTTGCCAGCGAAAGGGCCCGTCAGTCGAACGTAATGCCCTGAGCCAACGGCAACTCCAGCGAATAGTTCACGGTGTTGGTCTGACGGCGCATGTACCCGCGCCATGCATCGGAGCCCGATTCACGACCACCGCCGGTTTCTTTTTCGCCACCGAACGCGCCGCCGATTTCCGCGCCGCTCGGGCCGATATTGACGTTGGCGATGCCGCAGTCGCTGCCCACGGCCGACATGAACTGTTCGGCTTCACGCACGTCAGTGGTGAAGATGCATGACGACAGGCCCTGTGGCACGGCGTTGTTCAGGCGCAGTGCTTCGTCGAAATCGTTGTAACCAACCACGTACAGGATCGGTGCGAAGGTTTCGCTGCACACCACATCGCTCTGCTCCGGCATCTCAACGATCGCCGGCGAGACGTAATAGGCATCAGGGAATTTATCTTCCAGTTGACGCTTGCCGCCGAATACCCGGCCACCTTCGCTCAACGCTTGCTCCAGTGCGTCCTGCATGTTTTCGAAACTGTGCTTGTCGATCAGTGGACCGACCAGGTTGCCTTCCAGCGGATGACCGATACGCACTTTGGAATACGCGGCCTTGAGGCGGGTGACGATTTCTTCCTTCACCGATTCATGGGCAATCAGGCGACGCAGCGTGGTGCAACGCTGGCCCGCGGTGCCAACAGCGCTGAACAGGATCGCACGCACGGCCATGTCCAGGTCGGCGCTTGGGCCGAGGATCATCGCGTTGTTGCCGCCCAGTTCGAGAATACTGCGGGCAAAGCGTGCGGCGATCTTCGGTGCCACTTCGCGACCCATGCGGGTGCTGCCGGTGGCGCTGACCAGCGCAACACGCGGGTCATCGACCAGGGCTTCACCGGCATCACGGCCGCCGATGATGACTTGGCTCAGGTGCGGTGGCGCGTCGCTGAAGTTTTTCAGGACCCGGTCGAACAGCGCCTGGCAGGCCAGGGCGGTCAGTGGGGTTTTTTCCGACGGTTTCCAGATCACCGGGTTACCACAGACCAGCGCCAGCGTGGTGTTCCAGGCCCAGACCGCGACCGGGAAATTGAACGCGCTGATCACACCGACAACGCCCAGCGGATGCCAGGTTTCACGCATATGGTGGCCAGGGCGCTCGGAGGCGATGGTCAAGCCGTACAGCTGACGGGAAAGACCCACGGCGAAGTCGCAAATGTCGATCATTTCCTGAACTTCACCCAGGCCTTCCTGGGTGATCTTCCCGGCTTCCCAGGACACCAGCTCGCCGAGGTCGGCCTTGTATTCACGCAGGATATCGCCCAGCTGACGCACCAGTTCGCCACGGCGCGGCGCCGGGACTTTGCGCCACAGTTCGAACGCATGATCTGCGCGACTGATGTGCTGCTCGACTTCGGCGGCGCCTTCCCAGTTCACGGCGGCGATCCGGCTGCCATCGATGGGCGAATGCACCGGCACTTTGCCGTTCTGATACAGGGCCGGGTTCACACCAAGACGATCAAGCAATGCGGCAACCATGGGTTACTCCTCAAGCAAAAAACAGAATGTGGGCAGCCGGAAAATCACGACTGATCAGACCTGTAGTTTTAGCGCCCCCGAGGTTACTCAACAAACGACCTTTAAGAGAGATATCATTCCGTTTATTCATGCTGTGCATTGCTGGCAATAAGAGACAAGAAGAAAGGACCGCCCATGCTGAACAAACGCTATCTGCCGTCGATCACCGCCCTGCAGTGTTTCGAGGCTGTGACCCGGCATTTGAGTTTCACCCGGGCCGCCGAAGAGCTGAACCTGACCCAGAGCGCGGTGAGCAAACAAGTCGCACAACTCGAAGAATTGTTGCAGCACCTGCTGTTCCGTCGGGTGCGCCGCCGTCTGCAAATGACCCCGGCCGGAGATTTGTACCTGGTAGAGGTGCGAAAAATCCTCACACAGGTCGAGATGTCGACCCATTACCTGCGTTCCTACGGTGGCGAAACCGAAGTCCTGCGCGTCTCCACGCCCCCGACCTTCGGCGCCCGTTGGCTGGTGCCACGCTTGAAAGGCTGGCGCCTGCGCCACCCATCGATCCACCTGGACCTGTGCAGCGAACAGGAAGCCGACGATCTGTTGCAGGGTCGCAGCGACCTTGCCTTCTATTTTGGCCAGGGTTCGCGCCCCGGCACCGAATGCCTGAAGCTGTTCAGCGAAGAGCTTGTTCCTGTGTGTGCACCGGGCAGCCTGCCGGATACGCCGTTCACCGATCCTACGCAACTCGCTGACCTGGTCCTGCTGCAAAACGCTTCACGCCCCCAGGCCTGGCATGACTGGTTCGACAGCCAGGGCTACCACACCGAGCACAGTTACCACGGCCCACGGTTCGAAACCTTCTACATGTGCATCCGCGCCGCCCAGGTCGGCTGCGGCGTGGCGCTGTTGCCGAAGTTTCTGGTGGAAGAGGAATTGGCCGACGGTAAACTGGTCATACCCTGGCAGCATGCGATGCCCAGCACCGACGCCTACTACCTGGCGTACCCGGAGCATGCGGCGGAAGTGCCGAAAGTGCGAGATTTTGTGAAGTGGATGCTGGAGCAGATTGATAGTCCCGTCGTGCCGACTATATAGGGCTGCCCCAATCCCTGTAGGAGCGGGCTTGCCCGCGAATCGGCCGGCACATCCAACATAAATGTTGACGGGTAGATCGCTTTCGCGGGCAAGTCCGCTCCTACAGGGATCTGCTGCGGTCTAAAAAAACGCTGGCAATCTTCACCACCGATATGCGCCACTAGCCCCATTCATTGAAACAGCTGCAACGTCGCTGCCACGGGCCGCGGCCAGCCTGGAGAACCCCCGTTATGAGCGAGAGTGTGTTTGCCGATCGTATCGTGCAGAACCTGCTCGACACCGACTTCTACAAACTGACGATGATGCAGGCGGTGCTGCACAACTACCCCAACGTGGAAGTCGAATGGGAGTTCCGTTGCCGCAACAGTGAGGATCTGCGCCCGTACCTGGCGGAGATCCGCTTTCAGATCGAGCGACTGGCCGAGCTGAGCCTGAGTGCCGACCAGTTGGGTTTCATGGAGCGCATCAGCTTCATGAAACCGGATTTCCTGCGCTTTCTCGGCTTGTTTCGCTTCAACTTGCGCTACGTCCATACCGGGATCGAAAACGGCGAGCTGTTCATTCGCCTGCGCGGGCCATGGCTGCATGTGATTCTGTTCGAAGTGCCGCTGCTGGCGATTGTCAGCGAAGTGCGCAACCGCTATCGCTACCGGGAAATCGTCCTGGAGCAGGCGCGCGAGCAGCTCTATCGCAAGTTCGACTGGCTGACCGCCAATGCCGGCAGCGATGAATTATCCGAATTGCAGGTTGCCGATTTCGGTACTCGCCGGCGCTTCTCGTTTCGCGTACAGGAAGAAGTGGTGAACGTGCTCAAGCACGATTTCCCCGGGCGCTTCGTCGGCACCAGTAACGTGCACCTGGCGCGTGAGCTGGACATAAAGCCGCTGGGCACCATGGCCCACGAGTGGATCATGGCCCATCAGCAACTCGGCCCGCGCCTGATCGACAGCCAGATCGCCGCCCTCGATTGCTGGGTCCGCGAATATCGGGGCTTGCTCGGGATCGCCCTGACCGACTGCATCACCACCGATGCCTTCCTCAGTGATTTCGACCTCTATTTCGCCAAACTCTTCGACGGCTTGCGCCACGATTCCGGTGATCCGGTGCTCTGGGCGGAAAAAGCCATCGCTCGCTATCACCAGCTTGGCATCGACCCGATGAGCAAGACGCTGGTGTTCTCCGACAGCCTGACGCTGCCCAAGGCCCTGGAGATTTTCCGGGCGCTGCGGGGTCGGATCAATGTCAGCTTCGGTATCGGCACCAACCTGACGTGCGATATTCCGGGTGTCGAACCGATGAGCATCGTGCTTAAAATGACCGCCTGCAACGGCCAGCCGGTGGCAAAGATCTCCGACGAGCCGGGCAAGACGCATTGCAAAGACCCGAATTTCGTCGCCTATTTGCGACACGTTTTCCAAGTACCTGCCGCCCTTTCCAGCACATCAAGTCTACCTAGCAAGGAGTGAATTCATGCAAGCCGTACAGCGTGAGATTGCTGAGCAGCTCAAGGTTCAACCGCCGTTCGCCGACCAGGCCGCCCTTGAGGCCGAAGTCGCCCGACGGATCACCTTCATCCAGGATTGCCTGGTCAATTCCGGGCTCAAGACCCTGGTGCTCGGCATCAGTGGTGGCGTCGACTCCCTGACTGCCGGCCTGCTGGCCCAACACGCCATGCGCGAGTTGCGCACACGCACAGGTGACGATAGCTACAAGTTCATCGCCGTGCGCTTGCCCTACGAAACCCAGTTCGACGAGCACGACGCCAAGGCCTCGGTGGACTTCATTGCCCCGGACGAGCGTCACACGGTCAACATCGGTCCGGCGGTCAAAGCCCTGGCCAGTGAAGTGGCAGCGTTCGAAGGCAAGCAGGCGGTATCGGTGGATTTCGTGCTCGGCAATACCAAGGCGCGGATGCGCATGGTTGCCCAATACACCATTGCCGGCGCAGCACATGGGCTGGTGATCGGCACCGACCACGCGGCGGAAGCGGTGATGGGCTTTTTTACCAAGTTTGGTGACGGCGCGTGTGACCTCGCACCGCTGAGCGGCCTGGTGAAGAATCAGGTCCGGGACATCGCCCGCAGCTTCGGCGCGCCGGAGTCGTTGGTGGAAAAAATCCCGACCGCCGACCTTGAGGACTTGTCGCCGGGCAAGCCGGATGAAGCGTCCCACGGCGTGACCTATGCCGAGATCGATGCATTCCTGCACGGCGAGCCGGTGCGTGAGGAAGCGTTCAAGATCATCTGCGATACGTTTAAAAAGACCCATCACAAGCGCGTGATGCCGTTCGCACCGTAAGCCGTAAATAAGTTGGCGCCTGTTCCGGCGCCGAAGAACGATGACTCGGTCTATCGTCAGGCACAAAAAAAGCGTCCCGAGCGGACGCTTTTTTTATGACTCGATTCGCTTACTTCAGGGTAACAGTCCCTTTCATCATCGAGATATGGCCCGGGAATGAGCAGAAGAACCCGTACTTCTCACCAGCAGCCAGCTTGGACACATCGAAGGTCACCGAGTCGGTTTCCTTGGCGCCGATGATTTTGGTGTGAGCGATGATGCGCGCGTCACCTTCCGGCAGGTAGTTCTTCTCGATGCCTGCGGCCAGACCCGCGGTGGCGATCGGCTGCATATCAGCCTCTTTGCTCAGCACCCAGTTATGACCCATGACGTTTTTCGGCAGGTTGCCGGAGTGTTTCAGCTCCACGGTGAACGTCTTGCAGCTCTTGTCGATGCTGATGTCCTTGGTATCGAAGGACATCTGGTCAGTCGAGTCGACAGTGACCTTGCACTCGGCAGCCATCAATTGGCTGCTGGCCAGTGTCAACAGGGATACCGCAACAAGTTTGGCAAACATGGTGAATCTCCAAGGCAGGGTTAACAAAGTGCGAATGGACAGAAGACTGCCTGAAAACTTCGCAAGTTCCTATGACCTGAATCAAAAATTGTATACAACTTTCGGGCTATGACACCTATCGAGACAATCTACCAGCCAGCGGTCAAGGACGGCCCTATCATCAGGTCAATCATTCTGGAGCGCCTGACATGTCCCTCAATAGCCTGTTGTGCAGTTTGCTCGCCGCCTATGCCTGTGGCGCCAGCGGCACCTGTGAAACACCCAAACGCGACGTTTAGACCTTGGACTGGCGCTTGCCTGCCTTTACTCTGTGGCCATCTGACCATGGAGCAAGGCATGTCTTTAGCGTCTGTTTGTGTATTTTGCGGTGCCAGTACCGGCACCAACCCGGCTTATCGTGAAGCGGCTGTCGCCCTGGGGCGGGCATTGGCCGAGCGCAAGCTGACCCTGGTCTATGGCGGTGGCGCCGTCGGGCTGATGGGCATCGTCGCCGATGCTGCGCTGGCGGCCGGTGGTGAAGTGATCGGGATCATCCCGCAAAGCCTCAAGGACAAGGAAATCGGCCACAGCGGCCTGACTCGCCTGGAAGTGGTCGACGGCATGCATGCGCGCAAGGCGCGGATGGCCGAGCTCAGCGACGCTTTTATCGCCCTGCCCGGCGGCCTGTGCACGCTTGAGGAATTGTTCGAAGTCTGGACCTGGGGCCAACTCGGCTACCACGGCAAACCGCTGGGGCTGCTGGAAGTGAACGGTTTCTACAGCAAATTGACCGGTTTTCTTGATCATATCGTCGGCGAAGGCTTCGTTCGCGAGGCGCACCGTGACATGCTGCAAGTGAGCGAATCGCCGCAAACCCTGCTCGATGCCCTGGATGCCTGGCAGCCGACAGTGGTGCCAAAGTGGACAGAGCAAAAACCCAGCTAACGGCTCGGCATCGATACAAGGCAGAATACGCGCCGCTCAACCTCACCTTCGACCCCAGAGGATCGCCCATGGCTAAACCCAATTATTCCTTCGCCAAACGTCAGAGAGACTTGGCCAAGGAGCAGAAGAAAGAGGAAAAGCTTCAGCGCAAGAAAGCTACCGCTGAAGAAGAAGCAGCAGCACTGAACCCAGATGCCGAAGGCGAAGTGGCTACAGACGAAACTGAAACACCGAAAGATCAGGCGCCCGACGCCTGAGACCCTCAGGGCCCGATGATCTGATCAGGCCCACCGGATCTGTGTCCAGGGTTGGCAGCGCCGCTGCTGACCCTCACAGCTCAATCTGAAATACCCCACATTCCCCTGTAGGAGCGAGCTTGCTCGCGATGGTCGTCAACGATAATGCCATACGCCTGACGCCCCGCGGTGCTCTCAGGTTTTTCGCGAGCAAGCTCGCTCATACAGTAGTTTCTGGTTAATCCAGTGGCATCACGGTGACCCGGACCTCAGGGTCATGGTTGCCGCCCCCCAGAATCACCCCGCGCAACGGCGAGACATCGGAGAAATCCCGGCCCCAGGCCAGGGTGATGTGCTCCAGCGCCGGTTGCACGTTGTTGGTCGGATCGAAATCGACCCAGCCCAGCACCGGGCAAAACACCGAGATCCAGGCATGGGACGCATCGGCGCCGATCAATCGCGGCTGCCCCGGTGGTGGTTGGGTCAGCAAATAGCCGCTGACGTATCGCGCCGCCAGCCCGCGGGAGCGTACGCAAGCGAGCATCAGGTGCGCGAAATCCTGACAAACACCGCGACGACGCTCCAGTACCTCCACCAGTGGCGTTGCCACTTGGGTTGCTTCGGCGTCAAAGGTGAATTCGCTGAAGATTTTTTCCATCAACGCCTGTACGCCGAGTAACAGCGGTCGCCCTTGGGGAAAACAACTCTGCGAAAACTCGACGAAGTTGCGTTTCAAATGCACATAGGGTGATTCAAAACGGAAACGGCAAGCATCCAGCAATTCTGGGGATAGCGGCTGACTGCTGTAGGTCAGCGCATTGCGCGTTTGCTCCCATGGGGGAGATTGACTGAAGTCGAGCGCAGGCCGGGCCAGCACTTCAACGGTGAGCCGGGCATTGACCAGCAATTCATCATGGGGCCGCTCGAACGCCAGCCGGGTCAGGGGATTGCCGAATACATCCAGCTCGTCCCGGCGTGAAGTCGGGTCCGGGCTGATCTGCAATTGCTGCTCGGTGCAACGCTGCCAGGCACAGGCCCGCGGCCACAGGTGCGCCAGTTGCTGGGCCAGGGACACCGGGCTGTCGTAGTGGTAATGGGTGTCGTGGAGAATCTGATAATGGGCGCTCATCAGACGGACACCGTGCGCTGGCTGACATCATCGACATGGGCAAAATGGCGCAAGGCCAGACGATCCGACACTTGTCCGCTGGCATCGGCGATCTGTTGCAACAGATCGGCCAGACCCTCGACCGCGGCGCGAACACTGGCCTCACCGAACAGCGGATTTTCCAGGCAGCCCAGATCGAAACGCGCCAGTTGCGCCACCAACAACGGCAGGCCTGCTTCGCGCGGCGCGCCAAAGTCGTCGTTCAAGCGCTTGAGTGTGCGGGTCACCAGCTTCAACTGGAACAGCACCGCATGAGGGTTCTGTTCATCGAGCAGCAACAGGTCCAGAACCGGTATCAATTGCGCCACCGCCAGATACCGCGAACGGTAAGTGATGCTGCTGTTCCCCAGTTCCAGCAGCCATTCCAGCCCGGCCTGATCGAAGGCATCGGCCCCCCGCAGAAATGCGGCGAGGCTGCTGCTGAGAAATTGCAGGCGCTCGATCCGTCGGCCAATCATCAGGAAGCGCCAGCCTTCGTCCCGGGTCATGTCGTCCAGGGCGAAACCGGACAACGCCGCCAGGGACATCACCAGACGGTTGAGAAAATCCAGCAGTTCGCCAAAATCCGCTTCATCGGTTTCCAGCGCCATGGCTTCGCGCTGCAACTCTACCAGCGCCTGCCAATTCTCCCGCGACAGCTTGCCTCGCACCTGGGAGGCCGCCCACTGCAAACGCTGCAGGTTGGAGCGCAGGCTGAACGGCCAGTCATCGCCGAGCAGCGCGGCCAACAAGCGCTCCGGCAACTCGCCTTCGTCCGGCAACAGATTCAGGCGCTCGCCCAGATCGACGGCCGCCTGCAAGGCCTGCGGATCGTCACCGTCGACATAGCGCGCCAACATGATCCGCAGCAACCGTGCACTGTCATCGCAACGCTCGCAGTAACGGCCGAACCAGTACAGGTTTTCCACCACCCGTGACGGCAGGTACGGATCGCGTCGCACCAGATCGCGCATCCCAATGTTGCGTCGGGTTTTCCATTGTTCGCCGCTCGGCGGACGATCCCCCAATACCCACGTGTCCTTGCTCGCACCGCCGCGTTGCATCGATACCACTTCGGCGTCGGCTTCGGCGGCCACCCGGGTCAGGCCACCGGGCAGCACCCGATACCCATTGCGGCTGGCTACGGCATACGCACGCATGCCGATGGCCCGTGGCTGCAGATGTCCGCCTTCAGCCTGCCACACCGGAGCCTGAGAAAGCTGCGCCAGTTCTTGCGCCACATAGGCATAAGGCCGAGCCTGCATGCGCTCGGCCAGGGCCTTGCGCTGTTTTTCACTCAAGTCACGGCCAAACACCGCAGCGAAGCTCTGGGACGGAAATGCCGGTTTGATCAGCAATTGCGGCAATTTCTCCAGTGCTTCGGCCAGCACGGGCGCTTCGCCGCACCACCAGGTGGCGATGGAGGGCAGGATCAGTGCTTCGCCGAACAGGAATTGATTGATTTTCGGTAAGAAACCCAGCAGTCCCGGCGACTCCAGCACGCCACTGCCAAGGGCGTTGGCCACCAGCACCCGGCCTTGCCGCACGGCTTCGAGCAGGCCCGGTACGCCGAGCGCGGAATCGGTACGCAATTCCAGCGGATCGCAGAAATCATCATCGAGACGCCGCATGATCGCGTGGACCCGGCGCAGGCCGTTCAAGGTTTTCAGATAGACCGTGGCATCGCGCACCGTGAGGTCGCCGCCCTCTACCAGTGGATAACCCAGCTGGCGCGCCAGATACAGGTGCTCGAAATAGCTTTCGTTAAAGCGGCCCGGCGTCAGCAACACCACCAGCGGCGCTTCATCATCGCTCGGCGCCTGACGGGCCAGGGTTTCCTGAAGCGTGCGGAAGAACCCGGCCAGATGCTGCACCTTCAAATCGCGGTACAACTCCGGAAAGGCTCGAGAGACGATGGTGCGGTTTTCCAAGGCATAACCGGCTCCGGACGGCGCCTGGGTCCGATCCGCCGTCACCCACCAGCGACCATCGGGGGTACGCGCCAGGTCCACGGCGTACAGATGCAGAAAGGCCCCGTCGGGCGGCGTAATGCCCTGACAGGGCCAGAGGAAGTTGTTGTGGCCAAATACCAACTCGGCGGGCAACAGGCCCTCGGCGATCAAGCGTTGCGGACCATAGAGGTCCGCCAGCACGGCATTGAGCAAGCGAGCCCGCTGCGCGATGCCCGCCGCCAACTGCTCCCACTCATCGGCCGCAATGACATGGGGCAGCAGGTCCAGCTCCCACGGCCGATCAGCCCCCTTGGGGTCGGCGTAGACGTTGTAGGTCACGCCGTTTTCCTGGATCTGTCGGGTCAGCAGCGCCTGACGCTGCACCAATTGCGCTGGCGTGCTGCGTTGCAATTGGTCGAACAGCCGCTGCCAGTGCGGGCGCACGGCGCCACTGTCATCAAGCAGTTCGTGGTAGGTGCCCGCCGTCAGCGGGTAGCGGTCAAGCAGATCAGGCATGGAAAGCTCGGCAGACAGCAAGGAACGGTCAGACTAACGCAGGCACATGACGCCCGGACATATGAACAATCCGAGCGTCGCGTACAGTTTAGAAACGTCGCAAATCGAGCGTCATCGGTAGCTCGTCGTTAATGTCCACATTCGGTACAGGAAGTTTCCCTGGCGTATGTCCGATGCGGAAGAAGCGCGCCATCCGCCGGCTTTCCGCCTCGTTGGCATTCACCGGCAGGCTGTCGTAGTTGCGCCCGCCCGGATGGGCGACGTGGTACTGACAGCCGCCCAGCGAGCGTTGCATCCAGGTGTCGAGCAGGTCGAACACCAGCGGCGCATGCACAGCAATCGTCGGTTGCAGGCAGTTCGCCGGTTGCCAGGCGCGAAACCGTACACCGGCGACGAATTCGCCGACCCGTCCGGTAGGCTGCAACGGCACTGGAATGCCATTACAGGTCAACAGATAACGCTGGGGCGGCAAACCGGTGAGTTTGACCTGCAAGCGCTCCAGGGACGAATCCACATAACGCACCGTCCCCCCCACCGCGCCCTCCTCGCCCAGCACATGCCAGGGCTCAAGCGCCTGGCGTACTTCCAGCTCGATGCCGCTGACCGCGTAATCGCCGACCTTGGGAAAACGGAACGCCAGATGCGCCGCAAACCACTCGGCACGTACGGGATAACCGGCGGCATTGAGGTCGAAAATGACGTCGGCGAAATCCTGCTCGATGAAATGCGGCAACAGAAATCGGTCATGCAGTTCGGTGCCCCAGCGCGCCAGCTTCGGCGGCGCATAGGGCTCGCGCCAGAACCGGGCGACCAGCGCCCGCAGCAGCAACTGCTGCGCCAGGCTCATGCGCGCATGGGGTGGCATCTCGAATGCTCGCAGCTCAAGCAAGCCAAGGCGACCGGTAGCGCCATCCGGCGAATAGAGTTTGTCGATACAGAATTCGGCGCGGTGGGTGTTGCCGGTGACATCGATCAACAGGTTGCGCAACAGCCGATCCACCAGCCAGGGCGCACACGCTTCACCTGGCTCGGGCATCTGGGCAAAGGCGATTTCCAGCTCGTACAACGCATCGTTGCGCGCCTCGTCAACACGTGGCGCCTGGGACGTCGGGCCGATGAACAGTCCGGAGAACAGGTAGGACAAGGACGGATGGTTGTGCCAGTAGCTGATCAGGCTGCGCAACAAATCGGGACGACGCAAAAACGGCGAGTCAGCCGGTGTCGCACCACCCAATACGAAATGGTTACCGCCACCGGTGCCGGTGTGCCGGCCGTCGATCATGAATTTCTCGGTGGTCAGTCGCGTCTGGCGCGCCTCTTCGTAAAGAAATTCGGTGCGTTCGACCAGCTCATCCCAGCTGGCGGACGGCTGCACGTTGACCTCGATCACGCCGGGGTCCGGGGTAATCCGGTAATTGCTCAGGCGTGGATCGCTCGGTGGCTCATAGCCTTCCAGCAACACCGGGCACTGCAATTCTTCAGCCGTGGCTTCGATGGCGCTGACCAGTTCCAGGTAGTCCTCGACCCGCTCCAGCGGTGGCATGAACAGGTACAGCCGGCCTTCCCTAGCCTCGGCACAGAATGCCGTACGGGTCAGCCAGTCGGCGGATTCATCGATCCCGGGCGCGCGCTCGTCAGCCACGGCAGGTTCACCATGGCTCTGCAGCTGTGCGGTGTCAGGCAATGGCGGGAAATCCTGGTTCGGGTCCTTGGGATGGATGAACGGATATTCCGCCGCCTTCACCCAAGGCTGCGACCCGAGCGGCAGGCGATAACCCAGGGGCGAATCCCCCGGCACCAATCGGCAGTGCTCGTCACGCAGGTACCAGCGACCGCTTTGCCACTGATCACCCTTGGCGGTGCGCGCCAGTGGCAGGACCTGACCGATCACCTTGTCCAGGCCCTGGCTGAAGACTTTGCGCAGGCGCGCACGTTCCAGGGGTTCTTCCAGGCGTGAGTCTTCGGCACTGACGTTCTGCGGCAAAGTCCCCTCGCGCCAGAGGTAATAGAAATTGTCTTCGTAGGCCGGGAACACAAAACGTGTCGGAATTTTCAGGCGCTCGGCGACACTCGCGAGAAAACGCCCGGCCAGTTCGCCATCAGCGCCGTAGTCTGCCTGCTCATCGGCGATCAACGCGCTGTTATGCCAGATCGGCACGCCGTCGCGGCGCCAGTAGCAGTTCAGCGACCAGCGCGGCAATTGTTCGCCGGGGTACCACTTGCCCTGGCCGAAATGCACCAGGCCCTCGGGCGCGTAATGCTTGCGCATGCGCTGGAACAGCTCGGCGGACAGGCGACGCTTGTCCGGCCCGAGCGCTGCGGTATTCCACTCGGCGCCGTCAGGGTCATCGATGGACACAAAGGTCGGCTCGCCGCCCATCGTCAGGCGTACGTCACCTTCGAGCAGGTCGGCATCGATCTGCCGCCCCAGCGCCTGGATCGCCAACCATTGCGCTTCGGTGTAAGGCTTTGTCACCCGCGGCGCTTCCCAGATCCGCTCCACGGACATTTCGTGGGTGAATTCACACTCGCAGGGCTCCACCAGGCCGCTGATCGGTGCCGCAGAGCCCGGATCGGGACTGCAGGCCAACGGAATATGGCCTTCGCCGGCGAACAGCCCGGAGGTCGCGTCCAGGCCGATCCAGCCTGCACCGGGCAGATAGACCTCGCACCAGGCGTGCAGGTCGGTGAAGTCCACGTCAGTGCCCGACGGGCCGTCGAGGCTTTTGACGTCAGCGGTCAGCTGGATCAGGTAGCCGGAGACGAAACGCGCCGCCAGCCCGAGGTTACGCAGCAATTGCACCAGCAGCCACGCGGAGTCGCGGCAGGAGCCGGAGGCCTGTTCAAGGGTGTGTTCCGGGGTCTGCACGCCCGGCTCCATGCGAATCAGGTAGCCGATGTCTTCGCTCAGTCGCTGATTGAGTGCAACAAGGAAATCCACGCTGGGCAGTGGTGTGCGGTCGATGCCCTGCAGATAAGCCTGGAACTTCGGGGTCAGGGGCAAGGTTTCCAGGTACGGCGCCAGTTCCTTGCGTTCGTCCGCGGCGTAGGTGAACGGGATCTGTTGCGCGTAGGGCTCGAGGAAGAAGTCGAACGGATTGAAGACTGCCATCTCGGCCAGCAGATCGACTTCGATCCGCAGCTCTGCGGTTTTCTCCGGAAACACCAACCGCGCCAGGTAATTGCCCTGAGGGTCCTGCTGCCAGTTGATGAAGTGCTGCCCAGGCGAGACTTTCAATGCGTAGGACAGTATTCGCGTACGACTGTGGGCGGCCGGGCGCAGACGAACGATCTGCGGTCCGAGCTCGACGGCGCGGTCGTAGCGGTAATGCGTGACATGGTGCAATGCGACATGAATCGACACGGCGTGCCTCCTGCGAGCCTTGAGCGTATTGGAGAGCGCGCAAGACTTATGCCATCGCGCAGCGCTGGCGCTTTCTCCGTTTGCTTGAGGCAGTACAGCACCAAAATCGGGCGATGCGGGAATTTGGTTTGGGGGGATTGCACGTTAATGTGGCGGCGAGTGCTGTCAGGGAAGTTTTAGAGTGACAGTCGCCCGGGCAAAACTTTCAAGCCTTAAACGCAAAACGCCAACCCGAGGTTGGCGTTCTGTTCAGCTCAAACGTGGCTTAGCGCGGTACGACCGGCTTGCGCGCAGGCTTCGGCCCCTTGCCTTTGGCCGCATCCTTGCGCTCCTTGGCTGCCTGCTGGTTGCGGGCGAACGCCGCAGCCTTGGCCTGTTCACGCTTGTCCCACGGGTTGCCGCCATCGCTGGCACGTGGCGGCAGGCCGGTGTGCTGGGTCAGGATCTTGGTGGTCTTCTCCCCTGCAACCTTGTGACTGCCGGCCGGCGTCGAGTTCTTGCGACGGGCGCTCTGGTAGCTGTCGGTCGCTGGCTGATGCAGCGGGATCAACTGGGTCTTGCCCGGCCCGATGAGGTCGGCGCGGCCCATGCGGGTCAGCGCTTCACGCAGCATCGGCCAGCCTTTCGGGTCGTGATAACGCAAGAACGCCTTGTGCAGGCGACGCTGCTCTTCGCTCTTGACGATGGTCACGGCGTCACTCTTGTAAGTGACCTTGCGCAGCGGGTTCTTGCCCGAGTGGTACATCGCGGTAGCGGTGGCCATCGGCGACGGGTAGAACGCCTGCACCTGGTCGGCGCGGAAGCCGTTGCCTTTGAGCCACAGGGCCAGGTTCATCATGTCTTCATCGGTGGTGCCCGGGTGGGCGGCGATGAAGTACGGAATCAGGTACTGCTCTTTCCCGGCTTCCTTGGAGTACTTCTCGAACATGCGCTTGAACTTGTCATAGCTGCCGATGCCCGGTTTCATCATCTGGTTGAGCGGACCTTCCTCGGTGTGTTCCGGGGCGATCTTCAGGTAACCGCCGACGTGGTGGGTCACCAGCTCCTTGACGTACTCCGGCGACTCGACCGCGAGGTCGTAACGCAGGCCGGAGGCGATCAGGATCTTCTTCACACCCGGCAAGGCACGAGCGCTGCGATACAGCTGGATCAGCGAAGAGTGATCCGTGTTCAAATTCGGGCAGATGCCCGGGAACACGCACGACGGCTTACGGCACGCCGATTCGATTTCCGGGCTCTTGCAGGCGATGCGGTACATGTTCGCGGTCGGGCCGCCGAGGTCGGAAATGACGCCGGTGAAGCCCGGGACCTTGTCGCGGATCTCTTCGATTTCGCGAATGATCGACTCTTCGGAACGGTTCTGGATGATCCGGCCTTCGTGCTCGGTGATCGAGCAGAAGGTGCAGCCACCGAAGCAGCCACGCATGATGTTCACCGAGAAACGGATCATGTCGTAGGCAGGGATTTTTTCCTTGCCGTACGCCGGGTGCGGAATGCGCGCATAGGGCATGCCGAACACGTAGTCCATTTCTTCGGTGGTCATCGGAATCGGCGGCGGGTTGAACCAGACGTCGACTTCGCCATGCTTCTGCACCAGCGCACGGGCGTTGCCCGGGTTGGTTTCCAGGTGAAGCACGCGGTTGGCGTGAGCATAAAGAACCGCGTCACCGCGGACTTTTTCGACCGATGGCAGACGAATAACGGTCTTGTCGCGCGTCATTTTCGGGCTGGCAAGGATCTGTATAACCTTGGCTTCAGTCGGGTCTTCAACCGGGCCTTTTTCCTGCTCGATGGCGCAAGCCTGGGTGTCCTGGGTGTTCACATACGGGTTGATGATCTTGTCGACCTTGCCCGGACGGTCGATGCGCGTGGAGTCGACTTCGTACCAGTCTTTCGGCGTGTCGCGACGGATGAACGCGGTGCCGCGCACGTCGGTGATGTCTTCGATCTTGTGACCGTAGGACAGACGCTGGGCGACTTCGACGATTGCCCGCTCGGCGTTGCCGTAAAGCAGGATGTCGGCGCAGGCGTCGATCAGGATCGAGTTGCGCACCCGGTCCTGCCAGTAATCGTAGTGAGCGATGCGGCGCAGGGAGGCTTCGATGCCACCCAGCACGATCGGCACGTTCTTGTAGGCTTCCTTGCAGCGCTGGCTGTAGACCAGGCTCGCACGGTCCGGACGCTTGCCCGCCAGGCCACCGGGCGTATAGGCATCATCGGAGCGAATTTTCTTGTCGGCGGTGTAGCGGTTGATCATCGAGTCCATGTTGCCGGCCGCGACACCGAAGAACAGGTTCGGCTCGCCGAGCTTCATGAAGTCGTCTTTGGACTGCCAGTCTGGCTGGGCGATGATCCCGACGCGGAAGCCCTGGGACTCCAGCAGCCGGCCGATGATCGCCATGCCGAACGACGGGTGATCGACGTAAGCATCACCGGTGACGATGATGATGTCGCATGAATCCCAGCCAAGCTGATCCATCTCCTCCCTGCTCATGGGCAGGAATGGCGCTGGCCCGAAACATTCGGCCCAATATTTTGGATAGTCAAATAACGGCTTGGCTGCTTGCATGTCGATGACCGGTGTTGAGATGAAAAATCGCGGGCGCGGAATATAGCACAAAATTTAACCAATTCCGACAACGGTGGTCGGTTTCTCTTCGATCCACCGCGCCCCGCACAACAGACCCGAACGATACGCGCTTTACAGACCTGTGAGGCGCATAACCGGCAATGACGCCGAATGCCCCGTCATCATCCAGCTTGTGGGTGCTGATGCGGCAACTGTTCAAGGATGAAAAATAATGTCACCAAAACTGCCTGCCAAAGGCACAGTCACCGTCGATATCCACACCCGTCCCAAGCCGCCGTCGGACGGACACACATCGCTACCCGACACCCTGCCGCGTGTCGATTTCGGGCCGTCAATCACGACGAATCCGCCAAATCCCCCCAGGGCAACCGGAACACCGGGGGACGTCGACCTTGACGCCATCGCGCCAGCACCGCCAGTCACGGCTAGCGAGCTACCTGTCGCCCTGTTGCCTGCACCCACGGCTGCGCAGCGTCCACTGGAGCATTACCGGGTCGCTTCGGTGGCTCAACTTCCCGCTCCCGACGCCCAGGGATACAGGACGTTCAAGGGACGCCAGTACGTCGATGTGGCGGGCGGCAGCATCGTGCAGATCGGGGCAGATCCGGAAACCGGCCTGTACCGGGCCAAACTGCCGAGCGAACTGCAACCTTCAGGCCCGGCGCTCGCGCGGGACCCCGACAGCAAGCTCTGGTATCCACTGGATGAGGTTGAGGCAGCGACCTACCCCTTGACCTTCACCCGCCTGGAGGCCTTTCGCACGCCCCTGGACTTGACCGGCGTCGACCCGGGCAGCGACGGGCTACATCGGCTCGATGGCAAACTCTACGTGGTCATTCAGAACCACGCCTATCAGGTCCTGCAGGACTTTGAGGCATCCTCGCCGCGGGCTCCCGTGATGCGCATTATCCGGGCAGAGGACCCCATCGCCCTGGACGACAACAACGTTTATGTCGCCACTCGCCCGGGAAGGTCGGAGCCGATTGTTTTCGATGATCGGGACGGCTGGGTGGGAATTGCCGTCGTCGGCGCGGGCGGTATGCGGGCGGCGGGAAACAGAACCTTGCAAGATCGGTTCGCCGGGCAGATAGAACTATTGCATACAGAGTCCGCCATGCTCGAGGCGGCCAGACAGAGGAGAATTCAACTAACGACTCGCTGGGAGGAAGTAATCGGCGCAGCAGGTGAAAGAACGGCTCTGATACTTTTGGAAGTACAAATTCACCGAGAACTCGCTTTGCTGGAAAACATGACCACCAAGTACGTGGACGAACACGATTGGCTGATTCTTGTTAAAGCAAACGGTGTCTATAGAAATGAACTGCATGAACTTCGCGAACTTAAAGTTTCAGGTTACCACCGTCTCATTGCTGCCAGCGATATGCGCAAATTGCTGGAGGTTCGGCCAATCAATGACCCGACGGCTGCCTACCAAACTATCGCCGAACACCTGATGAAGAAACGCAACATTTTGCAGAAGTGCCAGCAAGTTGCCCATGAAATCCAGGCCAGCTCGCGCTCCTCGGAGCTTGAGTTGGCTGACCTGGGTTATGACGCGAAGGAGATTCATGAAGTCACCGCCGGTTGGGTCGAAGCCCGAAGCCGACTGCTGACGGACGACCCAGGCAACAGCGACGCTGAAGCGGTGCACCTGGCGCACTCTTTCATTGAGGCTGCCTCCGCATTCCGGGGGATCGAGAGCATTCCTGAGGTCGCCCGCATCGCGGCGCTGACCGATCTGCTCGATCAAAGCGCGGCCATCAGGTCCTCGTACGAGAATCTGGACCTGCCGCCAGACTCACCCCAGGCCAACTCCCGGCGTGAAATCACAGAGGCCGTCCAGATCTTCGAAACCGCGCTGGAGAGTCAGATGGCGCGTTATCACCGAGACCAGGAAAACACCTCGGCGCTACCGGCACAGGATCAGCCCATTGATTTCGACTTCGTTCCCGCGCAAGGCAGAACCGGGCGGGCACCGATGCCCAGGCGAGTCTTTCGCGCCAAACACCACGGCGTCTACAAGATCAGTGTCGGTCAACCGCGTCGCACCGCATCCGGTATAGAGCTGATCGATGTGATCGATCCCAACAACTCGGCACAGGTCCTGCGGACCTACGAGCAAAGGGAGGGAGAATGGCGCCGGGTGCAACGCGCACAAAACCGAGCGCTGCCTGAACTGATGGCGCAAGCCACTCAGAGACTGGAGCAATCCGACTCGCACCTGAACAGTGCCAGGCAGGATGAGCGGGGAAAACGCAACGCCACCAATATCGTCGAATTTCTCGGTGGCAAAGCCGAAGCCCTCGACGACCTGGCCCGACAGCTCGAACTCGCGCCGAATCCGACCGGCAACAACATCGCAGCCCTTGTCCAGCGCCTGAGGCAAGACAGTCAGCGCCTGCGCACCGAAGGCGAGGACATCCGCATCCGGCTCTACAAGGACAAAGCCTTTCTGAGTGCGGACCGCCTGGCGTATTTGATCAGCCAGGAACAGATCGGCGTCGTGAAAACCCATAGCCGATTGGCGCTCGGCAAGGGCAAGCGCAAGCACTTTCTCGACATCTACTCACTCAACGACAGACGCACCGCAGAGCCCTTGTGGCACGCCCATTTCCACTATGAAAAGCAGGACAGCCCTGTGTTGAACTTCACGGCAAAGGGGGGGCATCTCAAAACTCTCGAGCAGAGCGGACTGGGCGCTTCCTCTCAGCGCCAGGATGAACAGGCCGGCCGGGAGCACGTTCCCATCTGGCGCGAAACCATTGATGGCCGCACGGCACAGAAAATCTTCGAGCTGGCGTCGTAAAGCGATTGCGGGCCGGCAAGAACGCCGGGGAAGAGGCCGCTGCCGAAACCGATAATGCTTCGACCGGGTAAAAAGAACGGCTGGCCGAATGATTTCGGCCAGCTGTCATTCGTCGTCGAAATTGTAACTGCCCGGCGCGAGGTTTTCGAAGCGGGTGTACTTGCCGATGAACGCCAGTCGTGACGTGCCGATCGGACCGTTCCGCTGCTTGCCGATGATGATCTCGGCGATGCCTTTATGCTCGGTTTCCGGGTGGTACACCTCGTCCCGGTACACGAACATGATCACGTCAGCATCCTGCTCGATCGCTCCGGATTCCCGGAGGTCGGAGTTGATCGGGCGCTTGTTCGGCCGTTGCTCCAGGGAGCGGTTGAGCTGCGAGAGCGCCACCACCGGGCAGTTGAATTCCTTGGCCAGGGCTTTCAAGGAACGGGAGATTTCGGAAATTTCGTTGGTCCGGTTGTCGCCACCGGAGCCCGGGATCTGCATCAATTGCAGGTAGTCGATCATGATCAGGGCGACATCGCCGTGTTCACGCACCAGCCGTCGGGTCCGCGCACGCATTTCCGAGGGGCTGATACCGGCTGTATCGTCGATGAACAGCTTGCGATCGTTGAGCAGGTTGACCGCCGAGGTCAGGCGCGGCCAATCGTCGTCGTCCAGGCGACCGGCCCGGACCTTGGTCTGGTCGATGCGGCCCAGAGACGACAACATACGCATGATCAGCGATTCGCCTGGCATCTCCAGCGAGTAGACCAGAACGCACTTGTCGCTGCGCAACACGGCGTTTTCCACCAGATTCATCGCAAAGGTGGTTTTACCCATGGACGGACGGCCGGCGACGATGATCAGGTCGGACGGCTGCAGGCCGCTGGTCATCCCGTCGAGATCGGTATAACCGGTGGACAGGCCGGTAATGGCGTTGTCGGTGTTGAACAAGGTGTCGATGCGGTCGATGGCCTTGGTCAGCAGGTCATTCACGCTCACCGGGCCGCCGGTTTTTGGCCGGGCCTCGGCGATCTGGAAGATCTGCCGCTCGGCTTCGTCGAGAATCTCTTCCGCCGTGCGGCCTTCAGGGTTGAAGGCGCTATCGGCGATCTCGGTAGCAATGCCGATCAGTTGCCGCAGGGTCGCCCGCGCGCGAACGATCTGCGCATAGGCCTTGATGTTGGCGACGGACGGCGTGTTTTTTGCCAGTTCGCCAAGGTAACCAAGACCACCGACTTGCGAGGTCTGACCTTCCTTGTCCAATTGCTCGGCAAGGGTCACGACGTCGATCGGCGAGTTCCGGTCGGCCAGTTTGGCGATTGCGCGGAAGATCAAACGGTGGTCATGCCGATAGAAATCGCCGTCCGAGACTTGATCGAGCACGCGTTCCCAGGCGTTGTTGTCCAGCATCAGACCACCGAGCACGGCCTGTTCGGCCTCGATGGAATGCGGAGGCACCTTCAGGGACGCGGTTTGCAGGTCATATTGCTCGGGAGCGGAGATATCGTTCATGGCCACTTGAATAGGTTTGTGAAAATCAGGAACTGCAGAAAGACAAAGGGCACGACCTGTAAACAGGATCGTGCCCGATGTTACCGGCAAGCACCCTAGGGTGCCAGCCGACAAGTGCTGCTTAAGCTGCTACCACGACAACGCGTACGGTGGCTTCAACTTCGGCGTGCAGGTGCACGGCTACGTCGAATTCGCCTACGTTGCGGATGGTGCCGTTCGGCAGACGAACTTCGCTTTTTGCAACTTCAACGCCAGAGGCGGTCAGTGCATCAGCGATGTCGTGGGTGCCGATCGAACCGAACAGCTTGCCTTCGTCACCGGCGGTGGCAGTGATAGTCACTTCCAGCTCAGCCAGTTGGGCGGCACGGCTTTCAGCCGAAGTTTTACGGTCTGCTGCAGCTTTTTCCAGCTCGGCACGACGCTCTTCGAACGCAGCCAGGTTGGCAGCGGTCGCAGCGGTAGCTTTGCCGTAAGGCAGCAGGTAGTTACGACCGTAACCAGCCTTAACGTTCACTTTGTCACCCAGGTTGCCCAGGTTGGTGACTTTTTCCAGAAGGATCAGTTGCATGTGAAAATCCTCTTAACTTTTAACCTTCACCGTTCGCGCTATCGACGTCTTTCGGCGTCGAACGACCGCGAAAATCAATCAGGCTGTCGACGATGGCCAAGACCACCAGCAACGGATAGATCAGCTGCATGAACAGCAACAGCGTGACGTACAACCCCACCAGCCAGAACCTGGCCAGTCGCTTTTGCGCCACCAGCCCGTGAATCAGGGCCAGCCCGGCGAATACCAGCGGTACGCTGCACAACGGCGTCAACATGGCCATCTGCGGACCGATGTTCGGCCCCAGAAGCATGAACGCCAGCAGCAACATCGCCGGCCCAAGCGGGAATCGGATGGCGCGAAACTCGCGACCAAAACCACCCGGGTTGTACAACAACGCCTGCCAGTAGCGCCCGAAAATCAGGCTCAGCACACTGACGATTTGCAACAAAGCCGCAATCAGGCCGGTCAGGACCGGTGCAATCAGGGACGCAAAATGCGCTTGCTCGTCTACCGACAACTTTTGGTAGACATCACCGAGTAGCGACGGCATGACTTTTATCAAAGCCTGCGCCAGCATCTCGATCTGCGGACCAAAAGCCGTCCCCAGCACCACTGAAAACACCACTCCCATCGCTATGCTGACCAGCAGCACGCGGTTCCAGGACTCACTTGCGCGTAAAACCAACGCAAGGCTCCAAGACCCCAGCAACACGAGAAGTGAGCGTGGGTCATCGGCGTAAAGCCACCAGATCAATGCCGGCAGCAATCCCAGAGCAAGAACGCTCGAGGCGTCCTTCCATCCGCGCCGCAGGAGCACGAAGCATCCAGCGGCAGCACCCAACCAATACAACAACGGCAATGCTGCGCATCCAGCCACTACCAGAGTGGCCTGCATACGGCCGCGCATGATGAACTCAGCTAAGGCACGCATGCTTTCAATCCTTTGCTACGTGTCGACTGCCCGGTCTCAGCGGCCGTGGCTGTCGGTGTAGGCCAGCAGGGCCAGGAAGCGGGCGCGCTTGATAGCGGTGGCCAGCTGACGCTGATAACGTGCTTTGGTACCGGTGATACGGCTTGGAACGATTTTGCCGGTCTCGGATACATAGGCTTTCAGGGTGTTGAGATCTTTGTAATCGATCTCTTTCACGTCTTCAGCGGTGAAGCGGCAGAATTTACGACGACGGAAGAAACGTGCCATGTAATAGGCTCCTCAAAAGGTCCGTGGATTACTCGTCAGCGTTATCGCTGTTGTCGCTGTCATCACTATCAGCGCTTTCAGCGCCTTCGTGCTCAGGACGGTCGCGACGCTCACGGCGCTCACTGCGGTTTTCTTCAGCCTTGAGCATCTCGGATTGGCCGGTAACGGCTTCTTCGCGACGGATGACCAGGTTACGGATCACTGCATCGTTGTAGCGGAAGTTGTCTTCCAGCTCGGCCAGGGCCTTGCCAGTGCACTCAACGTTCAGCATCACGTAGTGAGCCTTGTGAACATTGTTGATTGCGTAGGCCAGTTGACGACGGCCCCAATCTTCCAGACGGTGGATTTTGCCGCCGTCTTCTTCGATCAGCTTGGTGTAACGCTCTACCATGCCGCCGACTTGCTCGCTTTGATCCGGGTGGACCAAAAAGATGATTTCGTAATGACGCATGAATGCTCCTTACGGGTTGTAGCCTGCCGCTCAAAAGCGGTCAGACAAGGAGTGAATGACACTTATGGACTTGCCCGCGATAGACACATGCGTGCCTGCCGTCACAGCAAGGGGCGCAATTGTAGAGAAGGGATGGGAGAGGTGCAAGGCAATTGGTGATTATTTGAACAGTTCGTTCACACCACCAATCTTCGCTTCACCACAAACCACTGTGGGAGCGGGCTTGCTCGCGAATGCGGTAAATCAGTCAACATTGATGTCGACTGACACTCCCTCTTCGCGAGCAAGCCCGCTCCCACATTTGGATCGCATGCAGCTTAGGACTTCTTGGCGGTTCCGGCGGCCTTGACGCTGCGCTGGCGCTTCGCCTCGAACAGGCACACTCCAGTCGCCACTGACACGTTGAGACTGCTGACGCTGCCAGCCATCGGCAGGTGTACCAGGTAGTCGCAAAGATCACGGGTCAGGCGACGCATGCCACTGCCTTCCGCACCCATGATCAGGATGGTCGGGCCGGTCATGTCCTGCTGGTACAGACTCTGCTCGGCCTCGCCCGCGGTACCGACGACCCACAGGCCCCGCTGCTTGAGTTTTTCCAGCGTGCGCGCCAGGTTGGTCACGGCGACCAACGGAATCACTTCCGCCGCACCGCAAGCCACCTTGCGTACCGTCGGGGTCAGGGTCGCCGACTTGTCCTTGGGCACAATCACCGCCAGCGCACCGGCCGCATCGGCCGAGCGCAGGCAAGCGCCAAGGTTGTGCGGATCGGTCACGCCGTCGAGCACCAGCAACAGCGGTGCGCCTTCGGTGCGGTCGAGCAGCTCATCGAGCATCGCCTCGCCCCAGACCTGGCTCGGACTCACTTCCGCCACCACGCCCTGATGCACGCCTTCAACCCATGCATCCAGCTCACGACGCTCGGCATTGCCCACGGCAACGCGATTTTCCGCAGCCAGCTCGATCAGCGTCTGAACCCGCGGATCGCTGCGGCCTTCAGCCAGCCAGATCTGCTTGACCCGTTTTGGGTGGTGACGCAACAACGCTTCTACCGCATGCACGCCGTAGATCTTTTCCAACTGACTCATGACTTGGCCTTAGGTTTACGTACCCCGCCGCTTTTGGCAGCTGGAGCGGAACCCGCCTTGGGCGGGCCTTTACGGTGTTTGCTTGGTTTGGCTGGCTTGCCGCCGGGAGCCTGGTCAGGCGCCGACCGTCCGGTCTTTCCCCCAGACGCCGCTTTACCGCCGCTCTTCGCTTCAGACAGCAATGCCTGCTTCAGTTCACGACTCTTGCGCAATTCGGCATTTTTCGCCGCGGCATCGCTTGGGCGATAGGCTTCGACAGCCTTTTCCTTGGCAGGGCGACGACCGGTTTTCGCCGGTGCCGGCTCTGCTGCGGTTTTAGCAGCCGATTTGGTAGCCGGCTCGGTTTTTTCAGTTCCGCGTTTTTTGCGACCGATCGGCGCGCTGATGGTTTTTTCAGCCATCTCGAAGTCGATCTTGCGCTCGTCGAGGTCGACGCGCATCACGCGCACTTCAACGGTATCGCCCAGACGGAAGCTGCGGCCGGTACGCTCACCGGCGAGGCGGTGATGCACAGGGTCGAAGTGATAGTAATCGCCCGGCAGCGCGGTGACGTGCACCAGGCCTTCGACGTAGATATCGGTCAGCTCGACGAACAGGCCGAAACCGGTCACGGCGGTGATCACACCCGGGAACGACTCGCCCACGCGATCTTTCATGAACTCGCACTTGAGCCAGTTCACCACGTCACGGGTGGCTTCGTCGGCACGGCGCTCGCTCATCGAGCACTGCTCGCCGAGCTGCTCCAGGATCGCTTCGTCGTACGGATAGATGCGCGCCTTCGGAATGGTCATCGCGCCAGCACGGCGAACGTGCGGGGTGTTCATTTTCGAATGGATGACGCTGCGGATCGCCCGGTGCGTGAGCAAGTCCGGGTAGCGGCGGATCGGCGAGGTGAAGTGGGTATAGGCTTCGTAATTCAGGCCGAAGTGGCCCTGGTTATCGGCGCTATAAACCGCCTGGCTCAACGAGCGCAGCATGACGGTCTGGATCAGGTGGAAATCCGGACGGTCCTTGATGCTGGCCAGCAACGCCTGGTAATCCTTCGGCGACGGGCCGTCCTTGCCTTTATGCAGGGACAGGCCGAGCTCGCCGAGGAACGCGCGCAATTTTTCCAGGCGCTCCGGTGGCGGGCCATCGTGGACCCGGTACAGCGCAGGAATTTCGTGCTTTTTCAGGAATTCGGCGGTGGCCACGTTGGCCGCCAGCATGCATTCCTCGATCAGCTTGTGGGCGTCGTTGCGCACGGTCGGGCGGATCTCGGCAATCTTGCGCTCGGTGCCGAAGATGATCCGGGTTTCCTGGGTTTCGAAATCGATCGCGCCACGCACGTGACGAGCGGCCAGCAGCACTTTGTACAGTGAGTAAAGCTGCTTGAGGTGCGGCAGGACGTCGTTGTACTCGCCACGCAGCTGACGCGCCTCGGTGAGTTTCGGCGTTTCCAGCATCGCGCTGACCTTGTTGTAGGTCAGGCGGGCATGGGAATGGATCACCGCTTCGTAGAAGCAGTAATCGGTCATCTCGCCGGATTTGGAGATGGTCATCTCGCAAACCATGGCCAGGCGATCGACGTGCGGGTTCAGCGAACACAGGCCGTTGGACAGCTGCTCAGGCAGCATCGGAATCACGCGCTCGGGGAAGTACACCGAGTTGCCGCGAACCTGGGATTCGTTATCCAGCGCCGAACCGATTTTCACGTAGCTGGAAACGTCGGCAATCGCCACGTACAACTTCCAGCCACCGGAGAACAGGCGCAGCTTGCCCGGTTTGGCTTCGCAGAAGACCGCGTCGTCGAAGTCGCGAGCGTCTTCACCGTCGATGGTGACGAACGGCAGGTGACGCAGGTCGATGCGTTTCTCTTTGTCTTTCTCTTCGACTTCCGGCTTGAGCTTGGCGGCTTCTTTCAGCACGGCCTCAGGCCAGACGTGAGGAATGTCGTAAGTGCGCAGCGCGACATCGATCTCCATGCCCGGCGCCATGTAGTTACCCACGACTTCCACCACGTCGCCTTGCGGCTGGAAGCGCGGCGTCGGCCAGTGAGTGATCTTCACTTCGACGAATTGACCGATCTTGGCGCTGGCATTGCGGCCCGGCGTCACCAGCACTTCCTGCTGGATCTTCGGATTGTCCGCCACCACGAAACCGATACCGCCCTCTTCGAAGTAGCGACCAACGATGGTTTCGTGAGCGCGGGAGACCACTTCGACGATCATGCCTTCGCGGCGACCGCGGCGATCCAGACCGGAAACACGGGCCAGGGCACGGTCGCCGTCGAAGACCAGGCGCATTTGCGCCGGGCTCATGAACAGGTCGTCACTGCCGTCGTCCGGGACCAGGAAGCCGAAACCGTCACGGTGACCGCTGATGCGGCCCAGGATCAGGTCGAGCTTGTCCACCGGCGCGTAGGTCCCGCGCCGGGTATAGATAAGTTGAGCGTCGCGCTCCATGGCGCGCAGGCGGCGGCGCAGGGCTTCGATCTGGTCTTCTGTGGTCAGACCAAACTCTTCGACCAACTGCTCGCGGTTAGCAGGCGAACCCCGATCAGCAAGGTGCTGAAGGATCAGTTCGCGGCTAGGAATAGGGTTTTCATATTTTTCCGCTTCACGAGCGGCCTCGGGATCGAGGGACTGCCAATCGGCCATTAGAGAGTTTTCACCTTGTCTATATGCGGGTTAGTTTGGCATAGGCGTAATGAAACGGGAAATTTCAGGCTATGACAGCCCATCTAAAGCCCTTAATCGACACCGCAAAACTGATTTCAGTGCCACTGGTAAAAAATTCCAGGTTTTTTTGATGCCAGGGGTTTACAGTTAAAACGACGCTCCGTATAGTGCGCGCCATCGACGACGCACTAGCGTTGCCGATACTGCCCAGATGGTGAAATTGGTAGACACGCCAGCTTCAGGTGCTGGTGACCGCAAGGTCGTGGAAGTTCGAGTCTTCTTCTGGGCACCAATTTCGAGCTTGAGATTAGATCAATTTCAAGGCTTGCACAAAAACCCGCGAAAGCGGGTTTTTTGCATTTGGGGCTTTTTGATTTATCAAAATCAAATCAGGGGTTTACAGATCAAAAAGCTCTCCGTATAGTGCGCCACATCAACAGCGGCAACGCTGAAGATTATGCCCAGATGGTGAAATTGGTAGACACGCCAGCTTCAGGTGCTGGTGACCGCAAGGTCGTGGAAGTTCGAGTCTTCTTCTGGGCACCAATTCAAATTCAAGGCCACGGTCTTGAATTTCACAGAAACCCGCGAAAGCGGGTTTTTGCGTTTCTGGCCTCCATAAATTACCTCCTCCCCCTGTAGGAGCGAGCTTGCTCGCGAAAAACCTGCGAGCGCCGCGGGGTGCCAGATTTACAGCGTTATCGTTCACGCCCATCGCGAGCAAGCTTGCTCCTACAGAAGCAGTGTTGTCCCCGCAAGCGCACTTGAGAAACAATATCGTTTATCATTGTTGCAAGATTTTGCAATGCGACAGTGAGGAACCCTGCGAATGATGTTTCGAAATACCCTGCGCCGCGGCCTGACCATTACCCTGCTCGGCCTGGCACTAGCCACTCCCCTCACCCAGGCCGCCGATCCAGTTTCCCTGACGCTCTATAACGGGCAACACAAGGAAGTCGGCGACGCCATCGCCAAAGCCTTTGAAGCCAAGTCCGGGATTCACGTCAATGTACGTAAAGGCAGCAGCAACCAACTCGCCAGCCAGGTCGTCGAAGAAGGCGATCGCTCCCCCGCCGACGTGATCTACACCGAAGAATCGCCACCGCTGAACAAACTCGGCGAACAGGGCTTGCTGGCGCCGACCGATGCCGCCACCCTCGCCGTTCTGCCAAAGGACTACGTCGCCGGTAATGGCACCTGGATCGGCATCACCGCGCGGGTCCGTGTCGTCGCTTACAACCCGAAACTGATCGACGAAAAAGACCTGCCCACGTCGGTGATGGAATTCTCCGACCCGAAATGGCAAGGCAAGGTCGGCTTCGTGCCTACCAGCGGCGCGTTCCAGGAACAGGCCGTGGCGATCATCAAGGTGCACGGCATGGACGCGGCCGAAGAATGGCTGACCGGCCTGCGTGCATTCGGCAAGACTTACAGCAATAACATGGTTGCCCTGAAGGCCGTGGAAAATGGCGAAGTCGCCACTGTGCTGGTGAACAATTACTACTGGTTCGCCCTGCAGCGTGAAAAAGGCCAGCTCGATTCTAAACTGCATTACTTCACCGGCGGCGACGTCGGCGGGCTGATCACCGTTTCCAGCGCCGCCGTGCTGAAATCCAGCCAGCATCCAAAAGAAGCCCAGCAATTGCTCGCCTACATGGCCAGTGAAGAGGGCCAACGCGTGATCACCCAGACCACCGCCGAATACCCGCTGCACAAAGGCATGCAATCGGATCGTGGCCTGAAGCCGTTCAGTGAACTGCAAGCGCCGAAAGTCACTCCGGCCGACCTCGGCAATGCCGAAGAAGCCCTGGACCTGGAACGTGACGTTGGCTTGAACTGATGAGCGCAACTTTATCCACCGCTCGCGCGCGCGGGGGTTATGTGCCACGGCGCAAACGGCCATCGATCTGGCTGTTGCTGCCGGTCCTGCTGCTGGTGGTGCTCAGCCTGCTGCCGCTGGCTTATGTCGGGCTCAAGACCTGGCAAGCGGGCTGGGCCGAAGCGCTGCACCTGCTGTGGCGACCGTATGTGTTCGGCCTGCTGCGCAACACCCTGGCACTGATGATCGGCGTCACCCTGGCCTGCGGTGTGATCGGCCTGTCACTGGCCTGGCTGCTGGAACGCAGCAATCTGCCTGGGCGACGCTTGTGGGGTGTCATCCTGTGCTTGCCGTTCGCGGTGCCGGCGTTCGTCAGCAGTTTTACCTGGGTTTCCCTGAGCGCTCACTTCGAAGGCCTGGGCGGGGCCATTCTGGTGATGACCCTGTCCAAGTATCCGCTGATATTTCTGCCGGTGGCGGCGACGCTGCGCAATCTTGACCCGTCGCTGGAAGAGTCCGCCCGCACGCTGGGACAGAATCGCCTGGGCGTCTTCTTCAAAATCACCCTGCCCCTGCTCTGGCCATCGCTGCTGGCCGGGTCTCTCCTGATAGCGCTGCACATGCTGGTGGAGTTCGGCGCGCTGTCGATTATCGGCCTGCAGACTTTCACGACCGCCATCTACCAACAGTTCGAGCTGGAATTCAGCAACGCCAACGCGGCGATGCTTTCGGCGGTGCTGCTGGGACTGTGCCTGGTACTGCTGTGGCTGGAGTTGCGAGTGCGCGGTAAAGGCCGACACGTGCGCACCGGCCAGGGCGCGGCACGCCGGGCAGAACAGGTTCGCCTCGGCCCCTGGGCGACTGTCGGACAGCTCTACTGCTTGACGCTGGCGATCATCGGCAGCGGCATCCCGCTGGGAATGCTGGCGTACTGGTTGGCGGTGGGTTCGTCGGCGGCGTTCCCGGTAGCCGCGATCAGCGAGGCATTGCTCTCGTCCCTGGCACTGTCCCTCGGTGGCGCAGCGCTGTGCCTGGTGCTGGCGGTTCCAGTGGGATTGCTGGTGGTGCGTCACAAGGGCCGACTGGCGATCTGGGCCGAGCGCCTGCCGTATCTGCTGCACGCACTGCCAGGGCTGGTGATTGCCCTGACACTGGTGTATTTCGCGCTGCACTATGTGCCGGTGCTGTACCAGACTTCGACGTTGCTGCTGATCGCTTATGCGCTGCTGTTTCTGCCGCTGGCTCAAGCGCCGATCCGTACGGCCCTGAACAAGGCTGCGCCGCAACTGGAAGAGGCCGCACGCACGCTGGGGGCGTCGTCCTTCAGTGCGTTTTGCCGGGTGACTCTGCCGATCATCTTCCCGGCGCTGGGCGCCGCGTTTGCCCTGGTGTTTCTGGATGCGATGAAGGAGCTGACGGCGACGCTGCTGCTGAGTCCGACCGGGCTTAACACCTTGGCGACGGAGGTCTGGGCGCATACCGCGAATGTGGAATTTGCGGCGGCGGCGCCTTATGCGGCGTTGTTGATAGTGGTGTCGGGGTTGCCGGTGTATCTGTTAACGACGCGGATGTATCTGAGCCGCTGAGACCGCCATCGTCGGAGCGCCGCCCGGAGCAAGCCCGCTCCCACAGTTGACCGAGTTCTTCCAGAAGGAACGCGATTAAATGTGGGAGCGGGCTTGCTCGCGAAGAGGCCAGCGCGAACAATGAAAATCTTACGCCCTGAACTGCCCCAGGCTCGCCTTCAACTGCGCCGCCAACCCATCCAGCACCTTGCCGCTGGCCGTGGTCTCCACCACCGCCTGGGCCGCCTTCTCGGCCTGCACATGGATGGTCTGGACCCGCCCACGCACCGCTTGCGCCCCCCGCGCCTGATGGGCCGCCGCCTGAGTCGCCAGACCTATCGCCGCATGCACCTGCTCGACCGACGCCTGCACCGATTGCTGCAGCCGCGCACTGTCACGCAACACCAGCAAACCTTCACTGGCCTGGCGCCCGGCCTGACCGATCGCAGCAACCGCCTCACGCGCGCCCTCTTGCAACGCGACGATATGCGCCTGGATGTCGCCCGTGGAGCTCTGGGTCTTGCTCGCCAACGCCCGCACTTCGTCAGCCACCACTGCAAAACCGCGACCGGTCTCGCCGGCTCGTGCCGCTTCGATGGCCGCGTTCAGCGCCAGCAAGTTAGTCTGCTCGGCGATCCCGTGAATCACTGTCAGCACCACTTCAATCTGTTCACTCTGCCGCGCCAGCCGCTCGATGACCGTCGCACCGGTATCGACCTGCCCGGCCAACGCCTCGATCAGGCTGCCGACCTTGGCCGAGGTGCGGGTGTTTTCATCGGTGGCGGAGCGAATGTCCACTACCTGCTGCAGGGCCGCCTGCATGGCATCGCTTTCAGATTGAGCGTCATCCGCCATCTGGGACAGCGCACGCAAGCTCTCCGCCACTTCATCACGCTGCAGGCCGGCCGCCGCATCGGCGCCGGCGTTGCGCAAGGTCATGGCGCCAATTTCCACACCGGTGCGCTGGGCCACATCACCCGCCTCACGCACGATCGGCTGCAACTTATCCACAAAGCGATTGACCGCCGAGGCCATGTCGCCGATTTCGTCCTTGCTGTTGATCTGCACGCGCTTGGTCAGGTCGCCCTCACCCGCCGCCAGGTCATCCATGGCGGCGATGAGCATTTTCAAGCGATTGACCACTCGACGCCCCAGCACCACCGCGAGCAGCAACAGCACAGCGAAGCCTACGACAGCCAGGCCCATGCCAATACGCCAGCGCAACGTTGTCGCCGCTTCCTGCACCGTGTCAGTGGTGTTGGTTTTCATCTCGGAGGCGGTGGTCTGCGCCGACTGCAGCCGCGCACGCATTGCCGTGGCGCTATCAGCCGCCGCGCCTTTCAGGCTGTCGCCCACCAGCTCATCGCTGCTGGCGATCAACGCAAGGAAACGCTTGTCCAGGGCCGCCACATCGGCCTCTACCGAAGCCGTCGAGACACCCATCAGGACTTTGCCGATTTCCACGCCATTGGGGTTGATCGACGCTTCGAGGTAGTAGACCGATGGATCGTTCTTCGCCGCATCCAGCACCTTGTCCAGCGCCCGCTCGCCCTGGCCTTTTTCCAGCAAGGCCTTGTTGATCGGGTTTTCCCTGTTGAGGTAGCGCGTCAGGTGCTGGCCCGTGGCGTCGTCGTAGACCACGAACAGCACGTTGGGATTGCGCTGGGCCCGGCGGGCGAATTCGGACAGGGTTGGAACGTCGCTGTCCCACATGGCGCGAGGTGCGACCGAGGCCAGAAGCTGCGCCATATCATTGGCGGAGTCCTTCAGATCCTTCTCCAGGGTCGCCCGCAGCTGCGCCTGCTCGTCCTTCAATCGCGAGGACAAGCCAGCCGTGAGGCGCTGACGCGTGTTGGTCGACAGGCTATCGAGGCTCGACGTGACTTCACGCCCCGCCTGTTCCAGTTCGCTGGAGAGCTTCTGGCTGTCGGCATCCAGGCGCAAGGCCAGATCGGCCTCCAGCGCAGTCACCGTGCTCCGCGTCAGCGCGACAGCCACCAGCACTTGCACCAGGAGAGCGATACCCAAGGTAACGAACACGGGCCGCAATAAACGGCTTTGTAACAGAGAGAGAACGGCCGACACAGGAAATCCTTCTGCTTTGACGCCATTAAATTGATGGCACCCCGCAAAGGATGCATTTAATGAAGATCACAGCAAAGGTCATGCCGCCCGACAGACACAAACGACAAAGGGCCCAATGAAGGACCCTTTGTGTTTTACATCAACGGTTTATTAAGCGAACGGATGACGCAGAACGATGGTTTCGTTGCGGTCCGGGCCCGTCGAAATAATGTCGATCGGCGCGCCGATCAGCGCTTCGACGCGTTTGATGTAGGCACGTGCGTTGGCTGGCAGTTCTTCCAGGGTTTTGGCGCCCACGGTCGACTCGGTCCAGCCCGGCACTTCTTCGTACACAGGCTGCAGGCCCACGTAGCTGTCAGCGTCAGTCGGGGCAACATCGTTACCTTCGGCATCTTTGTAGCCGACGCAAATGTTGATGGTTTCCAGACCGTCGAGTACGTCCAGCTTGGTCAGGCAGATGCCGGAGATGCTGTTCACATCGATAGCGCGACGCAGGATAACGGCGTCGAACCAGCCACAACGACGGGCACGGCCGGTCGTCGCGCCGAACTCGTGACCTTGTTTAGCCAAGTGTGCACCGACTTCGTCGAACAGTTCAGTCGGGAATGGACCCGAACCTACACGCGTTGTGTAAGCCTTGGTAATGCCCAGAATGTAGTCCAGGAACATAGGACCAACACCCGAACCGGTAGCAACGCCGCCAGCAGTGGTGTTAGAGCTGGTCACGTACGGGTAGGTGCCGTGGTCGATGTCCAGCAACGAGCCTTGGGCACCTTCGAACATGATGTCTTTGCCAGCGCGACGCAGGTCGTGCAGTTCGGCAGTCACGTCGAGCATCAGCGGCTTGAGCAGCTCAGCGTATTCTTTGCACTCGGCCAGGGTCTTGTCGAAGTCGATGGCTGGCTCTTTGTAGTAACCAACCAGCATGAAGTTGTGGTAATCCACCAGTTCACGCAGCTTGTCTTCAAAGCGCGGCATGTTGAGCAGGTCGCCAACACGCAGGCCACGACGCGCAACCTTGTCTTCGTACGCCGGGCCGATGCCGCGACCGGTCGTACCGATCTTCAGCTCGCCACGGGCCTTTTCACGCGCCTGGTCCAGCGCAACGTGGAAGGACAGGATCAGCGGGCAGGACGGGCTGATACGCAGGCGTTCGCGCACCGGTACGCCTTTCTCTTCCAGCTTGGTGATCTCGCGCAGCAGGGCGTCGGGTGCAACCACCACGCCGTTGCCGATCAGGCACTGCACGCCTTCGCGCAGCACGCCCGACGGGATCAGGTGCAAGACGGTTTTTTCGCCGTCGATCACCAGGGTGTGACCCGCGTTGTGGCCACCTTGGTAGCGCACTACGGCGGCAGCATGTTCGGTCAGCAGATCAACGATCTTGCCTTTGCCCTCATCACCCCATTGGGTGCCCAGGACTACGACATTCTTACCCATAACACTTGTCCTCATTCGCGCAAACTTGGTGCCGGCGGCAGCCGGCGGGAAAACTCAAGAAGCCAGTGGCGATACTTGCCAAAGCCCGTTCTGCTGAATCAATTGCCGGTCGCAGTCCGCTTCACGGGCGGCGGCCAAAGGTTGTCCAGGCAATGCCTGAACGACACGCTGACCCTCACTGCGCAACTGGCAAACCTGCTGCCAGAGTGCCGCATCCGTACTGTCAGGCATCCAGATACCGCCAGACGGTAACTCGATATCAGCACGCCCCAGGGTCACCAGGGTTTTCAAATCGGTAGAAAAACCGGTTGCCGGACGGGCGCGACCGAAATCGGCGCCGATGTCGTCGTAACGACCGCCCTGGGCAATGGACTGGCCAACACCCGGCACAAACACCGCAAACACCACACCCGTGTGGTAGTGGTAGCCGCGCAGCTCGCCCAGGTCGAAGTAGAGCGGTAATTGCGGGAAACGCATGGACAGACGCTCGGCAATTGCCAGCAAGTCGTCCAGCGCCGCCAGAACCGGCGCCGGCGCATTCGCCAGACGCTCACGGGCAGCGCTCAATACTTCACGGCCGCCACACAGGTCGACCAGCGCCCGCAGCATGCCCGACAGATCGGCAGGCAAGCCTTCGGTCAAGGTAATGACCTCGTCGATGGCCTTGCGTTGCAGCGCATCGAACAACTGTTGCTCGACTTCACCGGACAAACCGGCGGCGCGGGCCAGGCCACGATAGATACCGACATGCCCGAGGTCCATGTGCACATCCGGCACGTCGGCCAGTTGCAGCATCGCCAGCATCAGGCTGATCACTTCCACGTCGCTGCTCGGGCTGCCATCGCCATACAACTCGGCACCCAGCTGAATCGGGCTGCGCGAAGACGACAATGCGCGCGGCTGAGCATGCAGCACACTCCCGGCATAGCACAGACGGCTCGGGCCTTCGCGGCGCAGGGTGTGCGCATCGATGCGCGCCACTTGCGGCGTGATGTCGGCACGGAAGCCCATCTGCCGGCCCGATTGCGGGTCGATGACCTTGAAGGTACGCAGATCGAGGTCCGAGCCCGCGCCGGTCAGCAGGGATTCGAGGTACTCGATATGGGGAGTCACGACAAACTCGTAACCCCAGCTCTGGAACAGATCCAACACCTGGCGCCGCGCTACTTCGATGCGCGCCGCTTCTGGTGGCAGTACTTCTTCGATGCCATCTGGCAGCAGCCAGCGGTCTACCGTTGCCATTACGCCATTCCCCTATGGTCCGGGCGGCCAGCCGTTGGGCGAGCCTTGAGTGAAGCAGAAAATGATCGGCTCATGTGCAAACCACGCGCATGAACAACGGGGCGAAAAGCCTGGAATCGGCTTCGCCAACCACTTTCCTCGAAAAACCTGTCGAGTCATTCAACTCGGGCGACTGCACACGTTCAGCAATCAAACGTGCAGACGCAAAAAAGCCGGGAATTTCCCGGCTGCCGCATCATACACTCGTTTTCCCAAAGGATCACCCCGCCCGAGGCTGTAGCCGCCAGGCGGGGGGATGATTCAGGTCAACGAGGTATCAAGGCTTGGCTTTTTCCAGGTAACGGAAGAAGTCGCTGCTTGGGTCCAGGACCATGACGTCGGATTTGTTCGCGAAGCTTTCACGGTAGGCGCGCAGACTACGGTAGAAACCGTAGAACTCCTGATCCTGGCCGTAGGCCTTGGAGTAGATTGCCGCCGCCTGGGCATCACCGTCACCGCGAACCTCTTCAGATTCACGATAGGCTTCAGCCAGCAGCACGCGGCGTTGACGATCGGCATCGGCACGAATGCCTTCTGCCAGCTCGTTACCCTTGGCGCGGTGTTCGCGAGCTTCACGCTCACGCTCGGAGCTCATGCGCTCGAACACACTGCGGTTCACTTCTTTCGGCAGATCGATGGCCTTGACCCGAACATCGACCACTTCGATGCCCAACTCTTTTTCCGCCATCGCGTTCAGCGAAGCGGTGATATCGGTCATCAGCGCATCGCGCTCACCGGACACCACTTCGTGCAACGTGCGCTTACCGAACTGGTCACGCAGGCCCGATTCCAGACGACGGGAAAGACGCTCGTCGGCAATCTGCTTGAGGCCGGAAGTGGCGGTGTAGAAGCGCTCGGCATCTTTCACGCGCCACTTGGCGTAGGCGTCGACCATGACGGCTTTCTTTTCCAGCGTCAGGAAGCGCTGTGTCGGTGCATCCAGTGTCATCAGGCGCGCATCGAATTTACGCACCTTGTTCACGTAGGGCACTTTCACGTGCAAGCCTGGCTGTACATCAGCCTGGACCACGCGTCCGAACTGCAGCAACACCGCGCGCTCGGTCTGAGTCACGATGTAGAAGCAGTTCCAGGCGGCGATCGCCACGACGACCACGACAATTAGGGCGATCAGCGATTTATTGCTCATCAGCGACTCTCCCTGGTACGTGTCTGCTGTTGCTGCAGATCAGCTGCCGCACGAGCATTCGCTTCATTGCTGGTGGCTGCCGCGCCGGTCACCTGAGTGCTGGTGCTGCGACCACTTTCGACCATCTTGTCCAGCGGCAAATAGAGCAGATTGCTCTGGCCATTCTTGTTGCCGGTTACAAGAACCTTGCTGGTGTTGCTGAAGACTTCCTGCATGGTATCCAGGTACAGACGCTCGCGGGTGACTTCAGGTGCCTTGCGATATTCGCTCACCAGCTTGGTGAAGCGATCGGCCTCACCCTTGGCGCGCGAGACGGTTTCGTCGCGGTAACCATTGGCATCTTCAAGGATGCGCTGGGCCTGACCACGGGCTTCCGGCACGACACCGTTGGCGTAGGTTTCAGCCTGGTTGCGCGAACGCTGCTCGTCTTCACGGGCACGAATCACGTCATCAAAGGCTTCCTGCACTTCACGCGGTGCCGCTGCGTTCTGTACGTTGACCTGAGTGACGGTGATACCGGTGCGATAGGTATCCATGAAGCGTTGCAGGCGCTCCTTGATTTCGCTGGCCATCAATTCACGACCTTCGGTCAGCACCTGATCCATCGCGGTGGAACCCACCACATGGCGCAAGGCGCTTTCGGTCGCGTGCTGCAGGCTGATTTCCGGCTGATCGACGCTCAGCACGAAGTCCTGCAGGTTGCTGATTCTGTACTGCACGGTCAGCGGCACTTCGACGATGTTTTCGTCTTCAGTCAGCATTTGACCCTGCTTGGTATAGGCACGCTCACGCGTGACGTTTTCCAGGTACTTTTGATCGATCGGCGGGAAATAGATGTTCAGGCCCGGGCCGACGGTCTCGTAGTACTTGCCGAAGCGCAGCACCACAGCTTGCTCCTGCTCGTCGACTACGTAGACCGCGCTGTACAGCCACACGGCCGCCAACACGACCAGGCCGATGCCGAGAATGCCGCCGAAGCCGCTACTCCTGCCCGGACCACCGCCGTCATCACCGCGTTTCTTACCACCACCGAACAACCCGTTCAGGCTTTCCTGCAGCTTTCGGAAGGCCTCGTCGAGATCCGGTGGTCCCTTGCGGTCGCCGTTATTGCGGCGCTTGCCACCCCAAGGATCCTGATTATTCGAGTTGCCACCCGGCTCATTCCAAGCCATAGCGCTCTCCATCTGATAAAGCAAAGACGCACCCACGGCGCGCCGACCAATGCTACAGAATGCCTGTGACCGCGGCACAACCGCTTTTTCAGGCTTTTATTGCAAAGTGTGTTGCTCGATGAAATCCATCGGCTGCAATCCTTCGCGGCTCACCAGTCGATTCAACTCGATTCGTGGCAAACGAACGGCCAGCAGGCAGATGCCTTCTTCGTCGTGTTCTTCTTTCTGTACCGCACCGACTTCGAAAAACTGCGCACGCAGTCGAGCAAAACGTTGCGGCAAGCGCAAGGTGCCAACAAACAAATCGTCGCCGAGCAGTTCGGCCACAGCCTGCTTGAGCAAATCCAGACCTGTACCGTCCTTGGCCGACAACCAGACCCGCTGCGGCTTGCCATCGGCATCGCGCTGGATCTGCGGCTCCACACCTTCGAGCAAATCGAGTTTGTTGTATACCTCGAGGATCGGCAAGTCTTGTGCACCGATCTCCCCGAGCACCACCATGACCTGTTCAATCTGGGCCATGCGCTCGGGTTCATGGGCATCGATCACGTGCAGCAGCAGGTCGGAGTTGCTCGACTCTTCGAGCGTAGCCCGAAATGCCTCGACCAGTTTGTGCGGCAGATGACGAATGAAGCCCACGGTATCGGCCAGCACGATCGGCCCGAGGTCGTCGAGTTCAAGTCGGCGCAGGGTCGGGTCGAGGGTGGCGAAGAGCTGGTCGGCGGCGAAGACATCGGAATCGGTCACCGAGTTGAACAGCGTCGATTTGCCGGCGTTGGTATAACCCACCAGTGAAACCGTCGGAATGTCAGCCCGTTTGCGCCCGCGACGGGATTGCTCGCGCTGGCTGCGAACCTTTTCCAGGCGCCCCTTGATCTGACGCAGGCGAACCCGCAACAGGCGCCGGTCGGTTTCCAGCTGGGTTTCACCCGGGCCGCGCAGACCGATACCACCCTTTTGCCGCTCAAGGTGAGTCCAGCCACGAACCAGCCGCGTACTCATGTGCTCAAGCTGGGCCAGTTCGACCTGGAGCTTGCCTTCATGGGTGCGGGCGCGCTGGGCGAAAATATCCAGAATCAGACCCGTGCGGTCGATCACGCGACACTCGAAAACACGTTCGAGGTTACGTTCCTGACTGGGCGTGAGGATGTGATTGAAAATCACCAGATCTACCTGCTCGGCGTTGACCAGGTCGCGCAATTCCTCGACCTTGCCGCTGCCAATCAGGTATTTGGCGGTTGGCCGATGACGCGGCACGTTGAAAAACGCGACGGTCTCGGCGCCAGCCGACATTGCCAATTCCTGAAACTCCTGCGGATCTTCGCGCGCCTCAGGGTCCTGGCCATCCAAGTGAACGAGAATGGCCCGTTCACCACCACCGTGGCGCTCAAAGAACAAAGGAGACTCCTATCAGGCGTTACCCGGTGCAGGCTCAGCGTCGCCCTGTTCACTTTCGGCGGCACTAGGCAGACGAATTGGACGAACCGGCACCACTGTAGAGATAGCGTGTTTGTAAACCATCTGGCTGACGGTGTTTTTCAGCAGGATAACGAACTGGTCGAAAGACTCGATCGTGCCTTGCAGCTTGATCCCGTTGACCAGGTAGATGGAGACCCCCACTTTCTCTTTACGTAAAGTATTCAAGTAAGGGTCTTGTAGCGAATGCCCTTTTGACATGTGCCGCACTCCTTTAAGGATTCAATATAAAAAAATAGGTAAACAAATGGCTTGTGGCCGTCACACCCCCAAGGATAGACGGCAATTGCAAGGACTCAGCTCAATATGGAGATGGTCCCCAGGTATTTCAAGGCGCGCGGCAGATTGTCGCAATCCAGGCTGTCCAGCCAGTGTAATTCAGCCCAACTGCGCAACCAGGTGAACTGGCGCTTCGCCAGCTGGCGCGTGGCAATGATTCCACGCTCCTGCATCTCGGCTTGCGTCAGCTTGCCATCCAGGTAGTCCCAGACTTGTCGGTAGCCAACTGCACGTATAGACGGCAACCCGGCATGCAGGTCACTTCGCTTACGCAGGGCTACGACCTCGTCAATGAATCCCTGTTCCAACATTAAAGTAAATCTTTGTTTAATTCGCTCATGCAGTACCTGGCGATTTGCCGGAGCAATCGCCAAGTTCGCGACAGTATAGGGCAATTGTTGCTGTCCCGAAGCGGCTGCTTCAGTACTTTGCGCAGATTGTCGCAAGCGCAGTTCAGTCATGCTTTGACCGCTGACACGATAAACCTCCAGTGCTCGACTGAGTCGCTGGGGATCGTTCGGATGAATGCGCGCAGCAGATTGTGGATCAATCACTGCCAATTGATCGTGCAGGGCTTGCCAGCCAAGGCGTGCAGCTTCTTCTTCAATCTGTGCGCGGACGTCGGGATCGGCGGCTGGCATGTCCGCCAGGCCTTCGACCAACGCTTTGTAGTAGAGCATTGTGCCGCCTACCAGCAGCGGAATTTTTCCGCGTGCAGTTATGTCGGCCATGGCGTCGAGGGCATCACGTCGGAAATCCGCGGCCGAATAGCTCTCTGCCGGGTCGAGAATATCGATCAGGCGATGGGGAAATTCGGCCAGAATCTCTTTGGAAGGCTTGGCGGTGCCGATGTCCATGCCACGGTAGACCAGCGCCGAATCAACGCTGATCAACTCGCAGGGCAAGACTTTGGTGAGTTCGATGGCCAGGTCGGTCTTGCCGGCGGCGGTCGGCCCCATCAGGAAAATTGCAGGAGGGAGCTGGCTCATCAGCGACCGCGCAAGAACAGTTTGTCCAGATCGTCCAGTCCCAATTGGGTCCAGGTCGGTCGGCCATGGTTGCATTGACCGCTGCGCTCGGTGTTTTCCATGTCGCGCAGCAGACCGTTCATTTCCGGCAGGGCCAGACGCCGATTCGCTCGAATCGCGCCGTGGCAGGCCATGGTCCCGAGCAGCTCGTTCAGGTGCGCCTGGATCCGGTCGCTGGTGCCGTACTCCATCAGGTCCGCCAATACGTCGCTGACCAGTCGATTGGCTTCAGCCTGCTTGAGCAAGGCCGGAATCTGCCGGATGGCCAGGGATTCCGGGCCCAGACGCTGCAACTCGAAGCCCAGGCGCTGAAACCAGGCGACATGCTCTTCGGCGCAATCGGCTTCACGCTGGCTGACCGCCAGGGACTCGGGCACCAACAGCGGCTGGCCACTGAGGCCTTCGCTGGCCATGGCGATTTTCAGGCGTTCATACATGATCCGCTCATGGGCGGCATGCATGTCCACCAACACCAGCCCCTGGGCGTTCTCTGACAGAATATAGATGCCCTTGAGCTGCGCCAACGCGTAACCCAGTGGCGGAATATCGTCCTGCCCGGCCGGTAGCGCGACCGCGTTGGCCTCGGGCAACGGCGCGAAGAACTCGCGGTAGGCCGCCTGGGCTTCTGCGGCGGGAACGCCGGACTGCGGCCGTGGCGTGTATTGATAACCGGCGCCGGCACCCGAGCCTGCCGCTGCATTGAAGGCCGGCTGAGCCTGGGGCTGCTCCAGCAACGCATTGGCCGCCAGACGCATTTCACCCTGGGGACCGAACTCGCCGGCATCGATCCCGGTCGGTCGAACGATGGCTGTCGCCACAGGCGCCGCCAGTTGATCTTCCGGACGCACATCGCCCAGGGCGCGGTGCAAGGTGCCGTAGAGAAAGTCGTGGACCATGCGCCCGTCACGGAAGCGCACTTCGTGCTTGGTCGGGTGCACGTTGACGTCGACGCCCGCCGGATCGACTTCGAAAAACAGCACGAAGGTCGGGTGACGGCCATTGAACAGCACATCGCGATACGCCTGACGGACCGCATGAGCCACCAGTTTGTCGCGCACCGCACGGCCATTCACAAAGAAATACTGCAAGTCCGCCTGGCTGCGATTGAACGTCGGCAAGCCGACCCAGCCCCACAGATGCAGGCCATTGCGCTCGATTTCTATCGGCAGCGCCTGCTCCAGGAAACCCGAGCCACAGATGGCCGCTACACGCCGGGCACGGGCCGCATCATCGTGGGCCTCATGCAGGCTGAGGATGGTCTTGCCGTTATGGCGCAGATGGAAGGCCACGTCGAAACGCGCCAATGCCAGGCGCTTGATCACTTCTTGCAGGTGATCGAACTCGGTTTTTTCAGTCTTGAGAAACTTGCGGCGTGCCGGGGTATTGAAGAACAGGTCGCGCACTTCGACCGAGGTACCGACCGGATGAGCGGCCGGCTGTACCCGCGGCGCCATGTCCCGGCCTTCGGTTTCGACTTGCCAGGCCTGATCGGCCTCTTTGGTACGGGACGTCAGCGTCAGCCGTGCCACGGAACTGATCGACGCCAGGGCCTCGCCACGAAACCCGAGACTCATGACCTGCTCGAGGTCTTCCAGGTTGCGGATCTTGCTCGTGGCATGCCGGGCCAGGGCCAGCGGCAAGTCATCGGCGGAAATGCCGCTGCCATCGTCGCGCACCCGCAGCAATTTGACACCACCCTGCTCCACATCGACATCGATGCGCCTGGCGCCGGAGTCGAGACTGTTTTCCAGCAACTCCTTGATCACCGAAGCCGGGCGCTCGACCACCTCGCCGGCGGCGATCTGGTTCGCCAGCCGGGGGCTGAGCAGCTCGATCCGAGCGGTGCTGGTCAGTGCCTGATTCATTCTTTGGCTGCCAGTTCAGTGCCGGGAATCGTCAGATGCTGACCGATCTTTAGCTCATCGCTTGCCAGGTTGTTAACGCTGCGCAGGGTGGCCGGCGACACCTGGTAGCGCACGGCGATCATCGCCAGGGTTTCACCGGGATTCACGCGATGGTCTCGCGGGCCTTGGGCGATCTTGCCGGAATCGCGCAGCCAAGCAATGTAGGTGCCCGGCGGTGGATTCTGCTGGAAGAACTGGCGCACGCCGCTGCTGATCGAACGCGCCAACGCCTGCTGGTGGTTCGCGGCGGCAAGCTTGGAGGCTTCGTTGGCGTTGGAGATAAACCCGGTTTCCACCAGGATCGACGGGATGTCCGGCGACTTCAGCACCATGAACCCGGCCTGCTCCACCCGTTGTTTGTGCAGTGGGGTGACCCGGCCGATGTTGCTCAGGACCTTCTGGCCGACGTTCAGGCTGGAGGTCAGGGAGGCGGTCATCGACAGGTCGAGCAGTACGCCCGCCAACATGCGGTCCTTGTCGTCGAGGCTGACGTTGCCGGCACCGCCGATCAGGTCGGAACGGTTTTCACTGTCGGCCAGCCAGCGCGCCGTCTCGGAGGTGGCGCCGCGATCGGACAGGGCGAACACCGATGCTCCGAAGGCTGCAGCCGAAGGTGCGGCATCGGCGTGGATCGAGACGAACAGGTCGGCGCCCTTCTTGCGGGCGATCTCGGTGCGGCCGCGCAAGGGAATGAAGTAGTCGCCGGTACGGGTCAGTTCGGCACGGAAGCCTTTCATGCCGTTGACCTGGCGCTGCAGTTCGCGAGCGATGGCCAACACCACGTCTTTCTCGCGCTGACCGCGAGACCCTGAAGCGCCCGGGTCTTCGCCACCGTGACCGGCATCGATGACCACGACGATGTCACGCTTGCCGGCCGGGGCTGGCGGCAATTTGACCGGCGGATCGATCGGGGTGACCGGCACCGGGGCCACTTTCGCGACGTTGGTCGGCGCCGGAATCGGCGCGGCGTCGGCAGGGTTATCGAACAGATCGACCACCAGTCGGTTACCGTACTGGGCGTTTGGCGCCAGGGTAAAGCTTTTCGGCGTGACGGCCTTTTTCAGGTCGATGACCACCCGCAGGTCGGTCGGCGTGCGTTGGGCCGAGCGCATTGCGGTGATCGGGGTGTTCGAGCTATTGACGTTCAATGGCGCCCCAAGACTCGCACCATTGATGTCGATCACCAGGCGGTCCGGCGCGGTCAGGGTAAAGACACTGTGCTGGACAGGCCCCGTCAGGTCGAACACCAATCGTGTGTTATCGGGAGCACGCCACAGGCGAACGCTGTTGACCTTCGTCTCGGCCACAGCGTCGACGGTCACCGCCAAAAACAACAACCCTACGGCAGCTACCATCGCGCGAAAGCGCATACCTGACCCCATCATTTAATTGGATTCCAATGCCAAAGCGGCACACCACGACTCGCCACGCGAGCCCTGGGACAAAATTTTCAGCGAACGCCCGCTGTCTTGCGGGCTAATGGTAATGGTCAGGTCGGGCTTTGGCAAAAAGCCTGCACCCTTGCGGGGCCATTCGATCAGGCACAGCGCATCGTCGTCGAAGTAATCACGGATGCCGAGGTACTCCAGCTCTTCCGGATCGACCAACCGATACAGGTCGAAATGGAAGGCCCGGATGTCGCCGATCTCGTAAGGTTCGACCAGGGTGAAGGTCGGACTTTTTACCGCGCCCACATGCCCCAAGCCCCGGATGATGCCTCGGGACAGCGTGGTTTTCCCCGCACCGAGGTCGCCTTCAAGAAAGATCAGGCCATGGCCCTTGGTGGTGCGGGCGATACGCGCGCCAAAGTCGGTCATGGCCTGTTCATCGGCCAGGTACAGGGTTACTTCAGACACGGTGCTTGCTCCTCCAACAACTGACGAATGGCTGGAATCAGATCACTGGCCGCCAGCCCACGGCCCGATTTACCTTGTTGCGCACCGGCATTGGCGTGCAGCCAGACCGCGAGGCAAGCGGCGTCAAAGGCGTTCATGCCTTGGGCCAACAAGGCGCCCAACAATCCAGCCAGCACATCGCCCAATCCGGCGGTAGCCATCGCCGGATGCCCCTGAGCGCATACCGCCAGACGCCCATCGGGACTGGCGATCAGGCTGCCGGCGCCTTTGAGGACCACAACCGCTGTATATTTTTTGCTCAATGCATGAGCGGCGGCAGGACGATCGGCCTGGACTTCGGCAGTCGACAGGCCCAGTAACCGCGCCGCTTCGCCCGGATGGGGCGTGATCACACAACCCTTGGGCAAGCTCGCCTGTTCTTCGGCCAATAGATTCAAGGCATCGGCGTCCCAGACTTGCGCAAGCGGTGCGTTGGCGGCCGCCGACAACAGACTGCGCCCCCAGGAGGCCTGTCCCAGGCCTGGACCGACCACCAGAACGGAGACTTTTTCAAGCAATCCCATCAGTTGATTGGCCGACGAAGTGCCCAACACCATGGCTTCGGGAATTCTCGCCAGTGCGGCGGGCACGTGTTCACTGCGCGTCGATACCGACACCATGCCCGCGCCACTGCGCAGCGCAGCTTGCGCACTCAGCAGGATCGCGCCGCCAAAACCTCGATCGCCGCCGATCAACAGCACGTGACCGAACTTGCCTTTGTGGGCAGTGGGCGCGCGGCTGGCCAGACGCGGCAAATTGCCAGCCGTCAGGCGACGCGCACTGATGTCGACGCCATTAAATGACTCAGGAGAGGCTTGCAGATCATTGAACACCAACTCGCCGACCACATCCGCCGCGTCGCCAGTGAACAGCCCCAGCTTCAAGCCGATGAAGGTCACGGTCAGGTCCGCCCGGACACTCGCGCCGAGCATGCGTCCAGTATCGGCGCCAAGACCCGACGGGAGATCCACTGCCGCCACTGGCAAACCACTGGCATTGATCGCAGCGATAACGCTGGCATAGGGTTCTCGCACTTCTCCCGTCAACCCGGTGCCGAGCAAGGCGTCGACCACGACACCGCGCAACTCGGACTGCGCGCTCCAGGCTTGGACGGCAATGCCTTCAGCCACGGCCTCGGCGTGGGCCAAGCCTGCATCGCCTTGCAAACGCTGAGGATCACCGACTGCCAGGACGCGCACGTGCCAGCCTGCACGCCTGGCCAAAACAGCTACTAAATAGCCATCACCGGCGTTGTTGCCATGACCGGTCACCACGCTCAACTCGTTCGCCGTCGGCCAATGACGGACCAGCGCCCGCCAGGTCGCGCGCGCCGCCCGCTGCATCAATTCGAAGCCCGATGTGCCGGCCGCGATCAGGCTCGCATCGAGCGCTCGCACTTGCGCGGCGCTGTACAGCGCGTCGGGTAAATCATCTTTAGTGTGCGGCATGCGTCTTCGGGCTCCGATGTCTGGCAGAATTATACGCACCTCAGCTCCGGTTTCTCTCGTCTCATGCCCGCAATTACCACAGACCTGCCCGCCCTCGCCCAATCCATCAAGGATTGGGGCCGCGAGCTGGGCTTTCAGCAAGTCGGCATCAGCGGCCTGGACCTGGCCGAGCATGAGCAGCACCTGCAGCGCTGGCTCGAAGCCGGCTACCATGGCGAAATGGAGTACATGGGCGCCCACGGCAGCAAACGCTCGCACCCGGAAGAGCTGGTGCCGGGCACGTTAAGGGTCGTCTCCCTGCGCATGGACTACCTTCCCGGCGACACGGAAATGGCCCAACGCCTGGCCCAACCGGAGAAAGCCTACGTTTCGCGCTATGCCTTGGGCCGCGATTATCACAAATTGATCCGTAAACGCGTGCAACAACTGGCAGAAAAAATCCAGGCGGTCATCGGCCCGTTCGGCTACCGCGCGTTCGTCGACAGCGCACCGGTGCTGGAAAAGGCGATCGCCGAAAAAGCCGGCCTGGGCTGGATCGGCAAAAATACCCTGGTGTTGAATCGCAAGGCCGGCAGTTACTTCTTTCTCAGCGAACTGTTTGTCGACCTGCCGCTGCCCGTGGACCCGCCCCACGCCTCCGAACATTGCGGACGTTGCACCGCGTGCCTGGACATCTGCCCGACCAATGCCTTCGTCGGTCCTTATGTACTGGACGCTCGACGCTGCATTTCCTATCTGACCATCGAGCTGAAAAGTGCGATTCCGGAAGATTTGCGGCCGTTGATCGGCAATCGGGTGTTCGGTTGCGATGACTGCCAGATCGTCTGCCCGTGGAACCGCTTTGCCCGCCCGTCCGGCGAAAGCGACTTCAAGCCGCGGCACAATCTGGACAATGCCGAACTGGCCGAATTGTTCATGTGGGACGAAGACAAATTCCTCAGCAGCACCGAAGGTTCGCCGCTACGCCGTGCCGGCTACGAACGCTGGCTGCGCAACCTGGCGGTGGGCCTGGGTAATGCGCCGTCGAGCATTCCGGTGCTGGAAGCCTTGAAGGCGCGACGCGAATACCCCTCGGAACTGGTGCGCGAACATGTGGAGTGGGCCCTGAAACAACACGAAACCCTGTAGGAGCTGGCTTGCCAGCGAAGAGGCCATAACGGTCAACATCCATGTTGGCTGTTATACCGCCTTCGCTGGCAAGCCAGCTCCTACAGTGACCGTGTCAGGCCTCGTCGTTATAGACGAACTTCGGCATTTCCCAATGGAAACGGATTGCCAACAGACGCAGCAGGAAGCCGCCGAACAGAGTAATCAGGATCGCCTGTTCGCCGGGCAGTTCCAGATAGATGCACAGCATGTAGCACCACGCCGCCGCGAACGAGACGCTGGCGTAGAGTTCACGGCGGAAAATCAGCGGGATGTCGTTACAGAAGATGTCCCGCAGGATGCCGCCGAATACCCCGGTGATCACCCCGCTGACCGAAGCCACCAGCATGCCATGGCCCATTTCCAGCGCGATCATGCAGCCAATCAGGGTAAAGGCCACCAGTCCTATGGCGTCGAGTACCAGAAACAGCGAACGCAGGTGGCGCATCCAGCGTGCGGCGAACACGGTGAACATCGCTGCGATCGAGGTTAACACCAGGTATTCCGGGTGTTTGACCCAGGTCAGCGGGTAATGGCCAAGCAGCACGTCGCGCACCGACCCACCACCCAGGGCAGTCACGCACGCGATCAGCACCACACCAAACCAATCCATGCCGCGACGACCGGCAGACAGGGCACCGGTCATGGCTTCGGCGGTAATGGCGATCAGGTAGAGCATCAGCAACATGGGGGCGGTCCTTGCAGAAAGGCGCGCAGTCTAGCCAGATCGTCCGGGCACCAAAAGGGGGCAATTAGCAAATGTAGGAGCCGGCTTGGTGGCGATGGTGTCTTCAAGGGCTTCTTCGCTGGCAAGCCAGCTCCTACAGGTATGTCGCATCCCTTGTAGGAGCTGGCTTGCCAGCGAAGGGGCCCTTAAGGACACCTCTGAATCAGAACTTGATGAAGTTCTTGCGGTAATGCTGCAACTCGGCGATGGATTCACGGATGTCGTCCAGGGCCAGGTGGGTGCTGCCTTTCTGGAAGCTATCGCGCACGTCCGGCGCCCAGCGTGCGGCCAGCTCTTTAAGCGTGGACACGTCAAGGTTGCGGTAGTGGAAATAGCTTTCCAGGGACTTCATGTGGGTATAAAGGAAGCGACGATCCTGGCAAATGCTGTTGCCGCAGATCGGTGACTTGCCCTTCGGCACCCATTTCTCCAGGAAGGCGATGGTCTCGGCTTCGGCTTCGGCCATGCTGATGCGGCTGTCGCGAACCCGTTGGGTCAGGCCCGAGCCGCCGTGTTGACGGGTGTTCCACTCGTCCATGCCGGCAAGGATTTCATCGCTGTGATGAATGGCGATCACCGGCCCTTCGGCCAGGGTGTTCAGATCACTGTCGGTGACGATGGTGGCCATCTCGATGATGACGTCGGTATCGGGGTTCAGACCGGTCATTTCCAGGTCGATCCAGATCAGATTCTGCGGGTTTTGCATGTGTCGACTCCTAGGCAATGCTGCGCAGTTTAGCCTAGGGACGTGGCTGGGCGTGCTAAACTCGCGGCCGTTTTACCTAATCGCTGCATTCTTGATACGGAACACCCATGGCCAAACGCCAACTCAATCGTCGTCAAAACTGGCGCATCGAAAAGATTCAGGGCGAACGCGCTGCCCGCGCCGCCAAACGCGAGTCCTCGGCTGTCGAGGCACTCGAGGGTGGCGACCTGGGTCCGGAACAGACGGGCCTGGTGATCGCGCACTTCGGTGTGCAGGTCGAAGTCGAAGCGCTCGATGGCGAGTTGGCCGGCCAGGTGTTCCGCTGCCACTTGCGCGCCAACCTCCCGGCGCTGGTGACCGGCGATCAGGTGGTCTGGCGTGCCGGCAACCAGGGGATCGGCGTGATCGTGGCGCAACTGCCGCGTAAAACCGAACTCTGCCGTCCGGACAGCCGTGGCCAGCTCAAGCCGGTGGCGGCCAACGTCGACATGATCGTCATTGTCTTCGCGCCACTGCCCGAGCCCCACGCCAACCTGATCGACCGTTATCTGGTCGCGGCAGAGCACGCGGGGATTCGCCCGCTGCTGCTGCTCAACAAATTCGACCTGATCGACGAACAGAATGCCCCGGCGCTGAATGCCTTGCTGGCGGTCTACCGCACGCTGGGCTACCCGGTGCTGGAAGTGTCGGCGCACCACGGCAATGGCATGGAGCAACTGCAGGAGCAACTGGACGGGCGCATCAGCGTGTTCGTCGGCCAGTCCGGCGTCGGCAAGTCATCGCTGGTCAACAGCCTGCTGCCGGAAGTCGAAACCCGCGTCGGCCCGCTGTCCGAGCTGTCCGGCCAGGGCACCCACACCACCACCACCGCGCGCTTGTTCCACTTTCCCGGTGGCGGTGAGTTGATCGACTCCCCGGGTATCCGCGAATTCGGCCTGGGTCACGTCAGCCGGGCCGACGTCGAAGCGGGCTTCATCGAGTTCAACGACTTGATCGGCACCTGCCGTTTCCGCGACTGCAAGCACGACCGCGAACCGGGTTGCGCCTTGCTCAAGGCCCTGGAAGAAGGCCGCGTGCAGCAGCAACGGATGAACAGCTATCGCTCGATCATCGCCAGCTTGCCCGAAAGCAGCTACTAAGTAGCCGGATCATGTTCGTGGCGCCACGGACATGATCCGCAGCAGGCAGCAGAAACAAAAAAAGCCGACATCGCTGTCGGCTTTTTTGTGGGTCACCGCTTGGGCGGTTCACCCGGTTTCGGCGCCGGGTCATCGAACAGATTCAAGCGCTCGCGAAGCTCATGCGCCGGCAATGGCTCTTTATCGGCCGGCAACGCATTCGGGTCGACGGGGTTGGTCAGCACTTCACCCGGGGCGCCCTGCCCTTGGAGCTGCTCCGGCGTTGACTCGGCACCTTGCGCGCCTTCGATGGCACGCTGGGCTTTCCTGGTCAGCACCACGATGTCGATACGACGATTGACCGGATTGAACGGGTTGTCCCGATCAAACAGGGCCGAGGAGGCATAGCCGACGACTCGCGCCACTTGCGATTCCGGGTAGCTGCCGGCTACCAGCGCACGGCGGGCCGCGTTGGCCCGGTTGGCTGACAGCTCCCAGTTACCGAAATCACCGGTACCCGAATAGGGTGTGGCATCGGTGTGGCCGCTGATGCTGATCTTGTTCGGCACGGCTTTGATGGTGTCGGCCATGGCCAGCAAAATATCTTCGAAGTACGGTTTCAGGCGAGCACTGCCCGAGTCAAACATCGGCCGGTTTTCCGCGTCCATGACCTGGATGCGCAAACCGTTGGCAATGATCTCGAACTGGATCTGGTCCTTGAATTTGTGCAACTGAGGATTTTCATTGACCTTGCTCTGCAACTCTTGCAGCAGCAGCTCCAACCGCTCCTTCTCGACCTGCTCGGCCATGCCTTCGGCCTGTTCGGTACCGATGGTCACTTTGTCCGGCTGCGGCTGGGATTTGATCTCGGGATTGAGCGTGATATCCGGTGCCAGGGTCGGCGAACCACCCAGGTCGATGATGTAGGGCGTACCGCTTTCGGTAAAGCCGATCGGGTCCTTGAAGTAACCGGCGATGGCGATCTTCTGCTCAGGCGTTGCGTTGGACAGCAGCCACAGCACCAGGAAAAACGCCATCATCGCCGTCGCGAAGTCGGCGAAGGCGATTTTCCAGGCGCCGCCATGATGCCCGGCGGCGTAGCGCTTGACGCGCTTGATGATGATCGGCTGGTTATTCTCCATGACTCAGCGACCGCGAACCGCTTGTTCCAGCTCGGCGAAGCTGGGACGGTGCGCCGGGTACAGCACCTTGCGGCCGAACTCCACCGCCAGCGATGGCGGCATGCCGGAAGCGGAAGCGACCAGCGAGGCCTTGATGGCCTCGTAGACGTTCAGTTCTTCCTTCGCATCGTGGGCCAAAGAGTGGGCCAGCGGGCCGAAGAAACCGTAGGCGGCAAGAATACCGAAGAAGGTACCGACCAGCGCCGCGCCGACGTGCAAGCCAATGGATTGCTGATCGCCATCACCCAGGGACGCCATGGTCACCACGATACCCAATACCGCCGCGACGATACCGAAGCCGGGCATGGCGTCGGCGATGCCGTTCACGGCGTGGGAGGGGTGATCCAGGTCTTCCTTGAGGCTGTACAGCTCCATGTCGAACAGGCCCTCAAGCTCATGGGGCGCCATGTTGCCGGACGACATGATGCGCAGGTAATCACAAATGTACGCCGTCATGCGTTCATCTTTCAGAACCGCCGGGTACTTGGCGAAGATCGGGCTCGCGGCGGCATCTTCAATGTCGCCTTCGATGGCCATCATGCCTTCGCGGCGGCTCTTGTTGAGGATCTCGTAGATCAGCCCCAGCACCTCAAGGTAGAAGATGTGGGTGAAACGCGAGCTGAACATGCTCAAGGACTTCTTGAACACGCGCATCGTCATGTAACCGGGGTTGGCCTGCAGGAATGCACCCAGGGCCGCTCCCCCGATAATCATCACCTCGAAGGGCTGAATCAGGGCGGCAATTTTACCGTGGGAAAGCACGTAGCCGCCGAGCACGCTCGCGAATACGACGATGATGCCGATTATTTTAGCCATAGGGTGGGGAGCACTTACTGAGTCGGGTTCAAGGTCATATTCGGAAGTTGAAAAATCTCTTCTTCTCCTTATCGGCAAAACTGCGCCAGACTATAGCCCGTTCAGCTGAAAAGCCAATGTGGCCCGCTCCGGGCATACGCTTGGGGCATAGATAAATGCAGACGATGATCGCGTCCAGACATGGCTAACCAAACGAACGCTCCAACGCCGCCGCCGAGCACACTCGATGGTTGGGTCAAGTTGCTCGATGGCGTGCGCCTGCCCGTTCCGCAAGCCAGTCACGATCGGGTGTGCAAGGCCATCCGCGACAGGCGAAGTTCGCTGCGCGATATCGCCGAATTGATGCAGGACAGCCCTGCCCTGGCCTTGAGCGTGATTCGCGAAGCCAACCGGCATGCCCAGGGCCGCCTGTCCACGCCCGCTGAAAACCTGGAGGTGGCGCTCAATCGCCTCGGATTGAAGCGCACCGAAGAACTCCTCGGGCGGTTGCCCGCCGAGCCGCTGTCGCAGATCCCCGTCGCCCTGCGCCAACTGCAGTTGATCAGCCAGCACGCGACCCAACAGGCCAACGGTTTTTTCGCCAGTCGCCTGGCGCGGCTGTGGCAAGACATCCATTGGGGCAGCCTGCTGTTTCTCTCGCCGTTGTGGCCGATGGCGTTGACCCATCCGCAGTTGCTTGAAGAGTGGGAACAACGGGTCATCCATAATGGCGAATCGGCGCGCGACGTCGAGAAGCAGCTGTTCGGCGTACGCCTGCTGCAAATAGGTCAGGCCCTGGCGGACCTCTGGCACCTGCCATTCTGGGTGCAGCAAGGTTACCGACTGCTGCTCAACGAGCAACGGGAACTGGTCAAGGTCCTGCGCATCGCTCGCGACAGTCATCACCCGTTGCGCCAGCAGAACCGCCTCGATGACGATCCGACCCTGCGCCGCTGGCTCAATCAACCGGCCAACACCGTGTTGCTGGCCAACGGCCTGGCGCTGTCGGTGCAACAGACCTGGGACAGCGCGCACGCTGAGCGCTGGAACTACCTGACCAGCCTTTACCTGCAAATGCCGATGGACGAAGTGCAGCAGCAGTTGCACCGACAGGCCGTCACCAGCGCCCGTCATCACGCCATGCCAGACCTGTGGCACCCGGCCGTTTCGCTGATCTGGCCATGGGGGATGAAGAACATTCACGCGGATGGGCTGCCGACCCCGGCGCCGACCGCCGAAGACCTGGTGAAATGGCGCAGGCAATGCGCCGAATTGCTGATGCAGCCCAGTCGCTTCGCCAATGCCATGCACTTGACCACCTCTGCTTGCGACGCCCTGGTCGCGTGCGGCATGCGACGGGTGATGCTGCTGATGGCCGACCGCACTCACGCCCATTTGCGGGTGCACCAGGCCTTCGGCCTGCCAAAGGCGGCCGCCAGCCTGAGTTTCCCTGTCAGCCAAAGCGCCGTGCTGCAACGCCTGCTCTCGCAACAGGCGCAGCTGCGCCTGAGCCCGGACAACCATGCGCGACTCTCGGCCCTTCTGCCCGCCGACCTGCGCGCGCAATTCCCGGGTGAACACCTGTTACTGCGTTCACTGGTCAGCAACGGCCGGGTGATCATGGTTGTGGTGGCGGATCAGGGCGGCGGGCCGTTCTCGGAGATCACCGTGCAAGCCTTCGGCAAAACCGCGCAGTGCATCGAAAAAGCCCTGCACAGCTTTAGCCACCGCGGCCACTGAAGGCTGCGCTACAATCCAACCCTTTGTGCTCTGGAGACCTCACATGTCTGACTTCTCTGGCTTGACCCTGGTGATCGAGCCGAGCGAGCTGCTCGCCCGTCTCGAAGCCCGCGAACTTATCCTGGTGGACCTGACCAGCAGCGCCCGTTATGCCGAAGGGCATATACCCGGTGCCCGCTTTGTCGATCCCAAGCGTACGCAACTGGGCCAGGCGCCTGCGCCGGGCCTGCTGCCGACTCAGGGAGCGCTTGAAGCATTGTTCGGCGAACTGGGACACAACCCCGACGCGGTCTACGTCGTCTATGACGACGAAGGCGGCGGTTGGGCCGGACGCTTTATCTGGCTGCTGGACGTTATCGGCCATCGCAACTACCACTATGTCGACGGCGGGCTGCAGGCCTGGCTGGCGGAAGGTTTGCCCATGTCGATCCAGATCCCGGCGGCGGTAGGCGGCCCGGCCCCCCTGACCTTGCACGACGAACCCATCGCTACCCGCGAGTACCTGCAAAGCCGTCTCGGCGCGGCCGACCTGGCGATCTGGGACGCCCGCGGACCGCTGGAGTACTCCGGCGAGAAAGTCCTGGCGGCCAAGGCAGGACACATTCCCGGCGCGGTCAATTTCGAATGGACCGCGGGCATGGATCCGGCGCGCCACCTGCGCATTCGCACGGACATGCCGCAGATCCTGGAGCAACTCGGGATCAGCAAAGACAAAGAAGTGATCACCCACTGCCAGACCCACCATCGCTCTGGCTTCACCTATCTGGTGGCCAAAGCCCTCGGTTATCCGCGGGTCAAAGGCTACGCCGGCTCATGGGGCGAATGGGGCAACCATCCCGATACCCCGGTAGAGAAATAAGGTTTCTAAGGACCGTCAATGAATAAGCGTTTGTTTATCCTCAGCCAATACCTGCTGCCCCACCATTTGCTGTCGCGACTGGCCGGCTGCATTGCCGAATGCCGCGTGCGCTGGTTCAAGAACGCCTTCACGGCGTGGTTCGCCAAGCGCTATCAGGTGGACATGTCCCAGGCGCTGGTCGAAGACCTCACCGCGTACGAACACTTCAATGCGTTTTTCACGCGCGCCTTGAAAGAGGGTGCGCGTCCGCTGGACCAGACGCCGGGTGCAATCCTCAGCCCCGCCGACGGCGCCGTCAGCCAACTCGGCCCGATCGAACACGGCCGCGTGTTCCAGGCCAAGGGCCACAGCTTCAGCGTCCTGGAGTTGCTCGGTGGTGACGCGGCCAATGCCGCGCCATTCATGGGCGGCGATTTCGCCACTATTTATCTGTCGCCGAAGGACTATCACCGCGTGCACATGCCATTGGCTGGCACGCTACGCGAGATGGTCTACATTCCAGGGCGGATTTTCTCTGTCAACCAGACCACCGCCGAAAACGTGCCGGAACTGTTCGCCCGCAACGAGCGTGTAGCGTGCATTTTCGACACTGAGCGCGGGCCAATGGCCGTGGTGCTGGTGGGCGCCATGATCGTGGCATCGATCGAAACGGTCTGGGCCGGGTTGGTCACGCCACCGAAGCGCGAGCTGAAAACCTTCCGCTACGACGAAGCAGCCCGTGCGCCGATCCACCTGGAAAAAGGTGCGGAACTGGGTCGCTTCAAACTGGGTTCGACAGCCGTGGTGCTATTCGGGCCGGACCAGGTCAAATGGGCTGAAGAACTGGCGGCCGGTTCGCCGGTGCAGATGGGCCAGGGCATGGGCCTGCCAACAGCCTGATGCATGATCCGGCCTCGCGAACGTCTTCGCGAGGCCGGATATTTCGGTGGTGCCGTTACTCTATCTGGCCACGAAAGCCGATCGGTCCTTCATTGGCGTAGGTATTGGTGCCACTGAGGTTTTTCCCTCCGTCATTGGAGGTCACGCTCAACGCGACAACGTTCTGATTATCCCGGCCACCGATGACCCATTTGCCACCCGGGTGCCACGGGGCATCGTTGCCGCCCCATTGATTTTCAACGTTGTACTGGTTCTGGCCCGTGCGTTGAGCCTTGAAGCCAATGGGACCTTCGCCGGCATAAGTCATGGTGCCGGTGAAGCTCTTGCCGCCATCGCCCGATTTGATTTCGATGGCGACAACCTTCTGGTTGTCCCGCGCGCCCAGTACCCAGTCTCCGCCTGGATGCCAGGGTGCCGAACTACCGCCCCATTGATTTGCCACTACGTATTTAGACATGAACCTCATCTCCTTGAAGTTACGAAGAGACCTGCCCTGCGTATGCAGCAGGCCGTACGACTGTGCGTATCCAGTCGCACGACTGTCAGATTAGTAGCACGCCCGAACGTCACCAGACTGACAGACAAACGGTAATCCCCTGCCTGCCGACATTCCCGGGCTCGAGGGTACTTCTGCATGTTACAGTCCTGCCATTCACTGCCCATTTTCCCTGTTGGAGTTTGTTCACGGCATGGATGAAACCCTTCCCCACCTCTTGCTACGCGCGCCTGTTCCCAAGCAATTGCGCCTGACGTTCTGTGAAGCCACCCCGCGCGACCTCAAGCGCTGGATTGCCAATCTGCCTAAAGCCAGCATCGGCGAAACCGCGCGCCAGCTCTATCAAGGCTTGAGCGAACTCAATCAGCTCCTGACGCCCAGCGATAACCGCCTGCAAATGCTCGAGCTGCTAAGGCCCGAGGTGTATTACGTCTGCAAGCACCTGGAGCGGCATTTCCTGCATCAGTCGATCGTCCTCGACGAACGATCGCGCAAGATCGCCAACCTCTGCCAGGCGCTGCAAAATCACTTGGCGATTGGCTATAAACAGATTGTCGTGCGCGTCACTCCGCGATTCAGCAAGGACCGTGCGCCGGTGCTGACCCTGGCGTTGCAACGTGCGATCCATTGCCTGAACGGGCCGTTGATCCGCGCCACCGAGCTTTATTGTCCGGTACCGGAAGGGCTGTGGCTGGAGTTGCATCAGCTGTACCGGATCGCCTGCCGGCACCAGCTGCAGCACCTGAGCCTGCGCGACGAGCTGGCCAGCCAGACGCAAACGCTGAGCATCGAACAGACCTACGTCGTCGCGTTGCTGCTGGGAGCCTCCCGTTGCAACCAACTGCGGCAGAACCAGATTGCCCGGGTCGCCGAGGTGCTGGAGCCCTGGAGTAAATGGATTACGCTGCAACCCGGTAAACGGTCCGATGGACTGTTTGCCATCGCATCGGACAGCGACACCGGGCCTCGTTACAGCGCCCGGTTTCGCCCGGAGCAGCAGGAAAGCGTTCTCGCGATCGACCCGCTACCGCTGGTCGCAGCCATCGAAGCTCATTTGCAAAAAACCGCCAGCTCGACACCCCTGCCGGTCCCGGCAGGGCTGAGCCTCGATACGCTGCAACACCTGCATGCAGCCTGGGGCCAGACGGCCGAGCGCGGATTCCAGCGCACCGTCGGCCAAGGCACCTTGACCCTGTGCATCGGCATGAGCGCGCTGCATTTCTATCTGGGTGGGCAACGTTCGTTCAGCGACATCCTGAAACACTCGGGCTCTCGACAGGCGCAATTCTCGGCAATATCGCCAGATCGAGTAAAAGACCTGTGGAGCCCTGTCGAGCACCAGGGCAACGTGGGCGATCTGTTGCCCTACGAAGAAATCGAGTATCCGCAACTGCGCAATGACGATAGCCATGAGGCATCCGACCGCAATCAACACTTTGCGACTTATGTCCTGCCGGTGATCAATCACAGCCCTGGCGGTTATTGCCTGGCCTGGCCTGGTCCAGTACCCGCCGAGCTACAGGCGGGCGAAATGATGGGCCTCGAGGATTCTGCAGGACAAGGCTGGAGCATCGCAGTGGTGCGCTGGATCCGGCAAGTACGTGGCGGCGGTACGCACATGGGGATCGAGCAGGTCGCGCCTTACGCCGAACCTTGCGGGCTGCAACTGCTGCGTGACCATGACGGGCACAGCCAATACCTGCGCGGTCTGTTATTGCCGGCCATCAGTGCGATAGACCTGCCGCCGACGTTGCTCGCTCCGCGCCTGCCCTTTCAGGAAGGCCAACAGGTGGTAATCAATACCCACGGCGAAGAACGCCGGGTCGCGCTGGATCGGCGACTGGCGAGCACCCACAGTTTCAATCAGTTTGCCTATCGCTTGCTGGAGACAGCCGCAAGCGTCGATGCCGGGGGGAGTGGTGTGGTCCGCATCGAGCAGGAGTTCGATTCGTTGTGGAAGACGCTTTGAGGGTGAATCCTTAACACCGCGGTGCGCCCTTCGCGAGCAAGCCCGCTCCCACAGTGATCTCTGTGTGTGACGGATAGTGTGCACACCGAAGAACCTGTGGGAGCTTGCCCGCGATGAGGCCCGATCAGGCAGCCGAAATATCAGAGCTGCCCGTCACGATCCCGGAAGCCCAGCAGATACAGCACGCCATCCAGCCCAAGGGTGGAAATCGCCTGCTTCGCCGACTGCTTGACCAGCGGCTTGGCGCGGAACGCCACGCCCAGCCCGGCAATCGCCAGCATCGGCAAATCATTGGCGCCATCGCCGACGGCGATGGTCTGCTCCAGACGCAAACCTTCCTTGTGCGCCAGTTCCTTCAGCAGATCCGCCTTGCGCTGTGCATCGACGATAGGTTCCACCGCCACGCCGGTGACCTTGCCATCGACCACTTCCAGCTCGTTGGCGAACACGTAGTCGATGCCCAGCTTGGCTTGCAACTGCTTGGCAAAGTAAGTGAAGCCACCCGACAGGATCGCCGTCTTGTAGCCCAGGCGCTTGAGTTCGGCGAAGAGTGTTTCCGCGCCTTCGGTCAGGCGCAAAGAGGCGCCGATCGAGTCCAGTACGCTGACGTCCAGGCCCTGCAGCAAGGCCAGGCGCTCTTTGAAGCTGGCGCGGAAATCCAGCTCGCCGGCCATCGCCCGCTCGGTGATGGCGGAGACCTGGTCACCGACACCGGCGGCCTTGGCCAGTTCGTCGATGACTTCGGCTTCGATCAGCGTCGAGTCCATATCGAACACCGCCAGGCGCCGGTTGCGGCGGAACAGCGAATCTTCCTGGAAGGCGATGTCGACGTTCAGTTCCTGGGCGACGCTCAAGAATTCCGCCCGCAACGCTTGCGGATCAGCCGCTTCACCCCGTACGGAAAACTCGATGCAGCCTTTGCCTTGATCGGCCGGGGTATCCAGCGGCATACGCCCGGACAGTCGGTCGATGTGGTCGATGTTCAGGCCGTACTTGGCAGTGATCGAACTGACTCGCTGCAGTTGCTCGGCCGTCACTTTGCGGGTCAATAGCGTCACAATGTGGCGTTTCTTGCCCTGATTGCCCACCCATTGCTGGTAATCCTCTTCGGACACCGGCGTGAAACGCACCTGTTGATCGAGCTTGTAAGCCGTGAACAGGATGTCCTTGAGCACCGACTTGCCTTGTTCGGTGTCAGGAATTTCAACCAGGATGCCGAACGACAGGGTGTCGTGGATCACCGCCTGACCGATGTCGAGAATGTTCACACCACCCTGGGCCAGAACGCCGGTAATGGCCGCAGTCAGACCCGGACGGTCGACTCCCGTGATGTTTATCAGGACGATTTCGCGCAAGGCGCACCCCCGCAGGTGGAAAAAAACCGCATTCTACCCACATTCAGTGACCATCGGGCACCGTCAGCGCTTTGCCGGTCTAGGGCCTGTCGCTATACTGCGCGTCAACTTCACGGACAAAGAGCCGAGCTCAAGTGAACCGGCCCACGCCAGTAAAAACCGATAACTTCTTTCTGCTGATCTTCCGTGCACTGCGCCACCGCCGTGTACCGATTGCATTGCGCATCGCCAGCCATAACGTGATCCTGGTCGCTCTGGCCCTGGTGATCTACGCCTGCGTGATGGGTTTGCAGTTCAAGCAGGCCATGCATGAGCAGGCGGATGCGCTGGGCGAAAGCCTGACCACCCAGACCGCCACGTCGGCCACGGAGCTGTTGGTGTCCAACGACATCCTCAGCCTTAACGTGTTGCTCAACAACCTGACCAAAAACAAGCTGGTGGCCCACGCCGCCATCTACAGCGTGGATAACCGCATCCTCGCCGAAGCCGGTCAGCGCCCCAAGCACAGCCTGCTGGGCGAAGCCGAGGGCATGTACCAGAGCAAGATCACGTTTCAGGACGTGACCGCCGGGCAACTGCGCATCAGTCTGGACATGGATCAATTCCAGCAGCCGATGACCATCAGCCTGCAAAGCATGGGCATTCTCAGTGCCATTCTGCTGGCCTTGTCGCTGGCTCTGAGTCTGCGCCTGGGACGCAACCTTTCCACGCCGCTGATGCAATTGCGCGTGTGGCTGCGCAATATCGACGAATACACGCCAGGCACCGAGCGTCAGGACGAGATCGGCGACCTGGCTCGCCAGTTGCACGCGGACTTCGCGCCGGAACCGGTTGAGCCGGAACCTGAACCGGAGCCTGAGTTCGACGATGCCGACGACGAAGAAGCCGATCCGGCCTTTGAAGTACGCAACCTGCGCGACCCCAGCTTTGACGAAAGTCGCCCGGTAGCCGCCTTGAAGCCTGCGCCGCGGCGCATTGTCAGCACCGTCGAGGATGACGATGACGATGACGACGACCCGTTTGCCGATCTGCGTGATGTTGCTGCGGACAGTGCGCCGAAAGCGCTGGTAAAACCAAAGCCATCGAATGTGCCGCAACACAGCGCCGTGCTCGCCGTGCAACTGGGCGCACAGGAGCAACTGCGCCGCCTGCCCCGGACGCGCCTGGAAGAACTGCTCAAACGCTATCGCGATTGCCTCGATCAAGCCGCGTCGCTCTACCAGAGTGAACTGCATACCCTGAACGACGGCAGCACGCTGATGCTGTTCCACAGCGAAGACAGCGGTGACGATTACCTGACCAATGCCATTTGCTGCGGTGAGTTGCTGCGGGCTCTGGGCCATCAGTTGCAGATCGAAGTCGCGGACAGCGGCATCACCCTGCAATTGCAGCTGGGCCTGACCCTGGGCGACGAATTGTTCGGCATGAGCCAGATCGATCTGCTGCTGACCGAATCGGCCCAGGACGCCTTGGCCCTGTCGCAACACAGCCGCAACCTGCTGCTGGTGGAGCGCAAGATCAGTGACGACGCGCTGATCCGTCAGCGTGCCCGGATCCGGCCGATTGCCAGCCCGGAAGGCGCGTGCTGCGTAGAGCGGCTGATGGAGCCTTATCCGTCGATGCTCGAGCGACAATTGGCGCGGATGCATGAGCGTCGGGCGTAAATCTTAGCCCTGATGTGAAGAAGCCCGCGGACGAGAGATCGTCTGCGGGCTTTTTTTTTGTGGCCTGTGCCGGCCTCTTCGCTGGCAAGCCAGCTCCTACAGGTGCCGTGTCGTTCACGCGATGTGGGTACGACATGATACCTGTAGGAGCTGGCTTGCCAGCGAACAGGCCATCAGCACCACCGAAGATCTCACCCCGCAGAAACAACAAAGCCCGCACATCGCGGGCTTTGCCTTGGATCATTCCAACCCTAGAACCTGAACACTTCCATATCCGTGCGGATCGGCGAAGCCATCGGGATCTTCGGCCGTTTGTCCTGCTCCGCCGCAGGTGCCGCAGCCTTGGCTGCAGGCTTGCGTGGCGCTTCGGCAATCGGCGGCTGGTTGGCCAGCGGCTTGAGCGCCACCGACAATTGCTCCGCCAGACGCTGCAGCAACATACCCTGAGCTTGAACCTGCGACGCCGTACCGCCGGCATGCTGTTCCTGCAGATGAATGATGCGGTTATCGCGAACCTGGCCACGACGGTCGATCAGCCGCCATTGCGCATCGAGGATCGCCGGTTGCGACTCGCCCGAGTCCAGGCGGGTGATAGTCAGCAGAACCTGGACATCCGGCGTGAAACCCACCGTCGCTGGCGCCAGCACCACGCGCTGGCTGTCCAGATGCCCTGCTACCTGACGCAGCAACAGTTGATCGATATCGGACGAAAGGCTACCCGCCCATCGGCCATCAGTGGCAGCCTGAAGGCTCCCATCGAGCTGACGCTGCAACAAGGTTTCGCGCTGCAGATAATCGGCAACGGTCACCGGACCCAGCAATACGGCCATGCCCGCGCTTTGCGCAGGCTGAGCCGGACTTCCGCTGTCCAGCTGATACAGCGACACCGGTTGGTGAACGCTGCAACCCGCCAGGCCAAGGACCCCGGCGAGCATCAAAATAAACGGAAGGCGCAGAGCAGTCATCGTCCCATCCAAGTGGTTGCCACAAGGCTAACCACAGTGAAAAAACTCAAAAAATATGAAGAACGCTCGACCACGCCGGCGCTTGAAAGGCCATATCATCCGTGAATATGCGTTCCGACTCCAGCGCCAATGCGTCGATCTACGCGTTAAATCGTAGATCGAGCGCTCTAGGACGCCTAATTGAGGTTTTCGACGAGCAGCGCATCCACCCTTTGAAAGCCACGTGGCAATTTGTTACCACGACGCCCACGCTCACCTTTGTAGTGTTCGAGGTCGTCCGCTTTCAGCGACAAGGTACGTTTTCCGGCTTGCAGCACCAAGGTCGCGCCTTCCGGTAGAACGGCGATGTCCGTGACATATTCTTCGCGACTGGCAACACGCTCACCGGAAATCCCGATGATCTTATTGCCTTTACCTTTACTTAATTGTGGCAGATCGCTGATCTTGAAGATCAGCAGGCGACCTTCGGTGGTCACCGAGGCCAGCCAGTTCTGTTCACGATCGGCCACCGGTCGCGGCAGGATCACCTTGGCGTTGTTCGGCAGGCTCAACAAGGCCTTGCCCGCCTTGTTCTTGGCTTGCAGGTCTTCCCCCTTGACCACGAACCCGTAACCGGCGTCGGAGGCGATCACGTACAGCGAATCGTCTTCCGGCATCAGCACGCATTCGAAACTCGCCCCCGGCGGCGGCGTCAGACGACCGGTCAACGGTTCGCCCTGGCCACGGGCCGATGGCAAGGTGTGCGCGGCCACCGAATAACTGCGGCCAGTGGAGTCGATAAACACCGCAAACTGGTTGGAACGTCCGGGTGCCAAGGCCTTGAAACCATCCCCGGCCTTGTAGGAAAGCCCGGTGGCATCGATTTCATGGCCCTTGGCAGAGCGCACCCAGCCTTTTTCCGACAGCACAACGGTCACTTTCTCGTTCGGCAACAGATCGTGTTCGGTCAAGGCCTTGGCCTCGGCGCGCTCGACGATTGGCGAACGACGGTCGTCGCCGTAGGTTTCGGCGTCCTTGATCAGCTCGGTGCGTACCAGCTTTTTCAGCTTGGCTTCGCTGCCCAGCAGGGCTTGCAGCTTGGCCTGTTCCTTGAGCAGTTCATCCTGCTCGGCACGCAGCTTCATTTCTTCCAGTCGCGCCAACTGACGCAAGCGCGTATCGAGAATGTAGTCGGCCTGGATTTCACTCAGGGCGAAACGCTCGATCAGTGCCGCTTTCGGGTGCTCCTCGGTCCGGATGATGTGGATCACTTCATCCAGGTTGAGGTAGGCGATCAACAAACCGTCCAACAGGTGCAGGCGACGCTCGACCTTGTCCAGACGGAATTGCAGGCGGCGACGCACGGTCTGAACCCGGAATTGCAACCACTCGACCAGCAACGCACGCAGGTTTTTCAGCTGCGGCTTGCCATCCAGGCCGATGATGTTGATGTTGACCCGGTAGCTCGACTCCAGCTCGGTGCTGGCGAACAGGTGTTGCATCAGGGCATCGTGGTCAAAGTTTTTGCGGGCGCCGGGGATGATCACGATCCGGCACGGGTTTTCGTGGTCGGATTCGTCGCGCAGGTCAGCAATCTGCGGCGCCTTGGACGGCTTGGCCTGCATCATGCCCGCGATCTGCTCCAGCACCTTGGCACCGGAGACCTGATGCGGCAGCGCGGTAACGATGATGTCGCCGTCTTCGATGTGGTACACGGCACGCATGCGGACCGAGCCCTTGCCGGTTTCGTACATTTTCAGCAAATCGGCGCGGGGCGTGATGATTTCCGCTTCGGTCGGGTAATCCGGGCCCTGGATATGTTCGCAGAGCTGTTCGACCGTGGCCTTGGGCTCATCGAGCAAACGCACGCAGGCGGTGGCGACTTCGCGCAGGTTGTGCGGCGGTACGTCGGTCGCCATGCCCACGGCGATGCCGGTGGTGCCATTGAGCAGGATATTGGGCAACCGCGCCGGCAACACCAGGGGCTCGTCGAGGGTACCGTCGAAGTTCGGGCCCCAGTCCGCCGTGCCCTGGCCCAGCTCACTGAGCAGCACTTCGGAATAACGCGACAGCCGCGCTTCGGTGTAACGCATGGCGGCGAAGGATTTGGGATCATCCGGCGCACCCCAGTTACCCTGGCCGTCGACCAGTGTGTAGCGGTAGCTGAACGGCTGGGCCATCAGGACCATGGCTTCGTAGCAGGCCGAGTCGCCGTGCGGGTGGAATTTACCGAGCACGTCACCGACGGTACGCGCCGATTTCTTGTGCTTGGAATCGGCGTCCAGCCCCAACTCGCTCATCGCGTAGATGATGCGCCGCTGTACCGGTTTCAGGCCGTCGCCGATATGCGGCAAGGCACGGTCCATGATCACGTACATGGAGTAGTTGAGGTAGGCATTTTCGGTGAAGTCAGCCAGTGACCGGCGTTCTACACCGTCCAGGCTGAGATCAAGGGAGTCGCTCATGCGGGCCTCATTGGTTCGTTGTCTGGCGCAGCAGCATGGTGCCACCGCGCTGGGTAAATTCAAGTTTGTTCAGCGCGCTCATCCCGAGCAGCACTTGATTGCCGTCCAGGCCTGGCACGACGAGGGCGCGCACATCACGCAGCACAATGTCGCCCAGTTGCAGGCGCTCGATACGGGTCCGGTAGCCCTCGGCACGACCGCTGGCCGTGCTCAAGGTCACCGGGAAGCCCTTCTCCAGTTTCAGCCGTTCGGCCATACCGCCGGGAATTGCCACGTCGGTTGCCCCGGTATCCAGCATGAAATCCACCAGCTGACCGTTGATCTGGCCGCTGGCAACAAAATGTCCCTGATTGTTGCTGGCAAGTTTTACTTCGACAAAACCTTCGCCCTGTTCCGAGCTGACAACGGCGTTGGGATTCTGCTGGCGCTGCTCCCACTGCCCGAAAAACCGCGTGGCCAGAAACAGCGCTGCGCACCACGCCAACACCATCAATACCCGGCCGATGCGCTTGCCCGGCGGTTGCCGACTCATGACTTGGCACTCCAGCCACCCTCAGGCGCGGCAAAGCGCATGACGATCGGGCGGACCTCGCCATCGGCGCGTATACCGTTGTTGTTGTCGATGCCAATCCAGGCACCGTCGGCGTCCACGATCAATGCTTCTTCCAGGCCATAGGCTTGTGGGTAACGCCGATTTTCCTGCAACGCCTCGGCGGCATACGACCAGCAGCGCTCGACCTTGGCCGTCTGCGCGTCGCGGCGGCAGATCTCGAAAACATTGCGCTCAAGGGTAAACAGCTTGCCGTCGAACCATGACAGGTCGGCAAAGTCTCGCGGCATCGCCCTGGCACCGGGGAATTGCGCGGGCTGCATTTCCTTCCCGGCCTCGCTCAGTAGCACACAGCCGCCATCGCAGTCCCAGACGGTTTGCTGGCGTTTGATCAACAGCAACCCGCGGCTTTCGCGCTCGGCAGCCAACCACAATTGGTCACCTTCGGGACTGATCGCCAGGCCTTCGAACAGCGCATTGAATTTCAGCAACAGGCCGCTGGCCCGTGCTTCGCGAACCAGGATCGGCGAGATCTTCAGCCAGGAGGCGGGACCCGTGGGCGGCACTTGCAGCACCGCCGCATGAGACTCGCTGACAATGTAGCGATTACCGGCGCTGTCGCAGGTAATGCCTTCGAAATCCAGATCCCCGCCACGGGCGAATGAGGCGGCCCACGTCCGCGAGCGCAGCCCCCAGGGCAATCCGCTATCCGGCACCGCAGGCACATCGATGTGTACGGCTTCGGCTTGCCAGACAGGGTCACGGGTATCGAGCCGGTAAATCTGATCGTCATCCCGGTCGGATACGCTCCACAGATCCTTGCCGCACCAGGCCAGCCCGGACAGATTGCCGCCGCGCATGCCATCGACGGCATGTGCCGATACCAGGCGCAATTCTGGCGCCGACTGCGCAGCCACCGTCATCGAGGTCAGCAGCAACGCACACACCAAGGCAAAGCCTCGGCGCATCAGCCCAGAACCTCGGCCAGGTTGCCTTTGGACTCCAGCCAGGATTTACGGTCGCCGGCGCGTTTCTTCGCCAGCAGCATGTCCATCATTTCCGAGGTCGCTGCGAAATCGTCCAGCGTCAGCTGCACCAGGCGCCGGGTGTTCGGGTCCATGGTGGTTTCGCGCAGCTGTGGCGGGTTCATTTCACCCAGGCCCTTGAATCGGGTGACCTGGGGCTTGCCGCGTTTCTTCTCGGCCACCAGGCGATCGAGAATGCCATCGCGCTCGGCTTCGTCCAGGGCGTAGTAGATCTCTTTGCCCAGGTCGATGCGGTACAGCGGCGGCATTGCGACGTAGACGTGACCGGCATCCACCAGCGGGCGGAAATGCTGGACGAACAACGCGCACAGCAAGGTGGCAATGTGCAGGCCGTCGGAGTCGGCGTCGGCGAGGATGCAGATTTTGCCGTAACGCAATTGGGCGATATCCGCCGAGCCTGGATCGACACCGATGGCCACGGCGATGTTGTGCACTTCCTGGCTGGCCAGCACTTCGCTGCCGTCGACTTCCCAGGTGTTCAGGATCTTGCCGCGCAACGGCAGGATCGCCTGGAACTCTTTGTCCCGCGCTTGCTTGGCCGAACCGCCGGCGGAATCACCTTCCACCAGAAACAGCTCGGAACGCATCGGGTCCTGCCCGGCGCAGTCGGCGAGCTTGCCCGGCAGCGCCGGACCCTGGGTAATGCGCTTGCGCTCGACCTTCTTGCTGGCCTTCAGGCGACGGCCGGCGTTGTTGATCGCCAGTTCTGCCAGGAGCATGCCAGTCTCAGGGTGGGCATTGAGCCACAGGCTGAAGGCGTCCTTGACTACGCCGGAAACGAACGCCGCCGCTTCACGGGACGACAGGCGCTCCTTGGTCTGGCCGGAAAATTGTGGCTCCTGCATTTTCATCGACAGGACGAAGGCGATGCGCTCCCAGACATCTTCCGGCGCCAGCTTCACGCCCCGCGGCAGCAGGCTGCGAAATTCACAGAACTCGCGCATGGCGTCGAGCAAGCCCTGACGCAGCCCGTTGACGTGAGTCCCGCCCTGCGCCGTCGGGATCAGGTTGACGTAGCTTTCCTGGACGCTGTCGCCGCCTTCCGGCAACCACAGCAACGCCCAGTCGACCGCTTCTTTGTTACCGGCCAGGCTGCCGCAAAACGGCTCGTCGGGCAGGCGCTCGAATGCGCTGACCGCGTCCACCAGGTAGGAGCGCAGGCCGTCCTCGTAATGCCATTCGACTTTCTCGCCGGTGGCCTTGTCTTCAAAACTGACCAGCAGCCCCGGGCACAGAACGGCCTTGGCCTTGAGCACGTGCTTGAGGCGGCTGATGGAGAATTTCGGCGAATCGAAGTACTTCGGGTCCGGCGCGAAGAACACGCTGGTGCCGGTGTTGCGTTTGCCGACGGTGCCAATGACTTCCAGTTCGGTTTTTTTGTAACCGTCGGCAAACGTCATCTGGTATTCGTTGCCGTCACGCTTTACACGCACCCGGACTTCAGTCGACAAGGCGTTGACCACGGAAATACCCACCCCGTGCAAACCGCCGGAGAACTGGTAGTTCTTGTTGGAAAATTTACCGCCGGCATGGAGCTTGGTGAGGATCAGCTCAACGCCAGACACGCCCTCTTCAGCGTGAATGTCGACCGGCATGCCACGGCCGTCGTCACTGACTTCCACAGAGTGATCGGCATGCAGGATGACCTGCACCGAAGTCGCATGCCCGGCCAAGGCTTCGTCGACGCTGTTGTCGATGACTTCCTGGGCGAGGTGGTTCGGCCGACTGGTGTCGGTGTACATCCCGGGGCGTTTGCGCACCGGGTCGAGGCCCGAGAGGACTTCGATGGCGTCTGCGTTATAGGAGCTAGCGCTGGGAGTGGCCATGGGGTCTCGTCGTCCTTCAGTGAAAAAAGTGCTCAGTAAAAAGGGGGCAAGGCGTCACAGTGCAGTGAAATCAATCGCCTGATACAAATCTGCGCCGATGCCGGCAAAACTCAGCATCGCCGGAAGTTGCGCGGCAAATCCCTGGAAACCATGGTCGCCGCCGGCCTGGATGCGCAAGGCACAGGCCCGGTAATACTGCTGGGCGAGGCGATAGTCCAGCGTTTCGTCGCCGGTCTGCAACCACACCTGAAACCGCTGCGGATCCCGGGGCGCCGGCACTTCCAGCTCGGCCAGGGCCGTCACGTGGTCGTGGGTCAATTCCCAGGCCTCATCGGTATACAGGTTTTTCTGCGCCCCCAGATACCCGTCGAACATCCGATGCGGACTGACGGCAGGGTTGATCAACAGGGCCTTCAAGCCATGGCGCTCGGCCAGGTGAGTCGCATAGTAGCCGCCGAGTGAGCTGCCGACCAGCAATGGCCGCCCGAGCTCCTCGATTGCCTGCTCCAGCTGACCGATGGCTTCACGGGGGTGGTGATGCAAGTACGGAACGCGCAACTGATCGCTCAAACCCAGTTGGTCCATCACCTGGATCAACCGAGTGGCCTTGTTCGACGCCGGCGCGCTGTTGAAACCGTGGATATAAAGGATCGAACCGGACATTTGAGCTCCCTGTGCGTCGGTAAAGAGGCGCAGTTTACAGGGTGTCGGGGGGGTTGGGTGCCATCACCTTCGCAAAGAACGCGATCCCCCTGCAGGAGCTGGCTTGCCAGCGAAGGGGCCGTCACATTCAGCATTGATGTTGTCAGTCATTCCGCCTTCGCTGGCAAGCCAGCTCCTACAGGGAATGGGGGCACTCGCAGGAAAAGTGTTAGTAGCCGTTGGAGCCGTAGTCGACCTGGAACTCGAAGCCTGTCACGCGCTCCACACCGGTTACGAGCTCGCCATCCGGCATAAGCCGCAACCACCGATACCCCGGCGCCTGATCCCCCACCTTGAAATCATCGCTCCCCGGTTCGAACTGAATGCAGGTCGACGGCGAGGCAATCAACCGCACGTCATTACGCTCCCGGTCGATCTCTTGATGAACATGCCCCCACAAAACAGCACGCACCTGCGGGAATCGATCCAGAACCGAAAACAGCGCCTCTGGATTACGCAACCCGATCGGCTCCATCCACGCACAGCCAATCGACACCGGATGATGGTGGAAGCACACCAGATGATGCCGCTCCGGCGCCTCGCTCAGCGAGCGGGCCAGCAACTGCAACTGTTCGACTTCCAGATACCCCGGCACCGAGCCCGGCACTGCCGAATCCAGCAGCGTGACTCGCCAGTTACCGATATCCACCACAGGCTCGAGCAATGCACTCTGCACGGCGGCCTCAGCCATGATCCGGGGTTCGTCGTGATTGCCGGGAATCCAGCGTGCCGGCGCATCGAGCTGGCGGGTCAGGTCGCGAAACTGCTGATAGGACTCCAGCGTCCCGTCCTGGGAGATATCGCCACTGGCAATGATCAGATCGATCCGTGGCTGTTGCAACCGTACCAGCTCAATGACGTGTTGCAGGCTGTCACGCGTGTTCATGCCTAGCAACGTGCCAGCCGCCTCGGCAAACAGATGACTGTCGGAGAGTTGCACCAGCAACGCCGGATCGGCGGTGGTCAATGTGGGTACGCGTGGCAAGGCGTTCTCCCGGGGCGAGATCACGGGGATGGATGAGTGCCGCAATTATGCTGGGGGACGACCAAAAGAGGAAACTGTAAACCTGACGCAGTTCACATCAGCGCACAACCGCATACTCGTGTCCGCAGGCCAGGCAATGGCTCAGCCACTCGCCCAGGAACATATTCAGCTGGGCCTTTTCGTCAGGCTGGTGCATGGCGGCGTTCGGGTAAGGATAGATGCCGCGAAAACGTCGTGCATGTTCGGCGCTGACCACTTCGGCCATGCACGCGTCGTGATAGACCTGAACTTCCAGTTGTGGCACCGGCAGCCAGGGCAGGCTGTGTTCCTGGCGCACTTGCAGGGTCGTGGTATACGGACAGACCTGCAGCACTTCCAGGGCCAGTACGCCGAGCATCTGGTCACCGTGGGTCACGGCAATGCGCCGCGCCGCGGGCTCGTTGCGCATGTCCGGCAACAGTCGCATGAGGCGCGCGTAGTTGGCCTCGCAGGACGCTTGCAGCCCCACCAGGTCCACCCGATAGCGATCGCGCAGCTTGTTTACGACCATAACCCCCTCACTTCAGCGCGGTTCAAAGCTAACCATTGCAAGGCAATGATGCTGGCCGCGTTGGCAATTTGCCCGTCGCGTACGGCCTGCAGGGCATCTTCGAACGCCCAGACCGTGACGCGGATATCTTCTGCTTCTTCCTCCAGCCCATGCAGGCCGCCGATACCGGTGCTGTCGCAACGCCCCAGGTACAAATGCACGAATTCATTGCTGCCGCCCGGCGATGGAAAATATTTGGTCATCGGCCAAAGCGCCCCGAATACAAGCCCAGCTTCCTCCTGCGCTTCGCGGTGAGCAACTTCTTCCGGTTCTTCATCCTTATCGATCAGACCAGCGACCAGTTCGACCAGCCACGGGTTGTCGATCTTGCCCATGGCGCCGACGCGAAACTGCTCGATCAACACCACTTCGTCGCGCAGCGGATCGTAAGGCAACACGCACACCGCGTCATGGCGCACAAACACTTCCCGGCTGATCTCGCGGCTCATGCCGCCAGCGAACAATTCGTGACGCAAGTGCATGCGGTGGAGCTTGTAAAAGCCCTCGAAGCACTTTTCGCGCCGAACGATCTCAACGGCGGTCGGAATGGCGTTGGCAAAATCAGTCATGACAATCCTCGTTTCTACACCGAGGCTCCAGCCTCGACTTCGCGCCATCCTAACGCGCCTGCGACCTTTGATGCAGCCCCTTTCCAGCGAGCGGGATAGACGGTGAGGGCGAAACCAACTCTAATTAGCTTAGTGGCGAACTGATTCCTGCGCCGAGAGTCGAAGCGGGTAACTTTTTGCCTTTCCCTGTTTTATGAAGGACGCCCATGTCGCTTTTTAAAATCGCCTCCGTGGCTGCAATCGCCCTGACCCTGGGCGCCTGCCAGAGTCTGTTCCAGCCCAGCTACCGGGCACCGTTGGAAACCACCCGCGATGCCTCCGAACAGCTGAAACCGGGCTGCACCAACCAGGACTGCCCGTTGGTGAACATCGACACCCTGCGCTTCCCTGCCGAACCGGCACTGGATGGCATCATCGAAAAACGTTTGCTGCAAATGACCCGCACCTCGCCCGACGCCCCGGTGGCGCCGACGCTGGCGGCGTATCGCGAGCAATTTCTGAGCAGTGCAGGCCCGCGTCACAGCAGCTACCTGCAAGCCAAGGTACGTGAGCAGCATGACGGCTTGGTGATCGTCGAGTTTTCCAGCTACCTGGACACCGGCGGCGCCCATGGCACGCCGGGCCGAAGCTTCATCAACTACTCGCGCCAGCAGCACAAGGTGCTGACCCTGTCGGACATGCTGGTGCCAGGGCAGGAAGAAGCGTTCTGGAAAGCCGCGCAAGTGGCGCACAACAGCTGGCTGATCAGCACCAAGCTCGATCAGGAACCGGAGTTCGTGAAGAGCTGGCCCTTCGTCAAAACCCAGAACGTGGCACTGACGTATGGCGGGGTGATCCTCAAGTACGAAGTGAGCACCATTGCGCCTTACGCACTGGGCCACGTCGAATTGAAGATCCCCTACCCTCGCCTGAACGGCATTCTCAAGCCCGAGCTGTTTCCCGGCCGTAGCTGAAAGCCCGGCCCAGTACCAGCTGCAGCAGCCCTGCCAGGACCAGCGCCGGCAGGGTTGCGCCGACATCCGGGTACAGGTTGGCCAGCAAGTGATAGGTGCTCACCCCGCCCAACCAGGCGAGCAGCGCCGGCCAGCGCAATGCGCTTGCCGTCACTTGAGCAGAACGTTTGCGCAAGATGAAGTGATCCACCAGCACCACGCCGAACAGCGGCGCGAACACCGAGCCGATCAACAGCAGGAAGTTCTGGTACTGGGCCAACGGCGCCAGGCAGGCGATCAACGTGCAGATCACGCCAATGGCCAGCGCCAGATGCTCGACCTTCAGGCGCAACAGAATCCCGCTCGACACTGCGGCCGAGTGAATATCGGCAAAGGCGTTCTCCGACTCGTCCAGCAGAATCAGCAGCAGCGGAATCCCCAGGCCGGCACCGGCCAGCGCCAATAGCAAGGCATTGACTTCACCGCTCGGCGCGAACGCCAGGGTGTAGGCCACACCCAGGCTCATCAGCCAGAAGTTACCGATAAAGAAGCCTATCGCGGTACCGCCGAACACATTTTTCGCGCGCTTGCCGAAACGCGAGTAGTCGGCAATCAGCGGCAGCCACGAGAGCGGCATGGCGATGGCAATGTCGAAGCCCACGGCGAACGGCATCGAACCGTCACCGGCCTGTGCCCACAGCGCCGCCAGATCGGCCTTGGCGAACAGGTTCCAGGTCAGCCAGATGCACGCGGCCAGCAGTAGCCAGATGCCCCACTTGCGCAGGATCTGCCGCACGAACGTCAGCGGACCGCTGACGGCCAGCAAGGTCGCCAGCCCACCAAAAAACAAGGTCCACAGTAGCGGACTGGACAGCAGGCTACCTTCACTGAAGGCGCGCGCACCCAGCAGGCTGGCGGCGTCGCGCATCACGATGATTTCAAACGAGCCCCAACCGATCAGTTGCAGCAGGTTCAGCACCGCCGGCAGGCTCGCGCCATGTTTGCCGAGGCTGAGCTTCAGCGCGGCCATCGACGACAGGCCGGTGTCACTGCCGATCACGCCGACGGCGGCCAGCAGCAGAACGCCGACCAGCGTACCGAGGAAAATCGCCAGCAGCGAGCCGGACAGGCCCAGGCCTGGCGCGAGCAGGGCACCGGTCTGCAGCACCATCAGGCCGATGCCGAGGGAAAACCACAGGGAAAACAGATCGCGACCGCCGAAGACACGTTTGTCGGTGGGCACCGCGATGTCGGGGGAATAAGTGCTGGGTTGAATGCTCAAGGGTGTTATCTCAGAGGGATAAGTGTGTCATTGAGATATTCGGCGCCTGGCCTGGCGCCTTCGCGAGCAAGCCCGCTCCCACATTGGATCTCCTGTGACCACAAATATTGTGTACCACCAGGATCAAATGTGGGAGCGGCGGTGCGACGATTCGGCTTGCTCGCGAAGACGGCAGCACAGCCGCCGTCAATCACAGGTCAGATCAAACCTTCTTGTAAAGCTGACTGCCTTCCCGCTTGAACCGCTCAGCCTGTTCCGCCAGTCCCTTGGCGACTTCGGCATCAATCGTTTCGATCCGCTGGTTGGCCGCGTATTCACGGACTTCCTGGGTGATTTTCATCGAGCAGAATTTCGGTCCGCACATGGAGCAGAAGTGCGCGACCTTGGCCGAATCCTTCGGCAGGGTCTCATCGTGATACGAACGCGCGGTGTCCGGATCAAGGCCGAGGTTGAACTGGTCCTCCCAACGGAATTCGAAACGCGCCTTGCTCAAGGCATTGTCGCGTATCTGTGCGCCCGGGTGTCCCTTCGCAAGATCGGCGGCGTGTGCGGCGATCTTGTACGTGATGATCCCGGTCTTCACGTCATCCTTGTTCGGCAGGCCCAAGTGTTCCTTCGGCGTCACGTAGCAGAGCATGGCGCAGCCGAACCAGCCGATCATCGCCGCACCGATGCCGGAGGTGATGTGGTCGTAGCCGGGTGCGATGTCGGTGGTCAGCGGGCCGAGGGTGTAGAACGGCGCCTCGTCGCAGCACTCGAGCTGCTTGTCCATGTTTTCCTTGATCAACTGCATCGGCACGTGGCCCGGGCCTTCGATCATGGTTTGTACGTCGTGCTTCCAGGCGATCTTGGTCAGTTCGCCGAGGGTTTCCAGCTCGCCGAATTGTGCCGCATCGTTGGCATCGGCAATCGAGCCCGGACGCAGGCCATCGCCCAGCGAGAAGCTGACGTCGTAGGCCTTCATGATTTCGCAGATTTCTTCGAAATGCGTATAGGCGAAGTTCTCTTTGTGGTGCGCCAGGCACCACTTGGCCATGATCGAACCACCCCGGGAGACGATGCCGGTCACGCGCTTGGCAGTCAGCGGTACGTAACGCAACAGCACGCCGGCGTGGATGGTGAAGTAGTCGACGCCCTGCTCGGCCTGCTCGATCAGCGTGTCGCGGAACAGCTCCCAGGTCAGGTCCTCGGCAGCGCCGCCGACTTTTTCCAGGGCCTGATAGATCGGCACGGTACCGATCGGCACCGGCGAGTTACGGATGATCCACTCGCGGGTTTCGTGAATATGCTTGCCGGTGGACAAGTCCATGATGTTGTCCGCGCCCCAGCGAATGCCCCAGGTCAGTTTCGCCACTTCTTCTTCGATGGACGAACCCAGTGCGCTGTTGCCGATGTTGCCGTTGATCTTCACCAGGAAGTTACGGCCGATGATCATCGGTTCCAGTTCGGTGTGGTTGATGTTGGCCGGGATGATTGCGCGGCCGCGGGCGATCTCTTCACGGACGAATTCGGGGGTGATGATTTTCGGCACGCTGGCGCCAAAGCTGTAACCGGCGTGTTGCTGGTCCAGCAGCCCGGCGGCGCGGGCCACTTCGAGCTTCATGTTTTCGCGGATGGCGACGAATTCCATCTCGGGGGTGATGATGCCTTGGCGGGCGTAGTGCATCTGGGTGACGTTGCCCCCGGCCTTGGCGCGGCGCGGGTTGTTCACGTGGGCGAAACGCAGCTTGGTCAGCTCCGCATCGGCGAGGCGTTCGCGACCAAAGTTGGAGCTCAGGCCGGACAGGCGCTCAGTGTCGCCACGGGCTTCGATCCATGGCGAACGTACATCGGCCAGGCCTTTGCGTACGTCGATGATGACGTTGGGGTCGGTGTACGGGCCCGAGGTGTCATACACCACTACCGGCGCATTGATCTCGCCGCCGAATTCGGTCGGGGTCACGTCGAGGCTGACTTCGCGCATCGGCACGAGGATGTCCGGGCGCGAGCCTTGAACGTAGATTTTTTGCGAGCGGGTAAACGGCTGAACCGATTTTTGATCGACCTTGGCCGAGTCACTCAGGTTCGTATTGTCTTTTAGTTTTATAGTCATCACGGGCTCTCCGAACACATCCAGGCAGTGGATTTTTTGTCGGAGCGAACCTGTAAACGAATGGACGCACGGGCGCTGAAAAAACCAGCTGTGCTGTGCTCTGTGCACGAGGGCTGTTCGATTGTCGAACAACATCCCGGACGAAGCACAAGAGGACTCGCCGGGTGACGAGAAATCTTGTTCCCTACGCAGGCGTTAACCTGATCAGGTTCAACGGGATCCGAAATTATTCGATCTCAGCCTCATAGCAAGGCACCCCGACAAGAACGTGGCCAGTCTAGACACAACTGGCAAAGAACGCCAACCCCGCTTTAAACACCATGATGAATGGCGCAATTACAGGATTGTTGCCAAACGTGTGCGCAACTACACTCGCCAAGCCATGCCGCGCCTTGACGCTGTATGGCGTGCGCCGTAGCCTTGGCGCTCAAATTATCAGCGTAATTTTTTAGGGATGGCCTCATGCTGCGCAAACTCTCACTGGCCCTAGCCGTGTCTTGTGCGTCCAATGGAATGGCCTGGGCAGCAGAAGCGCCCTTATCGACCAACACCGACCTGGTCAGCGTCTATCAGGAAGCGGTGGATAACAACGCCGACCTGGCCGCCGCCCGAGCCCAGTACGGTGCCCAGAAAGAAGTCGTGCCCCAGGCCCGCGCCGGCTTGTTGCCAAACCTCTCCGGCGGCGCCCAGGTCGCCAATGTGCGTACCGATATCGATCAACCGGCGTCCGTTGCCAACCGCAGCGCCAACTCCTATCAGGCGACCCTGGCCCAGCCACTGTTCCGCGCCGATCGCTGGTTCCAGTATCAGGCCGCCAAGGACGTCAACGAACAGGCGGCGCTGCAACTCTCGGCGACCGAGCAGAACCTGATTCTGCAAACGGCAGAAGACTACTTCAACGTGTTGCGCAGCCAGGACAACCTGGCCTCGACCAAGGCCGAAGAAGCCGCCTTCAAGCGCCAGCTCGATCAGTCCAACGAACGCTTCGACGTCGGCCTCTCGGACAAGACCGATGTCCTGCAATCCCAGGCCAGCTACGACACGGCACGGGCCAACCGGATCGTTGCGCAACGCCAGGTGGACGACGCGTTCGAAGCCTTGATCACCCTGACCAACCGGCAATACAACTCGATCCAGGGTATCGTCCACACCTTGCCGATACTGCCACCGGCCCCGAACGATGCCAAGGCCTGGGTCGACACTGCCGCCAGGCAGAACCTGAATCTGCTGGCCAGCAACTACGCGGTCAGCGCGGCTGAAGAAACCCTCAAGCAGCGCAAGGCCGGTCACGCACCGACCGTGGATGCGGTGGCGAAATACGAGAAGGGTGACAACGACGCTTTCGGCTTGAGCAATCCGAACGCATTCCCCCAGCCTTATGGCGGCCCCATCGAGCAACGCACACTGGCGCTGCAATTGAATATCCCGATCTACAGTGGCGGCCTCACCACCTCACAGGTTCGCGAGTCTTATTCACGCCTGGATCAGACCGAACAACAGCGCGAATCCCTGCGCCGGCAAGTGGTGGAAAACACCCGCAACCTGCACCGTGCGGTGAACACCGACGTCGAGCAGGTGCAGGCGCGCAAGCAGTCGATCATCTCCAACCAGAGCGCAGTGGAAGCGACCGAAATCGGTTATCAGGTGGGGACGCGCAACATCGTCGACGTGCTGGATGCCCAGCGTGAGCTGTACACCTCGGTGCGTAACTACAACAACACCCGCTACGACTACATCCTAGACAATCTGCGCCTCAAGCAAGCGGCCGGCACGTTGAACCCGGGCGATCTGCAGGACCTCAAGCGTTATCTCAAACCTGACTACAACCCGGATAAAGACTTCCTGCCGCCGGATCTGGCCAAGGCAGCGGCGGATCAGCTCAAAGCCCGGCCTTGAAAATCCCACCCTGTAGGAGCTGGCTTGCCAGCGAAAGCGGCCTGTCTGCCAACATCATTGTTGAATCTGATGACGCCTTCGCTGGCAAGCCAGCGCCTACAGGGATCTCTGCCTGACACAAATTTTGTGTTCGCAGGCGATCCAATGCGGGCTTGCTCGCGAATGAAGACTGCGCGATCTAACGCTCGATCAACCGCCCCAACCCATCCAGCAACCGCTGCAACGCCCCCTGGTTGCTGCGCATCACGTTCAACCCCGCCTCCGCCATCCGCTGCGCATCCCTCGGCAACTCGAACAGCCGCTGCACCGCAACCGCCAAGCCTTCGGCATCGTCCACTTCCTGCAACGCCCCGGCACTGCGCAACTGCGCGGCGATCTCGAGAAAGTTGAACAGGTGGGGCCCGCTGAGCACCGGTTTGGCCAACGCGGCCGGTTCCAGCAGATTGTGCCCGCCGTTCGGCACCAGGCTGCCGCCGACGAAGGCACTGTCGGCCAGGGCATAAAGAAACAGCAATTCGCCCATGGTGTCGCCCAGCAACACCGAAGTACCCGCGGTCACCGGCTCGCCCGTGGAACGGCGCACCGTCGCGAAAACCTGCTGCCGGCACAACTCGAACACCGCATTGAAACGCTCCGGATGGCGCGGCACCAGAATCAGCAACGCATCGGGATGACGGCTGAGCAACTGGCGATGAGCGGCCAGCACCACTTCGTCTTCACCTTCATGGGTGCTGGCGGCGATCCATACCGGACGCTCTTGCGCCTGCCATTGCGCACGCAACGCGGCAGCACGCTGCAGCAATGCCGGGTCGATGGTCAGGTCGAACTTGATCGAACCGGTCACTTCGACCGTTTCCGGACGCGCACCCAAGTCACGGAAGCGCTGGGCCTCGGCTTCGGTCTGCACCGCGAACAGGCTCATCTCGGTGAGCATCGGCCGGGTCAATTTGCTGAAACGACCATAGCCCTTGGCCGAACGCTCGGACAGGCGCGCATTGGCCAGCGCGACGGGAATCCCGCGCTTGGCGCACTGATGGATATGGTTGGGCCAGAGCTCGGTTTCCATGATCACTGCCAGGGTCGGCCGGACCCGATCAAGAAATCGCGCCGCGGCGCAGGGCAAGTCATATGGCAGATAGCAGTGCTGGATACGCGGCTCATTGGCGAACAGTGCCTGGATGCGCTCCGAACCGGTCGGGGTCATGCAGGTCACGGTAATCGGCAGTGTCGGATAACGTTGCAGCAAGGCGCGAATCATCGGCGCGGCCGCAATGCTTTCGCCCACGGATACCGCGTGCACCCAGATACCGCCCGGCCTCATCGCTGGCAGGCCGAGGGAGAAACGTTCGCCAATGCGCTTGGCGTAGGCCGGCGCCTTGCGCGCCCGCAGCCACAGCCGAATCGCTACCAATGGCAGCCCCAGGTAAAACAACGCGGTGTAGAGAGTTCTATTCATGGCGGCGGAGTTTATCGGGTTTTTCGCCAATCGCCTGCAAGTGCACGGCAAAACGTTCCGCCAGCCAACGGGCGGCCGGACCGAGGGGCTCGTCGCGGCGCCAGACCAGTTCCACAATCAACGCTGGCGGGGTCCATTCGCTGTCCAGTTCGACCATCAGCCCTTGATACGCCGGATATTGCACCACGTGTCGCGGCAGCCAGGCCCAACCGAGGCCACGCACCAGCCATTCGGCCATTACGTAGAAACTGTCGGTCCGCCAGACTTGCGGGCTGGCGGGTTCACTGCCGGGATAGACGCTGGACTGGGTGGACATCAGCAACTGCCGATACCGTGCCAGTTGCTGGCAGTCGACCCGAGACTGCTCCGCCAATGGATGCCCGACGCCACACACCGTGACCATTTCAACACTGCCCAACACCCGCCGCTCGAGCGCTTCGGGGATCTGATCGTGATAAAACAGCAGGCCCAGGTCGGCCCGACGCTCCACCAGTTTGCGCGCCACATCGCCCTGGGCTGCACTGGTCAACTGCACTTCAAGACTGGGAAATTTATCCGCCAGGGCCTCGAAGCTTTCGATGATCGGTTGATAGGGCATGGCTTCATCCTGAGCCACGCGCAGACGCGCCTCCTGGCCGCGCATCATCGCCAGCGCCCGGCCGTTGAGGCGTTCACATTGACGCAGCACTTCCCGCGCCTCGTCCAGCAAGGCATTGCCGGCCTCGGTGAGTTTCGGCTGGCGGCCACTGCTGCGATCGAACAGGCTGACGCCCAAGTCCTCTTCCAGCAGCGCAATCGAGCTGCTGACCGCCGACTGCGCCTTGCGCTGATCCCGCGCCACGGCGGAGAACGACCGCTGCTCCGCCACGCCGACAAACAACCGCAACTGGTCCAGATTCCATTGCATGTTCATGGCCAAACCCATCGCAATAACAGATAGGTAATGACTTTACCGCATCTGAAGAAGCTCTAGAATGCCGAACTTGGATAGCAACACTTCACACGAGGATTGACCCATGACCGCTTACTACTACCTGGCCATTGCCATCTGCGCTGAAGTGATCGCCACCGTCTCGATGAAAGCCGTCAAAGGCTTCAGCACCCCGCTGCCGCTGATTCTGGTGATTGTCGGTTACGGGATTGCCTTTTGGATGCTGACCCTGGTGGTGCGCAGCGTGCCGGTGGGCGTGGCCTACGCGGTGTGGGCTGGAATGGGCATCGTGATGGTCAGCGTCGCGGCGCTGTTTATCTACGGACAGAAGCTGGATGTGCCGGCGATGCTGGGGATGGCGCTGATTGTGTTGGGGGTTGTCGTCATTCAACTCTTCTCCAAAACCGCCGGGCACTAAGACCTGGAACTCGATTCACTGTGGGAGCGGGCTTGCTCGCGAAATCGATGTGTCAGGCAACATTTGTGTCGACTGGCACACCGCTTTCGCGAGCAAGCCCGCTCCCACAGGTGCTTCAGCCCTTCCAATCGTCGAGCCTGTATACTGCGCCCTCGTCTTGAACACTGAGGTCGCTGCATGCCATCCGTTATTTCCACCGACGTTCTGATTGTCGGCGCTGGAGTCGCCGGGCTCTGGCTGAATGCGCGCCTGCGTCGCCAGGGTTTTTCGACCGTGCTGGTGGAAAGCGCCAGCCTCGGTGGCGGGCAGAGCGTGAAATCCCAGGGGATCATCCACGGCGGTGCCAAGTACGCCCTGCATGGCGCCCTGACTGGCGCCTCGGAAGCCATCGCCGACATGCCGCGTCGCTGGCGTGAAGCGCTGGCCGGGGACGGTGAGCTGGACCTGTCCGGCGTGCGCCTGCTGTCCGAAGCGCATTACCTCTGGTCTCCCGGCACCCTCGCCGGCAATCTCACCAGCTTCTTCGCCAGCAAGGCTGTACGCGGTCGCGTCGATCAGGTCACCGGTGAGCAATTGCCACCGGCGCTGCAAGACAAGCGTTTCAAAGGCAAGGTCTACCGGCTGGCGGAACTGGTGATCGACGTACCCAGCCTGATCCAGCGCCTGGCCGACCTCGCGGGTGACAGTTTGCTCGCCGGGCAGAAAATCGAGCCGTTGCTGGAGGGTGGGAAGCTGATCGGCCTGAAGGTGGACGAGCGCGAGATCCGCGCCCAGCGCATCGTCTTCAGCGCCGGCGCCGGCACCGCGACCTTGCTTGAAACACTGGGGCTGACCCATCCCGCCATGCAACGCCGGCCGTTGCACATGATCATCGCCAAAGGCCCGGGCCTCAAACCGCTGTATGCCCACTGCCTGGGCGGTGGTACCAAACCGCGCATCACCGTGACCACGCACCCGGCGGCCGACGGACAATGGGTCTGGTACCTGGGTGGCGATATTGCCGAAGCCGAAGGTGTCGCCCGCGATCCCGCTGCGCAAATTGCCACGGCCCGCAAAGAACTCGGCCAATTACTGCCATGGATCGACCTGAGCACGGCGCAGTGGGCGACCTTGCGCGTGGATCGCGCCGAGCCGCTACAATCCGGATTGACCCGCCCCGACAACGCGTTTCTTGCCGAAGAGGGCCGGCTGCTGGTCGGTTGGCCCACCAAACTGGCACTCGCGCCAGACTTCGCCGACCGCGTCATCAATTCATTGCAACGGGATGACATCCAGCCAGGCCATCCCGCACCGCTGCCCGAACTGCCAAAACCACCGATGGGCATTCCAGCCTGGGAACAACTGCTGCCATGAGCCAACCCACCCTGCACGATCTGCATCGCCCTCTGGGCAGCACCGGCCTGCTGGTTTCGCCCCTGGGCCTGGGCACGGTAAAACTCGGCCGCGACCAAGGTGTGAAGTACCCCAACGGTTTTCAGATCCCCGGCGATGACGAAGCGCGCATGCTGCTCAAACTCGCGCGCGACCTGGGCATCAACCTGATCGATACGGCACCGGCCTATGGCCGCAGCGAAGAACGCCTTGGCCCGTTATTGCGCGGCCAGCGCCAGGACTGGGTAATCGTCAGCAAGGTCGGCGAAGAGTTTGCCGACGGTCAGTCCCGACACGATTTCAGTGCGGCGCATACCCGACTCTCGGTGGAACGCAGCCTGCAACGTCTGGAAACGGATTTTATTGACCTGGTGCTGGTGCACTCCGATGGCAACGACCTGGCGATCCTCAATGACAGCGAAGCCTATGCGACCCTTGCCGAACTCAAGGCCGAAGGCAAGATTCGCGGTTTCGGCTTTTCCGGAAAAACCGTCGAAGGCGGCTTGAAGGCTCTGGAACAAGGTGATTGCGCCATGGTCACCTACAATCTGAACGAACAGAACGAGAAGCCGGTCATTGACTATGCTGCTGCCCATGGCAAAGCCATTCTGGTCAAAAAAGCCCTCGCCAGCGGTCACGTCTGCCTGAGCCCGGGCGTGGACCCGGTGCGCGCCAGCTTCGAATTGTTGTTTGAACATCCGGGTGTCGCCAGTGCTATTGTCGGGACCATCAATCCGCTGCACCTCGCCCACAACGTCGCGACCGCTGCCCAGGTCCTACGTAGAAACTGACGCCGCCGACGCGGCCTTAAGCAGGAGCCGACATGCCGCGTACGCTCATAAGAAAGAACCCGAGCAATTTCAAGACCCTGCCGTTATTCGTCGAAGCGACCCCCGAAGGCTTGAGTTATCAGAGCGTCGGGATGCCGCTCAATTTTTCCCAGACCCTGCAACGTCGCCGCCCGGTGGCCGTAGCCGACACCGAACGTTTCGCGCTGGAGCTGGCCAATCTCGGCGTCTCGGTGCGCTTGACCCTGCATTGGCAGAATCGCGATTACTGGGTGTTGGTGCGTCAACGGCGGCAGGACCGCGGCGATGTGGTGCTCAAGCTGATCTCCGGCTACGTGCCGGCCCACGAACTGAACCTGCCGCTTCACACCGCGATCCAGGAGATTGCCGAAGAGTGCCTGCTGGAAACGCCGGAAGGCTGGCTCGGCGGACGCTTCAACGATACGTGGTTACCGGCGCCCTACTCTTCAGCCCTGCATTACCGTGAAGCCATGCCTTTTCGCCTGACCCCGTTGTCAGGCGCGGCGCGCCCGGTGCGTTGCGCCAACCTGCAGCTGATCGAACGTCCGCGGGCTTACGTGCACTTGCCGACGGCGTCGTTGCAACTGATCTATGACCTGCGCCTGGAAGTCCCCAAGGAAGCCAAATCCCTGAGCCTGTTTCATGTCGACGAGCGACTGGAAGGCGATCAACTGGTGGCCCGGCTCGACCGCAAGCGTCCCGACCTTTATTTGATGCCACTGCAAGACGGCCAGCCAATGGCCGAGCTCTTTACCTTGAAAAAGGATCAGTTGTACCCGGCGAGTACTCGCGGGTTGTACCTGGCAGAAAGCTTCGCCCGACAGGAAGGCTGGCTGGTACGCGATGAACGGATTCGCTGGAAGGATTGGGTGCGGGAGCAGGGGTTGAACCCGCCGGGGAAGGATTCCGGCCTGGCGCGGCTACGTGGGAAGGCCAAGCAACTGCTGAAGAAGATCGTGCCGCGTAAAAAAGTCAGCTCCTGAAAGAAAAAGATCGCAGCCTGCGCCAGCTCCTACAGGTGTACACAACCCCTGTAGGAGCTGGCTTGCCAGCGATGCACTCGAGGACGCCACGTTGATTCAGGCATACACGCGTTATCGTTGACGACCCTCACCCTGTAGGAGCTGGCTTGCCAGCGATGCACTCGAGGACGCCACGTTGATTCAGGCATACACGCGTTATCGTTGACGACCTTCGCTGGCAAGCCAGCTCCTACAGGGGGGTTGTCATTCGGACTTGCGGATCTTCTCGACAATCGCCGTGGTCGAGCTGTTTTCAACCAGCCCCAGCACTTTCACGATGCCACCATACGTGGTCACGATGTCCGCACCGACCACCTGCTCGATCCCGTAATCACCGCCCTTGACCAGCACGTCCGGCTTGACTTCGCGCAGCAGGTTTTCCGGGGTGCCTTCAGGGAAGCTGATCACCCAGTCCACAGCGCCCAGGCCCGCCAGTACGGCCATGCGCCGGTCGACGCTGTTGATCGGACGACCCGGCCCTTTCAGACGGCTGACCGACGCATCGTCGTTGACCGCCACGATCAGACGATCGCCCTGGGCCCGCGCCTGTTCGAGATAAGTCACATGGCCGGCGTGCAGAATGTCGAAGCAACCATTGGTGAAGACGATCTTCTCGTTGTGCGCACGCGCATCGGCGACCGCCAGCACCAGTTGCTCAAGCCCCAGCACACCGCGCTCGGAACCTTCTTCACGCTGGATGGCCCGCCGCAGTTCCGGGGCGCTGATGGCCGCCGTACCGAGCTTGCCGACCACGATGCCCGCCGCCAGGTTGGCCAGGGCCACCGCGTGGGGCAGTTCTTCACCGGCGGCAATCGCTGCCGCCAGGGTGGAAATCACCGTGTCGCCGGCACCGGTCACGTCGAACACTTCACGGGCACGGGCCGGCAGGTGCAACGCCGGATGATCCGGACGCAGCAAGGTCATGCCGTGTTCGCCACGGGTCACCAGCAATGCGCCGAGGTCCAGGTCATGCATCAGCTGCGCACCCTTGCTCACCAACTCGTGCTCATCGGCGCAGCCACCGACGATGGCTTCGAATTCGCTGAGGTTCGGCGTGATCAAGCTCGCCCCACGGTAGATGGAGAAATCCTTGCCCTTGGGGTCGGCCAGCACCGGAATGCCACGGGCACGGGCGGCCTGGATCAGCACCTGATGGTTTTTCAGCGCGCCTTTGCCATAGTCCGACAGTACCAGCACCTTGATGCCTTCGAGCAGTTCGTCGACCTGCTCGCCCAACGCCAGGGCGTCGGTGGCGAAGGGTTCTTCGAAGTCGATACGCAGCAGTTGCTGGTGACGACTCATGACCCGCAGCTTGACGATGGTAGGCTGGTGCGCGATGCGCTGGAACAAGGCCCGCACGCCCGCGCCCTTGAGGCTATTGACCAGGCTGTCGGCGGCTTCATCGTCGCCAGTGACGCCGACCAGCGACGCCGGGGCACCCAGGGCGGCAATGTTCAACGCAACGTTGGCGGCACCGCCCGGGCGGTCCTCGATTTGCTCGACCTTGACCACCGGTACCGGCGCCTCAGGGGAAATCCGTGAGGTACCACCATGCCAGTAACGGTCGAGCATGACATCGCCGACCACCAAGACAGGGGCTTGATCGAATCGCGGCATGGACAACTTCATGGTGCAACCCACATACAGAATGAACAGGGGCGCGATATTAACACAGGCTTGGCATGGGCTAGTGTGACGGCTGCAACGGGATGATTCGGCTCGGATTTCTATTGATGGCTGAGCACATATCACCGGACGCATTGCACGTCGGGCGTGCGAGAGGTGAGCCAGGCCCACCCTCTCGCCGGCTCAGGCGATGCCGGCCGACACCTGCTCGTCCAGGCCCATCGCATGCAGGCGCGAATAGTAGCCGTTTTGCGCCAGCAACTGGGCGTGGGTGCCACGCTCGACGATTTCCCCATGGTCCATGACCAGGATCAGATCGGCTTTCTCGATGGTCGACAAGCGGTGCGCGATCACCAGGGTGGTGCGACCTTTCATGACGTGATCCAGGGCCGCCTGAATATGCCGCTCGGACTCGGTATCGAGCGCCGACGTCGCTTCGTCGAGAATCAGCAAGGGTGCATTCTTCAACAGGGCACGGGCAATCGCCAGGCGTTGACGCTGTCCGCCGGACAGCAACACGCCGTTTTCCCCGACCTGAGTGTCCAGCCCCTGGGGCATTTCCGAGATGAAGTCCATCGCGTAGGCATCCGTGGCGGCCTTCTCGATATCGGCACGCGGTGCATCGGCCAGGTCGCCGTAGGCGATGTTGTTGGCAATGGTGTCGTTGAACAGGGTCACATGCTGCGTGACTTGCGCCACATGCCGACGCAGGTTGCGCAGGCGATAGTCTTCGATTTCCACGTCATCGAGCATGATTTCGCCGACGTCGTGGTGATAGAAACGCGGAATCAGGCTGGCCAGGGTCGACTTGCCGCTCCCCGAGCGCCCGACCAGGGCGATCATTTGTCCCGGTGCCGCGGTGAAGTTGATGTTTTTCAGCACTTCGCGCTCGGTCCCCGGGTACGTGAAACTGAGGTTGCGCACTTCCAGGTGGCCGCTCACGCGATCACGTTCGACGGTGCCGTTGTCGACCTCGGGTTCGACGTCCAGCTGCTCGAAAATGCTTTCGGCACCAGCGACGCCTTTCTGGATGGTCGAACTGACTTCCGACAGCTGTCGAATCGGCTTGGGCAACAGACCCGCCGCGGTGATGTAGGCCACCAGATCACCGGCGGAGGCGTCGCCGCGCAGAAACAGCACCAGGAACATCAGCACCGCCATGGCGGTATAGATCACCAACTGCAACATGGGCGTGTACACCGCGCCGGTCTTGGTCATGCGCAATTGTTTGTCGGTGTTGCCCTGGCTGGCCTCGGCAAAGCGACGCTTTTCATAGTTCTCGCCACCGAAGCTGCGCACCACGCGATACCCCTGGATGGTCTCGGAAGCCACGTGAGTCACGTCGCCCATCGCCACCTGGATCTTCTTGCTCTGCTTGCGAAATTTCTTGCTGGTATTGCCGACCATGAACGCGATGACCGGCAGGATCGCCAGCATCACGATCGTCAGTTTCCAGTTCATCCACACCAGATAAGCAAACAGGAACACCACGGTCAGGCCTTCACGGATGACCACCTTGATGGCGTCCGTGGCTGCGCCGGTCACCATGGTCACGTTGAAGGTGATGCGCGAGATCAGGTGCCCGGAGTTGTGGGTATCGAAATAGCGATTGGGCAACACCAGCAGCTTGTTGAACAACTCGACACGCAGGTCGTGAACCAGGCCCAGGGAAACCTTGGCCAGGAAGTAGTTACCCAGAAATGACCCCAGGCCTTGCCACGCGGCGATCAGGATGATCAGCAACGGCACGGCCATCAGCAACTGCAAGTCTTTCAGGTAGGGGACGTTGGGGAAGAGCACCGCTTCAGGATTGCTCAGGCCATCGACGAAATATTTGAGGATCCCCGCCAGCATGGGCTGAGTGGAGGCAAAAATCACGAAGCCCACGATACTCAGCAGGAAAAGGCCGGTATAGGGTTTTACATACCCCAGCAGCCGAAAATAGATTTTCAAGCTGGAATCCTGTCCCGCTATGGGCGGTGCGTCACTCATCGTAGAGCTCACTGATTAGGAAGAACGCGAAATTTTATCACAAGCGCCGGAATCGGCCCGCGCCCATACCAAAACACCAGCCAGACCTACAGGCAACCAACTGATGAACCACTCCGCCCTTGGCGTTCCGGTCAGGCTCGCCGCGTCGAATTGCATGGCCAGGGACGAAAACAGCCAGATGCCGATGACACCTTGGCCATAGAGGGTTTCCCGGGCCTTCCAGGCTTGATACAGGACTGCAATCCATGTCGCGCACCACAATAACAGGCCCGGCAGGCCCAGTTCGATAGCGACATGGGTGAACAGATTATGGGCATGGTCAAAGTAGATGCCGTCGGCGAACACTTTGTAGGCGCCACCCAGCCCCAACCCCTGCCACGGATGTTCGGCGATCATTTGCAGGCTTGCCATGAGGATCTGCGGACGATAGGAAACGCCGCGGGCCAACACCAGAGGCTCGAGAAACCAGAAAGCCAGCATCGCGACGGTCAATGCCGACACGGCAATGATCCGGCTGCGACGATCACGGCACCAGATGGGCATGGCGAGCAACGTCAGAAACAACGCCAACGCCGCACCACGGCTCTGGCTAAGCACTACAAATAGCCCCAGCAACCCTAGCGCGAGCGCCCAGACCGCTTGCAGCCGGCGATCCCGCGGGACCCAATGCACAAGCCACACGGCCGCCAGCCCGATGACATACCCCCCCAGAATCGGATGAGCCAACTCGCCCAACCCCTCGACGCGCGCATACCAGACGCTGCCATTGATCACATAAAACCTGACCATCGCCGCCAAGGCAGTCAATGCCAACCCCAGGCCACCCCATTGCATGACGCGTATGACCCGCTCGGGTCGGGCATTGGCAAAGACCGGGAAGAACAGCAGAAACACACCGATATACAACAAACGCTTGGCTTCGCGACCCGGGTCTTCGGCATTGGTCCATGACAGGCTGATCAATGACCAGACCACCAGACCGAGCAATGGCAGGTAGATCCAGCGCTGTTTATCGAGCAGTTCTGCGAGCCTGGCCCGTGTTGACCAGGCGAACATTATGGCCGGCAGCCAGAGCGTTGCGACCAGGCCCTGCTGATAGACTTTATTGGTAGGCGCAACGGCGATGGCCAACAGGAACCACAGCAGACCGATCGTCATCCATGCTTGCGCCCAGCGTGTTTCCTGCATCAATGTGCTCCTTGGTTGATTCGCCCCGCCTAACCCGGCATGGTTAAAACTGAAACTTTTCGGCATCATTGCCCGCCACTGTGCCCCGCTATTCCAACAAGGCTTCCTACGATGCAATGCTCCCGACTTGCGCAAGACGCTTTAAATCGAATGATTGAAGGCGCCAAAATACTGGAGGCCGATAGCTTCGGCCCGAAAGTCTACCTGTTGCAGGACGGGAATATCCTCAAACTGTTCAGGCGCAAGCGTATTTTTTCCTCCGCCCTGTTTCGTCCATATTCGAAGCGCTTCATCGACAATGCCATCGAACTGCAAAAACTGGGTGTGCCCACCTTTGAGGTCCTGCAGTTCTTCCAACTGCAAGCCCCAGGCATGACGGCTGTGCTTTACCGGCCCCTGCCTGGAGAAACCCTGCGCCAGATTGCCGACAAGGAAGGTTTCAACTGGCAGCAGAACCTGCCTGCTCTGGCGGGCCTGATACGCAGTCTTCATTCGTCGGGGATCTACTTTCGTTCATTGCACCTGGGAAACATCGTGGTGACACCGGACAATCGGATGGGCCTGATCGACGTGGCGGACATGCGTTTCATGCGGGCACCGCTGCCCAGGCACCTGATCAAGCGCAACTTGCAACACTTCGCCCGCTATATTGCACGAGAGAACCTGAACGGCAGCTTTCCAATGCAAGCGCTGGAGCAAGCCGTTCTGCCGTCATGAGAGCAATCGGCGGGCGACTTGACTGAAGTCCGACCAGGCCTGGTCCGGCGCCAGTTCCAGATATTGCTCCGCGGCGACGTTTTTCGCACAGACGCTGAACGCGCGCAAGATGGCATCGCTCCAGGCACTGACATCATCGACGGGGGCATACCAGCCCGTATGAGCCAACTGCTCGCGGAACACCGGCAAGTCGCTGGAGATGACCGGCACGCCCGCCATCACGGCCTCTTGCATGATCAACCCCAGCCCCTCGCTGAGTGAAGGGATTGCGACCCAGTCGAAGGCGCTGTAAAGCTGCGCAGCCTCGTTGAGGTGACCGGGCAACGAGACACGGGCATTCAATCCCAGGTGGTCGATGCGCGCTTGCAGCGCTGCCCGGGTCGATCCTTCGCCGATGATCACCAGGCGCAGGTCGGGTCGTTGCTGCAAGGCCGAAGTAAAGGCCTCGAACAGACACGCAAAACCCTTCTTGTCCTCGAATCGTCCGACCGCACCGAGCACCGGCGTATGATCCAGGGGCAATCCCAACCGGGCACGGGCCTGCTCTCGCGAGAGCACTGCCGAACGGAAGGAGGCAGGGTCGAACGCACTGCGCAGGGTCATCACGGGCAATTGGAGGTCGTCGCTCAACTGGGTGGCCAAGGTATTGGACACTGCAACCAAGGTCAGCCGGGAAGACGCAGTGAGCTGCTCGAAGAGCGCTCGATCCGTGGCACGCAGACGCGTGGAGCCATGGAAAATCACCACCGCGCGGATATGTGGCAGCGTTTTGAGCAGCGGCAACAGCGTGCGAGCGACGCCCAAACCATCGAGCAGCAGCAGCTGCGCCTCACTCTGCATGAGCGCCTTCTGAAAGCCGGCCTGCATCCAGGGCTTCGTCAGCCGCCAGAAATGCCGCCCCTTCAAGCGGGCAGAGGACAGTTTCCATTCCCGGGCATCGCCTACGCTCAGCCCGCACTCGGACACGCTGCCTTGCAGCAACCAGGTCTTCACTGATGCAGTGGGACCAGCCTGCGAGAGAATTTGCTGATGAACCTTGTGAATCGATGCGTATGGAGCACCACCGGACCACATGACGTTAAGGATATTCATAGAGCAACAAGCCAATGCAAGGGTCCCGGGTGACAAGCGGTGCACTTAGTTGATGAACCAGCCAATGCAGACTCCCAGCAGTAGAAACAATCCGGACTTCACATGGTCACGTCGACTGCGGCGCACCTTGCGCCGACGTTCAATCGACGTCTGTACATGGAGGCCAAATCCGGTATGCCGAACGGCATCCCCTTCCAGGGTCACGGCAGTCAAATCGAGCTGTGCGTAACGCTGCGACAACGCCTTTTCCCCACCGTGTTCGGCAAATGGGGCGCAGAGCCGATATTCCTTCATGCGACGCAGCCCGGGATTCAGCGAAAAACTCTGCCACTCGGGCTTATCGGAGATTAGCGGGTAACACGGCACCCCACCGATAATTTCGCGGGCGCCCTGGTGAATGTAGGGGCTGTGAACACACAGATCGTAAATATAGTTGCGCAACCACACCTGGAGAATTTCCGGACGCAACTCGAGGATGGCCATGGAGTCTTCCACAAACCCCGGGCGATAGAACTCCCAGTCATCTTCGCAATGAAAGATGTAGGGCGTGCTGACGTGTTCGTACGCCAGATCGATCGACGCCAACTGGCCGAGCTTCGGGCGATTGACGAACACCGTGCAGTGATCTTTCCAATGGGCGGGAATGACCGAGTGCACCTGATCGTCCCCTGCATCTTCAGTGATGAAGACTTCGCGGATGGCGGCGGTATTGAACCGGTCAAAACTCTCGAGAGTTATTTTGAGCAGGTCCAGGCGGCCACAGCTGGTGACCACTAATGTGATGTTACTTTCGTTAGAAAAGTGCACCTGATTCCCGATTAAAAGTCAAAGTGCCAGCCATCTCAATGGCTGACCAACCCTTGTCAAACGCCCAGTTTCAGGCGCACTTTTTCCAGCAGCCCCAGCGGCGCGCCAGGGCGCAGTGCAGGCTCCAGCGCTTCGACGATACGCTGGCCAATCCGCGCAAAACTGAACTGACTGACCGCCAGTTCGCGACCATTGGCGGCGATGCGCTGCGCAAGCTCCGGGTCGGCTCGCAATACGGCCAGCTTCTGCTGGAGCTGCGGGACATCTTGGTAGAGCACCACATTATGCATGTCCTGCAAACCCAGCGCGCCGCTTTCCGAAGCGCCCTGATCGTAGGCCAGCAACACACAGCCGCACGCCATGGCCTCGAAGTTCTTGATCATGAATTCGCCCATGCCGACATCGGCGCTGACGAAGAAGCGAATGCGGTTGAGTGTGTCGCAGTACTCTTCACCGGATTTGGTGCGCGTGACGACCATCGATTCGACTCGTCCCAACTCATCGAGCAGCGCCTTGCGGCCACTGTAGGCGACGCTGTTGGTGCTGCCGACAAACGCCAGCTCGATATCCCGTTCACGCCCCTGGTCCTGCAGCAATGTCTGGTCGTAGCCCTTCGGCACGAATACCGCGTCGAAGCCCTCTGCGCGCAAACGCTCACTGACCATGAAACCCGAGCTGATCACCCGCGCCCAGGGCAGCTTGCGGTAATGGGCACTGAACTTGCCGGTGTATTTGCACGGAATGTAATTCTGGTAGGCATCGTGCTCAAGAATGACCAGGTTGGGCACGGTCCGGATGAACCTTACCTGCCGGATTTCTTTTTTGAAGCGCAGAAAAAACACGATACGGTCATAGCGGGTCACATCGACATGCTTGCGAAAATACCCCCGCAAGTCGTCCTGCTCTTCACTGGTCAATTCGCGCTTGTCGCACTCGCAATGCTCGGCGATGCCGTCATACAGTCGATCGAGAATCGCCCGCTGCTCTTTCTGTACCAGAAACAGGACTTTCAATTGGACTCTCTCTTTCCAGACAACTCTTGGACCCAGAACAATTCGTGGCGTCGTACCGTTTTACGCAGAAAATCGTTTTCGCCGAACGCTCGCCAGCGTCGAGCCGCAAGGCAACGTTGTATCGCTCGGCGCAGCAGGCGCTTGAAGGGCGGCCGGGGCTGAAGGTCGTGCATCATGCCCAGCGACATCGCCTTGCGCCACTGGCTGTCGGTCGACAGACACAGCGTCCAGGGACGCAACGATTCATGGACTCCGATCTGGGGCGGCAGTGCTACGCCCGTGCCCGCGTCGCCCATTGGCCAGCGATCGTTGTCATGCAAGTGATTGGCGTAGTGCAACAAGGTTTCAGGCTGCCACGTCGTGCCGCTCAATGCCTGCATCACCGCCTGCTGCGAGCACAGGTGGTCCGGATGGGGATCCAGGTGCGGGTGCGGCAAGACAATGATCTGAGGCTCGATGCGTTCGATCAATTCACGCAGGTCAGCCAGCAGATTATTCCAGGATGGCAGGCCATCAACGTCACTGCCCAAGGCAAATGGATTGAATCGGCGGAAATATCGGGTATCGCCCAGCTGAGCCTCACGGGACGCTACGGCCTCGGTCGGTGCGCTTTGCATGGCAGGCAACTGCAGGCAGAAGTAGCCCAGTTGAATGCAGCGCTGCTGAGGCACGCCGCCCCACAACGGAACGCTGACACTGTCCCAGGCGCGCAGCGAGCCCTTCAGCCGAGACGCTTCGACGCCATCGAGCCCCATCTGCCGGTAGTGCCCGGCCTCGATTTCACCGGCGGTGATGGTCACGATCCAGCTTTGTTCGGCGCCGCTGTACAAGCCGAATGCGGCCAGCTCGGCGTCGTCGGCGTGGGGCGCGATCACCATCACCCGCTGACGGCTGTAATCCGGATGTTCGAACGCCGAGAGCACCGGCTCGCCGAGCAATCGGCAGAAACGTCCGCGCAGACGCAACTCACCTTGCGAGAGCACAGAGGCCTGCCCCGTAAGATTGAGGTAACGCAAACCATCGACGCCACGCTCGAAGGTCTGGCGGTCCGGATCAGCCCCACCCGCCAGCTCGACAACGGGATCGATAAAGCGTCCCAGCCAGGTGCTTTTTATCCGCAGCGCCAAGATCAGGGTGGCGTTGTCGACCAGCATCACGCCCTCGTCAAGCCGCAACCGGTCCCCGTCCAGATGCACCTTGGGCTGCTGGGTGTACGGGGGGAAGCTGTACTGATAATCGTCTGTGGGTGAATAAAACAGATGGTCGGCAAACCATGCCTCGTGGGCAATCCAGCCCAGAACCGCGAGCACCACCGGCAGCCACCAGACCACCAGCACGCCGCAGGCAATCAACACCACCAGCGCAATCAACAGGCCGATGCGTTTGTTGCGCCGATGGCGCTTGAGCAGTTGCTGTTTGCGATTCATGGGCTGGCTCATACGGTGAATACCGGCACAGGGTTGCACCAGCGATCCTTGTATTCACGGTCGGCGCGCCCGAAAGAAAAGCGCAGGGGTTTGTCCAGCGCCCGGGCATGCTCCCAGGCGCTCTGGGTGTTGAGAAAACTCAAGACGCTGCCGGGACTGAACTCACGGGTTTCGGGATCGACGCCGCCGTTGATGTACTCGACGCTGACCCACTGGGGTGTCACCACACGGTAGACCAGCTGAATCGCTATCGGCGCATCGTTGAGAAAAATCACCGAGCCGATCAACAGGTCACGCAGCAACTCGATGACCTCGGCCATGCGTTCGGCGCCCGTCGCCGGGAACCCCCAACGGCGCTGGAACAGGTCGCAATAGATGGCCGCCAGCTCGCTGCTGGAAAACTCGGCGACCGGTCGCACCACTCCGCCCGCCTCTTCCAGCAGACGCAATTCGCGGCGCTGGTTGTAGCGGAACTTCTTCGACAGTTCTTCGGGAGTGCGGGCCATGGCCAGTTGTTCGGCCTGCAACCTGATGCCGGTAAAGCGGCCTTCGTTCAGCGCCGACAGATAGCGCCCGCGATGACGCAGCGGCGCCTGGGCATCGGCAGCGGCCGGCAGAATGAGTTCGGCGTTGCCGAGGTCGTACAAGCCCTTTTTACCTTGGCGCTTGAGCACTTCTTTGGATAAGGCCAGGTCGCGACCCCAGGTCGGGATCGCGGCTTTGACTTCGCCGTGCTGCTCCCAGGCCAGGTAACGCACCGGGATGCCAGCCAACTGCGCCAGCCGCTCGACCACCATGGGATGAGTGGCGACGCTGCCGCCATAACGTTGCCAGGCCTCGGCGTAAGTCGAGGCGTCGACTGCCGTCCAGCCACGTTCGCGCCAGCCTTGAAATCGGTTGAGCATCAGCCCCTCGGTGCCAGTTCGGTAACAGGCGGCAAACGCCAGAAGGCGTCACGCACCGCGCGGTCGGAGAAGCGTTCTTGCAAGCGGTCGAGCATCAGCTCGGCACACTGGTGACGTTGCTGCTCGTCCATGGCGGCCAGATGTTGCAGCCCTTGGGCCAAACGCCCGGCATCGCCCAGCGGGAACAGAATGCCTACGCCTTCGACCACTTCCTTCGCGCCGCCACACGCCGTGGCGAGCAGCGGCACACCGGCGGCCATGGCCTCCAGCAACACCATGCCGAACGGTTCGTGATCGGAGCTCAGGGCAAATGCATCGAAGGCACGGAAATAACGCCGAGCCTCGGGCACCTGGCCGAGGAACAGCACGCGGTCGCCGATGCCCAGCTCACGCGCCAGGGCCTTGAGATCCTGCTCCAGTCGACCCGCGCCGAGAATCACCAGTTGGCTGTTGACCGGCAAACCCGGCAGCGCTGTGGCAAAACCTTGCAACAGCGTGTCCTGGTCCTTGTCCGGGTGCAGTCGCCCGACGTTGCCGACGATCCAGGCATCCATCGACAGACCGAGGACTTCACGAGCTTCGCGAACCGACACCTGGCTCTCCTGCAAGGCCTGGACATCGATCCGGTTGTAGAGCGTTTGTATCCGCGCGGCCGGCCATTTCGGCAGGCAACTGCGCATGTCGTCACGCACCGCATCGGAAACGCCAAGCAGGCTCAGGCGCTTGCGGAAAAAATTGGCGAAGAGTTTGCGGGTGCCGCGCTTGTAATCGTCAAACGCATGATGCACGCCAATCACCGGCAACGACGTGCCGAGCAAGGCGATATAAATCGGCTTGAATCGGTGAGCAATACAGAAACTGAAATTGCGCGAGGCGGCGATCTTGCGCAGATCGCCGATGGCGCCCAGCTTCAGGCCGCGAATGGCCTTGGAGCTGTATTCCATGAACAGCACTTCATCGGAAGCGCAACCCGCGGCGACTTCGGCATCGGCAACCCCGGTCAGAAACACCGTGGTCACCCGATAACCGGTCCCCGCGAACAGGCTGGCATACTGCCTTGCGCAGTCCAGGAACGGCCCGTCATAGCCGTGACAGAACTGCAGCACATGGCGTTCAGCCGAGCGTGTCATATGCGTTCGCGCCCTCTTTGACCACCAGGATATCTTCCATGATCAAATACTGTAGATCGGAACCGTAGAACATGTTCAGGGCATCGGTCGGCGAGCAGATCATCGGTTCGCCACGACGGTTGAGCGAGGTGTTCAGCGAGACGCCGTTACCGGTCAGCACTTCCAGCGCCTTCATCATGTCGTAGTAGCGCGGGTTGTATTCGCGCTTGAGTACCTGGGCCCGGGAGGTACCGTCTTCGTGGACGACTTCGGGCACGCGGGTCTTCCACTCTTCAGCCACTTCAAAGGTGAAGGTCATGAAGGGCGCCGGGTGATCGATCTTGATCATCTGTGGGGCGACGGTGTCGAGCATCGACGGGCAGAAAGGCCTCCAGCGCTCGCGGAACTTGATCTGGTGGTTGATCCGGTCAGCCACGCCAACGGCGCTCGGGCAACCGATGATCGAGCGACCGCCCAAGGCCCGCGGACCGAACTCCATGCGCCCCTGGAACCAGGCCACCGGGTTGCCATCGACCATGATTTTGGCGATGTTTTCCGGCATGTTCTCGAGCTTGCGCCATTCAGGCTTGCTCGGGTGACGCGCGCAGGCGGCGATCACGTCTTCGTTGCTGTAGGACGGGCCGAGGTAAACGTGTTCCATCTTCTCGACCGGTACTCCACGGGCGTGGGACACGTAAGCTGCCGCCCCCACCGCGGTGCCGGCATCGCCGGACGCAGGCTGGACGAACAGTTCCTTGACGTCATCGCGAGCGATGATTTTCTGGTTGAGTTTGACGTTCAACGCACAGCCGCCAGCGTAGGCCAGCTTGCCGGTTTCCTTGAGCACATCGCCCAGGTAATGGTCGATCATCTGCAACGCCAGCTTCTCGAACAGCGCCTGCATGCTCGCAGCGTAGTGGATGTACGGCTCGTCGGCGATGTCGCCTTCGCGCTTGGGACCCAGCCACTCGATCAGCTTCGGCGAGAAATAGAAACCCTTGCCCTTTTCTTTATAACGACGCAGGCCGATGACGTTGGCGTACTCGGTGTTGACTACCAGCTCGCCGTTCTCGAACGAGGCCAGCCGCGAAAAATCGTATTTGCTGGCATCGCCGTACGGCGCCATGCCCATGACCTTGAACTCGCCGTCGAGCATTTCGAAACCGAGGAACTCGGTGATCGCGCCATACAGGCCGCCGAGGGAGTCCGGGTCGAAGAACTCCTTGATCTTGTGGATCTTGCCGTTTTCGCCGTAACCGAAGAAGGTCGTGGCGTACTCACCCTTGCCGTCGATCCCCAGAATCGCGGTTTTCTCTTTGAAGCCGGAGCAGTGGTAAGCGCTGGAGGCGTGGGCCAGGTGGTGTTCGACCGGCTCGATCTTGATCTTCTTCGGATCGAAGCCCAGTTGCTCGAGGCACCAGACAATCTTGTTGCGATAGCGCTTGTAGCGACGGTTGCCCATCAGGATGGCGTCAAGGGCGCGGTCCGGGGCGTACCAGTAACGCTTGGCGTACTGCCAGCGGGCCTTGCCGAACAGGCTGATCGGCGCGAATGGAATCGCTACCACGTCAACGTCGGACGGCTTGATGCCGGCCTGCTCGAGACAGAATTTCGCCGATTCGTAAGGCATGCGGTTCTTTGCATGTTTATCGCGAACAAAGCGCTCTTCTTCAGCCGCCGCGACCAGCTTGCCGTCGATGTACAGGGCGGCGGAAGGATCATGGCTAAGGGCGCCGGACAGGCCAAGAATCGTCAATGCCACAGGGGTCTAGCCTCTTTAGTCTGCATGCAGGCGCAGGGCGCCTCGAAAATTGATGTGCCCCTCGCAAGGGGCGAGTGGCAGCTAAAGGGCGGGATTATAGCGTAAACATGGCGGGAATGACCCTGCGGTTGTTCACACCAGTCTGTCGCGGCAGAAGGCATTGCAGTGCGGAGCCTTCACCTGATCCAGAGGCTTCCGTCCTCGCTCTGGCGATAAAGGGTGTAAGGCAGGAGGACCGTGTCCAGTACCCCGGAGGCAACGAGGTCGAAAAAGATCAGTGGAATAAAGCCTACTTGCGCTCCACCTGCCGTCTGACTGGGCGGCGAATTGAGTATGCAGAAGTCATAGGCCAGACCGCTGTAGGCACGGGGAATGGATTGACAGTAGGTCTGCCTCTGCCGCAGATCCTTTGCCGTTTCGGCGTCATCCTGCAGTACCGTAACGGCGGTTCCGCAGCCGGATAAAACCAGTGAGAGTGCTCCGATTACAACAGCCCTTTTCATAGCCACTACCTGCCCTCGAAATACATCAGGCAAGCTAGCATCGTCGCTATTCAGGGCATAGTTCATGAGGTCTGGAGATCATGTAGGACTTTTCAGAAAAAATTGTCCTCTAGATATCGGGAGACTGATCTGACGCCATCGCGGGCTTGCCCGCGAAAGGGTCGAAGCCCCGATTCAGGCAGCGCTGGAGATTTCCCTGGGCAGACGCTGATCAATGACTTGATAAAGCGCACTGCCCTCTGGCCAGTTACGCATGAACCGCGCCCGATCCCGCGCATACGCCGGGGCGAAGCGGCCCACAGAGTCATGCTGACACATCGAATCCAGGTCGATCAGCGACCAGCGATCCTCCTGCCAGAACAGGTTGTGACCCTTTAAATCCCCATGGCTGATCCGTTCGCGAATCAACTGCGCAAACAACTGATCCAGCGCAACCAGCTCAGCCTCGGGCGCGTCACCACGTTCGACGTACGGCCCAAAGCGCTCGATGATGTCCGGTCCCGACAGATGCTCGGTGATCAGATAAGCCCGACTGCGCAGCCACAGAAAACGCTTCTCCAGCAACGCCAGGGGCTTGGGCGTGGCGATATCGAGAAACGCCAGCCGATTACCTTCGCGCCAGGAGTGCCAGGCACGGCTCGGACGCCAGAAGCGTTTGAGCCAGTGGGCGAACCCTTTGATGTTGTAGCGCTTGATCACCAGCGTACGACCGCCCACCTCGACCTTGCCGACGCTCGCCGCACCGCCGGTCTTGTACAGGTGGCCCTGATCGAGCAATGCGTCGGCCTGCTCCAGCACCGGCAGCATCGCCGCCTCTTCCTCGCGGCGAATCGCCTGCAAACCGAACGCCCCGCGCTGAACACTGAACAGCGTGCATTCGCGACCGACCTTGATCAGAAAATCCTTGAGGCGCCAGCGTCGAACCTTGTCGATCTGTTGCTGCAAGGCCTCCATGGGCAAGGCATGCTCGCCGTTGCTCAGCAGGTAATACACCAGCAACTCTTCGGTGAAGGGCTCCAGCGACTTGGGCAACTGGGCAAAAAACACCCCGAGGTTTTCCAACACTTTCTGGCGCGACAGCGGTTTGCCGGCCGTCTCGACTCGGATGCCCGCGCCATCGATCAAATACAGCCGGCCGCTCTGGCGCAGCAGATTGTCCAGATGCAGGTCTTCCTGCCACAGGCCTTTGCGGTGCAGCTGACCAATCGCGCCCAGTGCATCGGCCAGGACCGCCGATTGCTCATCCGCCAACAGGGGCAACTGCTCAACCTGCTTCCAGGCCTCCCCCAGGCTCTCGGCGCCTTCAAGGTAATCAAACAGCAGCCAGCCGCCCTCGCCTTCTTTCAGGCCGTCGGCCAACAGCTGCGGCGTGGTCAGGCCCTGGGCGGCGAGCAAACGCACGCCATCCAGTTCACGCTGAAAATGCCGTGCCGCCTTGCTACCGACCAACAATTTGGCCAGCACCGGCCGACCGCGCCAGACTCCGGCGCCGACATAACGCTGCCCGGGCAAGACCCGCAACAAGCTCAGTAGCTGCAACTCGGCCGGGCCAGCGGCATCGGCCAGTGAAATGCTCAATGGCAGGCCAGGACGGCGGCCAGCCTTTTTCAGCTCGGACAAACGCATCAGCGGGTCTCCTTATGGCTGCGCCGCGCGTTCAGTCGCGCCAGCCAGCTGTCGATCAGCGTGCTGTCCCGGGATTGCTCCAGATAGGCAGCCAGCAACTCGCGCAACTGCGCTTCGTTCCATTCTGGTGCCCGGCGCAGCAACGGCTCCAGGTCTTTGGCCCGGTCACGCGAACCGAACAGGAGCGGCCGGGTCTTTTCCAGGTCGATCAGTTGGGCCTGGTAACCGTCGCCGGTGGCCTGGAGAAAAATATGTTTGGGGTAGAAGCAGCCGTGCACCTGACGCGCCCCATGCAGGCGCCGGGCCAATTGCCCACAGGCCTGCAGAATCTTCGAGTGCTGCGCCTCGCTCAACGCCGACCAGCGCTGCAACAACGAATCCAGGTCATCCCAGCCGTCGAGGGCACGGGTCAACAGAATCGCCCGAACCTCGCCGTCGACTTTGCGCTCACCGAAAAACGCCGCCTTCAATGCAGGAATCCCGAAGCGCTCATAGCGGCTGATGTTGCGAAATTCACGGGCAAAACTCGGCTCGCCAAACGGGGCATGCAAGGTGCGCATCTGATAGTTGCTCTGGCGCTTGAGGTAGTAGCCATGGCCTTCCAGATCCAGCCGATACACGCTGCTCCAACCACCGCGTGCGATGTTGGGCTCATCCACAGCGTCCAGTTGCTTGGCCCAGAGTGCATCGAAGGTGTCGAGGCCGTGCCGCACGAGCAGTGCCCGGTCTTCAGCGGCGAGGAAATCAGTCATTCGCGCCCCTCGAAAAATCTCACCACGTGGCGGATTCGTTTTTTGTCGGCTGCATCGAGCCGGGTCCGCTGGCGGTATTGCAGGTAAAAGCGCAGGCGCTGGGTGGCCGACAGTTGGTACTTGGCCACCTTGTCCAGGCAGGCCAGATCCTTGGTGATGCGGTACTTGAGCCAGAAGCCACGCCAGAAATCGCCGTTGGGGCAGTCGATCAGAAACAGCCGGGGCTGGTCGTCAACCAACAGGTTGCGCCACTTCAAATCGTTATGAGTGAAGCGATGATCATGCATGGTCCGGGTGTAGGCGGCCAACTGTCGACTGACGGTGTCGACCCAGGCGCGGTCCGCCAGCTTCGGATCATGCCGTTCGGCCAGGACGGATAGATCTTCGGTATTGGGCAGTTCACGGGTGATCATCGCACCGCGATCATAAGCCGCACCGCGCCGCTCCAGGCCCCAGGCCACCACCTCGGCCGTGGGGATGCCCCATTTGGCGAAGCGCTTGAGGTTCTGCCACTCGGCTTTGACCCGGGGTTTGCCCAGGTAACGACGCAGCCCCTTCCCCGCACCCACATAGCGTTTGACGTAATAGTTGACGCCATTGCGCTTGACGCGAATGACCTCGGATAACAGGTCGTGGGTCAAGCGCTCACCCTCAAGCGCAAACACCGCCTCGAGGCTGCCGAAATCTTCTGCCAGATCGCTGTAAGCAGGTTCCAGTTTCCAACCCGACATCAGAGCGCGTCCCCGTATCGCTGCTTACGCGCATAGAGCTTGTTGGCCTTGCCTTCCAGCCAGCCGAGCAACCCATTCTGTTCGCCGAGGATCTGGCGCAGGGGCTGCTGGAAATAACCCTTGAGGAAACGCAGTTTGTCGCGACGCGTCAGGCCGATATCCAGCGCCGAAAAATACAGCGCCGCCAGGTCTTTGTTGCGCCAGCGCTGGGTGATCGTCGCACGGGTATGGGCACGGTGCAGGTCGATCAGCGAGAGCTTCAAGTCTTCAGCCGTCACCGGTCTGTCGGTGTGCAGCAGGAAGTGGCAGATGTAACAGTCGCGGTGATTGACGCCAGCGCGATGCATCATGCCGGTCATGCGCGCGACTTCAGCGATCAGCGCACGCTTGAGCTTGGGCAACGGCGGCTGCTTGACCCAGTCGATGCTGAAATCTTCGAGGCTGACGGTGGGTGCCAGTTCCTCGGTAATGATGAACGAGTGCTGATCCGCCGGGTTGCTGCCCTTCTCGCCATAAGCGACGGCAGTCATGGTCGGCACGCCGACTTCATGCAGGCGTTGAATGGCCTTCCACTCCTGGCCGGCACCGAGCACCGGCAGCTTGACGGTGATCAGGTTCTTGACGATCTCGCCCCAACCGACGCCCCGGTGGATCTTCACGAAAAATCCTTTGCCATCGACCACGGTACGCAGGGTCCGGCGTGCTTCAAGCTCGCGGTACACCTCGCCCTCGAGCTTCTCGACTTCGGCGAACGGGTCGCGTCCGGCCCAGAGGCTCTTGAACGGTTCAGCCAGCATCAACTTCATTGCGCGTGCTCCGCCAGAATCACATCGGCCGCGTGCTGCGGCATGCTATAGAGGTCGGCCGTCTCGGCGAAGGCCAGGCCGTTGCGACTCCAGGCCGCCCGTGCTTGAGCATCGTTCAACATACCGGTCAGGTAGCGGGTCAGCTGTTCCTGATCGAAAGGTTCGTCCAGCACCAGACCGGCGTCGGCCTCGGCGATGTAGTGGGCATAACCACACACCGCACTCACCAGCACCGGCAACCCGGCCACCAGGGCTTCGAGCAACACGGTCCCGGTATTTTCGTTATACGCCGGGTGGATCAACAGGTCAGCACCGAGCAGGAATCGCGGGATATCGCTGCGGCCCTTGAGGAACGTCACGTTGTCGCCAAGCCCCAATGCGGCGCTCTGCACCTGGAATAACTTGGGGTCGTCCTGGCCAATTACAAACAGCCGGGTGCGTTTCTTCAGATCGGCGGGCAAGGCGGCCAGCGCCTTGAGGCTGCGATCCACGCCCTTGGTCTTGAACCCGGAGCCTATCTGCACCAGCAACAGCTCATCGTCCTTCAGGTTGAATTCGCGACGGAAGTCGGCCCGGATTTCGACGGCATTGGCTGGCGCGCGACGATCTTGAGAGATACCCGGCGGCAGCAGATGGAAACGTTCCAGCGGCGTGTCGTAATGCTTGATGAACAGCGGCTGCTGCACTTCGGAAATCATCAGCACTTCGGTCTTGGCGTCCTTGGCGAACACCGCGCGCTCGTACTCGGCGAAGTGCCGGTAGCGCCCCCAACGACGGTACAGCGAGTTGCGCAGATTCTGCGCCTTGTCTTCGAAGCAACCGTCGGCGGCGTAGTAGACGTCCAGGCCCGGCATCTTGTTGAAACCGATCAAACGGTCTACCGGACGCTTGGCCAGATCCGCTTGCATCCACTCGCTGAGCTTTTCATTGCGCCGATGGTTGAACAACGCCTTGACCGGCGCCACCAGCACTTCGAAGCCCGGTGGAATGTCGCCTTCCCAGATCAGCGTGTAGACGCGAATCTGATGGCCTCGCTGCTGGCATTCCAGGGCGATGCGCATGAAATCACGCTGCAAGCCACCAAAGGGAAAGTACTTGTACAAGACAAATGCCAATTGCATCAGCGCAGCTCCTCAGCCAGTAACAACGTGCTCAATCGGCTCGCGACACGCTCGGGGTTCAGACGCGTGAAGCACAGGGGCCACTCGCGTTTCAGGTCAAACCGACGCAGATCTTCCGCCGTCGGTTGATAGGTGCATTTCTTTTGCAGGCACGGCGCGCAAGGGAAATCGCTCGCCAGGTGAATCTGCGACTTGCCATAGGCGCCGGTCAGACCCGGGTTGGTCGGGCCGAACAACGACAGCGTCGGCACATCCAGCGCCGCGGCGAGGTGGCCGAGACCGGTGTCCACCGCGACGCAGGCTTGTGCACCGGCCAGCACCTTGCCGACACCGGCCAGGTTCAGCCTGGGCAGCACTTCGACGTGTTTCAGGTCTTTGGCGATGCGCTCGGCACGGGCCTTCTCCAGCGCATTGCCCCAGGGCAGTTTCACCGCCACGCCGAGGTAGCCGACCCGCTCGGCCAGCTCGCGCCAGTAGGCTTCAGGCCAGTGCTTGGTGTCCCAGGTGGTGCCGTGCAGGAACACTACGTAAGGATTTTTGCGCGGCAGCTCCACCAGACGGTCGATATTCAGGCCGTAGTCGCCCAGACCGTTGGGCAAGTCATAACCCAATGCCACGGCGAATAACTGACGCACCCGCTCCACCGCGTGTTGCCCCCGGGCCACGGACAGACGCCGGGAATAAAAACGTGCGGCGATCGGCTCGCGCGCCGAATGCTGGTCCAGCCCGGCCACCGGGGCTTTGACGTACCGGGTCAGCAACGCGCTTTTCAGCAGGCCCTGGGCATCGATCACCAAGTCATATTGCGAGGCGCGCACGCTTTGCTTGAAGCGCTTCCACTCGCCACTCTTGATGGTCTGCCAGAGGTTCTTGCGCCAGCGGCGGATCGCCACTGGAATCACCTTGCCCACGGCCGGGTGCCAGGTCGGAATTTCGGCAAAACCCTCTTCCACCACCCAGTCGAACTGGATGCCGGGGATCGCTCGCGCTGCGTCGGTCAGCGCTGGCAACGCATGAATCACGTCGCCCAGCGATGAAGTCTTGATCAACAGAACCCGCAAATTATTTGACCTCGACCACAGTGCCCTGCAACCGCTGCAAGGCTTCGTTCACCGCTTGCGGCATCAGCTGGCGCAGGCAGTTGTAATGGCCGAAGCGGCACGTGCGATCGAAGCACGGACTGCATTCGATGCCCAGGCGCACGATCTCGACGTGTTCGGCCAATGGTGGCGTGAAGCCCGGCGACGTCGAGCCGTAGACCGCCACCAACGGGCGATTCAGCGCGGCAGCGACATGCATCAGGCCGGAGTCGTTGGAGACTACCGAATCGGCGCAGGACATCAGGTCGATGGCTTCGGCCAGCGACGTGTCGCCGCTGAGGTTCACCGACTCTTCGCGCAAGCCTGGAATCAGCCGCGACCGGATGTCTTCACCGACGGCGTGATCGTTCTTCGAACCGAACAGCCAGACCTGCCAGCCTTCACGAATTTTCGCTTCGGCGACCTTGGCGTAGTGCTCGGAAGGCCAGCGCTTGGATTCGCCGAACTCGGCACCGGGGCACAGCGCCAACACCGGACGGTCGAGGGCCAGGCCGAACTTGACCAGTGCCGCTTCCCGGCTGACCGGATCGATTTGCAGGCTCGGCCGTGGATAGGGCTTGGGCAGATCAAGGCCGGGCTCGTAAGCCAGGGCCATGAAGCGCTCGATCATCAACGGGTAACGCTCTTTGTCCAGCGTGCGCACGTCATTGAGCAGGCCATAACGGAACTCGCCACGCCAGCCGGTGCGTTTCGGGATGCCGGCGAAGAACGGCACCAGCGCCGACTTCAGGGAATTGGGCAACAGGATCGCCTGGTCGTACTGGCCGGCCAGGGATTTGCCGATGCGTCGACGGGTCGCCAGCTCCAGGGCGCCGTGGCCGAGCGGAAAGCTCAAGGCCTGGCGCACTTCGGGCATGCGCTCGAGAATCGGCCGGCTCCACTCGGGGGCCAGCACGTCGATTTCGCAGTGCGGGTGTCGTTGCTTGAGACACTGAAAAAGTGTCTGCGCCATCACCATGTCACCGACCCAACTGGGCCCAACGATCAGAATTTTCATGTGGTTTCCATAAACGAACCGGGGAGGCATACGCCTCCCCGCCTCGAGAACTCTACAAAACACTGCAGATCTACTGTAGGAGCGAGCTTGCTCGCGATGAACCTGAGCACACCGCGGGGTATCAGGTTAGCCGAGTCATCGTTAACGACCATCGCGAGCAAGCTCGCTCCTACAATCCCAACTCACGCCAGATCCGCAGTACCTGCCGTCGTTCGTCCGCGAACTGGTCACCGGGAATCACCCCGGGGTCCTTCTGCAAGGCCTGCCGGTGGGCGGCGGAGCGGTAGGCTTTATAGGCCTCACGCAACAGGCTGGCGTCTTCGGCGGGCATCAACCCGTCCTCCTCCAACCCCTCCAGAATGCGGATGTTATCGGTCCAGCGCAGCAATGACGGGTGCGTTTGCGACCATGCCAGAGCCGCGTATTGCACCATAAATTCAATATCGACGATACCTCCGGCGTCTTGCTTGAGATCGAATGGCGCCGTGGCCTCGAAGGCATTTGCCCCGGTGCCTGCCGCGGTGCTCTTGCTGCCGAGGTTATCGCGCATCTTGGCGCGCATTTCGCTGACCTCCTGCCGCAAGGTCGCCAGGTCGCGTGATTTGCCCAACACCGCGGCACGGACTTTCTCGAACGCCCGGCCGACATCCTCACTGCCCACCAGTACCCGCGCCCGTACCAATGCCTGGTGTTCCCAGGTCCAGGCTTCGTTTTCCTGATAACGGGCAAACGCCCCCAGGGAACTCACCAGCAATCCCGAAGCACCGGACGGACGCAGACGCATATCCACTTCGTAGAGCTGACCGGAGTTGGTCTGGGTCGTCAGCAAATGAATGATCCGCTGCCCGAGCCGCGTGAAGAACTGGGCGCCATCGATAGGCTTGGGCCCGTCGGTTTCCGCCTGCGGATCGCCGTCGTGGATGAACACCAGGTCCAGGTCCGAACCATGCCCCAATTCCAGCCCGCCGACTTTCCCGTAACCGACAATGATAAAGCCGGGATCGCACACCGTGCCGTCGGTGCGCAATGGCGTGCCGTACTTGGCCACGGTCTGGCGCCAGGCCAGGGCCAATACCTGTTCGAGAATCGCTTCGGCGAGCCAGGTCAGGTAATCGCTGACTTTCATCAACGGCAGGCTGCCGGCGATTTCCGAGGCCGCCACCCGCAAGCGGTGCGCCAGCTTGAAATGCCGCAGGGCTTCCATCTGCTGTTCGAGGTCGTCCTCGGGAATCCGTGTCAGGCGCTCGCGCAACTCGGCAGCCAGTTCCGGAGCCAAGGGCGGCTTGAACAGGCGGCCTTCGTTGAGCAGTTCATCGAGCAGCAGCGGGAAGCGCGTGATTTGTTCGGCGATCCACGGGCTCGCGGCGCACAGCGTCAGCAAGCGTCGCAGCGCGCCGGGGTTCTCGGTCAGCAACACCAGGTATGCAGAACGACGGGCCACGGCCTCAACCAATGGCAGCACCCGTTCCAACACCAGGTCGGGATTGGCGTGCTCCACGGCTTGCGCCAGCAGTCGCGGGATGAAGGCATCCAGGCGCTCGCGCCCCAGGCGCTGCATGGCGCGCAACTGCGGGCTGCCGCGCAGGCTGGCCAAGGCTTTCAGCGCCTTGGCGGCATTGGTGAAACCTCCCTCTTCCAATTGACGGCAGGCCGCCTCTTCGTTCTGGGCTTCTTCCCATAGCGGCAGCCATTCACCGCCGACCACCACTTCGCTTTCGCTGCCTTGTTCTTCATCGGGGTCGGCGATCACCTGGCCGAAGTGCCACGCCACCCGACCGCGCCAATACATGAGCTGCTCATGGAAAGCGGCCCAATCGTCGAAACCCAACATAAAGGCAATGCGCGCCTGATCCTGAGCGCCGTCCGGCAGCATCTGGGTCTGGCGGTCGGCAATCGCCTGGATGGCGTGTTCGGTGTAGCGCAGGAATTCGTAGCCTTCGCGCAGTTCGCTGATCACCGCCGGCGGCAGGTAACCCTGGTCTTGCAGCGTGCTCAGTACGTTCAACAGAGGGCGTTGCTGCAGGCTCAGGTCGCGGCCACCGTGAATCAGCTGAAAGGCCTGGGCGATAAATTCGACTTCGCGGATCCCGCCGGAGCCGAGCTTGATATTGTCGGCCATGCCCTTGCGCCGGACTTCCTGCTGGATCAGCTGCTTCATGGTGCGCAGCGCTTCGATGGCCGAAAAGTCCAGATAGCGCCGGTAGACGAACGGTCGCAACAGGTCGAGCAACTGCGCGCCGGCCACTTGATCGCCGGCCACCACCCGCGCCTTGATCATGGCATAGCGCTCCCAGTCGCGGCCCTGGTCCTGGTAATACTGCTCCAGTGCGTTGAAGCTCAGCACCAAGGCGCCCGCCGAGCCGTAGGGCCGCAGGCGCATGTCGACACGGAACACGAAGCCATCGACCGTCATCGGGTCCAGCGCCTTGATCAGACGCTGGCCGAGCCGAATGAAAAACTCCTGGTTATCCAGCGATCGCTTCACGCCGACGGTTTCTCCCCCTTCGGGGTAGGCAAAGATCAGGTCGATGTCCGACGACAGGTTGAGCTCCACCGCGCCGAGCTTGCCCATGCCGAGAATGACCATCTGTTGTGGTTCGCCACTGCGCCGGCCGGTCGGCACGCCGAATTGCTGGCAATGCCGCGAGTACAACCACTGATAGGCCTGATCGATGCTGGCATCGGCCATGTCCGAGAGGTCGCGGCAGGTCTGGACCAGATCGGCCTGACGGGTCAGGTCGCGCCAGATGATCCGCACCTGGTGGCGATTGCGCTGGCGGCGCAGGACGCGACCGAGTTCATCGTCGGTTTCGACCGCGCTCACCGCTGCCGCAATCTGCCCGCACAATTCACCGGGCGCAAAATCGCGGTCCAGTTCGCCGGACTGCACCAGCTCCAGCAGCATGGAAGGGTCGCGCGCACTCTGTTCAATCACGAAGTCGCTGGCAGCGGTGACTCGCGCGAATTGGGCCCAGCGTTCAGGCGTCCAGCCGGACAGCCCCCGGTCGTCGTCCAGCTCCGCGGCGGCCGTACGGAGCGACTGCTCGGCGCGGGAGACAAACGGCAGGAGGATGGCAGGCAGTTCGGCAAGCGAAGGGAGGCTCATGGTCTATCCTTGATCGGCGTGTAGAGGGCTGCATGTAGTGATTTGCGAAAACACACTACCTGATCGACTGTCGAACAAAGGTTAGAAATAGCTGAAATTTCTGTATTTTTGGCAGACAGCATCAAGCTTTCACCTTTTACGGTTGGCAAAAGACCAACCTTAACGATTATTCTCACAACGCAGCTGGAGGCCACAAGCCGCTCATCTGTAGTTTTACTACTCGTCTATACATTCGAAAGGCTGAAATGCCCGATGATTTGTAGTAAAACTACACGCCGCCGGAACAACCTCTCGGCAATCCAAGAATTTATACCGTCTGCCCACAAGGCCAGTCGCAAACTCAGGCAACCGATTCTGGAAGCCTTTCCGCCCTGGAGCAAGCCATGCAAGACCTCGATCCCGTCGAAACCCAGGAATGGCTGGACGCCCTGGAATCGGTTCTCGACAAAGAAGGCGAAGACCGTGCTCACTATCTGATGACCCGTATGGGTGAACTCGCGACCCGCAGCGGTTCGCAGTTGCCTTACGCCATCACGACGCCGTACCGCAACACCATCCCCGTTACCCACGAAGCACGCATGCCTGGCGACCTGTTCATGGAACGCCGCATTCGCTCGCTGGTACGTTGGAACGCGATGGCCATGGTAATGCGTACGAACCTGAAAGATTCTGACCTGGGTGGTCACATCTCCAGCTTCGCCTCCAGTGCGACCCTGTATGACATCGGCTTCAACTATTTCTTCCAGGCCCCGACCGACGAACACGGCGGCGACCTGATCTACTTCCAGGGCCACACCTCGCCAGGCGTCTACGCCCGTGCGTTCATGGAAGGCCGCATCACCGAAGACCAGATGAACAACTTCCGCCAGGAAGTCGACGGTCAGGGCTTGTCGTCCTACCCGCACCCTTGGCTGATGCCTGACTTCTGGCAGTTCCCGACTGTATCCATGGGCCTGGGCCCGATCCAGGCGATCTACCAGGCACGCTTCATGAAGTACCTGGAAGCCCGTGGCTTCATCCCTGAAGGCAAGCAGAAAGTCTGGTGCTTCCTGGGCGACGGCGAGTGCGACGAGCCGGAATCCCTGGGTGCGATCTCGCTGGCTGGCCGCGAGAAGCTCGACAACCTGATCTTCGTCATCAACTGCAACCTGCAGCGCCTCGACGGCCCGGTTCGCGGCAACGGCAAGATCATCCAGGAGCTCGAAGGCGTGTTCCGCGGTGCTCAGTGGAACGTGACCAAAGTCATCTGGGGCCGTTTCTGGGACCCACTGCTGGCCAAAGACGTCGACGGTATCCTGCAACGCCGCATGGACGAAGTCATCGACGGCGAGTACCAGAACTACAAAGCCAAAGACGGCGCGTTCGTGCGTGAACACTTCTTCAACACGCCAGAACTCAAGGCGATGGTTGCAGACCTGTCCGACGACGAGATCTGGAAACTCAACCGTGGCGGCCACGACCCGTACAAGGTCTACGCGGCATACCACGAAGCGGTCAACCACAAAGAACAACCGACCGTCATCCTGGCCAAGACCATCAAGGGTTATGGCACCGGTGCCGGCGAAGCGAAAAACACCGCGCACAACACCAAGAAAGTCGATGTCGACAGCCTGAAGTTGTTCCGTGATCGCTTCGACATTCCGGTCAAGGACGAAGAGCTGGAAAACCTGCCGTTCTTCAAGCCGGAGCCGAACAGCGCCGAAGCCCGCTACCTGAGCGAGCGCCGCACTGCACTGGGCGGTTTCGTGCCACAGCGTCGCGCCAAGAGCTTCGACATCCCGACGCCACCGCTGGATACCCTCAAGGCAATCCTGGACGGCTCGGGCGACCGTGAAATCTCCACCACCATGGCCTTCGTGCGGATCCTCGCGCAGCTGGTCAAGGACAAGGAAATCGGTTCGCGCATCGTTCCGATCATCCCGGACGAAGCCCGTACCTTCGGTATGGAAGGCATGTTCCGCCAGCTGGGCATCTACTCGTCCGTCGGCCAGCTCTACGAGCCAGTCGATAAAGACCAGGTGATGTTCTACAAGGAAGACAAGAAGGGCCAGATTCTCGAAGAAGGCATCAACGAAGCGGGCGCCATGAGCTCCTTCATCGCTGCCGGTACTTCGTACTCCAGCCACAACCAGCCGATGCTGCCGTTCTACATCTTCTACTCGATGTTCGGTTTCCAGCGTATTGGCGACCTGGCCTGGGCCGCTGGCGACAGCCGCACCCGTGGCTTCCTGATCGGCGGCACCGCCGGCCGGACTACGCTGAACGGCGAAGGCCTGCAACACGAAGACGGTCACAGCCACATCCTGGCTGCCACCATCCCGAACTGCCGCACCTTTGATCCAACCTACGGCTACGAGCTGGCGGTGATCATCCAGGACGGCATGAAGAAGATGACCGAACAGCAACAGGACGTCTTCTACTACATCACCGTGATGAACGAGTCTTACCAGCAGCCAGCCATGCCGGCCGGTGTCGAAGAAGGCATCATCAAGGGCATGTACCTGCTCGAAGAAGACACCCGCGAAGCGGCGCACCACGTTCAGCTGATGGGCTCCGGCACCATCCTGCGTGAAGTCCGTGAAGCGGCGAAGATTCTGCGTGAACAGTTCAACGTCGGCGCTGACGTCTGGAGCGTTACCAGCTTCAACGAACTGCGTCGCGATGGCCTGGCCGTCGAGCGCAGCAACCGTCTGCACCCGGGCCAGAAGCCTAAACTGAGCTATGTCGAAGAGTGCCTGAACGGCCGTAAAGGTCCGGTGATCGCGTCTACCGACTACATGAAGCTGTTCGCTGAGCAAATTCGTCAGTGGGTCCCGTCCAAGGAATTCAAAGTCCTGGGCACCGACGGTTTCGGCCGCAGTGACAGCCGCAAGAAGCTGCGTCACTTCTTCGAAGTCGACCGTCATTTCGTGGTGTTGGCAGCCCTGGAAGCCTTGGCTGACCGTGGTGATATCGAACCCAAGGTGGTGTCTGAAGCCATCGCCAAGTTCGGGATCAACCCGGAAAAACGCAACCCACTGGACTGCTGAGGAGACACTCTGTGAGCGAACTCATTCGCGTACCTGACATCGGCAGCGGTGAAGGTGAAGTAATTGAACTGTTTGTTAAGGTCGGCGACCGTGTCGAAGCCGACCAGAGCATTCTGACGCTTGAGTCGGACAAGGCGAGCATGGAAATTCCTGCTCCCAAGGCCGGCATCGTCAAAAGCCTGAAAGTGAAGCTGGGCGATCGCCTGAAAGAAGGCGACGAATTGCTGGAACTGGAAGTCGAAGGTGCCGTAGCTGCGGCCCCTGCGGCTGCTGCGGCCCCTGCGCCAGCCGCCAAGGCTGAACCGGCTGCCGCTCCTGCGCCGGCCGCTCCTGCTGCTGCGCCTGCTGCCGCTTCGGTTCAGCAAGTGCACGTGCCGGACATCGGTTCGTCGGGCAAGGCCCAGATCATCGAGATCCAGGTCAAGGTCGGCGACACCGTCGAGGCTGATCAGTCGCTGATCACCCTGGAATCCGACAAGGCCAGCATGGAAATCCCTTCGCCCGCCGCTGGCGTGGTCAAGGCCATCAGCGTCAAGCTCAACGACGAAGTCGGCACCGGCGACCTGATCCTGGATCTGGAAGTGGCAGGTGCCGCTGCTCCGGCTGCGGCCGCGCCAGCTCAAGCCGCTGCGCCTGCTGCCGCTGCTCCGGCGCCTGCCGCTGCGGCCCCGGCGGCACCGGTTGCCGACAGTGTTCAGGACATTCACGTCCCGGACATCGGTTCGGCAGGCAAGGCCAAGATCATCGAAGTCCTGGTCAAGGCCGGCGACACCGTTGAAGCCGACCAGTCGCTGATCACCCTGGAATCCGACAAGGCGAGCATGGAAATTCCATCGCCTGCCGCTGGCGTGGTGGAAAGCATTTCCATCAAGCTGGACGACGAAGTCGGTACCGGCGACCTGATCCTGAAGCTGAAAGTCAAAGGCGCTGCTCCGGCTGCTGCTCCGGCTCCAGCCGCTGCCGCACCTGCTGCTGCCAAAACTGAAGCCGCTCCGGCGGCCGCTGCTGCGGCACCTGCCGCACCTGCAGCTGCACCGGCCAAGCCGGGCGCCAAGGTTCACGCAGGCCCGGCAGTACGCCAGCTGGCCCGTGAATTCGGTGTCGAGCTGAACGCAGTCGGCGCAAGCGGTCCGCACGGTCGCATCCTGAAAGAAGACGTGCAGGTTTACGTCAAAGCCATGATGCAGAAGGCCAAGGAAGCACCGGCCGCCGCTGCCGGCGCAACCGGCGGCGCGGGCATCCCGCCGATTCCGGTCGTCGACTTCAGCCGCTTCGGCGAAATCGAAGAAGTGCCGATGACTCGCCTGATGCAAATCGGCGCGTCGAGCCTGCACCGCAGCTGGTTGAACATCCCGCACGTGACTCAGTTCGACTCGGCGGATATCACCGAGCTGGAAGCGTTCCGTGTCGCTCAGAAAGCCGTTGCAGAAAAGGCTGGCGTCAAGCTGACCATCCTGCCGCTGCTGCTCAAATCCTGCGCGCACCTGCTCAAGGAACTGCCGGACTTCAACAGTTCGCTGGCACCAAGCGGCAAGGCAATCATCCGCAAGAAGTACGTGAACATCGGCTTCGCGGTCGACACCCCGGATGGCCTGCTGGTACCGGTCATCAAGAACGTCGATCAGAAGAGCCTGTTGCAACTGGCAGCCGAAGCCGCCGTGCTGGCCGCCAAAGCCCGCGACAAGAAGCTCACCGCGGACGACATGCAAGGCGCCTGCTTCACCATTTCCAGCCTCGGCCACATTGGCGGCACCGGCTTCACGCCGATCGTCAACGCGCCGGAAGTGGCGATCCTCGGTGTTTCCAAGGCAACCATCCAGCCAGTCTGGGACGGCAAAGCCTTCCAGCCGAAACTGATGCTGCCACTGTCGCTGTCCTACGATCACCGCGTGATCAACGGCGCCGCTGCTGCACGCTTCACCAAGCGTCTGAGCGACCTGCTGGCGGACATCCGCACCATCCTGCTGTAACACCGACCGGCCCTCCTTCACCGGAGGGCCGGTTGCGTTCCACGCTTTCCGAGCGCCACACGCTCGTACCTCAACCCCGCCCATTTGGCGGGGCTTTTTTTTGCCTGGTGAAACCTCTTTCCTACATTTGTAGACGGCATCGCCCACCTGATCGTCGACACAAAACAGATCCGCGCCAGTTATCACGACCGGGACGGCAATCTGCTGCAATCGACACATATCAGATTGCGTTAAGCCAGAAAATATCGCAGCCTGCGACAAGCAACAGTAAAGAGGGCGAGAGCCCGGCGCGATCAGCATATTCGAAGCGAGTTCCCCCCTATGAAAAGCCAACCCGATGCCACCAGCCGTATGGTGGCCGAGGTAGTGACGCAGTTGCCTGTGCCATCACGGCTCGGCATGCTGCGTTTCGAACGGCTGAATGAACCGAACTGGGGGCTGCTGTTTCTCGATCCCAATTGCGAACGACAGTTTGGTCAGCCGGCCAGGGAGCTTTGTGCCCTGGTCGACTCACCCTACGCCAGCCTGATGGAGCCCGAAGCGCGCTATCGACTGCACGACGCAATTCAGCAGCAACTCAGCGGCAGCCCGCATTACCTGATCCGCTACACCCTGCACACCGCCAAAGGCGCCCTGAGCCTGCTCGAGTTGGGCGAAGCCTACCGACAACACAATCGACACCTGCTGCGCGGCTACCTGATGGTCGTGGAGGGATTATTCGAGGGCGAACAAACGCTGCCGACGCTTGATCTGGAAACCCAGAACTCGCGCCTGCAATTCGCCCTGGAACTCAATCAACGCGCCCAGCAGGAACAGCTCCTGCACCTGGACCGGGTGCGCGCCCAGCAAGACCTGATCCTGCTGCTGACCCGCCAACGCTACAGCGCCAACAATTCCCTGCATGAAGCTGCCGAACTGATCACCCGCAGCGCCTGCGATATCTACGAAATCGACTGCGCCAGCCTGTGGAACCTCGAAGGTTCGCGGCTATCGCCCATCTCGGCCTATCACCGTGCCACCCGGCAATATCAACTGCCGGAGCCGATCGACGTCAGCGACTTCCCCGATTACATGGAAGCCCTGCATAGCAGCCGCGCCATCGACGCCCACAATGCGATGCATGACCCGCGCACTCGGGTAATGGCTCAAAGCCTGCGCCCGCGCGATGTGAATGCCATGCTCGACGCCAGTATCCGTGTCGATGGCCAGGTGGTCGGCGTGCTCTGCCTTGAACAGACCGGTACGACCCGTGCCTGGCAGTCGGATGAAATCGCCTTCGCCGGCGAGCTGGCGGATCAGTTCGCCCAAGTGATCAACAACCACAAGCGCCGCACGGCCACCAGCGCTTTGCACCTGTTCCAGCGCGCGGTGGAACAAAGCGCCAACGCCTTCCTGCTGGTCAATTGCGACGGCGTGGTGGAGTACGTCAACCCAAGCTTCACGGCGATCACCCAGTACACCACCGACGAAGTCCACGGCCAGCGGCTGTCGGAATTGCCGGCGCTGGAAAATCTCAGCGAACTGCTGTTTGACGCGCCCTCGGCGCTGACCATGAGCAACAGTTGGCAGGGCGAATTCAAAAGCCGGCGCAAAAACCTCGAACCCTACTGGGGTCAGTTGTCGATTTCCAAAGTCTACGGTGACAACCGCGAGCTGACCCATTACATCGGCATCTATGAAGACATCACCCAGACCAAGCTTGCCCAGCAGCGCATCGAGCGCCTGGCTTACACCGACAACCTGACCAACCTCGGCAACCGTCCGGCGTTCATCCGCAACCTCGATGAACGCTTCGCCCGAGACAGCGATACGCCGATCAGCCTGTTGCTGGTGGACATCGACAACTTCAAGCGGATCAACGACAGCCTTGGCCATCAAACCGGTGACAAGTTGCTGATCAGCCTGGCCCGGCGGCTGCGCAACAGCCTGAGCCCGAGCGGCAGCCTGGCACGCTTTGCCAGTAACGAATTCGCGGTGCTGCTGGACAACACCGACATCTCGGCTGGCCTGCAAGTTGCCAACCAGTTACTGGCGACCCTCGACAAGCCGATGTTCGTCGACAACCAATTGATCAGCGTCACCGGCTCCGTGGGCCTGGCCTGCGCGCCGCTGCACGGACGCGACCCGCAGACCCTGATGCGCAACGCCGGGCTGGCGCTGCACAAGGCCAAGGCCAACGGTAAACATCAGGTTCAGGTGTTCACCGAAGCGTTGAACGCCGAGGCCAGCTATAAGTTGTTCGTCGAGAACAACCTGCGCCGCGCCCTGACCCAGAACGAACTGGAGGTGTTTTATCAACCCAAGCTCTGCCTGCGCAGCGGTCGCCTGCTGGGCATGGAAGCCTTGCTGCGCTGGAACCATCCGGAAAAAGGCATGATCCGCCCGGATCAGTTCATCAGCGTCGCCGAAGAAACCGGCCTGATCATTCCGATCGGCAAGTGGATCGCCCGCCAGGCCTGCCGCATGAGCAAGGACCTGACGGCCGCTGGCCTGGGCAATCTCCAGGTGGCGATCAACCTGTCGCCCAAACAGTTCTCCGACCCGGACCTGGTGGCATCCATTGCCAGCATCCTCAAGGAAGAAGCGCTGCCGGCAAACCTGCTGGAGCTTGAGTTGACGGAAGGCCTGCTGCTGGAAGCCACCGAAGACACCCATCTGCAGCTCGACCAGCTCAAGCGCCTGGGCCTGACCCTGGCCATGGACGACTTTGGCACCGGTTACTCGTCGCTCAGTTACTTGAAAAAATTCCCGATCGACATCATCAAGATCGATCGAAGCTTCATCCACGAAATTCCGGATAACCAGGACGACATGGAAATCACCTCCGCGGTGATCGCCATGGCCCACAACCTGAAACTCAAGGTCGTGGCTGAAGGCATCGAGACGGCCGAGCAGTTGGCCTTTCTGCGCCGCCACCGCTGCGACGTCGGCCAGGGCTACCTGTTCGACCGACCAATTCCGGGCAGCGAGCTGATCGAAAAGCTCAAACGCTACCCGCGTGGCCCGATCGCCTGAGCACACCGCAAGCAATCCCTGTGGGAGCGAGGTTGCTCCCACAGAGATAGTGCGTAACTGGACGGCATTGGGCACACTGGCGGTCTGCGTATCAACATTCCAACCTGATTGAGAGGACTGATAATGGTTCTGCGCTCGGAAATCCTGGTAAACAAAAACGTGCTCCCGACTAAAGAACAAGCTCTGCCCGGCCGTGAAACGCCAATGTCCCTGCCGGAAAAACATTTCGTCCACGACGCCCCGCTACTGGGTCCGTTCGCCACCAATGTCGACTTTGCAATCTTCGGCCTGGGTTGCTTTTGGGGTGCGGAGCGTCGCTTCTGGCAGCGTGAAGGCGTAGTCAGCACCGTGGTGGGGTATGCCGGTGGTTTCACACCTAATCCGACCTATGAAGAAGTCTGCTCGGGCCTGACCGGGCACACCGAAGTCGTGCTCGTGGTCTACGAGCCGGAAAAAGTCAGCTACGACGAGCTGCTGAAGATGTTCTGGGAACTGCACAACCCGACCCAGGGCATGCGCCAAGGCAACGATATCGGCACGCAGTATCGCTCGGTGATCTACGCCACCAACCCGGACCAACTGGCAGCCGCCAAGCGCAGCGCGCAGGTGTTCCAGACCGAACTGACCAAGGCCGGCAAAGGCACCATCACCACCGAAATCGACGAAGCCCCGACGGTCTACTTCGCCGAGACGTATCACCAGCAGTATCTGGCCAAGAATCCAGAAGGGTATTGCGGGATTGGCGGTACAGGCGTGACCTGCCCGATCTGACTTTCGGGCCCTGAAAAGCATCGCTGGCAAGCCCGCTCTTGTAGGAGCTGGCTTGCCAGCGAAGGCGGCCTCAAGTCTTGCATTGCCCATGAAGACGCCTTCGCCAGCAAGCCGGCTCCTACAGAATTATGTGTCCGCCCACATTTGTGATCGAAACGACACCCCTGTAGGCGCTGCCGAAGGCTGCGAGCTTTTGATCTTGCCGTTGATTCACCCTATTCGGCAATCAACCAATCCATCTGCCACCCACCCTGGGTCTGCCCAAGCTTCTTGGACAACCACGGCAGCAACTCACGCAATTCCTCTTCCAGCCCCCACGGCGGATTGGCAATCGCCAACCCCGAACCATTGAGGCTGTTTGGCGTATCCAGCGGATGCACCAGCAACTCCACGCGCAACAATTTCGGCGCGCCGGTTCCCGCCAGATCCTGATAGAAACGCCGCAACAGGCGCTGGTCCTTCACCGGATACCAGATCGCCGCCACCGTCTGGCGCATCCGGCTGATCGCCTCTTTCAACGACGCCGCGCAACGCTGCATCTCATCGAGCTGCTCGAACGGCGGATCAATCAACATCACCGCGCGCTTCTCCGGCACCGGCAACATCGCCCGCGGCACATGCCAGCCTTCGCCCAGATGCACCTTCACCCGACGATCGCCCTTCATGTTGTCCTTGAGCAACACGCCATCTTCGGGGTGTTTCTCGTTCAGCAACACCCGGTCCTGCGGCCGGGTCAGGCGCCGCGCCAACTCCGGCGACCCCGGGTAATAGCGCAACTGGCCATCCGGGTTCATCTCGTGCAGGACCTGCATGTAATCAGCCGTCAGGATCGGCAGATCCGGCTGATCCCACAAACGCGCAATGCCTTCCAGGTACTCGCCGGTACGGCTGGCCTGATCGCCTTGAAGGTCGTACAGACCAATGCCGGCGTGAGTGTCGAGATAGGCAAACGGCTGCTCCTTGCGCGACATCAAGGCGATGAGGCGGGTCAAGGTCAGGTGTTTGAACACGTCGGCGTGATTGCCGGCATGGAAGGCGTGGCGATAATTCATGGTTGCTCCTGCGAAGGGCGCCAAGTTTACCTTGTACGGGGCTGGACGTCAGGGGTTCGCGGCTGAGCGGGCACTCCGAGCGGCGGCCATGAGCTCATCGCCCCCTGTCGGACCTGCCGAAGAAAATCGCTCGCCCACTGAAAAAACAAAAAAAAAGGCCCGCCTCCAGAGGGAGGCGGGCCGTTTTCATGTTCGGCGAAAGGTCAGGGCTTCAGCTCATCCCCATCACTTGTTCAGGCGGAAATCTGCCTCGGCCGCAGCGAAGCGCTGCAGCATGCCGGCAGTCGGCGCGCCCAGCTTGCTGACGATGTAGATCGCCAGGCTGGCGAAGATGAAGCCCGGGATGATCTCGTACAGGCCCAGCAACTCGAAGTGTTTCCACACGATCACGGTGATCGCGCCGACCAGGATACCGGCCAGTGCGCCGTTGCGGGTCATGTCTTTCCAGATCACGGAGATCAGGACGACCGGGCCGAACGCGGCACCGAAGCCGGCCCAGGCGTAGCTGACCAGACCCAATACGCGGTTTTCCGGGTTGGAGGCCAACGCGATAGCGATCAGGGCAACCAGCAGCACCATGGCGCGACCGACCCAGACCAGTTCAACCTGGGAAGCGGTTTTACGCAGGAAGGTTTTGTAGAAGTCTTCGGTCAGGGCGCTGGAGCACACCAGCAGCTGGCAGCTCAAGGTACTCATCACCGCCGCCAGAATGGCCGACAACAGCACACCGGCGACCCACGGATTGAACAGGATTTTCGCCAGTTCGATGAACACACGCTCGGGGTTTTCGGTCACGGGACCGGCCAAGTCAGGGTTCGCCGAGAAGTAAGCAATACCAAAGAAGCCTACCGCCACGGTGCCACACAGGCACAGGATCATCCAGGCCATGGAGATGCGGCGAGCTTTGGCAATCGATTTCACCGAATCCGCCGCCATGAAGCGCGCCAGGATGTGCGGCTGGCCGAAGTAGCCCAGGCCCCAGCCCATCAGCGAGATGATGCCGATGAAGGTGGTGTTTTTCAGCATGTCGAAGTTGCTGGCGTCTTGCGCTTCGATCGCCAGGAACGTGGTGTCGACGCCGCCGGTGGCCAGCAGCACGATGATCGGCGTCAGCAACAGGGCGAAGATCATCAACGTGGCTTGTACGGTGTCAGTCCAGCTGACAGCCAGGAAACCACCGACAAAGGTGTAGGCAATCGTCGCCGCAGCGCCGGCCCACAGCGCCGTCTCGTAGGACATGCCAAAGGTGCTTTCGAACAGACGGGCGCCGGCCACAATGCCGGAGGCGCAGTAGATGGTGAAGAACACCAGGATCACGACCGCGGAGATGATCCGCAGCAGGCCGCTTTTGTCTTCGAAACGGCTGGAGAAGTAATCCGGCAGGGTCAGTGCGTCGCCGTTGTGCTCGGTCTGCACGCGCAGACGACCGGCAACGAACAGCCAGTTCAGGTAAGCACCGATGATCAGGCCGATGGCGATCCAGCTTTCGGACAGACCGGACATGTAGATGGCGCCCGGCAGGCCCATCAACAACCAGCCGCTCATGTCGGAGGCGCCGGCGGACAATGCCGTCACGACACTGCCCAGGCTACGACCGCCCAGAATGTAGTCGGAAAGGTTATTGGTGGAGCGATAGGCCATGAAGCCGATCAGCACCATTACTGCGATATAGATCACGAACGTGATCAGGGTTGGATTGCTAACGCTCATTAAGTTACGCCCTGGCTTTGTTTTTATGTAGCGGCGGCTGGTGAACCGCACGCAAACGACGACGTTCGACAGACGACTCTGGATCCCGCGCATTTATGACTGATGTTTCCCCAGGAAAGCCATCAGCCGGCACACCTGACTTTTATGCCCGGTTGCACCTTGGACGCGAATGCTATTCAACAAACCAAATAAGGTGCAACCAGTTTCTCCCGAATAAGTTGCACCCAGTCGGATTTATCGACGAAAGCACGATTTTTGCGCCTTTTTAGGGCACTCAAGGCTCTTTACCAAATGTAAAACTATCCTCCAGTAACGATGCGAAGGTAGCGAAATTTATTTCCTGACGAGCTGCATACTATTCCGGCAAAAAAAGGGTTGCACCCGGTTGCACCTCGCCAGCTGCGCAGCTAATCTTGCGCCAGCTGATGCCACGCGGTCGTGGCAAACATGAGGATAAAAATATGGCGACCACTACCCTTGGGGTCAAACTTGACGACCCGACCCGCGAACGCCTCAAGGCTGCCGCGACCTCGATTGATCGCACGCCGCACTGGCTGATCAAGCAGGCAATTTTCAATTACCTGGAAAAACTCGAGGGTGGTGCAACCCTGTCCGAGCTGAACGGATTGAACGGCAAGGAAGTCGACGAGGCGGGCGAGATCCACATCGATCACGCACACCAGTGCTTCCTTGAGTTTGCCGAAAGCATCCTGCCGCAATCGGTGCTGCGCGCTTCGATCACCGCCGCCTACCGTCGCCCGGAACCCGAAGTGGTGCCGATGCTGATCGAACAGGCTCGCCTGCCGGCGGCGATGGCCGAAGCCACCAACAAACTCGCCGCCTCGATTGCCGAGAAACTGCGCAATCAGAAGAGCGCCGGCGGCCGTGCCGGTATCGTTCAAGGCTTGCTGCAAGAGTTTTCCCTGTCGTCCCAGGAAGGCGTGGCGCTGATGTGCCTGGCCGAAGCGCTGCTGCGCATCCCGGACAAAGGCACCCGCGACGCGCTGATCCGCGACAAGATCAGCACCGGCAACTGGCACCCGCACCTGGGCAACAGCCCGTCGCTGTTCGTCAACGCCGCCACCTGGGGTTTGCTGCTGACCGGCAAGCTGGTCGCCACCCACAACGAAGCGGGCCTGACTTCGTCCCTGAGCCGCATCATCGGCAAGAGCGGCGAACCGATGATCCGCAAGGGCGTCGACATGGCCATGCGCCTGATGGGCGAGCAGTTCGTCACCGGCGAAACCATCGCCGAAGCCCTGGCCAACGCCAGCAAGTTCGAAGCCAAGGGCTTCCGTTATTCCTACGACATGCTGGGTGAAGCTGCACTCACCGAACATGACGCCCAGAAGTACCTGGCCTCGTACGAACAAGCCATCCATTCGATCGGCAAAGCGTCCCACGGTCGTGGGATTTATGAAGGCCCGGGTATTTCCATCAAGCTGTCGGCCCTGCACCCGCGTTACAGCCGTGCGCAGTACGAGCGCGTGATGGACGAGCTGTATCCGCGCCTGCTGTCGCTGACGCTGCTGGCCAAGCAATACGACATCGGCCTGAACATCGATGCCGAAGAAGCCGACCGCCTCGAACTGTCCCTGGATCTGCTGGAGCGCCTGTGCTTCGAGCCGCAACTGACCGGCTGGAACGGTATCGGTTTCGTGATCCAGGCTTACCAGAAGCGTTGCCCTTACGTGATCGACTACGTGATCGACCTGGCTCGTCGCAGCCGTCATCGCCTGATGATCCGCCTGGTGAAAGGCGCGTACTGGGACAGCGAAATCAAGCGCGCCCAGGTCGAAGGCCTGGAAGGCTATCCGGTCTACACCCGCAAGGTGTACACCGACGTGTCCTACATCGCCTGTGCACGCAAATTGCTGTCGGTACCGGAAGTCATCTACCCGCAATTCGCCACGCACAACGCCCACACCCTGTCGGCCATTTACCACATCGCCGGTCAGAACTATTACCCCGGCCAGTACGAGTTCCAGTGCCTGCACGGCATGGGTGAACCGCTGTACGAACAGGTTGTAGGCAAGGTTTCCGAAGGCAAGCTGAACCGTCCGTGCCGCGTGTACGCACCGGTCGGCACCCACGAAACACTGTTGGCGTACCTGGTCCGTCGCCTGCTGGAAAACGGCGCGAACACCTCGTTCGTCAACCGCATCGCCGACCAGTCCATTTCGATTCAGGAGCTGGTGGCCGATCCAGTGGCCAGCATCGAGCAGATGGCGACGCTGGAAGGCGGCTTCGGCCTGCCGCACCCGCGTATCCCGCTGCCGCGTGATCTTTATGGTGCCGAGCGCGCCAACTCCAGCGGCATCGACATGGCCAACGAACATCGTCTGGCTTCGCTGTCCTGCGCCCTGCTGGCCACTGCTCATAACCACTGGAAAGCCGCGCCGATGCTCGGTTGTGTCTCCAGCACTGAAACCCCTGCACCGGTGCTGAACCCGTCCGATCTGCGTGACGTAGTAGGCCATGTGCAAGAAGCCACCGTCGACGACGTCGACAACGCGATCCAGTGCGCCCTGAATGCTGCGCCAATCTGGCAGGCCACCCCGCCCGCCGAACGTGCCGCGATCCTGGAACGTGCCGCCGATTTGATGGAAGGCGAGATTCAGCCGCTGATGGGCCTGCTGGCTCGTGAAGCCGGCAAGACCTTCGCCAACGCCATCGCCGAAGTGCGTGAAGCCGTGGACTTCCTGCGTTACTACGCGGTGCAGGCCCGCAACGATTTCAGCAACGACGCCCACCGCCCATTGGGCCCGGTGGTCTGCATCAGCCCGTGGAACTTCCCGCTGGCAATCTTCAGCGGCCAAGTCGCTGCGGCACTGGCCGCCGGTAACCCGGTACTGGCGAAACCTGCGGAACAAACCCCGCTGGTGGCTGCTCAAGCCGTGCGCTTGCTGCTCGAAGCCGGGATTCCGCAAGGCGTGCTGCAACTGCTGCCGGGCCGTGGCGAAACCGTTGGCGCCCGTCTGGTCGGCGACGATCGGGTCAAAGGCGTGATGTTCACCGGTTCCACCGAAGTTGCTCGCTTGCTGCAACGCAACGTCGCGGGTCGTCTGGATGTTCAAGGTCGGCCGATCCCGCTGATCGCTGAAACTGGCGGCCAGAACGCGATGATCGTCGACTCTTCGGCGCTGACTGAACAAGTGGTGATCGACGTCGTATCGTCGGCCTTCGATAGCGCCGGCCAACGTTGCTCGGCACTGCGCGTACTGTGCCTGCAGGAAGATTCCGCTGACCGCGTCATCGAAATGCTCAAGGGTGCCATGGCCGAATGCCGTCTCGGCAACCCGGAGCGCTTGTCCGTGGACATCGGCCCGGTGATCGACGCCGAAGCCAAGGCAGGCATCGACAAGCACATCCAGGCCATGCGCGACAAAGGTCGCAGCGTGTACCAGGTGGCTATCGCCAATACCGACGAAGTCAAGCGCGGCACCTTCGTGATGCCAACCTTGATTGAACTGGAAAGCTTCGACGAGCTGCAACGGGAGATCTTCGGCCCGGTACTGCACGTGGTTCGCTACAAGCGCAAAGACATCGACCAGCTGATTGCTCAGATCAATGCTTCCGGCTATGGCCTGACGCTGGGCGTGCACACCCGTATCGACGAGACCATCGCCAAGGTGATCGACAACGTCAACGCCGGTAACGTCTATGTGAACCGCAACATTGTGGGTGCCGTGGTGGGCGTGCAACCGTTTGGCGGCGAAGGTTTGTCGGGGACTGGCCCGAAAGCCGGTGGTCCGCTGTACCTGTACCGTCTGCTGTCGACGCGTCCTACCGATGCAATCGAACAATCCTTCGCTCGTGGCGACGCCATCACTGCGCCGGATGTTCGTCTGCGCGATGCCATGAGCAAACCGCTGTCGGCCCTGAAGGCTTGGGCCGACAGCAACAAGTTCGCCGACCTGAGCACCCTGTGCGCGCAGTTCGCGGCGCAATCGCAAAGCGGGATCACCCGTGTTCTGGCGGGCCCGACTGGCGAACGCAACAGCTACGCGATCCTGCCGCGCGAGCACGTGCTGTGCCTGGCGGAAGTCGAAGGCGATCTGCTGACCCAACTGGCAGCGGTGTTGGCGGTGGGCGGTTCGGCGGTATGGCCGGAAGCTGACCTGACCAAGGCCTTGTTCGCACGCCTGCCTAAGGAAATTCAGGCACGCATCAAGCTGGTGGCTGACTGGAACAAGGACGAAGTGGTGTTTGATGCGGTTCTGCATCATGGCCATTCCGATCAGTTGCGTGCGGTGTGCCAGCAAGTGGCCAAGCGTGCTGGCGCGATCGTTGGGGTTCATGGTTTGTCGCAAGGCGAAACCGGCATTGCGCTGGAGCGCCTGGTGATCGAGCGGGCGTTGAGTGTTAACACCGCTGCGGCGGGTGGTAACGCCAGCTTGATGACGATCGGCTAAACCGCTTCAAAGCCAGGCGCCCGCAATGGATGCCTGGAATGCAAAACCCCTTGTGGGAGCGGGCTTGCTCGCGAAGGCGGAGTGTCAGTCGACATCAACATTGACTGTTAAACCGCATTCGCGAGCAAGCCCGCTCCCACATTTGATCAGCGGCGCCTGCACCCCACCATCACCCACATCAATCATCCTGTTCACCCCGCCCTCCCCACGCCTAGACTCGGTCCAACCCAAAAAAAGGTAGGCCGCCATGTCCGAGACGCTGCTCAGTTCCCGCAATCTGGCTTTCGAGCTGTATGAAGTCCTCGATGCCGAGGCCCTGACCCAGCGTGTGCGTTTCGCCGAGCACAATCGCGAGACGTTCGATGCCGCCATCGGCACTGCCCGCCACATCGCCGAAAAGTTTTTTGCCCCGCACAACCGCAAGGGTGACGAGAACGAGCCGCGCTACGAAGACGGTCAGGCGATTCTGATTCCGGAAGTCAAACCGGCGGTGGATGCGTTTCTTGAAGCCGGCTTCCTCAACGCTGCGCGCAGTTTCGACGCAGGCGGCATGCAGCTCCCTACCCTGCTGTCCCAAGCCTGTTTCGCCCACTTCCAATCGGCCAACGCGGCATCGACCTCCTACCCGTTTTTGACCATGGGCGCGGCCAACCTGATTGAAAGTTTCGGCACCGATGAACAAAAGCAGCGTTTCCTGCAGCCGATGATCGACGGACGCTTCTTCGGCACCATGGCCCTGACCGAACCGCATGCCGGTTCGTCGTTGTCGGATATTCGTACCCGTGCCGAGCCGGCGTCCGACGGCACCTATCGACTCAAGGGCAACAAGATTTTCATCTCCGGGGGCGATCACCCGCTGTCGGAAAACATCGTGCACATGGTCCTGGCCAAGTTGCCGGATGCACCGGCCGGCGTGAAGGGAATCTCGCTATTTATCGTGCCCAAGTTTCTGGTCAACGATGACGGCAGCCTGGGCAAGCGCAACGACGTACTGCTGGCGGGGCTGTTCCACAAGATGGGCTGGCGCGGCACCACCTCCACCGCGTTGAACTTCGGTGACAACGGCGAGTGTGTCGGCTACCTGGTGGGCAAGCCGCACCACGGGTTGAGCTACATGTTCCAGATGATGAACGAGGCGCGGATCGGCGTCGGCATGGGCGCGGTAATGCTCGGTTACGCCGGTTATCTGTACTCGCTGGAATACGCCCGCGAACGTCCACAAGGTCGCGTGCCGGACAGTAAGGACCCGAGCACTGCGCCGGTGGCGATCATTCAGCATGCCGACGTTAAACGCATGTTGCTGACGCAGAAGGCTTACGTCGAGGGTTCGTTCGACCTCGGGCTATACGCCGCACGGCTGTTCGATGACACCACCACGCTTGAGACCGAAGCCGAGCGCAAACAAGCCCATGAGCTGCTGGATTTGCTGACGCCGATTGTCAAATCCTGGCCATCGGAGTTTTGCTTGAAGGCCAACGAACTGGCGATCCAGATTCTTGGCGGTCATGGTTATACCCGTGAATATCCGGTGGAGCAGTATTACCGCGACAACCGCCTGAATCCGATCCATGAGGGCACACACGGCATTCAGTCGCTGGATTTGCTGGGGCGAAAACTGGCGCAGAACGGTGGCGCGGGGCTCAAGCAATTGATCCGCCTGATCGCCGACACAGCCGAACGGGCGCAGGCACATGAGTCGCTGACCAGGTTGCGCGAGCCCTTGGAGAAACTGGTGGCGCGCCTGCAAACGGTGACCATCGGCCTGCTGACGGATCTGGGGCAAGGCAAGGTCAACAGCAGCCTGGCGAACTCGGCGCTGTACTTGAAAGTGTTCGGGCATACGGTGATTGGCTGGCGCTGGCTGGAACAGGCGATTCGGGCCGAGGAAGGGTTGGTCAAGGGTAATGCGGCGGATGTGAACTTCTATAAAGGCAAGCTGCAGGCGGCGCGGTATTTCCTGACATGGGAAGTGCCGGGTTGCCATCATGAACTGGCGATTCTTGAGGCTCGGGATGATGTGTGCCTGACGATGCAGGATGAGTGGTTTTAACTAGAGCCCCTTGTAATGGCTGAAATCGAATCACGGGCAAGCCCGCTCCCACAGGAATCGCTGTTGTTCACAATCCATATGTGGCTCAACACACAAACCCTGTGGGCTTGCCCACGATGGCGTCCGAATGGACGACATATCAGCTCAACCGAAACCCACCCATCTGCCGCGCCAGATCATCCGCCAGCCGTTGCAACGTCTGACAATCTTCACGACAAGCCCTGACTTCCCCTGCTGTCACCCGGGCCAGATCCGAAATTCCCTGCACGTTCCGGTTGATCTTTTCTTGTCACCGCCGATTGCTCTTCCGTCGTCGTCACCAAGCCGATCAGGCGTTATTGGACGTGCTGGAGACCACCGACAAAAGAACGCACCCAATGCCTGCCGCGGAAGCTTAATCGTTCCACCTGTTACTTCTGACAGTTCACACCACGCTTAACAGAGCCCACAATCAAAGCATAACTAAACCAAATATCGCGCAAACCAGCAAGACTATGATGTCCGGGCTACTGATGGATCAGTATATACAACGAGGGAAAAAACATGACAACTGAACCGACAACCACCTCAGCCACCCATCAATTCACATTGGAGCAAACGATACCTTATGCAGAGATTGGAGACATTTATCACCTCCCTCAAGGTTCTGGCTATTGTGTAACTGACAAATCTTTCAAAGCACGTGTGGGTACCGCTGCAGTGCCGGAACACATAAATGCCAAAATCACCTTGACGCATACAAACCATCCAACTATTCAGCTGGAATCACCCATCGAATCAAGACACGTAATAGGACGGGCGCAAATTAAAGCCGGCGACCTCTTTCACTTCCACAACATCCCTTTTACGAATAATCAAAGCCAATATATTTACAACGAGGACAAGGGCTACAGCGCTTGGTTAAGTCCAAGACTTTCAAAAGGACAATCCGATCTTTCCAATACCAAACCTGAACGCGATCCACATGAATTTGATCCAGTTAATTTTCTAGATAACAATGAGACGGTCACCCACGCTTACATTGGCGACTTAATCGACATACCACGTCCAGATGGTCAACGTGCAGTTGTAGTTTCAAAAAGACTCATAAACTATAACCAGGGGTGGAGATTTGAGGTATTTGCCAGATATCCCAACGAATTTTCACTTCAAATGGCAACGCAAGCCAGCGACTCCAAGGAGTTTTTCCGGTATGTAAAGAAAGGAGAACTCTTGTCAGCGGGGGACACTAGCCAATACAAAATCGCACATAAAGAGTTTGTAATAAACCCTGACACCAGCCTGTATGCCGTCGTCATTCACTACGAATTTTCCTGAGAAAAAACACCGCATTCAAATTTGCGAGAACGTAAACGTCACGCCGACCTAGAGATTATCAATCTGGATGCTGACAGACCATCGCATACACACAAGGAATCAAAACATGACAACGGAAAATGAAATCGACTCACCAAAAGCAGACCTCACACGGGATCAGGCAATCCTGTGTGCAGAGATTGGCGACGAGTTTCAGCTGCCTAAAGGTCCTCTCTATCGTGTCGCTTCAAAAATTTTCAAAACGCAGCCGGGATCTGATGGTTCGCACGAAGTAAGCACCCTTATTGTTTTGGAACGTGAAAATTCAGAAACCATTGAACTCGCATCATCAATCGAGCTTAGAGGTGCATTAGCGCTCGCACTAATGCAAACTGGCGACACGGTTATCCCCCCTATAGGCGCATCTAAAGTCAATGGAAAATATTTTACTTTACATCCAGGCGGTTTGTTTGGAGTAAGCATGTTACTCGGTCTAGGGACAGGAGAAACTGGCGAAACTGGCGCTCACCCTACTTCAATTAAACCACCTAGTCCAAACCCCGAAAAAACGATAACGAAACATGAGGCCATCACCCACTCTCGCCTCGGAACCCACTTCGTTCTTGACTCCCCAGACATTGTATACACTACGTCTTCCAGGATATTGAGAAGATACGACCACACCAACCCTCCCATATGGTCATTCGAGATAACTTGCAATGCCCAAGGCCATGATCCTTATGAAGCAGGGACACCCATTCTCCAATACAATGATATTATTCCGTATGCAAAAAAAGGAGATACGTTGTTTTTAGGATTGAATCCCACCCCGTACAGACTCACACACAAACAATTTATTTTAAACTCCCCTAACCTCTATGCAGTTCTACTTAGCTACGAAGCCGCTTGATTCGAAAAAATTCATTTTAGATAGGAAGAGGAGGCGGGCCACCTCCTCTTCGAACATGCATATCATTGAAGGCCCCGATCTCGACCAATACTGCTGAGGTCAAAAGTCTCCAATCATCCTTGACCCATGGTCCTGGCAATTGTCTCAACCGTGGCGCTGACTTGCTCTTGGTAACGGTCGAGTTCCTGCTGATGCTGTTTCTTCATTTCAATCTGCTGGGAGCACAGATTCATGGCGGCCAGTACCAACAAGCGGTCACCGATCAGTGTCGGGTATTTCTTTTTAGTGTCAGCCAGAGCGGCCTTCAACATCAGCGCGGCGTCAAGCAGGGTTTGCTCTTCCCCGGCCGGCGCCCTGATCGAATAGTCCTCCCCCAGGATCGAGACGACTTTTACCCCTGCGGCGCCGTGATTCATGCGCTGACAGGGCCGGCGCTGACGCGCTCAACCAAAGCCTGGATGCGGGCCGTGGTGGCGCCTTGCTTCTCTTCCTGTTCCATCAGGCTCAACTGCAGGCTTTCGTTGTCGTCCTTGGACTGGGCCAGTTCCGCGCTCAGGGACTGGTTGGTGGCAAGCAGGCTCTGGTTCTGTTGTACCAAGTCGCTGACCAGCTGTTCCAATTGGCTTAGGGATGCTTCCAACATTTTGATTTTTCCAGGCATTTTCAAAGGGCGCGTACGATAAAGAAAAGTCACCCCGGATGCCAGGGTTATCCAGGCTCAAAGCCTTGATTTTGCTGGCGGACGACCTTTCCTGCGAACTGTAGAGACTCTGATTGGCCAATCTGGTTCCTGCACTTCGTCGCCGAGACAGTCGTACGATAAAAAAGCCGGAACGCCTGGAGCCTCTCCTGTCGCAAAAGCTTTTTGACAGCATCACATTTCAACAGGTTAGAATCGCTGGCACGCAGACTGCATGGTCAGTTTGTGCCCGCCTTTTCAGCTTTCTGGAGTACTGCCTTTGAATGCGACCACCATCAACAGCCTGTTCTTGATCGGCGCGTTGCTGGTAGGTGCGAGTATTCTGGTGAGCTCACTTTCATCGCGCCTCGGCATCCCGATTCTGGTGATTATCCTGGCGGTGGGCATGTTGGCTGGCGTCGACGGCGCCGGCATCATCTTCGATAACTATCCAACGGCGTATCTGGTGGGCAACCTCGCGTTGGCGGTGATACTGCTCGATGGCGGTTTGCGCACACGGGTATCCAGTTTCCGCGTTGCGTTATGGCCGGCACTGTCCCTGGCCACGGTCGGGGTGTTGATCACGACGGGGCTGACCGGCATGGCGGCGGCGTGGTTGTTCGATCTCAATCTGATGCAGGGCCTGCTGATCGGCGCTATCGTGGGCTCTACCGACGCCGCGGCGGTGTTCTCGCTGCTGGGCGGCAAGGGCCTGAACGAACGGGTGAGCGCGAGCCTGGAGATCGAATCCGGCAGCAACGATCCGATGGCGGTGTTCCTCACCGTAACCCTGATCGACATGCTCGCCAGCGGCGAAACCGGCCTGCACTGGAATTTGCTGGTGCATTTGGTGCGCGAGTTCGGCATAGGTGGCGTGATCGGCCTCGGCGGCGGCTGGCTGATGTTGCAACTGGTCAACCGCATCCACCTGGCCGCCGGGCTTTATCCCATCCTGGTGGTTGCCGGTGGCCTGGTGGTGTTTGCCCTGACCAACGCCCTGCACGGCAGCGGCTTTTTGGCGGTGTACCTGTGCGGTCTGGTGATCGGCAACCGTCCGGTCCGCAGCCGACACGGCATCCTGCATATGCTCGACGGCATGGCATGGCTGGCCCAGATCGGCATGTTCCTGGTGCTGGGCTTATTGGTTACCCCCCACGACCTGCTACCGATCGCCCTGCCCGCGCTGGGCCTGGCGCTGTGGATGATTCTGTTTGCCCGCCCACTGTCGGTGCTAGTCGGCCTGCTGCCCTTCAAGGCATTCCATGGGCGTGAGAAAGCATTCATTTCCTGGGTCGGCCTGCGGGGCGCGGTCCCGATCATTCTGGCAGTGTTCCCATTGATGGCGGGGCTGCCCAACGCCCAGCTGTATTTCAATCTGGCGTTCTTTATCGTGCTGGTGTCGCTGCTGGTGCAAGGCACCAGCCTGCCTTGGGTGGCGAAGCTTTTGAAAGTCACTGTCCCGCCAGAGCCCTTGCCGATTTCCCGATCAGCCCTGGAAGTCCACGTCACCAGCGAGTGGGAACTGTTCGTTTATCGCCTCGGTGCCGAAAAATGGTGCATCGGCTCCCCCCTTCGTGAACTGAAAATGCCCGAAGGCACCCGGATCGCGGCACTGTTTCGAGGGCAGCAACTGCTCCATCCGTCGGGTAGTACAGTGCTTGAAGTCGATGATTTGCTCTGTGTAATCGGCCATGAGCACAACCTTGCGGCCCTCGGAAAACTCTTCAGTCAGGCGCCGCAACGGGGCCTCGATCTGCGCTTTTTCGGCGACTTCGTACTTGAAGGAGACGCCCAGCTGGCCGCGGTTGCGGCCCTGTATGGGTTGAAAGTCGAAGGCATCGATCCGGACATGACCCTGGCCCATTTCATTGCCCATAAGGTGGGGGGGGCGCCAGTCGTCGGTGACCAGGTGGAGTGGAACAACACCATCTGGACCGTCGCGGTCATGGAAGGGAACAAGATCGGCAAAGTGGGCGTCAGATTCCCCGAAGGAAGTCGCCCGGGCCCCGGGCTCTTCCTCTAAACTCCATTCTTCGCCTCGTTTTCGATCGGTCTCTATGCCAACCCTGCGCTCCTTTTTCGTCATGGCCCTGCTGGGCTTGAGTCTTTCTATCGGTACGTTGCAAGCGGCCGAGCCGCCGTCCAGCGAAGCCGTGCAGACAAACCTGGACAAGATCGCCGAGCGCAAACTGCCGGAGGCCGACCAAAAGGCCCTGCAGAGCATTCTGCAAGGCACGCTGACACAGCTCACCAACAAGCGTGATTACGAACAGAAGCTGGTCGAGCTCAAGCAACAACTGGCCACTGCGCCCAAGCAGAACATCGAGAATCAGCGGGAACTGACGCTCCTCAAGGCGACCAGCGTGGTGCCGGTGGCGCAGCGCTACGCCAAGGAGTCGATTCAGCAGCTTGAGCAATTGCTGACCGAGCGCTCGACCCAGCAAAGCGATCTGCAAAAGGCCCTGGGCGACGCCAACAGCCTGGTCAATACCGCCCAAACCCGCCCCGAGCGCGCCCAGGTGGAAATTTCTACCAGCCAGACGCGCATCCAGCAGATCAACAACATCCTCAAGGCCGGCAAAGAGAACGGCAAGACCTTGAGCGGCGAACAACGCGACCAGCTCAATGCCGAACTCGCGGCGCTCAATGCCCTGATCCCCCTGCGGCGCCAGGAACTGGCCGGCAACAGTCAGCTGCAGGACCTGGGCAACAGCCAGCATGACTTGCTCTCGGAGAAATCCGACCGTCTGGATAGGGAAATCCAGGAGCTGCAAAACCTGATCAACCAGAAACGCCTGGCCCAGTCCCAGGAGACGGTGACCCAGCAGTCCATCGAAGCGCAGAAATCCGGCGGCAGCGTGCTGCTGGCCACCGAAAGTGCGGCCAACCTGAAACTCTCGGACTACCTGCTCAAAAGCACCGACCGCCTCAACGAAGTCACCCAGCAGAACCTGCAGACCAAACAGCAGCTGGACAACGTGACCCAGAGCGATTCGGCCCTGGAGGAGCAAATCAACGTGCTCAAGGGCAGCCTGCTGCTCTCCAAGATTCTCTACAAGCAGAAACAGAGCCTGCCGCACCTCAAGGTCGACCGCGACCTGGCCGATCAGATCGCCGACATTCGCCTGTATCAGTTCGAGGTCAGCCAGCAACGGGAACTGCTGAGCAATCCGGCGACCTACGTCGATAACCTGCTGGCGGCCCAGCCGCCCGAGCAAGTCACCCCGCAACTGCGCAAGAGCCTGATGGAACTGGCCCTCACTCGCGCCGACCTGCTGGAGCGGCTGAACCGCGAACTGAGTGCGGTACTCAACGAATCCATCACCCTGCAACTCAATCAGAAGCAACTGCTGAGCACCGCCCAGAGCCTGCGGGCGACCCTCGACGAGCAGATGTTCTGGATTCCCAGCAACAAGCCGTTGGACTTTGAGTGGATGCACGGCGTGCCGGAACGCCTGCAACGCCAGGTCACCACCCTGCCGTGGGCCTCGAGCCTGAGCGAACTGACCGACGGCCTGACCCAGCGGCCGCTGCTGTTCCTGCCGCTGGCGCTGCTGATCGGCGCCCTGCTGTGGCGGCGCACGAGCTTGTACGCCAAGTTGAACAAGGTTCACCAGGACATCGGCCACTTCAAGCGCGACAGCCAGTGGCACACCCCTCAAGCGATCCTGATCAATATTCTGCTGGCCATGCCGGTCGCCCTGGGCCTGGCCTTGTGCGGCCTGGCCCTGCAGATCGACGCGCGCGGGCAGAACGCCAACATGGGCGCGGCGCTGCTGCAGATGGCCCAGGCCTGGCTGGTGTTCTACACCGCCTACCGGATCCTCGCACCTGGCGGCGTGGCCGAGTTGCATTTCCGTTGGGAAAAACCCCAGGTCGCATTCCTCCAAGGCTGGATTCGCCGACTCGGGCTGGTGGTAATGGCCTTGGTCGCGGTGGTGGCCGTCGCCGAGCTGCAACCGGCCGCGCTGGCTGACGACGTGCTCGGCATGCCGGTGGTACTGACTTGCTACGCCCTGATGGCCTGGTTGCTCAGCCGCCTGCTGATCAGCAGCCCGACCCACGAAAACGCCTCGCTGTTCCGCAAGGCCGTGGCCATCCTGTTCACCGCCCTGCCGATCGCATTGTTCGTGGCGGTGTGCTTCGGCTACTACTACACCGCACTGAAACTCAGCGACCGATTGATCAATACCCTTTACCTGCTGATGTTCTGGCTGGTGATCGAAGCCACCTTCGTCCGCGGTCTCAGCGTTGCAGCCCGACGCCTGGCTTATCAGCGCGCCCTGGCCAAACGCCAGGCCGCCAAAGAGGCAGGTGACGGCGAAGCGGTGATCGAAGAGCCGGCCCTGGACATCGAGAAGGTCAACGAACAGTCCCTGCGCCTGATCCGTCTGGCGCTGCTCGGCGGGTTCATGGCGGCCCTGTACTGGGTCTGGTCCGACCTGATCTCGGTGTTCTCGTACCTGGACAACATCACCCTCTACGAATACACCAGCGGCACCGGCGCCAACATGAGCATGGTACCGATCAGCATCGGCGACATGCTCGGCGCACTGATCATCATCGGCATCACCTTTGCCCTCGCACGCAACCTGCCGGGTCTGCTGGAAGTGTTTGTGTTGTCGAAGCTCAACCTGGCCCAAGGCAGTGCCTACGCCACCACCACTTTGCTTTCCTACGTGATCGCCGGTATCGGTTTCGTCTCCACCCTGTCCACGCTCGGCGTGAGCTGGGACAAATTGCAATGGCTGGTGGCAGCGCTCTCGGTGGGCCTGGGTTTCGGCATGCAGGAGATCTTCGCCAACTTCATTTCCGGGATCATGATCCTGTTCGAACGCCCGGTGCGGATCGGCGACACGATTACCATCGGCAACCTGTCGGGCACGGTGAGCAAGATTCGGATCCGCGCCACGACCATCACCGACTTCGACCGCAAGGACATCATCGTCCCGAACAAGACGTTCATCACCGGGCAATTGATCAACTGGTCCCTGACGGACACCATCACCCGGGTGACCCTCAAGCTCGGGGTCGACTACGGCTCGGACCTGGATCTGGTGAAAGAGCTTCTTCTGAAGGCTGCACGGGAAAACCCGCGGGTACTCAAAGAGCCTGAACCCCTCGTGTACTTCCTGAACTTCGGCGAAAGCACCCTCGACCACGAGTTGCGCATGCACGTGCGCGACCTGGGTGACCGTAACCCGGTGCTCGATGAGGTCAACCGCTTTATCAACCGCGAATTCAAAAAGCAACACATCAACATTTCGTTCCGGCAGATGGAGGTCTATCTCAAGAACCTTCAAGGCCAGGAATACAAAATGGTGCCGGTCGATCCGGAAACGAAAACCATTGCGCCCAAGACCGAGGGTCAAGTGCCTCAAGCGCCGCCGGCCGCCAAGCTCGACTAACCGGCCTATCCCTAGCAGAATGCTCGGACATTCTGCTGGAGATGGCCCTTGAAAGCCCTCGACGAACTGACCTTCGATAACCGTTTCGCCCGCCTGGGCGATACGTTCTCCGTCCATGTGCTGCCCGAGCCCATCGACAATCCGCGCCTGGTGGTGGCCAGCCCCGCCGCCATGGCCCTGCTCGACCTCGACCCGGCCGAGGCCGAAACCCCGGAGTTCGCCGAGCTGTTCAGCGGCCACAAGCTCTGGGCCGACGCGGTTCCGAAGGCAATGGTCTATTCCGGTCATCAGTTCGGTTCCTACAATCCCCAGTTGGGCGACGGGCGCGGCTTATTGCTGGGCGAGGTGTACAACGAGGCCGGCGAGCATTGGGACCTGCACCTCAAGGGTGCTGGCCAGACACCCTTTTCGCGCATGGGCGACGGACGCGCGGTGCTGCGTTCATCGATCCGCGAATTTCTCGCCTCCGAAGCGCTGCATGCCCTGAACATTGCGACCACCCGCGCGCTGTGCGTGATCGGCTCCGACACCCCGGTCTGGCGCGAGAAGCAGGAACGTGCGGCCATGGTCCTGCGCCTGGCACCGAGCCATGTGCGTTTCGGGCATTTCGAGTATTTCTATTACACCAAGCGCCCAGAGAAGCAGAAAGAGCTCGGCGACTACGTGCTGGCCATGCACTTCCCCGAGTGCCTGGAACAACCCGAACCGTACCTGGCGATGTTCCGCGAGATCGTCGAGCGCAACGCGGAACTGATCGCCAAGTGGCAAGCCTATGGCTTCTGCCACGGGGTGATGAACACCGACAACATGTCGATCCTGGGCATCACCTTCGACTATGGCCCGTTCGCTTTCCTCGACGACTTCGACGCCCACTTCATCTGCAACCACTCCGATGACCAGGGACGTTATTCCTTCAGCAACCAGGTGCCGATCGGCCAGTGGAACCTCAGCGCCCTGGCCCAGGCCCTGACGCCATTCATCAGCGTCGAGGCCCTGCGCGAAACCCTCGGCCTGTACCTGCCGCTGTACCAGGCCCACTACCTGGACCTGATGCGCCGTCGCCTGGGCTTCACCACTGCCGAGGAAGATGACCAGAAATTGCTGGAGCAGCTGCTGCAACTGATGCAGAACAGCGGCGTCGATTACAGCCTGTTCTTCCGCCGCCTGGGGGATGAATCACCGGAGCAGGCGCTTGCCCGTTTGCGCGACGACTTCGTCGACATCAAGGGCTTCGATGCCTGGGGTGAGCTGTACATCGCCCGGGTGACGCGTGAAGGCGAGGCTGACCAGGAACAACGCCGCAAACGGATGCACGCCGTCAATCCGCTCTACATCCTGCGTAACTACCTGGCACAGAAAGCCATTGATGCGGCGGAGAGCGGTGACTATTCAGAGGTTCGTCGCCTGCATGCGGTGCTGAGCAATCCGTTCGAGGAACAACCTGGAATGGAGCGCTACGCCGAGCGACCACCGGAGTGGGGCAAGCATCTGGAGATCAGTTGCTCGTCCTGAGGATGACAAGGTACCGGCAGACACCATCTGTCTTGATAAACGAGATCTTTGCCTCCAGATCCAGCGCATTGCCTGCCAATTTTGAAGAGCCGACCATGTCTGAACCAGTCCTCATCCCCTGCCCCCACTGCAACGGCCTCAACCGTATCCCCGCAGAACGCCTCAACGACCGTCCAAAATGCGGCCGTTGCAAGGCCGAGGTCCTGTTGGCCAAACCGTTCGAGTTGAAACAAGGCGATTACGCCAGTCAGATCAAGGGTGACCTGCCGCTGCTGGTGGATGTGTGGGCGGACTGGTGCGGGCCGTGCAAGTCGTTTGCGCCGGTGTTCGAGCAGGCCGCCAGTCAGTTGGCAGGCAAGTGTCGGTTGGCGAAACTGGATAGCGAGGCGAATCAGCAGTTGTCGGCGCAGTTGGGGATTCGCTCGATTCCAAGTCTGATTCTATTCAAGAACGGCCGGGAGGTGGCGCGCCAGAGCGGGGCCTTTCCGTTACCCCAGTTGATGAGCTGGCTGCGTAGTCAGGGGATCTGACCACACTGTCATAGCCACCGAGAATCAATTGTGGGAGCGGGCTTGCTCGCGAATACGGTTTATCAGTCGACATCTATGGTGACTGACACACCGTATTCGTCGGAACGCCGCCCGGAGCAAGCCCGCTCCCACATGGGTCATCAGGTGTTTTCGAGAAGGTTGTGCAAATCGACGAACTGCTGGGTCAGCTTGTGCCGCGGATCGAGATGGATCAGCGGCGTGTTGGCCTGATGCGACTCACGCATCCGCACCGAGCTACCCAGATACACCGGCAGCACCGGCAACCCCTCGGCGATCAGTTCGTCGAGTATTTGCTGGGGCAGGCTGGCACGGGCCTGGAACTGGTTGACGACGATGCCTTCGACCTCCAGGCCTTCGTTGTGGTCATCCTTCAACTCTTCGATCTCCGCCAGCAGACCATACAGCGCCTGACGCGAGAAACTGTCGCAATCGAAGGGGATCAGCACGCGGTCAGCGGCGATCAATGCCGAAACCGCATAAAAATTCAACGCTGGCGGCGTATCCAGATAGATGCGGTCATATTCGCCGTCCAGCTCATCGAGCAATTTACGCAACTTGTTGATCTTGTGTTTGGCCTCAAGCTTGGGCTGCAAGTCAGCCAGCTCGGCCGTGGCGGTGATGACGTGGAGGTTGTCGAACGGGGTCTCGTAGATATCGACCTGGCTTTTTTTCGAGAACGGCCCCGAAGACAGCGTCTGCTTGAAGAAATCGGCAATGCCCATCGGGATGTCATTGCCGGTGAGCCCTGTCAGGTACTGGGTGGAGTTGGCCTGGGCATCGAGATCCACCAATAAGGTGCGATAACCCTCGCTGGCGCTGACCGCTGCCAGATTGCAGGCAATGCTCGATTTGCCTACGCCACCTTTCTGATTGAACACCACGCGCCGCATGTAAAGACCTCCGTGTATCAAAGAATGACCGAGTGTAGTAGTCCGCGGCGCTGCTTAGCTACCTCGCCAGCAAAGGGACTACACAGTCAGGGGCGATCTCTTGATGAAAAAGCCGAAAAGTCATCCGCTGATCGCAAAATGAGCCGACAGACATGGCAGGTGCAATATGGATAATGGGCATTCGAAGGCTCGAAGCGTAGTCACCGCTGCTGTTGAGCAAAATGTAACCAGCATTTGCTACGGGCTCGCCGCGCCGCGATAATGCGCGCCACTCGGCGCAAAGCGCCACGTAGCGTCTGTCGCTGTATTTGCGACTCACCGCGTCAAGGAAAGCCCGCAGGGGCGGGATGAATGTCTGTGATCAACTTCAACATCGCCCAATGGCGCGCGTGGGCCCCTGGGCTCGATAGCGTGGACGATTGGCAAGCCTGGTGCCGACAACCGGTCGTGCTCCAGGGCAGCGATGCCGCTCCCGACGTCTCTTTTTTACCGGCCATGCAGCGCCGGCGACTCAGCCGCCTGGCGCGAATGGCATTCAGTGTGGGCTGGCCATTGGCCGAGGGGCGTCAGGACTTACCGCTGGTCTTTATTTCCCGCCATGGCGAAACCCCGCGCACCTTTGAAATCCTCAGCGAACTGGCCGCCGGGCAACCGCTGTCCCCTACCCAATTCAGCCTGTCGGTGCACAACGCGGTCATCGGCCTGTGGTCGATCATGCGTGGCGAAACCAGTGAGATGACGGCCCTCGCGGCAGCCGGCGACGGCCTTGAACACGGCATGCTAGAGGCCGCGGCATTGCTCGCCGAAGGCGCGACGGCAGTTCTGCTGGTGGTCACCGAAGAGCAGCCACCCGAAGCCTATTCCACCTGGATCGACGATGTGCCGTTCCCTTATGCGGTCGGCCTGCTGATCACCCCGGGCAATGACTGGCAGCTGTCCCTGAACAGCAACCCGGATGAGTTGTCCAAAGCTCGCTGGCCCCATGCCCTGGATCTCTTGCGTACCCTGCTTGGCCAGCAGACTACCTGCCAACATGCCTGGAAAAATCGTGTATGGACCTGGCAACGCAACCTGTAACAGATAAAAACCGCGACGCCTATTACTGGCGTCTGCTGGCTACCGCCGCAAGCTTCACCCTGTTCGGGTTGGGCGGGGTGTGCCTGCGCCTGGTGATTTTCCCGCTGCTGAGCTGCCTGCCGGGCGATGCCCAGACGCATCGGTTGCGGGCGCGGCAAACCGTCAGTCGCTGTTTCTGGTTTTTCGTCCGGTTCATGGCCCGCGCCGGCGTGCTGACCTACGACATCCAGGGGGCTGAAAAGCTCGGTCGACCGGGGCAGATGATCATCGCCAATCACCCGTCGCTGATCGATGTCGTGTTCCTGATCGGCCTGGTGCGCCATGCCAACTGCGTGGTCAAGCAAAGCCTCTGGGAGAACCCCTTTACCCGCGATCCGCTGCGTCGCACTGAATACATCAGCAACGATGGCAGTATGGACATGCTCGATGCCGCTGCCGATGCGCTGAAAAGTGGCCAGACCCTGATCATCTTTCCCGAAGGCACGCGCACCCGGCCAGGCCACGCGCCTGCCTTTCATCGGGGTGCCGCGGCGATCGCACTGCGCGGTGCGAAAATCCTCACCCCGGTGATCATCAAGGTCAGCCCCACCACATTGACCAAGGCCGAGCCCTGGTATCGGATCCCCAAACGTCGCGTGCACTTCAGTTTCCGTGTCGGGGCCGATATAGACCCACAAGCCTTCGCTGCGCTGGGCCCTGCTCCTCAGGCGTCGCGCAAGCTCAACGATTATCTGCATCATTACTATATCAAGGAGCTCGCCGAAGATGAGCGAACTACACCGTGAAATCAAAGAACTGATCATCGATGCCCTCGGCCTTGAGGACATCAGCGCCGACGACATCGGCGATGACCAGACGCTATTCGGCGAAGGCCTGGGCCTGGATTCGGTCGACGCTCTGGAACTCGGCCTGGCCATCCAGAAAAAGTACGGCATCAAGATCGACGCCGACGCCAAGGACACGCGCAATCATTTCAGCAACGTGGCGAGCCTTGCGGCGTTCGTCACTGCAAAACAGGCAGCTTGAGACCGGACCATGCAAACTCGTGACGACATTTTCAACACCCTGCGCGATGCCATGGTCGAACTCTTCGAGTTGGACCCCGAGCGTGTGAGCCTCGAATCCAACCTGTATCAGGACCTGGAAATCGACAGCATCGACGCAGTCGACCTGATCGATCACATCAAACGCCAGACCGGCAAGAAAATCGCCGCCGAAGAATTCAAATCGGTGCGTACCGTCAGCGACGTGGTCGAGGCGGTCTACCGTCTGGTTCATCCAGCCGCATGAGTCGATTGATCGGCCTTGGCCTGCTGCTGGCGGGCCTGCTGTACCCCTTTGCGGTGTATTTCGGCATGGAGCATTTTGCCCCGTGGCAGTTCGGTCTGCTGCTGGGCGGCCTGTGGCTGGCCCGGGCCCTGCTCGGTGCGCGCAAGCCAGGCAGCCTGTGGATGGCGATTGGCGCGATCGCTTTTTGCCTGCTGCTGGCGCTGTCGGACAGCCCGCTGTTGCTGCGCTGGTACCCGGTACTGATCAGCGCGTTCATGCTCGGGCTATTTGGCTTGAGCCTGAAATACGGCCCGCCGATGGTCGAACGGCTGGCGCGCATGCGCGAACCGCAACTGCCGGCCAAGGCGATTGTCTATACCCGCCAGGTGACGATCGCCTGGAGTGTGTTCTTCCTCTGTAACGGTTTGCTGGCCGCCGCCCTGACCCTCTGGGCGCCGCTGAGTTGGTGGATGTTGTACACCGGCCTGATTTCCTACGGATTGATGGGCCTGCTGTTTGCCATTGAATGGCTCATTCGACAACGGGTACGAGGCCACTCATGAATTGGACAAAACTTGAGCACCTGTTGCTCAAGGCTCAGCCGGAACGTGCCGTGACGGCAGGGCCGGCGCTGAATCACGCGCAACTGTGCGCGCAGGCATTGGGCCTGGCCGCCGGCCTGCAGGCCCAGGGTGTGCAGCGCATTGCCGTGCACCTGGAAGACGCCGCCGACCTGGCGATTACCCTGCTCGGCGCCTGGCGTGCCGGGGTCAGCGTGCTGCTGCCTGCCGACTTGCAGGCCCAGACTCGCCAGCGTTGGTCAGCGGAAGTCGATCTGTGGCTGACCGATCAGGCCGACGATGCGCACCTGAGTGATTATCGGCATTTGCCACTGAGCGCCGCCACGCTGGATCTGGATCGCTGCCAGCTGAGTTTGTGCACATCCGGTTCCAGCGGTGAACCCAAGCGCATCGACAAAAGCCTGCGCCAGCTGGCCAATGAAGTCGAAGCGCTGGAGCGCCTGTGGGGCGCCGACCTGGGTGAGGCCTGCCTCATCGGCAGCGTTGCCACCCAGCACATCTACGGCCTGCTGTTCCGGGTGTTGTGGCCGTTGTGCGCCGGGCGCTCGTTCGTGCGCAAGCAACTGGCGTTTCCGGAAGATGTGCAGCGCGCCAGCCGTGAACACTCGGCGTTCGCCTGGGTCGCCAGCCCGGCTCTGCTCAAGCGCATGGGTGACAATCTCGACTGGCCGGCCATGAGTGCGGTTCGACGGGTGTTTTCCTCCGGCGGTGCGTTACCGGCCGAGGCGGCTCAACGCCTGCACGACCGCCTGGGCCAATGGCCGACGGAAATCTTCGGCAGCTCGGAAACCGGCGGCATTGCCTGGCGCCAGGGACAGGATTTCTGGCAGCCCTTCGCCGGCATCGAGTTGAGCCAGGACAGCGACGGTGCGCTGCTCGTTGCCTCGCCCTACTTGCCGCCCGACCATATCGAACACACCGCGGACGCCGCACGAATCGCAGCCGATGGCCGTTTCGAATTGCTCGGGCGCCTGGACCGGATCGTCAAACTGGAAGAAAAACGTATCTCGCTGCCGATGCTGGAACAGGCGTTGACGGAGCACGAGTGGGTGGCCGAAGCGCGCCTTGGCGTGGTTCAGGAAAATCGTGCGTCATTGGGCGTGCTGGCGGTGCTGAGCGAACTGGGCTTGCATGCCTTGCGCAATCAGGGCCGCCGCACCCTCACGCAAGTATTGCGTGAGCATCTGAGCCTGCATTGCGAAGCCCTCGCCCTGCCACGCCGTTGGCGCCTGCTGCGGCAACTGCCGCTGAACGCCCAAGGCAAACTGCCTCAGGCCGACGTTGAAGCCCTGCTGCTGGCGCCGCGTCCAAAGGCGCCAGAGGTGCTGGAGCAGCTCGAAGTCGATGGCGAATGGAGCCTGCAACTGGCGGTGCCACCGGACCTCGCCTACTTCAGTGGTCATTTCCCCCAGGCCCCGGTATTGCCCGGCGTGGTGCAGGTGGAATGGGCGCTGATGCTGGGTCAGCGATTGATGGACCTGCCGGCAAAATTCGCCGGCATGGAAGTGCTGAAATTCCAGCAATTGGTGCGCCCGGGGGATGAAATCCAACTGCACCTGCGCTTTGACCCGGCACGTGGCAAGCTGTATTTCGCCTATCGCAATGAGACCGCGACCTGTTCCAGTGGGCGGATATTGCTGGAGGCCTCAGCGGATGCATAACCCCTGCGCCGTCATCCCGGTCTACAACCACGAAACCGCCATCACCACGGTGGTCGATGCCGTGCTCGCCAGCGGCTTGCCGTGCCTGCTGGTGGACGACGCCAGCGATAAGGCCTGCGCCGCGGTATTGGATCGACTGGCCCGGCGCGACAACGTGTTCCTGATCCGCCTGGCCTCCAACCAGGGCAAGGGCGCCGCCGTCATGACCGGCTTGCGCGAAGCGGCGCGGCTGGGTTTCAGCCATGCCTTGCAGGTCGATGCCGACGGCCAGCACGACCTGCAGGACGTCGCAACCTTCATCGAACAATCGCGCCAGCACCCCGAGGCGGTGATCTGCGGTTATCCAAAGTACGATGCCAGCGTGCCCAAAGGTCGTTTGTACGCCCGCTACCTGACTCACGTCATGGTCTGGATCAACACCTTGTCGTTGCAGATCCGCGATTCCATGTGCGGTTTTCGCCTCTATCCGTTGGCGCCGACCCTGGCACTGATCGACTCCGCCAAAATTGGCAAGCGCATGGACTTCGACTCGGACATCCTGGTGCGCCTGGCCTGGCGCAACCAGCCGATGCAGTGGCTGCAAACCCGGGTTCACTACCCGCTGGACGGCGTCTCGCATTTCCGCATGTTCCGCGACAACGTGCTGATCACGAGCATGCACACCCGCCTGTTCTTCGGCATGTTATGGCGGGCCCCGGTGATCCTCTGGCGGCGGTGGCGAGCATGAGCGCAGACCGACAACACTGGGCCGACCGCCAGGAACGCGGCAGTTTCTGGTTGATGAAGCTCACGGCGTTCGGCGCCAGGGTGCTTGGCCGCCGACTGCTGAGCCCGCTGCTGTACGGCATTGTCCTGTACTTTTTTGTGTTCGGTCGCAGCGCCCGCCACAGTGCCTGGCAATACCAGCAACGGCTCGCCGACTGGAGCGGTCGCAGCGAATTGCGCCCGACCCATTGGCGAGTGTTCGGCCAGTTCATGGCGTTCGCCGATTCCATGCTCGACAAACTCGATGTGTGGAATGGCAAGCTGAGCATCGAGCAGATCGAAATCATCGACCCGGCGCTGCTGCGCAATCAATTGCGCGGCACACGCGGGCAGATGCTGGTGGGTGCGCACCTGGGCAACCTCGAGGTCTGCCGCGCACTGGCGGAGATCGGCGAGAAGGTCACCATGAACGTACTGGTGCACACCAAGCACGCCGAGCAATTCAATCGCCTGCTGGGTGAAGCGGGTGCGACCAACCTGCGGCTGATCCAGGTCAGTGAACTCGACCCGGTCATCATGTTGCAACTGCATGAACGCCTGGAGCGCGGCGAGTGGCTGGCGATCGCCGGAGACCGCGTGCCGCTGCACGGCGGGCGCAGCGTGACCGTGGATTTTCTCGGTCAACAAGCCGCGTTCCCTCAGGGCCCGTGGTTGCTGGCCGGTTTGCTCAAATGCCCGATCAATCTGTTGATGTGCCTGAAAAAGCCGACGGGCCAATATCGGGTGACCCTCGAACCGTTCACCGAAGCCGTGGTGTGGAAGCGCAGCGACCGCGAGCAGGTCATTCATCAGTGGGCGACCCGCTACGCCGAACGCCTGGGTCACTATTGCCTGCAAGCGCCCCAACAATGGTTCAATTTCTACCCTTTCTGGAAGACCGATGACGACGTCAACGCTTGAGCCGGTAACCTTCGGCGAACTCCCTCTGCGCATCGAAGACGTGCTGGCCCTGGCCAACCGTCAGGTGTCGACGCAGTTGCAAGGCGACCCCGCGTTCCGCGAGCGTATCGCCAAGGGTGCGCGATTCCTCGACTCCCTGCTGGACAAGGAAGGCGTGATCTACGGCGTGACCACCGGTTACGGCGATTCCTGCGTGGTCGCGGTGCCGCTGCATCACGTCGAGGCCCTGCCCCGTCATCTGTACACCTTCCACGGCTGCGGCCTGGGCAAGCTGCTCGACGCCCAGGCTACGCGCGCGGTGCTCGCAGCGCGGCTGCAGTCGCTATGCCAAGGTGTTTCCGGGGTTCGCGTAGAACTGCTGGAACGCCTGCACGCCTTCCTCGAACACGACATCCTGCCGCTGATCCCGGAAGAGGGCTCGGTGGGCGCCAGCGGTGATCTGACGCCGCTGTCCTATGTGGCCGCGACCCTGTCCGGCGAGCGCGAAGTGCTGTTCCAAGGTGAACGCCGACAAGCCGCCGACGTGCACCGCGAACTCGGTTGGCAACCGCTGGTACTGCGCCCGAAAGAAGCCCTGGCGCTGATGAACGGCACCGCGGTCATGACCGGCCTGGCGTGCCTGGCCTTTGCCCGCGCCGATTACCTGCTGCAACTGGCGACCCGCATCACCGCGCTGAACGTGGTCGCGCTGCAAGGCAACCCGGAGCATTTCGACGAGCGCCTGTTCGCCGCCAAGCCGCACCCAGGGCAGATGCAAGTCGCCGCCTGGCTGCGCAAAGACCTGGCGATCGACGCACCGACCGCGCCGTTGCATCGCCTGCAGGACCGTTATTCCCTGCGTTGCGCGCCCCACGTCCTCGGCGTCTTGGCGGACAGCCTGAACTGGCTGCGCTCGTTTATCGAGATCGAGCTCAATAGCGCCAACGACAACCCGATCATCGACGCCGAAGCCGAACGTGTGCTGCACGGCGGGCACTTCTATGGCGGCCACATCGCGTTCGCCATGGACAGCCTGAAAAACCTGGTGGCCAACGTCGCCGACCTGCTTGACCGTCAACTCGCCCTGCTGGTGGACGAGCGTTACAACCACGGCTTGCCGAGCAACCTGTCCGGCGCCACCGCCGACCGGGCGATGCTCAACCACGGGTTCAAGGCGGTACAGATCGGCACCAGCGCCTGGACGGCCGAAGCGCTGAAAAACACCATGCCGGCCAGCGTCTTCTCGCGCTCCACCGAATGCCACAACCAGGACAAGGTCAGCATGGGTACCATTGCCGCCCGGGACGCGATCCGCGTGCTGGAACTGACCGAACAGGTCGCCGCCGCCACGCTGCTGGCGGCCAATCAGGGCGTCTGGCTGCGCGGCATGGCTGAAGATGCGCGGCCCTTGCCACCCGCCCTGGCCGCCATGCACGAGGCACTGGCCAAGGACTTTGCGCCGGTCATCGAAGACCGTGCCCTGGAGGGCGAATTGCGCCTGTGCCTGAAACGTATTGCCGAACAACACTGGAGGCTGCATGCGTAGCAAGGGCGTGCTTCATGCCGATACGGAAATCCTGGTGCCGTTCTTTGACGTCGACACCATGAACGTCGTCTGGCACGGCCATTACGTCAAATACCTGGAAGTCGCCCGCTGTGCGCTGCTGGACAGGATCGGCCACAACTACGACGCCATGGTTGCCTCGGGTTACGCCTGGCCGGTGATCGACTTGCAGTTGCGCTATGTGCGCGGCGCCGTGTTCGGTCAGAAGCTGAATGTGCGGGCCAACCTGGTGGAATGGGAGAACCGTCTGAAGATCAGCTACCTGATCAGCGATCTGCACACCGGCGAACGCCTGACCCGTGCCAGTTCCGTGCAGGTGGCTGTCGACATGGGCAGCCGTGAAATGCAATTGGCTTCGCCCAAGGTCTTCACCGACGCCGTAGAGAGGGCCCTGCCATGATTGACTGCCACCCCCGCCCCCCTGTGGGAGCGGGCTTGCTCGCGATGGTCGTTAACGATGACGCTCGACACCTGACACTCCGCGGCGCTCTCAGGTTTTTCGCGAGCAAGCTCGCTCCTACAGTGTTCTGCGTGTTACTGAGCATTCCTGGGTTGGCCAACGCATTTGATTTGCAGCAGTTGAGCGATCAGTTGAGCAGGCCCGAGGTGATCCACGGCAACTTCATCCAGGAAAAATACCTGCGCGCCCTGCCCCGGCCGCTGACCAGCAAGGGCACCTTTGTCCTGGCGAAAAATCAGGGCCTGCTGTGGCTGCTGAAAACCCCGCTGCAACAGGATTACCGCATCAACGCCAAGGGCATTGCCCGGCGCGACGCCAACGGTTGGCAAATGCTCCCGGGCAAGAGCGCCGGCGCCGAGCAGAACCGCTTGTTCCTCGCCGTGCTGCAAGGCGACAGCAGCGGACTGCAACGGGACTTCGAGCTGTCCCTGAGCGGCGATGCACAGAACTGGACACTGACCCTGCTGCCGCGCTCGATGCTGCTCAAGCAGGTGTTCAATCAGATCAATATCACCGGCGGTGAACTGGTGCACAGCATCCAGCTGCTCGAAACCCAGGGCGACAGCACGCTGTTGCGCATGCAAGACAGCACCAGCGCTCAACCCTTGAGCGAAGCGGAGCAACATGACTTTGCCGAGTGAACGGAAGCTGCCGTGGCTGTTTCTGCTCCTGCTGCTGGCGGTGCTCGCGCTCGCCGGTTGGCAATGGCGTGACGGCGCACCGCTGTCGGCCAACCTGATGGAACTGGTGCCGGGCACGGCACCGGATGCGCTGGAATTGCGTGCCGAACAACGCATGCAAGAACCGCTGAACCGCGAAATGCTGGTGCTGGTCGGCCACAAGGATCGCCCGCAAGCCATCGCCATGGCGCAGACACTGGGTGAGCAGTGGCAGGCCAGCGGTTTGTTCGAAAAGGTCCAGTGGAACCTGCAGGCGGACTTGCCGGCGTTGCGCACGCAATTGCTGCAAGGTCGCCTGGCGATGCTCTCGGCGACCGATCGACAACAACTGATCGAGCACCCCGACGCGTTTATCCAGCAACGGGTCCAGGCACTGTTCGACCCCTTCACCGGCTTCAGCCTGGTGCCGAGCGAGGATGACTGGCTGGGCCTGACCGGGCGCATCCAGAACAGCCAGCCGCAACACGGCTCCGTGCAACTGGACATCGGCAGCGGTGCGTTGGTCGCCGATGCCGACGGCAAGAGCTGGGTGCTGCTGCGGGCGCGGACCACCGGCAACGCCTTCGACATGAACCTGCCGCTGCAAGTGGCCGATCTGCTCCAGCAGGGCCGGGAACAAGCCGCCCATGCCGACGTGCAATTGCTGGCCGCCAGTGGCTTGCTCTACGCCGCCAGCGGTCAACGGCAAGCCACCCGGGAAATGACCTGGGTCGGCGGCGGCGCCACGGCGGGCATTCTGTTGCTGCTGTTGCTGGCCTTCCGGCGCTGGCGGGTGTTGCTGGCGTTTGTGCCGGTGCTGGTGGGCATGCTGTTCGGTGCCGTGGCCTGCGTGGCGATGTTCGGGCACATGCACGTGATGACCCTGGTGCTCGGCTCCAGCCTGATCGGCGTCGCTGTCGATTACCCGCTGCATTACCTGTCCAAGAGCTGGAGCCTGAAACCCTGGCACAGCTGGCCGGCGTTGCGCCTGACCCTGCCGGGGCTGACGCTGAGCCTGATCACCAGCTGTATCGGCTACCTGGCCCTGGCCTGGACGCCGTTCCCGGCACTGACCCAGATTGCCGTGTTCTCTGCCGCCGGTCTGGTGGGTGCCTACCTGTGCGCGGTGTGCCTGTTGCCGGCACTGCTCAAGGGCGTCGAGCTGCGCCCGGCGCAGTGGCCGCTGCGAGTCGCCGAATTTTTACTGGAACGCCGTGAAGCGCTGCTGAACATTGCGCGCACCCCGGTGTTGCTGGCGCTGCTGATTGCTTTTTGTGTGGGCGGACTGTTGCAGCTCGAAGCCCGCAACGATATTCGCCAGTGGGTCGGCGCACCGCAGCAATTGACCGACGAAGCCCAGGCCATTGCGCGCATCACCGGTTATCAACCCACCAGCCAGTTCTTCCTGGTGCGCGCGGCCAATCAACAGCAACTGCTGGAGCGCCAGGCAGCGCTGGGCGAGCGGCTGGATCAACTGGTCAACCTGGACAAACTCAAGGGTTATCTGTCACTCAATCAACTGGTCAGCCCGCCGAGCGAACAGGTGCGGGTGCGTGAGGCCTTGAACAAACTTGCGCAATTCTGGCACCCCTTGCTCGACCTCGGCGTGCCGGCTGCAGCGCTGCAAGCGGAACTGGCAAGGCTGCAGGCGCTGCCGATCGAAGACATCGACGCGGCGCTGGTCGGTCCTTTGGCCGAACCTTATCGCGTCCTGTGGCTAGGCCCCATCGAAGACGGCGTAGCGGCGCTGGTCAGCCTGCAAGGCCTGAACAACCCTTCCCTGTTGCGGGTCCAGGCCATGGATTTGCCAGGCGTGGAACTGGTGGATCGCCTCGGCGAATTGAACGAGGTTTTCGCCGATACCCAAGTCAGTGCCGCTGAACTGAAACTCGCCTCCTGTGCGTTGATCGTGCTGGTACTGATCCTGCCGTTCGGCCTGGGTGGCGCACTGCGCATCGTCGCCCTGCCACTACTGGCGGCGCTGTGCAGCCTGGCCAGTCTCGGCTGGCTCGGGCAACCGTTGACGCTGTTCAGTCTGTTCGGCCTGCTGCTGGTCACGGCCATCAGCGTCGACTACGCGATCCTGATGCGCGAACAGGTCGGTGGTGTCGCCGTGAGCCTGCTGGGCACCTTGCTGGCGGCGCTGACCACCTGGCTGTCGTTCGGGCTGCTGGCCGTGTCCAGTACGCCGGCGGTGAGCAACTTCGGTCTGTCGGTGAGCCTCGGCCTGGCCTTCAGCTTCATCCTCGCACCCTGGGCAGGACGACATGTCCATGCGGGCGCGGTCACGGAGCCGGCAGCATGATGGTCGTCCTGTTCTGGCTCATGGCCCTGGCACTGTTCGCCGTGGCCACCCGTGTCGGGCGTCACTTCGGCGTGATCCCGATCGTCAGCCAGTTGCTGCTGGCGACCTTCGGCCTGCCGTTGCTGATGTTCTTTTGGATCGAGCCTCAATGGCAACTGAGCGGTGCCGCGCTGGTGGCGCCGGCCTGGCTGAAAAATCTCTACAGCCTGAGCTTTGCCTTGCTCCTGGGGCATATTCTCAGCGACGTGATCGACCTGCGACTCGACCGCCAGAGCCTGAAAATCGCCCTGCCGAGCTTCTGCATTCCATTCGCCTGCGGGCTCGCGACAGCGGTCTGGCTGCTACCGCCGCAACCCTGGATCAGTTCCCTGGCGGTCGGCCTGCTGTTCGCCATCACCGCTATTCCGGTGTTGTATCTGTACCTGCGGCACATCCAATACCCGCCTGCCGCCACCCGGCGCCTGGTGCAGACCGCCATCCTCATCGACCTCACCTGCTGGACCCTGTTCGCCATCGCCCAGGGCAGCCTGCACCTGAGCAGCCTGCTGCTGCCGCTGGCCGCGGCCTGCCTGCCATTACTGTTGCGCCTGCTGCGTCTGCGCCAACCGTTGTTGCACAGCGTCTGCTTCTTCGCGCTATTGGTCGCGGCGGAGCACTTCAAGCTCAATGCACTGATCGTCGGCATTGGCTACCTATTGTGCATGGCCGCGCTCAAGGTGCCGCTGGTGCTGCCGTTGCCGGTGATCTGGCTGAGTCACGTGCAGACGTATATTGCGATCCCGCTGATCCTCACGTTCGGCATCGTGCAGATCAACGTCCACGCGGCCCTGTCCAGCCTTGGCTGGGTGCAACTGACGGCGCTGCTGCTGTTGCCGATCATCAGCAAACTGCTGGGTAACTGGCTGGGCCTTGGCTGGGCCGGCGCCTCGTTCGAAGGCGCCAGCCGCTGGCGGGAAAGTATCCTGCTCAATATCCGTGGCTTGAGCGAGATCGTGTTTCTCAACCTGCTGCTGCAACAACAGCTCATCAGCCCGGCGCTGTATTTTGCGCTGATGGTGATGGGCCTGATCGCCACACTGCTGCCGGCGCTCGCCGGCATGCACCGAACCCGCTTGAACATCGCCGTCCCGGCAAGGAGCTCCAGTGCCAACAGTTGAAATGGAACGTCGCCAGGTTGTGGTGATCGGCGCGGGGCCCTCGGGCGCCATCGCCGCCGCGCTGCTCAAGCGCAAAGGCCACGATGTGCTGATGATCGAACGCCAGCATTTCCCGCGGTTTTCCATCGGTGAAAGCCTGCTGTCCCACTGCCTGGATTTCGTCGAGGAAGCCGGCATGCTCGAGGCGGTGAACGCCGCCGGGTTCCAGCTGAAAAACGGTGCGGCATTCGCCTGGGGCGAGCACTACAGCGCCTTCGACTTCGGTGACACCTTCGGCAACGGCAAGCCGACCACCTTTCAGGTCCAGCGCGCCGACTTCGACAAGCTGCTGGCCGATCAGGCGGCACTCCAGGGCGTGGAAGTGCGCTACGGCGAAGCGATCGTCAGTGCCGATTTCACCTTGCCCAGACCGCAACTGGATGTGCAGCGCGAAGACGGCAGCCAGTACCGCGTCGAAGCCGATTTCGTGCTCGACGCCAGCGGCTACGGTCGCGTGCTGCCGCGCTTGCTCGACCTGGAGGCGCCGTCGAATTTCCCTGTGCGCCAGGCGGTGTTTACCCACGTCGAAGACCATATCGACAACCCGGCTTTCGAGCGGGAAAAAATCCTCATCACCACCCATCCGATCCATCGCGACATCTGGTTCTGGACCATTCCGTTCAGCAATGGCCGTTGCTCGGTAGGCGTGGTGGCGGCAGCCGAACATTTCGCAGGCCGTACCGAAAATCTCGACGACTGCCTGCGCGGGTTCATCGCTGAAACCCCAAGCCTGTCCAGCGTGCTGAACAACGCCGTGTGGGATACGCCAGCACGGACCATTGGCGGTTATTCGGCCAACGTCAAAACCCTCCACGGGCCGGGCTTTGCCTTGCTGGGCAACGCCGCCGAGTTCCTCGACCCGGTGTTCTCCTCCGGCGTGACCATCGCCATGCGTTCGGCAAGCATGGCCGCCGCGGTGCTGCACCGTCAGTTGCAAGGCGAAAGCGTCGACTGGCAAACCGAGTTCGCCGCACCGCTCAAGCGTGGCGTCGACACCTTTCGTTGCTATGTCGAAGGCTGGTACGCCGGCACCTTCCAGGATGTGATTTATCATGAGGGCGGCTCGCCCGACATCCGCCGCATGATCAGCTCGATCCTTGCCGGGTATGCCTGGGACGAGCGCAATCCGTTCGTCGCCGAACCCCGGCGTCGCCTGCGAATGCTGTCGGAACTCTGTGCAAGGGATGCCACGTGAATTACCTGAGCGACAACTACGTCGAAGAAACCCTGGTCAACGTGGTAGCGCGCAACCCCCTTGAAGGTGCTGTTTGATGCTCATTGTCAGTTGCTCAAAGTACACATCCTGTGGGAGCGGGCTTGCTCGCGAAAGCGATGGACCAGCCACCTTCGATGTTGGATGTGCCGATGCCTTCGCGAGCAAGCCCGCTCCCACAGGGATAGTGGGCATTCTGCGATTTCTACTGTTTGGCGCAGTCCTGCTGCTGAGCGCCTGTGCCAGCAGGGCGCCACTGCCCGAGCAAATCCCGAACCTGGCGCTGCCGCTGCAATTGCACATCCAGCGGCTCGAGGCCGGGCAACGTCAGGACTGGGTCCTGGTGATCCAGCGCGAAGGCCCCGGCATTCGCTGGTCGATGATGGACCTGTTGGGCATTCCCCAGGCACGGCAGAAACTGGTCGACGGCGAGTGGCAGTCTGACGGTCTGTTGCCGCCCAATCCGCAAGCGCGGGAGCTGTTCGCCGCGTTGCTGTTTGCGCTGACGCCCAAGGAAGAACTCTCGGGCAACTACCCCGCGGCCTGGCAACACGGTTCGCAACGCTCCCTGCCCTCGCACTGGGACGTCCGTTATTCACAACCGATGAGCTTTGAATTGAACCTGCCCAAAGGCCCGAGTTATCAAGTCACACCCCTCAACGGGGAGGCGCCATGACGGCTTATCTGAACGCTCTCGGGGTGGTTTGCGCCCTGGGCCGCGACAAGCACGAAGTCGCCCGCAACCTGTTTGCCGGCGACTGCTCCGGCATGCGCCATGAGGCCGGCTGGGTGGCGGAACGCTCGCTGCCAGTGGCGGCGGTACACGCTGAGTTGCCGCCGATCCCACCTGGGCTCGCCGAGCAAAGCAGTCGCAACAATCAATTGCTGATGCAAGCCGCGCTGCAGATTCGCGACGACATCGACCAGGCGATCCAGACCTGTGGCCGCGACCGTATCGGTATCGTTCTGGGCACCAGCACCTCGGGCATCGATGAAGCCAGTCGCGGGTTGGCTCATTACATTCGTGAGCATGAGTTTCCGGCCGATTACGACTATCAACAGCAGGAACTCGGCGCGCCGGCGAACTTCCTCGCCGACTGGCTGCAATTGAGCGGCCCGGCCTATGTGATTTCCACCGCCTGCACCTCCAGCGCCCGGGCGTTGATGAGTGCCCAGCGCCTGTTGGACCTGGGTCTTTGCGATGCCGTGCTGTGCGGCGGTGTCGACACATTGTGCAAACTGACCCTCAACGGGTTCTCGGCGCTGGAAGCGGTCTCCGAACAACGCTGCAATCCGTTCTCGGTCAACCGAAACGGCATCAACATCGGCGAAGCGGCGGCGCTGTTTCTGATGACTAAAAGTGTCGGCGACGGCCAGCCGATTGCTCTGCTGGGCAGCGGCGCCAGCTCCGACGCGCACCACATTTCCGCGCCGGAACCGACCGGCCGTGGTGCCTTGCAAGCCATGCGCAAGGCCCTGAGCCGCGCCAACCTGCAACCCGGGCAGATCGATTACCTGAACCTGCACGGCACCGCCACCCAACACAACGACGCCATGGAAAGCCTGGCGGTGACGGCGCTGTTCCCCCATGGCGTACCCTGCTCCTCGACCAAACCGATGACCGGCCACACCCTGGGCGCTGCCGGCGCCCTGGAAGCGGCGTTCTGCTGGCTGAGCCTGAGCACGCAGAACCGCGAGCACGCCCTGCCGCCGCATATCTGGGATGGCCAGCCCGACCCCGAACTGCCAGCCCTGAAGTGGGTGACCCCGGCCGATCGCCTGACGTCCATTGCACCTCGCTACCTGATGAGCAACTCCTTCGCCTTCGGTGGCAATAACGTCAGCCTGATTATCGGAGACGCCCCATGATTGACTGGCCGCTCGCCGAACTGCTGCCGCATGCTGGCGACATGATCCTGATCGAACAGATCCTGTCGTTCGATGACGAGCAGATTCACACTCGCCTCACCGTCAGGCCAAACGGTCTGTTCAGCTGTCCCGACGGCAGCATGCCGGCCTGGGTCGGTATCGAACTAATGGCCCAGAGCGTTGCCGCCTATGCCGGCTGCCATGCGCGCCAGCGCGGCGATGCGGTCGCGCTGGGGTTCCTGCTTGGCACGCGAAAATTCGAGTGCAACGTCGAACACTTTCCCGCTGGCACCGAGCTGACCATCCATGGGTTGCGCTCGCTGGAGGATGACAACGGCATGGGCGTGTTCGAATGCCACATCAACGCTCCCGGCATCCACGCTACCGCCCGTCTGAACGTATTCCGCCCGCCTCAGGCCGCCCACTATCTTCATGAACCCCAAGGAGTCCAGTCATGACTGAATCCGTACTGGTCACCGGTTCCAGCCGTGGCATCGGCCGCGCCATCGCGTTGCGCCTGGCTCAGGCCGGGCATGACATCGTGCTGCATTGCCGCAGCGGCCTGGCGGACGCCATCGCGGTGCAAGCCGAGGTCGAGGCCCTGGGGCGCACTGCGCGCATCCTGCAATTCGACGTGTCCGACCGCGCCGCTTGCAAAGCCATTCTTGAAGCCGACGTGGAAACCCACGGCGCCTATTACGGCGTGGTGTTGAACGCCGGCCTGACCCGCGACGGTGCTTTTCCGGCCCTGAGCGAGGATGATTGGGATGTGGTGATGCGCACCAACCTCGACGGCTTCTACAACGTGCTGCACCCGGTGATGATGCCGATGATTCGTCGGCGCGCCGCCGGGCGCATTGTCTGCATTACCTCGGTGTCCGGGTTGATCGGCAACCGTGGCCAGGTCAACTACAGCGCCTCCAAGGCCGGTCTGATCGGCGCGGCGAAGGCATTGGCGATCGAACTCGGCAAGCGCAAAATCACCGTCAACTGTGTCGCACCCGGCCTGATCGACACCGCGATGCTCGACGAACACGTGCCGGTGGAAGAACTGATGAAAATGATCCCCGCACAACGCATGGGCACGCCTGAAGAAGTGGCTGGCGCGGTGAATTTCCTGATGTCGGCGGAAGCCTCGTACATCACCCGGCAAGTATTGGCCGTCAATGGAGGCCTGTGCTGATGAAGCGCGTTGTCGTCACCGGCATGGCCGGCATCACGTCATTGGGCAGCGATTGGGCGACCATCGCCGGCAACTTTGCGGCCAACCGCAGCGGTATTCGCCGGATGGACGAATGGGATCGTTTCACCGAACTCAACACGCGCCTGGCGGGGCCTATCGATGACTTCAAAGTGCCGAGCCACTGGACCCGCAAGCAACTGCGCAGCATGGGCCGCGTCTCGCGGCTTGCCGTGGGTGCTGCCGAGCAGGCGTTGGCCGACGCCGGATTGCTCGGCAACGAATTGATCAAGGACGGGCGCATGGGTGTGGCCTGTGGCTCGTCCACCGGTAGCACCGACGAAATCAAGGCCTTCGGCAACATGTTGCTCAACTCGGTGGCCGAGGGCCTGAACGCCAACTCCTACGTGCGCATGATGCCGCACACCACCGCGGCGAACATCAGCATCTTCTTCGGCCTGACCGGGCGCCTGATTCCGACCTCCAGCGCCTGCACCAGCGGCAGCCAGGGCATCGGTTATGCGTACGAGTCGGTCAAATTCGGGCGCCTGCCGCTGATGCTCGCCGGCGGCGCCGAAGAGCTGTGCCCCACCGAAGCCATGGTGTTCGATGCGCTCTACGCCACCAGCCTGAAAAACGATGCCCCGCAAACCAGCCCTCGCCCCTATGACACCGGGCGCGATGGCCTGGTGATCGGCGAAGGCGCTGGCATGCTGGTCCTCGAGGAACTGGAACACGCCCTGGCCCGCGGCGCGCATATCCATGCCGAACTCGTCGGCTTCGGCAGCAATGCCGACGGCCAGCACGCGACCCGCCCAGAGCAGTCCACCATGCGCCGGGCCATGGAACTGGCCCTGGAAGACGCCGGGCTACAGCCTTCGGACATCGGCTACGTGAATGGTCATGGCACGGCCACCGAACAGGGCGACATCGCTGAAACACTGGCGACCAACAGCCTGTTCGGCGAACACATGCCGATCAGCTCGCAAAAAAGCTTCCTCGGCCACACCCTGGGCGCCTGCGGTGCGCTGGAGTCCTGGTTCAGCATCGAAATGATGAACCGCGACCTGTACGTGCACACCTTCAACCTCGACGAGGTCGACCCGAAGTGCGGCAAGCTCGATTACCTGCGCGGCGAGTTTCGGCAGATGAGCAATCAGTATGTGATGAATAATAATTTTGCGTTTGGCGGGGTGAATACCTCGCTGATTTTTCGGCGGTGGGTGTAGCCGGGTGGTTCAACGTTTTCAGTACCACCAGAACGACAAAGGGCGCCTTTCGGCGCCCCTTCACAAACAGGCCGGCTTGTCATCGCCCTTGACCTGCCTGGCTCTGCGATGGCTGGTTACCCAGGATCCTCAGAGTCTCACAAGCCCCTTTCGGGAACATGGATAGTATTGCCCGGAATGGCGTGATGGACAACAGGTGGCAACTCGCCTGTCTGTGTTGCAATCGGCCCCATTACAGACCCAGCGCCTTACGCACCGAGACTTTGATTGCGTAAAACTCATCTGTATCAAGTTGTGAAATGACGTAAACACGCTTTCCCTGGCGATCTCGGCGTTTGATCCGGTCGAGTCGGGAAAGGCTCACGGTCGCAATCATGTCGCATTTTGCCCAACAGACCGGACTGGCGCCTTGTAGATGACTTTGAAGTTCCAGATGGTGCTCAAGCATATGATCCGGGGCGGTGGTACTCAGCGGCACAACGGTTACCAGTAAGCTATTGGATCTGTGTTTTCTTATAACGACAACAGGCCTGATCTTGACCATTTCAGGGACTTCATAGCCCCTGAAGTCGCAGATCAGCACGCTGCCTTCCTTGGGTTGATATAAAAGTGGCATCCATGGCACCCGTCAAAAGAAATTGATTCTGCGCAGGAATCGGGCAAAGCACTAAGTCGAATGCGTTACTTGGAGTGTCTCCTCTTGAAGTGTTTCACAGGCGTATTCCAGCAGGGTTTGATTGTCGATGCCGGGGGCGATGAGGAAGATTTTGCTCGGCGTGCGTGTCTCGGAATCGGTTGATCCCGAAAGAGAGACCGGCTCGGTATCCGGCGGGTTCGGAGTTGGCTTTATCATTGGGAAGGTAATCCTGTTAGTAGTGCCGCAACCTGTTTCGCTACTAAACGGAAGGGTGGCAGCTGTGCGCAAGTTAGTAGACCGGACACCGACCCAAATCCGGCGCACCCAAGGGCGCCATGCGCACAGCTACCATCAAGTGCAGGCGTATGCCTGACTGAACGACGCTTGTGCATTCGTTTGGGAAGGAAAACCGGGCTACTAAACCCGATCACTGGGAATCAGTGACACGAATCAAGTTACCGGCGGCCCCCAAGGTGCACAAGCCGGCGGATTCTGGATTAGTTGTAGGCAACACCGCAAGGCGCTGTAGCCTCTCCGGATTACTTCGGAGACGTCCTACAGCAAGCGGTATATCTTCCGATAGGGTGAATACTTCATCGTCATAGACAACTGCCATTTTTAGTGTTCTTGCGGGCGCCTTCGCGGGCAAGCCCGCTCCCACAGGGTTTGGCAGTGTGGCGAAAATCGTATTCACACTGCCAAACCCTGTGGCAGTGGGCTTGCCCGCGATTGACTCGGGCCGCGTTCGGACGCAGCAGTCAAGGCTTCAGCGGCTCGACCTTGCGCGTCAGCAGCTCAATAAACGCCTTGGCCATCGGCGACTTCTGATCCTTGCGCTGGGCCAGCCACACCGCCGACACCGCCGCTGGATCCAGCAGCGGCCGATACACTACGCCATCAATGCGCATCTGCTGATAAGACGCCGGCAGTACCGATACCCCCAATCCCGCCGCGACCAGACCGATAATCGTCATCGCCTCGCCCGCCTCTTGCGCGAAGTGCGGGTTGAAGCCGGCATCCCGGGCCAGGCTGAGCAATTGTGCGTACAGGCCGCTGCCGTAGCTGCGCGGGAAGAATACGAAGGGTTCAAGGGCCAGGGCCGAGAGGAATAATCCCTCTTCGCTATCGGCCACCAATGGATGCTTGGAGCTGAGGACCGCCACCAGTGGCTCGCGCATCAGCTCCACCATGCTCAGTGAGTCCGGCAGACTCAGCGGCCGCATGATGCCAACTTCGATCGATCCGTCCACCAGGGCGACGGCCACCTGGGTGCTGCTCATTTCCCGCAGATTCAAGTGCACTGCCGGAAACCGTTGGCGAAACGAAAAGATGGCCTGAGGGATGGTCGAGTTGAAGGGCGCAGACGAGGTAAAGCCAATCTTCAACTCACCCAACTCACCCAGCTGCGCCCGCCGTGCAACATCCGCCGCTTTATCCACCTGAGCCAACACCAGCCGCGCCTCTTCCAGAAACAATCGACCGGCCTCACTCAGCTCGACCCGACGATTGGTCCGTTCGAACAGCCGCGCCCCCACTTCCTCCTCCAGCGCCTGGATTTGCTGGCTTAGCGGTGGTTGGGAAATACCCAGCACCTGGGCGGCGCGGCCGAAATGCAGTTCTTCGGCAACGGCGATGAAGTAGCGCAGGTGACGCAATTCCATGAAAACCTCATTAGGTCGCAAAACCTCTCAAACAGGTCGAACAATATATTGGATTGAATCATTAGGCAGCTATATGCTTTTTCCTGTGCCTGATCGGCTGCGCTCTCCGAGGTCTGAAGTGAAAACTGCTGTCGCTCCACTCGCCCATGAAATTCCGCCCGCCGTGCAGGACGATGTCGTCGCGCAGGTGCAGGACATTTACATCGAAAAAGGCACGCCGCTGTTCATGCGCACGGTGCTGGCACTGTTCTCTGGCGGCTTCGCGACCTTCGCCCTGCTTTATTGCGTGCAACCGATGATGCCGCTGCTGTCCCACGAGTACGCCATCAACGCGGCCCAGAGCAGCCTGATTCTGTCGGTGGCCACTGGCATGCTCGCCATTGGCTTGTTGATAACGGGTCCCCTCTCCGACCGTATAGGGCGTAAACCGGTCATGGTGGCGGCGTTGTTCGCGGCGGCGCTGTGCACCATCGCCAGCTCCATGATGCCGAGCTGGCACGGCGTGTTACTCATGCGCGCGTTGATCGGGTTGTCATTGAGCGGTCTGGCCGCGGTGGCCATGACTTACCTGAGTGAAGAGATCCACCCGCAGCACATCGGCCTGGCCATGGGCCTGTACATCGCCGGCAACGCGATCGGCGGGATGAGCGGACGCTTGATTACCGGGGTGTTGATCGACTTCATCAGCTGGCACGCGGCGATGCTGGTGATCGGCGGCCTGGCGCTGATCGCGGCGGCGGTGTTCTGGAAAATTCTCCCCGAGTCGCGCAACTTCCGCCCTCGCTCATTGCACCCGCGCAGCCTGCTCGACGGCTTCACCATGCACTTTCGCGATGCCGGCCTGCCGCTGTTGTTCCTCGAAGCCTTTGTGCTGATGGGCGCGTTCGTCACCCTGTTCAACTATATCGGCTATCGCTTGCTGGCCGAGCCGTATCACTTGGATCAGGCCTTTGTCGGGCTGCTCTCGGTGGTGTACCTGTCGGGCATTTACAGCTCGGCGAAAGTCGGCGCCCTGGCCGACAAACTCGGCCGGCGCAAAATGCTCTGGGCCACCATCGTGCTGATGATCGCCGGCCTGGCCCTGACCCTGTTCACGTCATTGCCGCTGGTGATCGTCGGCATGCTGATTTTTACCTTCGGCTTCTTCGGCGCCCATTCGGTGGCCAGCAGCTGGATCGGCCGCCGCGCGCTCAAGGCCAAGGGGCAGGCGTCGTCGCTGTACCTGTTCAGCTATTACGCCGGGTCGAGCATTGCCGGCACGGCGGGTGGGGTGTTCTGGCATTTGGGCGGGTGGAACGGGATTGGCCTGTTCATTGGCGGATTGCTGGTCATTGCGCTGTTGGTGGCGTTGAAACTGGCGAAGTTGCCGCCGCTGACCGGCGTAAAAGCCTGACGCGGAACCCTGTGGGAGCGAGACCGGCTTGCCGGCGAAAGCGGTCTGTCAGCCAACATCTTTGTTGAATGTGCCGGCCTCTTCGCGAGCAAGCTCGCTCCTACATTGACCGAGTGCGGCCCCATATCGCCAAACAAAAACGCCCGGCATAAGCCGGGCGTTTTCTATTGGGTCACGATCACTCGTGATATTGCGCCGACAACTCATGCACCGCGCGCAAGAACGCACCGGCGTGTTCCGGATCGACTTCCGGGGTGATGCCATGGCCGAGGTTGAACACGTGGCCACTGCCCTTGCCGTAGCCGGCGAGGATGCGGCCGACTTCGGTGCGAATGGCTTCTGGCTTGGCATAGAGCACGGTCGGGTCCATGTTGCCTTGCAGCGCGACTTTGTCGCCAACGCGAGAACGGGCGCTGCCGATGTCGCAGGTCCAGTCCAGGCCCAGTGCATCGGCGCCAGCGTCGGCGATGCTTTCCAGCCACAGCCCCCCACCCTTGGTGAACAGGATCACCGGCACTTTTCGACCTTCGTGTTCGCGAATCAGCCCGCTGACGATCTTGCGCATGTAAGCCAGGGAGAATTCCTGGTACGCCGCCGCCGAGAGGCTGCCACCCCAGCTGTCGAAGATCTGCACCGCTTGCGCGCCAGCCATGATCTGGCCGTTGAGGTAGCTGGTGACCGTCTGCGCGAGCTTGTCCAGCAACAGGTGCAAGGCTTGCGGGTTGTCGTAGAGCATGGTTTTGGTCTTGCGATAGTCTTTCGACGAGCCGCCTTCAACCATGTAGGTGGCCAGGGTCCATGGGCTGCCGGCAAAGCCGATCAGTGGCACGCGGCCGTTCAGCTCACGGCGAATGGTGCTGACCGCGTCCATGACGTAGCCGAGGTCTTTGTGCGGATCCGGGATCGGCAGGGCTTCGATGTCCGCCAGGGTGCTGACGACTTTCTTGAAGCGTGGACCTTCACCTGTTTCGAAGTACAGGCCCTGGCCCATGGCGTCCGGGATGGTGAGGATGTCGGAGAACAGGATCGCCGCGTCCAGTTGCGGATAGCGGTCGAGCGGTTGCATCGTGACTTCGCAAGCGAACTCCGGATTCATGCACAGGCTCATGAAGTCGCCGGCCTTGGCACGGCTGGCGCGGTATTCAGGCAGGTAGCGGCCGGCCTGACGCATCATCCACACAGGGGTGACGTCTACAGGTTGCTTGAGCAGGGCGCGAAGGAAACGGTCGTTCTTCAGGGCAGTCATGTCGGCATCCGGAAAAAAAGTGCGGGCATTTTCTCAGAGCGCGACGCAAAAGGCACGGTTGCAGGTCAGCCTTTTGTCTATCGGGTCAATTTGTCGCGGTGGATCACGATTTTCGCAACACCGAGAAACAACTGTGGGAGCGGGCTTGCTCGCGAAAGCGGTGTATCAGGCAACATCAATGCTGACTGACACTCCGACTTCGCGAGCAAGCCCGCTCCCACATTTTGATCGTATTCCAATCTCAGGAAGTGATCAGACGCCCAGGTAATCCAGGATCCCTTCGGCGGCATTGCGGCCTTCGAAGATCGCCGTTACCACCAGGTCAGAACCACGAACCATGTCGCCACCGGCGAAGATTTTCGGGTTGCTGGTCTGGTGCTTGTACTGACCTTGCTCCGGAGCCACGACGCGGCCCTGGCTGTCGGTCTGGATGCTGTGCTGTTCGAACCACGACGCCGGGCTTGGACGGAAACCGAATGCGATGACCACGGCGTCCGCCGGGATGATCTCTTCGGAGCCCGGGATCGGCTCGGGGCTGCGACGCCCGCGGGCGTCCGGTTCGCCGAGACGGGTCTCGACCACCTTCACGCCTTCGACGCGGTCTTCACCGACGATCGCGATTGGCTGGCGGTTGTAGAGGAATTTCACCCCTTCTTCCTTGGCGTTCTTCACCTCTTTGCGCGAGCCCGGCATGTTCGCTTCGTCGCGACGATAGGCACAGGTCACCGACTTGGCGCCCTGGCGAATCGAGGTCCGGTTGCAGTCCATCGCCGTGTCGCCGCCACCCAGCACCACGACCTTCTTGCCCTTCATGTCGACGAAATCTTCCGGCGACTTCTCAAAGCCCAGGTTGCGATTGACGTTGGCGATCAGGAAGTCCAACGCGTCATGCACGCCCGGCAGGTCCTCGCCGGCAAAGCCGCCCTTCATGTAGGTGTAGGTGCCCATGCCCATGAACACGGCATCGTATTCTTCGAGCAGCTGCTCGACGGTCACGTCCTTGCCCACTTCGGTGTTCAGGCGGAACTCGATGCCCATGCCGGTGAAGACTTCGCGGCGATTGCTCAGCACGGTCTTTTCCAGCTTGAACTCAGGGATGCCGAAGGTCAGCAGACCACCGATTTCCGGGTTCTTGTCGAACACCACCGGGGTCACGCCGCCGCGGACCAGCACGTCGGCACAGCCCAAACCTGCCGGGCCGGCGCCGATCACGGCAACACGCTTGCCGGTCGGTATGACCTTGGACATGTCCGGGCGCCAGCCCATGGCGAACGCGGTGTCGGTGATGTACTTCTCGACCGAACCGATGGTCACCGCGCCGAAGCCGTCGTTGAGGGTGCAGGCACCCTCGCACAGACGATCCTGCGGGCACACCCGGCCGCACACTTCCGGCAGGGTGTTGGTCTGGTGCGACAGCTCGGCGGCCTGGAGGATGTTGCCCTCGGCCACCAGTTTCAGCCAATTGGGAATGAAGTTGTGCACCGGGCACTTCCATTCGCAATACGGGTTACCGCAACCCAGGCAGCGGTGAGCCTGATCGGCCGAATGCTGGGGTTTGAAGGGTTCGTAGATTTCCACGAACTCTTTCTTGCGTTGACGCAACAGTTTCTTCTTCGGATCCTTGCGCCCGACATCGATGAACTGGAAGTCGTTATTCAGACGTTCAGCCATTGTTAAAACCTCATCAAACTCTTCAGGCGCATATCACTGCGGGTTGGCACGGGTGCTGGAAAGCAACGATTTCAGGTTGGCAGCCTTGGGCTTGACCAGCCAGAAACGACGCAGATAGTCATCGAGGTTTTCAGCGAGGTTACGACCCCACTCGCTGTCGGTTTCCTCGACGTATTCGTTCAGCACGCGTTGCAAGTGGCTGCGATAGGCTTCCATCGCCTCACCGCTGATCCGCTGGATTTCCACCAGTTCGTGGTTGACCCGGTCAACGAACGAGTTGTCCTGGTCGAGTACGTAGGCGAAACCGCCGGTCATGCCTGAGCCGAAGTTGTAACCGGTCTTGCCCAGGACGCAGACGAAACCACCGGTCATGTATTCGCAGCAGTGATCGCCAGTGCCTTCAACCACGGTGTGAGCACCGGAGTTGCGCACCGCGAAGCGCTCGCCCGCAGTCCCGGCGGCGAACAGTTTGCCACCGGTGGCGCCGTACAGGCAGGTGTTGCCGATGATGGCACTGTCCTGAGTCTTGTACACGCTACCCTTCGGCGGAACGATGACCAGTTTGCCGCCGGTCATGCCTTTGCCCACATAGTCGTTGGCATCGCCTTCCAGGTACATGTTCAAGCCGCCGGCGTTCCACACACCGAAGCTCTGACCGGCCGTCCCGTTGAAGCGGAAGGTGATCGGTGCGCTGGCCATGCCCTGATTGCCATACTTGCGTGCGATTTCACCGGAGATCCGCGCACCGATGGAACGGTCGCAGTTGCAGATATCCAGGGCGAAATCGGCGCCGCTCATGTCGTTGATGGCCGAGGTGGCCAGGTCGACCATTTTCTCGGCCAGCAGGCCTTTGTCGAACGGCGGGTTGCGCTCGACCTGGCAGAACTGAGGCTTGTCTGCCGGGATGTGATCGCTGCCGAGCAACGGGGTCAGGTCCAGGTGGTTCTGCTTGGCGGTCTGGCCTTCGAGGATTTCCAGCAGATCGGTACGGCCGATCAGCTCTTCGAGGGAGCGCACGCCCAGCTTGGCCAGCCACTCACGGGTTTCTTCGGCGACGTAGGTGAAGAAATTCACCACCATGTCGACGGTACCGATGTAGTGATCCTTGCGCAGCTTCTCGTTCTGGGTCGCAACGCCGGTGGCGCAGTTGTTCAGGTGGCAGATACGCAGGTATTTGCAACCCAGCGCGATCATTGGCGCGGTGCCGAAGCCGAAGCTTTCAGCGCCGAGGATCGCCGCCTTGATCACGTCGAGGCCGGTTTTCAGGCCGCCGTCGGTCTGCACCCGGACTTTGCCGCGCAGGTCGTTGCCACGCAGAGTCTGGTGGGTTTCGGCCAGGCCGAGCTCCCACGGTGCGCCGGCGTATTTGATCGAGGTCAGCGGCGATGCGCCGGTGCCGCCGTCGTAGCCGGAGATGGTGATCAAGTCCGCGTAGGCCTTGGCCACACCGGCGGCGATGGTGCCGACGCCCGCTTCTGCTACCAGCTTCACCGAGACCAGGGCCTTCGGGTTGACTTGTTTCAGGTCGAAAATCAGCTGCGACAAGTCTTCGATCGAGTAGATGTCGTGGTGCGGCGGTGGCGAAATCAGGGTCACGCCCGGCACTGCGTAACGCAGCTTGGCGATCAGACCGTTGACCTTGCCGCCCGGCAGCTGACCGCCTTCGCCGGGCTTGGCGCCCTGGGCGACCTTGATCTGCAGCACTTCGGCGTTGACCAGGTATTCCGGGGTCACCCCGAAACGGCCGGTCGCGACTTGCTTGATTTTCGAACTCTTGATGGTGCCGTAGCGCGCCGGGTCTTCGCCGCCTTCGCCGGAGTTGGAACGCGCACCGAGGCGGTTCATGGCTTCGGCCAGGGCTTCGTGGGCTTCCGGCGACAGCGCGCCCAACGAGATACCCGCGGAGTCGAAGCGCTTGAGCACCGATTCCAGTGGTTCGATCTCGCTGATGTCCAACGGCGTATCGAGGGTCTTGACCTTGAACAGGTCGCGGATCATCGACACCGGGCGGTTATCCACCAGCGCCGTGTATTCCTTGAACTTGCCGTAGTCGCCCTGCTGCACAGCGGCTTGCAGGGTGTTGACCACGTCCGGGTTGTAGGCGTGGTATTCGCCACCGTGGACGAACTTCAGCAATCCGCCCTGCTGGATCGGCTTGCGCGGGCTCCAGGCTTCGGCGGCCAGGGCTTTCTGCTCGGCTTCTATGTCGACGAAACGCGCGCCCTTGATACGGCTTGGCACACCACGGAAGCTCAGGTCGCAGACTTCCTCGGACAGGCCGATCGCTTCGAACAATTGTGCTCCGCGGTAGGAAGCGATGGTGGAAATGCCCATCTTCGACAGGATCTTCAGCAGGCCTTTGGTGATGCCTTTGCGGTAGTTCTTGAACACCTCATAGAGGTCGCCCAGCACTTCACCGGTACGGATCAAGTCGCCCAGCACTTCGTAGGCCAGGAACGGATAGACCGCCGAGGCGCCGAAACCGATCAACACCGCGAAGTGATGCGGATCGCGAGCGGTCGCGGTTTCCACCAGGATGTTGGAGTCGCAACGCAGGCCTTTTTCGGTCAGGCGGTGGTGCACCGCGCCGGTGGCCAGGGATGCGTGGATCGGCAACTTGCCCGGGGCGATGTGACGGTCGCTCAACACGATCTGGGTGCGACCGGCGCGAACCGCTTCTTCAGCCTGATCGGCGACGTTGCGCACCGCGGCTTCGAGGCCGACGCTCTCGTCATAGTTGAGGTCGATGATCGCGCGCTCGAAGCCCGGACGATCGAGGTTCATCAGCGAGCGCCACTTGGCCGGGGAAATGACCGGCGAGCTGAGGATCACGCGCGAGGCGTGTTCCGGCGACTCCTGGAAGATGTTGCGCTCGGCACCGAGGCAGATCTCCAGCGACATGACGATGGCTTCACGCAGCGGGTCGATCGGCGGGTTGGTCACCTGCGCGAACTGCTGGCGGAAATAGTCGTACGGCGTGCGCACGCGCTGGGACAGCACGGCCATCGGCGTATCGTCGCCCATCGAGCCAACGGCCTCGTAGCCTTGCTCGCCGAGCGGACGCAGCACCTGATCACGTTCTTCGAACGTGACCTGGTACATCTTCATGTACTGCTTGAGCTGATCGACGTCGTAGAACGCCGATCCGTGGTCGTTGTCTTCCATGGTCGCCTGGATGCGCAGGGCATTCTTGCGCAGCCATTGCTTGTACGGATGACGCGACTTCAAGCGGTTGTCGATGGCATCGGTGTCGAGGATCTGACCGGTTTCGGTGTCCACGGCAAAGATCTGGCCCGGGCCGACGCGGCCCTTGGCGATCACGTCTTCAGGCTGGTAGTTCCAGACACCGATTTCCGACGCCAGGGTGATGAAGCCGTTCTTGGTGGTGACCCAACGCGCCGGGCGCAGACCGTTACGGTCGAGCAGGCACACCGCATAGCGACCGTCGGTCATTACCACACCGGCCGGGCCGTCCCACGGTTCCATGTGCATCGAGTTGTATTCGTAGAACGCCCGCAGGTCCGGGTCCATGGTTTCGACGTTCTGCCACGCAGGCGGAATGATCATCCGCACGCCGCGGAACAGGTCGATGCCACCGGTGACCATCAGCTCGAGCATGTTGTCCATGCTGGAGGAGTCGGAACCTACACGGTTGACCAGCGGGCCGAGTTCTTCCAGATCCATCAGATCGTTGGTGAACTTGGTGCGCCGGGCCTGGGCCCAGTTGCGGTTGCCGGTGATGGTGTTGATCTCGCCGTTGTGGGCGAGGAAGCGGAACGGCTGCGCCAGCGGCCATTTTGGCAAGGTGTTGGTCGAAAAGCGCTGGTGGAACACGCAGATCGAGGTTTGCAGGCGCTGGTCGCTGAGGTCTGGATAGAAGGCGGTCAAATCCGCCGGCATCATCAGGCCTTTATAAATGATGGTCTTGTGGGAAAAGCTGCAGATGTAGTGATCGACGTCGGCGGCGTTGGCCACGGACGAGCGACGACGGGCGCTGAACAGCTTGATCGCCATGTCCTGGTCGCTCAGGCCTTCACCGCCGATGTACACCTGCTCGATCTGCGGCAGGCGCTCGAGGGCCAGGCGGCCGAGGACGCTGGTGTCGATCGGCACTTTGCGCCAGCCGACCAGCTGCAGGCCTTCCGCCAGGAGCTCGCGATTCATGTTCTCGCGAGCGGCTTCGGCTTTGACCGGATCCTGGTTGAAGAAGACCATGCCCACCGCATATTGCTTGGGCAGTTCGACGCCGAAGGTTTCCTGGGCGATGGCTCGCAGGAACGCGTCCGGCTTTTGAATCAGCAGACCGCAACCGTCACCGGTCTTGCCGTCGGCGTTGATCCCACCGCGGTGGGTCATGCAGGTCAGGGCCTCGACGGCCGTTTGCAAAAGGGTATGACTGGGCTCGCCCTGCATATGGGCTATCAGGCCGAAACCGCAGTTATCCTTGAATTCATCTGGTTGGTACAGACCTGCTTTCATAGACACTTTCTCACCAGGCTGCCCCTTATCAGGGCAAATTTCTTTTCAATTCAACCACTTGCCATCCGCGCCGAACGTACGCCAGCTTTGCAGGGGCAAAAGGGAGGTCATTGTACACACCGACACAGAGGCTCACAAATTTGACGACGAAATGTCGCAAATCTATGTCGCATTTGTGAAAGGTTTAAAGCTATCTACTGTGCTAGTCAAAACTTTTTTAATTTTGACCGCTACGACTCAAAGACTACTGTGACGCAGACACCACAAGGCACGCGGTCTGAAGAGACGGCGCGCACTTGCGGAAATTTTGAGGTGCCTGGAGTGGCGGCCTGGGTAAGGCCGCCGAATCTTCAGCGAGTTGCTGCCAGTTCCTGTTGGACGCTGGCGACAGTGCGAGGCCAAGGTTTACCAGCCTGAACCTTCGCTGGCAAGGCCTTGATGGCGCTGAGGGCTGCATCGCGGTTGGCGAAACTGCCGTAAGTGATGACGTAAAGCGGTTTGCCGTTAAGCACTTTCTTGAAATAACGGTACTCGCCGCCCTGCTCTTTCACGAAGTTTTGCGCGGACGCTTCGGAGCTGGTGCCGAGGATCTGCACCACGTAGTTGCCCGGTGCTTGTCCTGCGTACCAGGTGCCACCCGCGGCTTTGGCCACGGTGACTGGCTTGTCGGCAGGCTTGGCGGCTGCCGCGGCGGGTTTGGCTGGCACTGGGGCCGGTTTCGCAGCAGGCGCCGGAGCAGGCTTGGCCGTCGCGACTTGAGTCGGAGCAGGTGCTGGCTTGGCCGCCGATGTCGGCGCCGGACCTGGCTGCAAACCCGCAGGCGGAGCAGTCGTGGTCACGGTCGGCGGCGTGGCGCTGGAGCCTTCTAACGGCACGCCGTCGTCGCCTTCGGTGATACCGCCGGCCGCTTCGGCCAGGGGACCGCGCATGACCGGCTGCGAGTTGCCGACCAGCGGCAACGGCATCGGTTGCGAATTACCGTTGAACTCCATCGCCGGAGCACCGCTACCGTCTGGTTGCGGTGTGCCCTGGCCTGGCGGCAGTTGCGCCTGCTCGTTGGCAGGTGCGCCTGTGGTCGGTGCTTTGCTGCGACCCGGCATCAACCAGGCGGCGGCTACCGCGACCACGACGACGGCGGAAATCGCCAATACGTGTTTCTTCGGCATATTGAACCCCATACTTGGACGCTTGACCGCTGAGCGGCTGGCAATCATGGCTTCGATCATTGCATCGCGGGCAACCTGGTTGATGTTGCCAGGCCAACCGTCGGAGCTTTCGTGAATATCAGAGATCTGATTCGCGGTGAAAAGTTCGATTCCCCGCCCCGCGCCCTCGAGCCGCTGGTCCAGATATTCCCGGGTTTCTTCTTCGGTGTACGGCTGCAACTCGATGACGTGGAAACGCTCTTCCTCAAGGCTCAACGCATCAAGCTGCGCGATCAGCGAGGACTCGCCGAACAGGAACACATGCGGACGACCTTCCGGCGCACCGGCGGCCAGAGCCATCAAGGCCTCCAGCGCGGACTCGTCGACGTGCTCGGCATCATCCACCAGCAGGTAGACTTCCTGCCCCGTGAGCGCCAATTGCACCACTTGAGCCAGAATCGCACCGACCTGCGGCTGCGCAACGTTCAGCGCCTGAGCCACCTGCTGCAGCACGCCGGTTGCATCACCGGCACCCCGGGCGGAAACCACGACACTCTGCACCGACTGCTTGTTGGTACTGGCCACCAGGGCCTGACGCAACAGGGTCTTGCCACTGCCTTGCGGACCGGTGACCACCAGCAGCATCTGGCTATAGCGTGCAAGGTGATGCAGCTGGCCCAGCACCGGCTTGCGCTGGGCAGGGAAAAATTTGAAACCTGGCACCCGTGGAGCGAAAGGGTCATGGCTCAACTGGTAATGGCCGAGGAACGCCTCGTCGGCATGCAAACTAGTCATCGGGATCTTATTAACCTTTAAGCTGAGCCAGGGCGCGGTAATCCGCTCCCAGCGTGGCCTGTAGAACCTCTTTCGGATAATCGTCGGTCACCACCGCTTCGCCCATGTGGCGCAGCAGCACCAGGCGTAAACGACCGTCGATCACTTTCTTGTCAATTGCCATGTGCTCGAGGAAATCGGCTTCGGTCATCTCTTCCGGCGGGATGACCGGCAGGCCGGCGCGCTGGAACAGGCGGATGCCGCGATCGCGCTCCTGCTCGCTGATCCAGCCCAGCAGTGCGGACATGTGCAACGCCATTACGGTGCCAGCAGCAACCGCTTCGCCATGCAGCCAGACACCATAGCCCATATGGGTTTCGATGGCGTGACCGAAGGTGTGACCCAGGTTCAACGTGGCACGAACGCCGGTTTCCTTCTCGTCGGCACCGACGACCGCCGCCTTGGCCGCGCAGGAACGCTCGATGGCGTAGGTCAGGGCGACCTGATCCAGGGCGCGCAGGCGATCGACGTTTTCTTCAAGCCAGGTCAGGAACGGCTCGTCGCAGATCAGCCCGTATTTGATGACTTCCGCCAGCCCGGCGGACAGCTCGCGGGCCGGCAGGGTGTTGAGGGTGGCGGTATCGATCAGCACCACGTTCGGCTGATAGAAGGCGCCGACCATGTTCTTGCCCAGCGGATGATTGATCCCGGTCTTGCCGCCCACCGACGAGTCGACTTGCGACAGCAACGTGGTCGGGACCTGGATGAAATCGACGCCGCGCTGGTAGCAGGCGGCAGCAAAACCGGCCATGTCACCGATGACGCCGCCACCCAGGGCAATCACCGTGGTGCGCCGGTCGTGGCGCGCGGTCAGCAGGCCGTCGAAGATAAGCTGCAGGGTTTCCCAGGTCTTGAAGGCCTCACCGTCGGGCAGGATCACGGAGATGACCGAGAACGGTGCGAGGCTGCGGGTCAGACGCTCGAGATAGAGCGGCGCAACGGTCTCGTTGGAGATAATCGCCACTTGCCGTCCGCGGATATGCGGGGCCAGCAGCTCAGGCTGATCCAACAAACCTTCGCCAATATGAATCGGGTAGCTGCGCTCGCCTAGATCGACCTTGAGTGTCTGCATGTGTCCCCACAGTAAAGATGGAATCAGGCGTCCTGCCTTGAGTTAACCGATGTCTACGGCGTCTGCTGGTGTGACGCCGTTCGGCAGCCATGCGCCACAACCTTGAGCGGCCATGACAGCGCCCGAGGATAACGCATTTCGCGCCGCGCTTTAACGGGGAGGCAGCTGTTGCAAGCGCTCGAGAATATCAAGCACCACCATTCGCGGCGGTCGCTCATCGGTTTCCACCACCAGATCGGCGATTTCCCGATAAAGCGGATCGCGAATCGCCAACAGGTCCCGAAGGGTCTTGGCCGGATCGGCAGTGCGCAGCAGGGGTCGATTGCGGTCACGCGAGGTGCGACCGACCTGCTGCTCGACGGAGGCATGCAGGTATACCACCCGACCACCGGCACGCAGCGCCCGACGATTGGCTTCGCGCATGACCGCGCCGCCACCGGTCGCCAGCACCACGCCATCGCAGCCGCACAGCTCGGCAATCATCGCCTGCTCGCGGTCACGAAAGCCCGGTTCGCCTTCCTTATCGAAAATCCACGGGATATTGGCGCCGGTGCGCAATTCAATTTCCTTATCGGAATCTCTGAACGGCAGGCGCAGCTCTTTGGCCAGCAAACGGCCGATGGTGCTTTTTCCAGCCCCCATCGGTCCTACAAGAATCAAATTTCGCACAGAATCAACGACTCACAGCAATCGCCTGGTTATTCATGATACGCGGAGTGAGAAACACCAACAGCTCGGATTTTTTCTCCGAAACCACGTCACGCCGGAAAAGGCGGCCAAGATACGGCACATCGCCAAGAAATGGCACCTTATCTACAACCTTGCTCTGAGTATTTGAAAAAACGCCACCAATGACGATGGTCTCGCCGTCATTGACCAGCACCTTGGCATTGACCTCGTTTTTCTTGATCGGCGGCACATCCTGCACCTTGTTCAAGTAGTCCGGCTCGTCCTTGGTGACCTTGACCTCCATGATGATCCGGTTGTCCGGGGTGATCTGCGGCGTCACTTCCAGCGACAGCGAGGCCTCCTTGAACGACACCGACGTGGCGCCGCTGGAGCTGGCTTCCTGATAGGGAATTTCGGTGCCTTTGAGGATTTTCGCGGTTTCCTTGTCGGATGTGACCACCTTGGGCTGCGAGACGATTTCGCCGTTGCCGGTCTTCTCCATCGCGGTCAGCTCCAGGTCCAGCAACACATTGTCGGTGATGAACGCGATGCCCAGTCCCGAGGTGTTGCCGGCGGTGCCCATGTCGACGAACGGCGAGTTGGTGCTGGTACTGCCCGGCGTACCAATGGTGGTCGACGAGCCGTTGCTGACCCCGGACGTGTTCCAGTTGCCTTTGTTCTGCACCGAACCGCCCCAGCGCACGCCGAGGCTTTTGTCGTAATCGACATTGGCTTCGACGATGCGCGCCTCGATCATCACCTGCCGCACCGGAATATCCAGTTGCGCAACGATACGGCGCAGCTCGTCAAGGCGGTCCTGGGTCTGGTAGGCAATGATGTTGTTGGTGCGCTCATCGACGGTGATCGAGCCCCGTTCGTCGATTTTTGCCTCGGCACTGGTCACCGACTGGAACAGCTTGGCAATATCCGCGGCCTTGGCGTAGTTGACCTGCAGCAGCTCGCGACGCAAAGGCGCCAGTTCGGCAATCTGCTTTTGCGACTCGAGCTCCTGGCGTTCGCGCGCGGCAATCTCATCGGCGGGCGCCACCAGCAGCACGTTGCCGATCATGCGTTTATCCAGGCCTTTGGTTTTCAGCACCAGGTCCAGCGCCTGGTCCCACGGCACGTTCTGCAAACGCAGGGTGATCCCGCCCTGCACCGTGTCGCTGGCCACCAGGTTGAGGTTGGTGAAATCAGCGATCAGTTGCAGCACCGAGCGCACATCGATGTCCTGGAAATTCAGCGAGAGCTTTTCACCGGTGTAGGTGAAACGCTCGGCGTTGCGTTTTTGCAGGTCGTCGACGGTCATCGGCCGGATGCTGACCGTCAGCTTGTTGTCGGTTTGATAGGTCGAATAGTCAAACGCGCCGCTGGGCTCGATGCTGATGGTGGCCCGATCGCCCGTGGCGCTGGCATTGACGAACTGCACCGGCGTGGCGAAGTCCTTGACGTCCAGGCGCACCCGCAATGGCTCGGGCAGTTGTGTCCTGGCGAAACCGAGGATGATCTTGCCGTCGCGCTCCTGAATATCCGGGGCGATGGTGGGGTCCGACAGATCGATGACCACATTGCCTTCACCCTGGGTGCCGCGCTGGAAATCCACGCCCCGTATGGCCTTGCCCACCGGCGCATACGTCCTGGCCGGGGCTGGCGTTGCAGTGGCAGCGCGAGGCGTATTGGCGGGCCGGGGTGCGGCCTTCGCGGCGCCTTGCCCGACAACCACGAACAGGGTGTTGCCTTCGACCCGCGCGTCATACGGGGTCAATTGAGTGAGGTTGATGATCAGCCGCGTGCGGTCCTTGGCCTCCACCACCGTGGCGCTGCGGGCATTGCCGCCCCCCAGTTCGCGATTCTTGCTCTTCAGCTGACTGACTACCCCGGGCAGATCCAGCGCAATCCGTGCCGGCGATTCCGTGGTGTAGCCACGGGGCGTCGGGGGCGGTCCATCGAAGGACAACTTCAACTCGACGCGGTCTCCCGGTAACGCCGCGACATCCAGCGTCTTGAGGTTGGCCGCTGATACCATCGGCGACAGCAGCGCTATCCATAGCGAAATACCGAAGGTGGAGAAAATCCTGATCATTGTTCGAGTTCCACTATGAGTGCTCTTTCAAAGGAATGGTCCGCGGCCGCTCCAGCCAGGCGCCTTCGCCGTCCGGAACGATTTCGACCACATCGACCTGCGAGCCGCTGATGGCGACGATCCGTCCATCGTTACGTCCCAGGTAATCGCCGACTTTCAGCCGATGCACACCGCCCGCTCCGCGCAGCAGCGCAAAGGAACCCGTCGCATTGGAGAGGGTACCGACCATTTCAAACTGCTCGATGTTGAAACCTTCGAGGTATTGCTTGACCCGACCAGGGTCGGGCTTGACGTTGCGCGAGCCGTGTTTCTGACCCGTCAGATCGACTCTGGCCTGCCTGGAAAACGGGCTTCTCAGGTTGGCGGCACTGTAGGTGAATGTCGGGTATGACTGGAATATCGGGGTGGGTTCAATCTTGCCCGGCGGTCGCAGGCGCACTTCGTTCATGTAGGCATCGAGGTCACTGACGTCATTGCCGCTGCCACAACCGGCCAGGCCGGCGATGAATACCATCATCGATACACAACGAATCGGGCTCATTTTTGCAGCCCCTTGTCGTTGTAGCGGTAAGTCTTGGCCAGGATGCTCATGCGCAACCTCGGCCCGCCCTCGGGGTTGGCCGGCGCAATATCGAAGTCATGCAGGGTGACGATGCGTGGCAGTCCCGCTACGCCACTGACGAAGGTGGCCAGGTCATGGTAGGCACCGGTGACGGTGATCTGGATCGGCAGCTCGATGTAGAACTGCCGGGAGGCCTCCGGCAACAGCTTGATCTCTTCGAATTCCAGACCGCTGCCCAGGCCCGTGCGCGTGATGTCCTCCAGCAGGCCGGGCACCTCGGTGTCACTGGGCAATTGGCGCAGCAGCACGCCGAAAGAGTTCTCCATTTCCTTCATCTGCTGGGTATACAGCTCCAGATTCGCCGCCATGTGGGCTTTGCTGGCGAATTGCTCCTTGAGGGTCGACTCTTCCTCGCGCTTGAGGTCGAGGCGACCCTCCTGATCGCTGATGTAAAAGCTGTACCCCAGCGCCAGCACCAAGACCATCAGCAGGGCACCCGCCGATGCCTTGATCACCGGCGGCCAGGAACCCATGTTGTTGGTATCCAGGTCGTTGATATCGATCTTGCGCAGGCCTTCGAACCATTCGGACAGCCTCATTTGGCGCTCTCCACGGCCGGTTGAGTCTGACGTACGGTCAATTGGAAAACATTGGCCTGATCGAGCTGACCGGCGGTGGTCGCTTTGACTTCCGTGAGGCTGGGCGCATCGAACCAGTCGGACGCATCCAGGTTGCGCATCAGGTCTGATACGCGATTGTTGGATTCTGCCGCGCCTGCAATGGACAAGGTTTTGCCGACCATTTTCACTTCGGTGAAGTAAACGCCATCCGGCAAGGTACGCGCCAACTGATCGAAGATGCGCCCGCTGATGGGGCGATTGCCTTGCAGGTCCTGGATGATGCGCATGCGCTCGACCAGCTGCTGGCGACGGGCCTTGAGGTCGCTGATCTGCTTGATCCGCTCATCGACCACGGCAATCTGCTTGCCGATGTAGTCGTTACGGGCGATTTGACGATCGATGGCGCCTTTGATGACCTGGTCCGCAATCAGCACCGCCCCCACCGAACCCACCAGCACCCCGACCAGCGCCAGCAAAAAGCGCTTGCGACGCGCTTCACGCAGTTCCTCGCGCCAGGGTAAAAGATTGATCCGCGCCATCAGTCGAAACTCCTGAGGGCCAGCCCGCAGGCAATCATCAGTGCCGGGGCATCACTGGCCAGGGCACCGGCGTTGACCTTGCTGCTCAGGCTCATATCGGAGAAGGGGTTGGCCACTTGCGTGGGGGTGCCCAGTCGCTGCTCGATCAACCGGTCCAGCCCCGAGACCGACGCGGTACCGCCGGCCAGCAGAATGTGATCGACCGAGTTGTACTGACCGGAGGCGAAGAAAAACTGTAACGAGCGGGACACCTGCTGCACCAGCGCCTCGCGAAATGGCTGCAGGACCTCGCTGACGTAGTCGTCCGGCAGGCCGCCCTGTTTCTTCGCCAGCCCTGCCTGCTCGAGGGTCAAGCCATATCGTCGCTGGATTTCTTCCGTCAGCTGGCGACCGCCGAACAATTGCTCGCGGGTGTAGATGATGCGCCCATTGTGCAGCACGCTCAGCGTGGTCATGGTGGCGCCGATGTCGACCACCGCCACCGTCAGCCCCGCCTGGGAGGCCGCCATATGACGCGTCAGCAGGCCGTACGATCGCTCCAGCGCGTAGGCCTCGACGTCGACCACCCGAGCGGTCAGGCCGGCCAGCGCCAAGGCCGCTTCACGGACTTCGACGTTCTCCTTGCGACAAGCCGCCAGCAGCACATTGACCCGCTCGGGGCTGCGCGCCGACACGCCCTGGACTTCAAAGTCGATCGCGACTTCGTCCAATGGATAAGGGATGTATTGATCGGCCTCGATCTTCAGCTGGTTTTCCATCTCGTCGTCGGAAAGACCGGCATCCATCTCGATGGTCTTGGTGATCACTGCCGAACCGGCCACGGCCACGGCGACGTTCCTGAGGCTGGTCTTGGCCTTGAGCAGCACGCGTGCGAGGGCCTGACCCACGCCTTCGAGCTCGGCGATATTTTTCTCGACCACCGCACTGGGGGGCAGCGGTTCGACCGCATAGGCCTCGACCCGGTAGCGATCACCCTGGCGGCTCAATTCCAGAAGCTTGACCGACGTGGAACTGATGTCGATCCCCAGCAGCGTATTGGCCTTTTTATTGAAGAGTCCTAGCACTACCAATTCCCTATGACTTTCCGTGAGTTACGGACTCCGTAATACGCATTGCGTTCACACCACCCGTCTTGACAGCAGCGCAAATGACGCCCTTGACGGAAAAATGCTTATAATGCCCAGCGTTTTTTTCCACATTTACTTCAAGCGCGGGTCGTTCCCTGTTTACCTGAACCCTGAGCCTAATTCATTCTTTGCCTGGATATCCAAAAGCCTTGATTCGTCTGCTGAAATTTTTCGGGTGGTCCATCGTCGCCGTCTTCTGCGGACTGCTCCTTGGTCTGAGCGGCGCGTTTTTATACCTTAGTCCCGGATTGCCATCCGTGGAGACACTGAGAAGCATTCAGTTGCAGATTCCATTGCGGGTATACAGCAGCGACGACAAATTGATCGCTGAATTTGGCGAAATGCGCCGCACGCCGATCCGTTTCGCCGACATCCCGCCCAATTTCATCAATGCCTTGCTCAGCGCCGAAGACGACAATTTCGCCAACCACTACGGCGTCGATCCCGGCAGCCTGATGCGTGCCGCCACTCAGTTGATCAAGAGCGGACACATCCAGTCCGGCGGCAGCACCATCACTATGCAGGTTGCGAAGAATTTTTTCCTTACCAGCGAACGCAGCTTCTCGCGCAAGACTACTGAAATCCTCCTGGCCCTGCAGATCGAACGGCAACTGACCAAGGACGAAATCCTTGAGTTGTACGTGAACAAAATCTACCTGGGCAACCGCGCCTACGGCATCGAGGCCGCGGCGCAAGTCTATTACGGCAAGTCGATTCGAGACGTCAGCCTGGCACAAATGGCGATGATCGCCGGCCTGCCCAAGGCGCCGTCGCGCTTTAACCCACTGGCCAACCCCGTCCGCAGCAAAGAGCGTCGCGACTGGATCCTGGGGCGCATGTACAAGCTGGGCAAAATCTCCGAAGCCGACTACACCACGGCGATCAACGAACCGCTCAACGCCAGTTATCACGTACCGACTCCGGAGGTGAATGCGCCGTACATCGCGGAAATGGCCCGCGCCGAAATGGTCGGGCGCTATGGCAGCGATGCCTACACCGAAGGCTTTCGCGTGACCACCACGGTGCCGAGCAACCTGCAGGAAATGGCCAACACCGCGGTCCACGAAGGCTTGATGACCTACGATCAGCGGCATGGCTATCGTGGCCCCGAGTCACGCCTGCCGGGCAAGACCCGCGAGGCCTGGGCGACGGAACTGACTAAACAGCGCACCGTCAGCAGCCTTGAGCCGGCCATCGTCATTCACGTCGACAAGACTGGCCTGCAAGTGCTGACCCGCACCGGCGAAGAACACGTCAGCTGGGACACCATGAAATGGGCGCGGCCGTTCCTGAACACCAACAGCATGGGCCCCAATCCGAAGCAGCCCTCGGATGTGGCTCAGGTCGGTGATCTGGTTCGCGTCCAGCGCCAGCCCGACAACTCCCTGAAGTTCAGCCAGATCCCGCAAGCCCAGGGCGCACTGGTGTCCCTCGACCCGCAGAACGGCGCCATTCGCTCGCTGGTCGGCGGCTTTGCGTTCGAGCAGAGCAACTACAACCGCGCTCTGCAGGCCAAGCGTCAGCCGGGTTCGAGCTTCAAGCCGTTCGTCTACAGTGCCGCGCTGGATAACGGCTATACCGCCGCCAGCCTGGTGAACGACGCCCCGATCGTGTTTGTCGACGAATACCTGGACAAGGTCTGGCGCCCGAAGAACGACACCAACACCTTCCTCGGTCCGATCCGCATGCGAGAGGCGCTCTACAAGTCGCGCAATCTGGTGTCGATCCGCCTGCTGCAAGCGCTGGGCGTGGACCGCACCATCGACTACATCAGCAAGTTCGGCTTCAACAAGCAGGACCTGCCGCGCAACCTGTCCCTGGCCCTGGGCACCGCCACCCTGACGCCCATGGAAATCGCCACCGGCTGGAGCACCTTCGCCAACGGCGGCTACAAGATCACCCCGTACATTATCGACAAGATCGAAAGCCGCAACGGCGACACACTGTTCGTCGCCAACCCGCCAAGCGTTCCGAAAGGCGATGCAGTCAGCAACGGCATCGCGGCACCGGCACCGGCTGCAGACGCGTTCACCGTCAGCGCAACGCCAGGCGACACCCTGACTGCCCAGCCAGTGCCGCCCACCCCGGCCGTGGCCGAACGCATTGTCGACGGCCGCACCACGTTCATCCTCAACAGCATGCTCGAGGACGTCATCAAACGCGGCACCGGCCGCCGCGCCCTGGCATTGGGGCGCAGTGACATTGCGGGCAAGACCGGCACCACCAACGAATCCAAGGACGCCTGGTTCTCCGGCTACAACGCTGACTACGTGACCACCGTCTGGACCGGCTTCGACCAGCCTGAAAGCCTGGGTCGCCGGGAGTACGGCGGCACTGTCGCGCTGCCGATCTGGATGAGCTACATGGGCGCCGCGCTCAAGGACAAGCCGCCGCATACGCAGCGAGAACCGGAAGGCATCCTCAGCCTGCGCGTCGACCCGATCAGTGGCCGTGCAGCCTCCCCAGGCACGCCAGGCGCCTACTTCGAACTGTTCAAGGCCGAGGACACGCCACCGTCGGGTAACGAGCTGGGCAACGGCAATGCGCCGGGCAGCCCGCTGCCCGCGGATGAAGGGGCGCCGATCGATTTGTTCTGATCGCACAGCCCATCAAAAAGCCCCGCCTTCGGGAGAAGCGCGGGGCTTTTTTCATATGGATTATTGCTGCAGCCTGAAGATGGTCGTCGCCTATCAGGCCGCCTTCGCTGGCAAGCCAGCTCCTACACCCCTGTAGGAGCTGGCTTGCCAGCGAAGAGGCCCTCACAAACGACACAAACCTCTCAGACATAAAAAAAAAGCCCCGACTCATACGAATCGGGGCTTTCGGTTGAAGCGCTACAACGACTTAACCGTTGAACACATCATCCACGCTTTTCAGCGGGTAGTTCTTCGGATACGGCAAGGTCGCCACACCGGTCTCGATCGCAGCCTTGGCCACGGCATCGGAGATCAGGGTGATCAGGCGGGCATCCATTGGTTTCGGAATGATGTACTCACGACCGAATTCCAGCTTGATGCCGCCATAGGCGTCGCACACTTCCTGAGGCACTGGCAGTTTGGCCAGTTCACGCAGGGCGTTGGCCGCAGCCACTTTCATTTCTTCGTTGATGCGCTTGGCGCGAACGTCCAGGGCACCGCGGAAGATGAACGGGAAGCCCAGTACGTTGTTGACCTGGTTCGGGTAGTCCGAACGGCCGGTGGCCATGATCACGTCGTCGCGGGTGGCATGCGCCAGTTCCGGGGAGATTTCCGGATCCGGGTTCGAGCACGCGAACACGATCGGGTTGGCCGCCATGGATTTCAAGCCTTCAGCGCTCAGCAGGTTCGGACCGGACAGGCCTACGAACACGTCAGCGCCTTCCAGCGCGTCAGCCAGGGTGCGTTTCTCGGTCGCGTGAGCGAAGACAGCCTTGTACTGGTTCAGGTCGTCACGGCCGGAGTGGATCACGCCGGTGCGGTCAACCATGTAGATGTTTTCGATGTTGGCGCCCATGCTCACCAGCAATTTCATGCAGGAGATGGCGGCAGCACCGGCGCCCAGGCAGACGATCTTGGCGTCAGCCAGGGTTTTGCCAGCGATTTCCAGGGCGTTGATCATGCCGGCCGCGGTCACGATCGCGGTGCCGTGCTGGTCATCGTGGAAGACCGGAATGTCGCACTGTTCGATCAGGGCGCGTTCGATCTCAAAGCACTCGGGTGCCTTGATGTCTTCCAGGTTGATGCCACCAAACGTGATGGAGATGCGCTTGACGGTGTCGATGAAAGCTTGCGGGCTTTCGGAGTCGACTTCGATGTCGAAAACGTCGATGCCGGCGAAGCGCTTGAACAGCACGCCTTTACCTTCCATCACTGGCTTGGAAGCCAATGGGCCGAGGTTACCCAGGCCGAGAATCGCTGTGCCATCGGAAATGACTGCAACCAGATTGCCCTTGCCGGTGTATTTGTAGGCCAGTTCAGGATCGCGGGCGATTTCGCGTACTGGTTCGGCTACGCCGGGGCTGTAGGCCAGCGATAGGTCGCGGGCGGTAGCGGTGGCCTTGGTGAGCTCGACACTCAGCTTCCCTGGACGAGGATGGGCGTGATATTCGAGAGCGGCAGTTTTCAGATCAGACATGTGGGCATTCCGCTTTTACTGTTGGACAGACGGATCGCCGAGGATACTCGTGTCGCAAAGTCCCCACAAGACTGACCAGTCACCGCTGTCAAGCGGCCTGCCCTACGACTTTGGGCCAAGAGCCACGGAACACAAGGGATGGACTGTTCACAATCGACATAAAAAATGTCTACAATTTTTTATCAGGGTAGCGCTTGCAGCATCGCCGGATGGGTCAGTGGCAATAACCAGCGCGCCTGCCCGTTTTTGCGCCCACCGCGGCGCGAACGATCCACTACCCAGCCGCGCGCCTCGATCTGCTTGCCCTTGAGCCGCTCAAGCGCCGCCACATCGAACTGGCCAAGCATATTGGGTGCAACGCGCAATACAACTGCATCCTGCAACTCGATCCAAACCCCGCCGCGATTGCGCTGTACCTTGCTCACACGACCGCTGAGCACGGCAAAACCGGACGTGTTGATCTGCTCCGCTTTCAAAACAGTTGATTGTCGCCACACGCCCAGCCCGGCCTGACGGGCACTGCGTTCCGCGGCTTGCTGGCAGGCGACCAGATCGACATTGGGCGCGACGGCCACCTGGAATCCCAGGCCCTCAGCGAGCATTTGCGCTTCGAGGTTGGCGCCATCCGCGCTGTAGAGATGAGCCAGGGTACGGCCGTAGTTATCCTTGCTTTCCTTGCCGGGCAGCACTGCGAGCCGTCCGTCGCTGGCCGCAACCAGCGCTTCCAGGCGTTTGCGGGCCGTCACGGCGAACGGCTCGTCGGCACGGCCTTTCCTGCCCAGCTCCGGGGTATTCAAACCGATCATGCGCACACTGCGGCCATCGCTCAGGCGCAGCGTGTCGCCGTCCACCACCCGCTGCACCGTGACCGAGGCCAGGCCGTCCGGCGCCGGGCAGAAGGCCTGGGCAGCACATAGCCAAAACGCAGACACAAAAAAGGCGCCCGCAAGGGACGCCTTTTTCATCAGCAAGGTAAAGCCCATGGGGCTTTGTAACCTTACTCTGCCGCAGCAGGAGCCTTGGCTTTGCCAAACGCACCGAAACGGTCTGCGAAGCGCTGTACACGGCCGCCAGTATCCAGAGTCTTCTGCTTACCGGTGTAGAACGGGTGGCACTCGTTGCATACGTCAGTACCCAGTGGCTTGCACAGGTTCGAACGGGTTTCGAACTTGTTGCCGCAGCTGCAAGTTACTTCGATGGTTTCGTATGCTGGATGGATATCGGCTTTCATGGTGTATTCCTCAGGCTAGCGTGCCGCCACTCAACACCATTGTTGAATACCGCACGTAATTAGGCCGCGGATTCTACCAGAGGTTTCAAATCACGCAAGCTGTCCCTCACACCGACCGTCTGCTAGGCTCCCGGTCCAAAGTACATTGCTCTGTAGGAGCGAGCTTGCTCGCGAAAAAGGTACAACCGACGCCACTCAGCGGCTGGAATACCTTCGCGAGCAAGCTCGCTCCTACAGGTATTGCGTCCAGCCTTGCATTTATTGCCCGCCCAAAGAGATCCCCCCGCGTGCCCGACGCCATATTGCGCCTCGCCCTGCCCTCGCCGCTGCGCCGCCTGTTCGATTACCGTGCCCCGGCCGGCGTGCTGCGTGCCCAGTTGCATCCGGGCATGCGCCTGCGGGTGCCGTTCGGCCGACGGGAGATGATCGGGATTCTGGTGGAGGTCACCGACTCCAGCGAAGTGCCGGCAGAAAAGCTCAAACCGGCCCTGGCCCTGCTCGACGCCACACCGCCATTGCCGCCGGCGCTGTTCAAGCTGTGCCTGTGGACCTCCCAGTATTATCAACACAGCCTCGGCGATACCTTGAGCTGGGCGCTGCCGGTGTTGTTGCGCCAGGGCGAACTGGCCGAAGCGCGCCAGGAGCGTTTCTGGTCCGCTGCGCCGGGCGCCAGCCTCGATGACCCACGCATCGCCCGCGCCCCGCGCCAGCGTGAGGCCCTGGCGACCCTGGCCCAGCATCCCCACGGCGTCGCCCATCAGCTGCTGAGCAAACTGATGTTGAGCAAGGACAGCCTCGACCTGTTGCTGGCCAAAGACCTGGTACAGGTGGAAATCCGCAGGCACGCCCCCGGCGCGCGCCACGAACGCTGGCTGGCGCAACCGGAGCTGCCGCTCAATCCCGAGCAGCGTGCGGCTTATGAAGCGATTCGCGCCGGTTTCGACAGTTATCACGCGTTTTTACTGGCCGGCGTCACCGGCAGCGGCAAGACCGAAGTGTATCTGCAGCTCATTCGCGAAACTCTTGAAGCGGGCAAGCAGGCACTGGTGCTGATCCCGGAGATCAACCTCGGCCCGCAGACCCTGGCGCGCTTCGAGCAGCGTTTCAATGCACGCATCGCGCTGATCCACTCGGCGGTCAATGATCGTGAGCGCCTGGACGCCTGGCTTGCCGCGCGGGACGGCGAGGCCGACATCATTATCGGCACCCGCTCGGCGCTGTTCACCCCGATGAAGAACCCCGGCCTGATCATCATCGATGAAGAGCACGACAGCTCCTATAAACAGCAGGAGGGCCTGCGCTATCACGCTCGCGACCTGGCGTTGGTGCGGGCACGACAGGAAAATATCCCGATTGTCCTCGGCTCCGCCACCCCGTCACTGGAAAGCCTGCATAACGCCTATACCGGTCGGTACGGACTCCTGCGCCTGAATGAACGCGCCGGTGGCGCCAAGCAACCGCGCTTTCTGCGTCTCGACGTGAAAAGCCGCCCCCTGGACAGCGGCATTTCCGGGCCGATGCAGCAGGCCATCGGCCAGACACTGGCGGCGGGTCAGCAGGTGTTGGTTTTTCTCAACCGCCGCGGTTTTGCGCCGACGCTGCTGTGTCACGATTGCGGTTGGATGTCCGAATGCCAACGCTGCGATGCACGGATGACCGTGCACCAGCGCTCCGGCGAGTTGCGCTGCCACCATTGCGGCTACGTCGAACGCGTGCCCCGGCATTGCCCCAAGTGCGGGAAAGTCGACCTGCGCCCGGTAGGGGCCGGCACCGAGCGCGCCGAGGAACGCCTGGCTATTTTGTTCCCCGACGTCCCGGTGCTGCGGGTCGACCGCGACAGCACTTCACGCAAGGACGCGATGAACCAACTGTTCGCCACTATCCAGAAAGGCCATCCCTGCATTCTGGTAGGCACGCAGATGCTTGCCAAAGGGCACCACTTCCCACGGGTGACCCTGGTGTCGATACTCGATGCCGATGGCGGCCTGTTCTCCGGCGACTTCCGCGCCAGCGAACGCATGGCGCAGCTGATCGTCCAGGTCGCAGGCCGCGCAGGCCGGGCTGAAGAGCCGGGCAAGGTGATCATTCAAACCCACCTTGCAGACCATCCGCTGCTGGTGCAATTGACCGAACAGGGGTATTTCGCGTTTGCCGAGCAGGCGTTGAGCGAACGTCGCTCGGCAGGACTACCGCCGTTTGCGCACTTGGCGCTGCTGCGGGCCGAAGCGCACAAACCGGGGCAGGCCGAAGGTTTTCTCGATGAAGCGTGCAGCGAGGCCGAGCGTTTGCTGGCCGAACAGAACCTGACCGGGATCGAGCTGCTCGGGCCGGTACCGGCACCGATGGAACGACGGGCCGGGCGCTATCGTGCGCAGTTGTTGCTACAAGCGACGGCTCGCGCACCACTGCATCGACTATTAAGCAGCTGGCTGCTGATTTTGGAGCAGATGCCTGGTGGGCGGGCGGTGCGCTGGTCGTTGGATGTGGATCCGGTGGATTTGTATTGATTTCAAGATCGCCATCGAGGGCAAGCCGGTCTCGCTCCCACAACGGGCCTGTGGTGTTCATTGGTTGTGTGATCGACGCATATCCCCCTGTAGGAGCGAGCTTGCTCGCGATGGTCGTCAACGATAACGCTGCAAACCTGACACCCCGCGGCGCTCTCAGGTTATTCGCGAGCAAGCTCGCTCCTACAGCGAAAGCGGCCGAATAGTCACCACATATCCACATCCTGCCCGCTATAGTTGGCAAGCCCGCCTTCGCCACGGATAATGCCCAGTTTTTCCACCAGCGCATCGAAGCGCCGCCGCGCTTGCGGTCGAAAGAGAAGACCATGAAAGACACCATTCGCCAGCTGATCCAACAAGCCATCACCCAACTCGTCAACGAAGGTGTGTTGCCTGAAGGCCTGTCGCCGGCGATTCAGGTGGAAAACTCCCGTGACAAGACTCACGGCGATTTCGCCAGCAACATCGCGATGATGCTGGCCAAACCGGCCGGCATGAAGCCGCGCGACCTGGCCGAGAAAATCATCGCCGCGCTGCCGGCCGACGAAAACGTCTCCAAAGCCGAAATCGCCGGCCCGGGCTTCCTCAATTTCTTCCAGAACACCCAAGCCCTGGCCACTCGCCTGGATGCCGCCCTGGCCGACGCTCACATCGGCGTGCGCAAGGCGGGTGCGGCGCAGCGCACCGTAGTCGACCTGTCGGCGCCGAACCTGGCCAAAGAGATGCACGTCGGCCACTTGCGCTCGACCATCATCGGCGACGGCGTGGCGCGGGTCCTCGAGTTCCTCGGCGACGAAGTGATCCGCCAGAACCACGTTGGCGACTGGGGCACCCAGTTCGGCATGCTGATGGCGTACCTGCAGGAAAACCCGGTCACCAGCGACGAGCTGTCGGACCTGGAAAACTTCTACCGCGCGGCCAAGCAACGTTTCGATGAATCCGAAGAATTCGCCGACCGCGCTCGTGGCCTGGTGGTCAAGCTGCAAGCCGGTGACCCGGACTGCCTGGCGCTGTGGACCAAGTTCAAGGACATCTCGCTGTCCCACTGCCAGAAAATCTACGAGCTGTTGAACGTCAAACTGACCATGGCCGACGTGATGGGCGAAAGCGCCTACAACGACGACCTGATCAACGTGGTCAACGACCTCAAGGCCGCCGGCATGCTGGTCGAAAGTAACGGCGCCCAGTGCGTGTTCCTCGACGAGTTCAAGAACGCCGATGGCGACCCGCTGCCGGTGATCATCGTCAAGGCCGACGGCGGCTACCTGTATGCCACCACCGACCTGGCGGCGGTGCGTTATCGCAGCGGCAAGCTCAAGGCCGATCGCGCACTGTATTTCGTCGATCAACGTCAGGCCCTGCACTTCCAGCAAGTGTTCGCCGTGGCGCGCAAGGCCGGCTTCGTGACGCACCCGATGGAGATGGAACACATGGGCTTCGGCACCATGAACGGCGCCGACGGCCGTCCGTTCAAGACCCGTGACGGCGGCACCGTGAAGCTGATCGACCTGCTGACCGAAGCCCAGGAACGGGCCTACAACCTGGTGAAAGAGAAAAACCCGGAACTGGCTGAGGACGAACTGCGCAACATCGCCAGGGTCGTGGGCATTGGCGCGGTGAAGTACGCCGACCTGTCCAAGCATCGCACCAGCGACTACAGCTTCAACTTCGACCTGATGCTGAACTTCGAAGGCAACACCGCACCGTACCTGCTGTACGCCTACACCCGCGTGGCCGGAGTGTTCCGCAAACTCGGCAAGGATTTCAGCGAAGTCGAAGGCCAGATCGTCCTCGAGGCGGCACACGAACACGAACTGGCCGCGAAACTGGCGCAGTTCGGCGAAGTGTTGAATAACGTGTCCGACAAAGGTACGCCGCACATTCTGTGCACCTACCTGTACGATGTCGCGGGCCTGTTCTCCAGTTTCTACGAGAACTGCCCGATCCTCGGCGCCGACACCCCGGCGCAAATGCAGAGCCGCCTGCGCCTCGCCGCGCTGACCGGCCGCACTCTCAAGCAAGGCCTGGAACTCTTGGGTCTGGAAACTCTGGAGCGTATGTAAGTTGGCCGCCAAGAAAAAACCTGCACCCAAGCGTGGCGCCAGCCGTTACCAAGCTCCTGCAAAGCAACCGATTCCGGGCTGGCTGTGGATGGCCATCGGCCTCACGGTCGGCGCGTTTATCGTGTTCCTGATGAAGCTGGAACCGGGCAAGGGCAGCGAGAGCGTCAAGCGCGAGAAAATCGAGCAGCAGAAAGCCACCCGGATCGCCGAGGCCAACAAGACCCCGCCGAGCCCGACACAGCCGGTGAAGCCGAAATACGACTTCTATACCTTGCTGCCGGAATCGGAAGTGATCGTGCCGCCGGATGCGGTGCCGGAGAAAACCCTGCCGACGCCGCAAGTGCCGGCCATTCCGACCACGCCGGTGACGCCGGAGCAAGCGGCGAAGATCGATACCGCGCGGGCTCAGGCCGCACTGGCCGGGATTACTCCGCCGCCAGCGCCGCCGGTGTCCAAAGCGGCACCGGTGACCAAGTTCTTCCTGCAGGCTGGCTCGTTCCGCAAAGAAGCTGACGCGGACAAGGTTCGCGCGCAGATCATCCTGCTCGGTCAGGCGGTGGCGGTTGAATCCGGCACCGTGAAAGATGAAACCTGGTATCGGGTACTGGTCGGACCGTTCAGCAACCGCGAGCAACTGACCACCGCCCAGAAACAACTGGCCGGCAGCGGTTTCAGCAACCTGTTGTTACAACAACGCCAGAGCCGTTAAAGGACACAGCCTCAAGAGATAATAACGGGGCAAATGCTCTGGGCGGCCTGGAATACCGGGTCGCCTCCTTCGCGAGCAAGCCCGCTCCCACATTGAATCTCCGTTTGCCATAGAACCTGCAAACAACACAAATCCAGTGTGGGAGCGGGCTTGCTCGCGAATGGCGTCAGCACACGCAACACACACCTCGCCAAAACCACACCGCTCGTCCTCTCTCCCTCCCCGCAGTTGAAAAACGCATCACCACCCCCATATGAGTTGGCATAAGGCATTTTCGCCCCACTGCGTGGAGACTCTCCCTTGACCACCATCGTTTCAGTTCGCCGCCACGGCAAAGTCGTCATGGGCGGCGACGGCCAGGTTTCTCTGGGCAATACCGTGATGAAAGGCAACGCGAAGAAAGTTCGCCGCCTGTACCACGGCCAGGTGATCGCCGGCTTTGCCGGCGCCACTGCCGACGCCTTCACCCTGTTCGAGCGTTTCGAAGGCCAGCTCGAGAAACATCAGGGTCATCTGGTTCGCGCCGCCGTCGAACTCGCCAAAGAGTGGCGCACCGACCGCACCCTCAGCCGCCTCGAAGCCATGCTCGCGGTCGCCAACAAAGACGCGTCCCTGATCATTACCGGCAACGGCGACGTGGTCGAACCCGAAGAAGGGCTGATCGCCATGGGTTCCGGGGGTGGTTATGCCCAGGCCGCCGCCAGCGCGCTGCTGAAGAAAACCGATCTGTCCGCCCGGGAAATCGTCGAAACCGCACTCGGCATCGCCGGCGACATCTGTGTATTCACCAACCACACCCAGACCATTGAGGAGCAGGACTGCGCCGAGTAAGCCTGTTCAGGCCTTTGTGCCACGGCTCATTCTTGCTTGAGGTCCGCCAAATACTTATGTCCATGACTCCCCGTGAAATCGTCCACGAACTCAATCGCCATATCATCGGCCAGGACGATGCCAAGCGCGCCGTCGCCATCGCGCTGCGTAACCGCTGGCGTCGGATGCAGCTGCCTGAAGAGCTGCGCGTTGAAGTGACCCCCAAGAACATCCTGATGATCGGCCCGACCGGCGTCGGTAAAACCGAGATCGCCCGGCGCCTGGCCAAACTGGCCAACGCACCGTTCATCAAAGTCGAAGCGACCAAGTTCACCGAAGTCGGTTATGTCGGTCGCGACGTAGAATCGATCATTCGCGACCTGGCTGACGCGGCCATCAAACTGCTGCGCGAACAGGAAATCACCAAGGTTCGCCATCGCGCCGAAGACGCCGCCGAAGAACGCATCCTTGACGCCCTGTTGCCACCGGCACGCATGGGTTTCAACGAAGACGCCGCGCCGTCGGCCGATTCCAACACCCGCCAGCTGTTCCGCAAGCGCCTGCGCGAAGGTCAGCTGGACGACAAGGAGATCGAAATCGAAGTTGCCGAAGTGGTCGGCGTCGATATCTCCGCGCCGCCGGGCATGGAAGAAATGACCAACCAGTTGCAGAGCCTGTTCGCCAACATGGGCAAGGGCAAAAAGAAAAGCCGCAAGATCAAGGTCAAGGAAGCACTGAAACTGGTGCGTGACGAAGAAGCCGGTCGCCTGGTCAACGAAGAAGAGTTGAAGGCCAAGGCCCTGGAAGCGGTCGAGCAGCACGGCATCGTGTTCATCGACGAAATCGACAAGGTCGCCAAGCGCGGCAACTCCGGTGGCGTCGACGTGTCCCGTGAAGGCGTGCAGCGCGATTTGCTGCCGCTGATCGAAGGCTGCACCGTCAACACCAAGCTGGGCATGGTCAAGACCGACCACATCCTGTTCATCGCCTCCGGTGCGTTCCACTTGAGCAAGCCGAGCGACCTGGTGCCCGAGCTGCAAGGTCGCCTGCCGATTCGCGTCGAGCTGAAGGCGCTGACGCCTGAAGACTTCGAACGCATTCTCAGCGAGCCGCACGCCTCGCTCACCGAGCAGTATTGCGCTTTGCTGAAAACCGAAGGCCTGGTCATCGAATTCCAGCCGGACGGCATCAAGCGAATCGCCGAGATCGCCTGGCAGGTCAACGAGAAGACCGAGAACATCGGTGCCCGCCGCCTGCACACCCTGCTCGAGCGCCTGCTTGAAGAGGTGTCGTTCAGCGCCGGCGATCTGGCCAGCGCCCACGAGGAGAAGGCGATCCTGATCGACGCCGACTACGTCAACAACCACCTGGGCGAATTGGCGCAGAACGAAGACCTGTCCCGTTATATCCTGTAAGCCACACTTGTAGGAGCGAGCTTGCTCGCGATGAACCTGAGGGCGACGCGTGTATTCAGTAAGTACGCGTTATCGTTAACGTCCATCGCGAGCAAGCTCGCTCCTGCAGGGTTCCACCCATAACGGAACTCAGGCCATGACCCAACTCCCCACCGACATCAAACTGCACAAAGCCTCGAAAACCCTGTCGCTGAAATACGCGACCGGCGAGGAATTTCACCTGCCCGCCGAATTCCTTCGGGTGCACTCTCCCTCCGCCGAGGTCCAGGGCCACGGCAAACCCATCCTGCAATTTGGCAAGATCGGCGTAGGCCTGTCCAAGGTCGAACCGGCCGGCCAGTACGCACTGAAACTGACCTTCGACGACGGCCACGACAGCGGCCTGTTCACCTGGGAATATCTGTACCAGTTGGGCATGCGCCAAGAGGATCTCTGGAACGATTATCTTGCCGAGCTCAAGGCGGCCGGAAAAACCCGTGACCCAAGCGAGTCCATCGTCAAGCTGATGCTCTAGGTCGGGCCTCTCGTTCTTTAGAAGGCATTTTCTAATTTCATCTGTTTGAATGCTCGGCTTACAGGCCGACGATTGGCCTGCTTGCGAAAAAAATTAAACTCGGGTAACCAATGGAACTGGCAAGGTCCCTGCAGTGCTCGCTGTACTGAAAAGCAGCGATGCAGAATTAACGGTCACCCGAGCAGTAGTACCTGGCATTGGCTGTGAGACTGCGCAGCCGGCCCGGGTACTCGTCTCGGGACAATGGAGCGTCGTAGATGAGTAACAAGAATAACGATGACTTGAAGTATCAGGCCTCGGAAAACACCTTGGGACTGAATCCTGTCGTTGGATTGCGTGGCAAGGATCTGCTGGCGTCTGCTCGGATGGTGCTCAGGCAAGCCATCAAACAACCCATTCACAGTGCCAAACATGTCGCCCATTTCGGTCGTGAACTCACGCACGTGCTGCTCGGCAAGTCCGGGCTGCAACCGGCAAGCGATGACCGTCGCTTCGCGGATCCGGCCTGGAGCCAGAACCCGCTCTACAAACGTTATCTGCAAACTTATCTGGCGTGGCGCAAGGAGCTCCACGACTGGATCGACGAGAGCAATCTGTCGCCCAATGATGCCAGTCGCGGGCATTTCGTGATCAATCTCATGACCGAAGCCATGGCGCCGACCAACAGCGCGGCCAACCCGGCAGCGGTCAAACGCTTCTTCGAAACCGGCGGCAAAAGCCTGCTCGACGGCCTCTCGCATCTGGCCAAGGATCTGGTGCACAACGGCGGCATGCCGAGCCAGGTCAACATGGGCGCATTTGAAGTCGGCAAAAGCCTGGGCGTGACCGAAGGCGCAGTCGTCTTCCGCAACGACGTGCTGGAGCTGATCCAGTACCGGCCGACCACCGAGCAGGTGCACGAGCGGCCCTTGCTGGTGGTGCCGCCGCAGATCAACAAGTTCTATGTGTTCGACCTGAGCCCGGACAAGAGCCTGGCGCGGTTCTGCCTGCGCAATAACGTGCAGACCTTCATCGTCAGCTGGCGCAACCCGACCAAGGAGCAGCGCGAGTGGGGGCTGTCGACCTACATCGAGGCGCTCAAGGAAGCGGTCGACGTGGTCACCGCGATCACTGGCAGCAAAGACGTGAACATGCTCGGCGCCTGCTCCGGCGGCATCACCTGCACCGCGCTGCTGGGTCACTATGCGGCGCTTGGCGAGACCAAGGTCAATGCGCTCACCTTGCTGGTCAGCGTGCTCGATACCACGCTGGACAGCGACGTGGCGCTATTCGTCAATGAACAAACCCTCGAATCCGCCAAGCGCCACTCATATCAGGCCGGTGTACTGGAAGGCCGCGACATGGCGAAAGTCTTCGCCTGGATGCGCCCCAACGATCTGATCTGGAACTACTGGGTCAACAACTACCTGCTGGGCAACGAGCCGCCGGTGTTCGACATCCTGTTCTGGAACAACGACACCACGCGGTTGCCTGCGGCATTCCACGGCGACCTGATCGAACTGTTCAAGAACAACCCGCTGATTCGCCCCGACGCACTGGAAGTGTGCGGTACGCCGATCGACCTGAAGCAGGTCACTGTCGACATCTTTTCCCTGGCCGGGACCAACGACCACATCACGCCGTGGAAGTCCTGCTACAAATCGGCGCAACTGTTCGGCGGCAAGGTCGAGTTCGTGCTGTCCAGCAGCGGGCATATCCAGAGCATTCTGAACCCGCCGGGCAATCCGAAATCGCGCTACATGACCAGCAGCGAAATGCCGGTCAAGGCCGAGGACTGGCAGGAAAACTCCACCAAGCACACTGACTCCTGGTGGCTGCATTGGCAGGCCTGGCAGGCCGAGCGTTCGGGCGAGCTGAAAAAGGCTCCGGCGAAACTGGGCAACAAGGCGTATCCGCCAGGCGAGGCGGCACCGGGCACTTACGTACACGAGCGGTAATCGACGCACCTCGCTCTACCTGTAGGAGCGAGCTTGCTCGCGATGGACGTCAACGAGAACGCGTACTCCCTGGATCACGCGTTGTCCTCTCGTTTTTCGCGAGCAAGCTCGCTCCTACAGGGGATCGAGTACGAATTCACCCACAGGGTTTGAAGCATGCCGCAACAGTTCATATTTCGTACCGTCGACCTGGATGGCCAGACCCTCCGCACGGCGGTACGCCCCGGCAAGCCTCACTTGACGCCCTTGCTGATTTTCAACGGCATTGGCGCCAACCTGGAGCTGGTGTTTCCGTTCATCGCAGCGCTGGACCCGGACCTGGAAGTCATCGCCTTCGATGTACCCGGTGTCGGCGGCTCGTCGACGCCAAACCGACCGTATCGTTTTCCGGGCCTGGCGAAACTCACGGCGCGGATGCTCGACTATCTCGACTATGGAAAAGTCAACGTGATCGGCGTGTCCTGGGGTGGCGCCCTCGCCCAGCAGTTCGCCTTCGACTACCCCGAGCGGTGCAAGAAACTCGTTCTGGCGGCCACGGCGGCTGGCGCGGTGATGGTGCCGGGCAAGCCCAAAGTGCTATGGCTGATGGCCAGCCCACGGCGCTATATCCAGCCGTCTCATGTCATCCGCATTGCGCCGATGATTTACGGCGGTGCGTTCCGGCGCGATCCAACCCTCGCCGCCAGCCACGCCGCCAAGGTGCGCTCCGCGGGCAAGCTCGGTTACTACTGGCAGTTGTTCGCGGGCGTCGGCTGGACCAGCATTCACTGGCTGCACAAGATCCATCAGCCAACCCTGGTGCTGGCCGGCGACGACGATCCGCTGATCCCGCTGATCAACATGCGTGTGCTGGCGTGGCGGATTCCCAACGCTCAGTTGCACATCATCGATGACGGGCATCTGTTCCTGATTACCCGGGCCGAAGCAGTGGCACCGATCATCATGAAATTCCTTGAGGAAGAAAGGCAGCGCGCGGTCATGCATCCGCATCCGGCGCCATTGGGCGGTTAACTGGCCCATTGTCGGTCGGCAGGACGCCGCTGCGCGCAACAACCCGTAACAGCGACTATGGTGTTCTGGTTCGACGTATTTGTTTTAGGCCTGAAGACCAAGGAGTGTTGAGTCATGCGCGATAAACCAGCGAGGGAATTTTTACCGACTCCCGCCGCGTTCATCAATGCACAGAGTGCGATTACCGGCCTGCGGGGTCGGGATCTGTTTTCAACCCTGCGCAGCGTTGCCGCCCATGGTTTGCGCAACCCGGTGCACACCGCCCGACACGCCTTGAAACTGGGCGGCCAGTTGGGTCGAGTGCTGCTGGGTGAAACCCTGCACCCGACCAATCCGCAGGACAATCGCTTTGCCGATCCCGCATGGAGCCTCAACCCTTTTTATCGTCGCAGCCTGCAGGCTTATCTGAGCTGGCAAAAGCAAGTCAAACACTGGATCGACGACAGCAAAATGAGCCCGGACGATCGCGCCCGTGCCCACTTCGCGTTCGCGTTGCTCAACGATGCCCTGGCCCCGTCCAATACCTTGCTCAATCCGCTGGCGATCAAAGAGATCTTCAATTCCGGCGGCAATAGCCTGGTGCGCGGCATCAGCCACCTGGTCGACGACCTGCTGCACAACGACGGCCTGCCCAGGCAGGTCACCAAACAAGCTTTCGAAGTGGGCAAAACGGTCGCCACCACCACCGGCTCCGTGGTGTTTCGCAATGAGCTGCTGGAGCTGATCCAGTACAAGCCAATGAGCGAAAAACAGTATTCCAAACCCTTGCTGGTGGTGCCGCCGCAGATCAACAAGTACTACATTTTCGACCTGAGCCCCCACAACAGCTTCGTCCAGTTTGCCCTGAAAAACGGCCTGCAAACCTTCATGATCAGTTGGCGCAATCCTGATGTGCGCCATCGCGAATGGGGGCTGTCGACCTACGTTGAAGCCGTGGAAGAAGCGATGAACGTTTGCCGGGCGATCACCGGCGCCCGCGAGGTCAACCTGATGGGCGCCTGCGCCGGCGGCCTGACCATCGCCGCCCTGCAAGGGCATTTGCAAGCCAAGCGACAACTGCGCAGGGTATCCAGCGCGACGTACCTGGTGAGCCTGCTCGACAGTCAGATGGACACGCCCGCGACCCTGTTCGCCGATGAGCAAACCCTTGAGGCAGCCAAGCGCCGGTCCTATCAGAAAGGCGTGCTGGACGGTCGAGACATGGCCAAGGTCTTTGCCTGGATGCGCCCCAACGATTTGATCTGGAGTTACTTCGTCAACAACTACCTGTTGGGCAAGGAACCGCCGCCGTTCGACATTCTCTACTGGAACAACGACAGCACGCGCCTGCCAGCGGCCCTCCATGGCGACCTGCTGGACTTCTTCAAGCACAATCCGCTGAGTCATCCGGGCGGCCTTGAAGTGTGCGGTACGCCGATCGACTTGCAGAAAGTCACGGTCGACAGCTTCAGTGTGGCCGGTATCAATGACCACATCACCCCCTGGGACGCGGTGTACCGCTCCACCCTGCTACTGGGTGGAGAGCGGCGCTTCGTACTCTCCAACAGCGGGCATGTGCAGAGCATTCTCAATCCGCCCTCCAACCCGAAAGCCAATTTCGTCGAAAGCACGAAGCTGAGCGGCGACCCACGGGCCTGGTATTACGATGCCAAGCAAGTCGACGGCAGCTGGTGGACTCAATGGCTGGGCTGGATTCAGGAGCGTTCAGGCGCACTGAAAGAAACCCGGATGACGCTGGGCAACCAGAATTATCCACCGATGGAGGCAGCGCCCGGCACTTACGTGCGCGTGCGCTGAACCTTAAAACGCTGCAGCCAGCCTTCAATCCTGTAGGAGCGAGCTTGCTCGCGATTGACGTTAACGATAACGCGTGCTGCCTGGTCAACCGCGTGTTCCCCTCGTTTTTCGCGAGCAAGCTCGCTCCTACAGGGACAGGCGTTGGCTGTGGCATGACTCGATCAATAAGAAGACTGGATGAAAACCCGCGACCGGATCCTCGAATGTGCCCTGCAGTTGTTCAATCAGAAGGGCGAACCGAACGTCTCCACCATGGAAGTTGCCAATGAAATGGGGATTAGCCCGGGTAATCTTTACTACCACTTCCACGGCAAGGAACCGCTGATACTCGGCTTGTTCGAGCGCTTCCAGGCTGAACTTGCACCACTGCTCGATCCGCCGGCCGATGTCGAGTTGGCCCCCGAAGATTACTGGCTGTTCCTGCACCTGATCGTCGAGCGCCTGGCGCACTACCGGTTTCTGTTCCAGGACCTGTCGAACCTGGCCGGACGCCTGCCGAAGCTGGCCAAGGGCATCCGCAACCTGCTCAACGCGCTCAAGCGCACGCTGGCTTCATTGCTGGCGCAGTTGAAGGCTCAGGGGCAGTTGGTCAGCGACACCCAGGCGCTGGGCCAGTTGGTGGAGCAGATCACCATGACACTGTTGTTCTCGCTGGATTACCAACGGATTCTTGATCGCGAGGGTGAGGTGAGGCTGGTGGTGTATCAGATCATGATGCTGGTGGCGCCGCATCTGTTGCCACCGATCAAGGTGGCGACCGAGCAAATGGCACTTCAATATCTCGAAGAACACGAATAACCCCCCTGCAGGAGCTGGCTTGCCAGCGAAGGCGATCGAAAAATCACCGCAAAATCCAGCGATCCCTTCGCCAGCAAGCCGGCTCCTACGGAGAAAGGGGTGTGTCATTCAGCATTATTGTTGGCTGTGACGACGTCTTCGCTGGCAAGCCAGCTCCTACAGTGGATCACAAACAAAAACGCCCGACCTTTGCAGGCCGGGCGTTCTCTTGAGTCCCGGAAAAATCAGGACTGACTGGTTGGCGTCGATGGAGCCGGCGCGGCAGTCGGGGTTGCAGCAGGGGTCGGTGCAGCAGCGGAGTTCGATGTGCTGACCGGGGTTGCCGGGGTGGCGGCAGCCACTGCTGGTTTTGGTGCAGCAGCTTTCGGCGCTGCCGGTTTTTTCACGGCCGGCTTCTTCGCGGCGGCAGGTTTTGCTGCTGCCTTGGTGGCCGGTTTGGCTGCTGCGGTTTTCGCCGCAGGCTTGGCTGCCGGTTTAGCCGCCGCTTTGGCAGCGACCGGTTTGGCCGCTGGCTTGGCTGCTGCAGGTTTGGCGGCGGCGGTCTTGGCGGCTGGTTTAGCGGCAGCCTTGGCCAGCGGCTTGGCAGCCGGTTTCGCTGCTGCGGTTTTGGCCGCAACAGGCGCAACCTTGGCACCGGTGAGTTTTTCGATTTGCTTGGTCAGGGTATCGACCTTGCTGTGCAGTGCCTTGACCTCATTGCGGCTTGGTACACCCAGGCGCGAAATGGCGCTGTTCAGGCGCTTGTCGAAAGCCCCTTCCAGCTCATCCCACTTGCCCATTGCACGATCTTTCACGCCGCTGATACGCGACTTGGCCGACGAAGCGGAATCCTTGGCGGCATCGACTTTCTTATCGACAGCGCTCTTGGTGAGCTTCTCGGCTTTCTCGCCATCTTTAACCAATGCATCGAAGAGCTTGCTGCCGTCAGTGTCGATCTTCGAGTACACGCCCAAACCAGCCAGCCAGATTTTGCGGGAGTAGTCTTCGACTTTCCCGATCCACGAGCTGCCTTCTTTATCGGTGTTCTTTTTACCAGCCATCCCGTTCTCCTTAAGATTTATGCGCGACGCGTTCGAGCAATGCCGTCAGCTCATCGAGCTTGGCAGAGAGTGTCTCCACGTCATGTTTAGACGGAATGCCGATACGATTCAAGGTACTTGCGACACGCGAGTCAAAAGCCTTCTCGACCTTGTCGAGTTGAACTTCGACCTTGCCTTTGAAAGAGCTGACTTCAGTCTTGGCTTCGTCAATCTCGGCATTAGCCGCTTCGAGCTTCTCGGCAACGGCTTCTTTGCCTTTCTTTTCAACAGCTTGACCGGCCACGATCAGCTCTTGAAAGTACTCGCTACCCTCTTGGCCGACCCTGGCGTAAGCCCCCAGGCCTGCCAGCCAGATTTTGCGAGCATAGGTTTTGACGTCGCTCAGAGCCGTTGTCGAAGCGTCGATTTTTTTCTTCAAAATAACTTTGGCCATGGTGCACCTCACGCGCAGAAGGTTTGAGGAACTGCCCGCGAAAGCGTCGGGCTCAGGCACAAAGTAGTGAGAATAATTAGAAACGGCACCCTAACAACTGACATAAAACTTCGAGCACACCGCAACCAACTGTGGGAGCGGGCTTGCTCCGGGCGGCGTTCCGACGAATGCGGTAAATCAGTCGACATCAGTGCTGAATGACACACCGCATTCGCGAGCAAGCCCGCGCCCACACTGATCGCATTTCATAGAAGGTCGCGGATCAGGCCAGGGCTTTATCGAGCGCCTTCTCGATTTCCGATTTGATCATGCCGCTCATGGCCGACATCATCAGGCCCAACTCCACATCGACGCGGATCGAGTCTTCGCTGACATGCACCTCGCCTTTCACACCCGAACGCTTGAGGTTCAGCGTATCGCCGGACCATTGCGGTACCAGGCCATATTGCTCGGACAGCTTCTGCGCCAACTTGTCGGCCTTCTCGCGGGCCGCTTCCTTGCCCAGGCCGTGGGCACGCTCAACACTAATACGGGCCATCGAATGACTCCTGCTTTATGGATACTTTCCTGAAGCATCTTGACCGCTGCTGCGGCAAAACGTCCCGGCGATTGCCTATCTTACCTTCAGCCTTGCCAAGACAAAGCAGGCCACCGGGATTAGAATGTCCCGCATTCTCTTTTGGTGACAGCGATATGACTGATCAGCGCAAAGGCAGCGATGCCGAACCCACCACTCACTTCGGCTTCAAAAACGTTCCGGAAAGCCAGAAGGCGGAAAAAGTCGCTGAGGTTTTCCACTCGGTAGCGGCCAAGTACGACTTGATGAACGACCTCCTGTCGGGCGGCATGCACCGTTTGTGGAAGCGTTTTGCGATCGAACTGTCGGGCGTTCGCACCGGCAACCGAGTGCTGGATATCGCCGGCGGCACCGGCGACCTGACCAAGAAATTCTCGCACCTCGTTGGCCCGACCGGCCAGGTCGTGCTGGCCGACATCAACGAATCGATGCTCAAGGTCGGTCGTGACCGCCTGCTGGATCTGGGTGTGGCCGGCAACGTCGAATTCGTCCAGGCCGATGCGGAAAAGCTGCCGTTCCCGGACAACCATTTCGACTGCGTGACCATCGCCTTCGGCCTGCGCAACGTCACTCACAAAGAAGACGCGCTGCGCTCGATGCTGCGCGTGCTGAAACCGGGCGGCCGCTTGCTGGTGCTGGAGTTCTCCAAGCCCACCAACGCGCTGATGTCCAAGGCCTACGACGCCTACTCGTTCGCCTTCATGCCACTGATGGGCAAGTTGATCACCAACGACTCGGAGAGCTATCGCTACCTGGCCGAATCGATCCGCATGCACCCGAATCAGGAAACCTTGAAGTCGATGATGGTCGAGGCCGGTTTCGACCGCGTGACCTATCACAACATGACCGCAGGCATCGTGGCCCTGCACCGCGGCATCAAACCCTGATGTTGCTGGCCGGTCTGCTCGCCAGCGTCGAACTTGGTCTGAACCGGGTGCTGCGGCTCGACAGCACGGCGTTGCCGCGGCTGGCGCATTTGAGCGGCAAGGTGATTGCCGTCGACTGCCGCAACCCGGCGCTGCAACTGTTCATCCTGCCCAGCGACGAAGGCCTGATGCTGGCTTCCCAGTGGGAAACCGGCGCCGACTGCACCTTGCGTGCACCGGCCTCGAGCCTGTTGAAACTGGCGATGAGCAAGGACAAGACCTCGGTCCTGCATGGTCCTGAAGTCGAACTCGACGGCGACAGCGGCGTATTGCTGGAACTGGCGGCGATCCTCCAGGACCTGGAACTGGACTGGGAGTACGAGCTCTCGCGCTGGCTGGGCCCGGTCGCCACGCAATTGGTCGGTGGTCATCTGCGCAGCCGCGCACGCTGGTATCAGCAAGGGTTCGCCAGCCTGAATCAGAACCTGGGCGAATACCTGGCCGAAGAATCGCGCACCCTCGTCGGTCAGCGCGAAGCTGAAGCCCGTTTCAGTGAACTGGACCAGATCAAACTCGATCTGGAACGTCTCGAGGCGCGCTTCGAGCGCCTTTCCCGATCCCTCGACCCAAGCGATAACGCATGAAGCTGCTTGCCGTCCGCCGTTTGTTGCGCATCCAGCGCGTTGTGATCCGCTACCGCCTCGATGACCTGCTGTTCGCCCTGCCGCTGCCCTGGTTTCTGCTGGCGCTGCGCTACGCCTTGCCGTGGCGCTGGTTTCCGCGCAAGACCCTGGACCTGAGCCGTGGTGCGCGATTGCGCCTGGCGCTGCAGGACCTGGGACCGATTTTCATCAAGTTCGGGCAGATTCTCTCCACTCGCCGCGACCTGCTGCCGGAAGACATCGCCGATGAGCTGATGAAGCTGCAGGACCGGGTGCCGCCGTTCGACTCGCAAGTGTCGGTCAATCTGATCGAAGAACAGCTCGGCAAAAAAATCAGTGAAGTGTTCAGCCGCTTCGACGTCGAACCGCTGGCCTCGGCCTCGGTGGCGCAGGTGCATGCCGCGCAACTGAAAACCGGCGAAGAAGTGGTGGTCAAGGTCATCCGCCCGGGCCTGAAACCGATCATTGCCCAGGACCTGGCGTGGCTGTTCATTCTCGCCCGTGCCGCCGAAAAACTCTCGGCCGATGCGCGCCTGCTGCACCCGGTGGACGTGGTCCAGGATTACGAAAAAACCATCTACGACGAACTCGACCTGTTGCGCGAAGCGGCCAACGCCAGCCAGTTGAAGCGCAACTTCGAGGGCTCGGAGCTGCTGTACGTACCGCAAGTCTATTGGGACTGGTGCCGGCCGAAAGTGCTGGTGATGGAGCGCATCTACGGAATCCAGGTCACCGACCTGGCCACCCTCGCCGATCAGCGCACCGACATGAAAATGCTCGCCGAGCGCGGCGTGGAGATCTTCTTCACCCAAGTGTTCCGCGACAGCTTCTTCCACGCCGACATGCACCCGGGCAACATCTTCGTCAGCACGGTCAACCCGTGGAGCCCGCAATACATTGCGATCGACTGCGGCATCGTCGGCAGCCTGACCCCGGAAGATCAGGACTATCTGGCGCGCAACCTGTTCGCGTTCTTCAAGCGCGATTATCGTCGCGTGGCGCAATTGCACATCGATTCGGGTTGGGTGCCGGCGGAAACCAAACTCAACGAATTCGAAGCGGCGATCCGCACCGTGTGCGAGCCGATTTTCGAAAAACCGTTAAAAGATATTTCCTTCGGCCAGGTGCTGATGCGCCTGTTCCAGACCGCTCGACGTTTCAACATGGAAGTGCAGCCGCAGCTCGTGCTGCTGCAAAAAACTCTGTTGAACATCGAAGGCCTGGGCCGTCAGTTGTACCCGGACCTTGACCTGTGGAACACCGCCCAGCCATTCCTCGAACGCTGGATGCGCGAGCGGGTCAGCCCCAAAGCCTTACTCGGCAATGTGCAGAGCCAGTTCGAACAGTTGCCGCACCTGGCGAACATGGCCCGCGACCTGCTCGAGCGCATGTCCCAGCCCCACGCCCATGATCCTCCACCGCCGTGGCATCGACGCAAGGACGACTGGCTCCTGCGCCTGCTCGGTTGCGCGCACCTGGCCGGCGGCACGATACTCGCCGCGGGTGGGCCATTGAACGAAATGGGCCATTGGCCGGCTGGCATCATGGTGGCCGTCGGCTTGTATCTGGTCGTTCGCCGATAGCCAGCGCCCCCGCACGCTGGCACACTGTTTCAACGCCTGTGCCCGACTAATGAAGTGTCGGGCCCGCTGTCGGAGTCGATGATGAAAAACTGGCTGGACGAGATCAAGTGGGACGCCGATGGCCTGGTGCCGGCGATTGCCCAGGATCACAAGACCGGACGCGTCCTGATGATGGCCTGGATGAACCGGGAAGCGCTGAAACTGAGCGCTGCCGAGAACCGCGCCATTTACTGGTCGCGCTCCCGTGGCAAATTGTGGCGCAAGGGCGAAGAATCCGGGCACGTGCAAACCCTGCATGAGATGCGCCTGGACTGTGATGCCGACGTGATCATCCTGATGGTCGAGCAGATCGGCGACATCGCTTGCCATACCGGCCGCCAGAGCTGCTTCTACCGTGTCTTCGAGAACGGCGACTGGAAAACCGTCGACCCGGTCCTGAAAGACCCGCACGCCATCTACAGCGCAGGACACACCCATGAGTGATACGTTGACCCGTCTGGCCCAGGTACTGGAAGAGCGCAAAGGCGCCGCCGCCGACAGTTCGTATGTCGCCAGCCTGTACCACAAGGGCTTGAACAAGATTCTGGAAAAAGTCGGCGAAGAGTCGGTCGAAACCATCATTGCCGCCAAGGACGCCGCCATCAGCGGCGACTGCAGCGATGTGATCTACGAGACCGCCGATTTGTGGTTCCACAGCATGGTCATGCTCGCCCAACTGGGGCAACATCCACAGGCTGTACTCGATGAACTGGACCGTCGCTTCGGTCTGTCCGGACACGCCGAGAAAGCCTCGCGCCCGTCCGCCTGAACAATTATTAGAGAGGAGCAGCAACATGGGCATTTTTGACTGGAAACACTGGATCGTCATCCTGGTTGTTGTCGTTCTGGTGTTCGGCACCAAGAAACTGAAAAACCTCGGCACCGACGTGGGCGAGTCGATCAAGGGCTTTCGCAAGGCCATGAACGATGAAGACAAGCCGGCTGATCCGACGGTGACCCCGCAACAACCGGTTCCACCTGCTCAACCACAGACCGCACAGTCCGTGAACCAGCCGCACACCATCGACGTGCAGGCGCAAAAAGTCGAAGAGCCGATCCGCAAAGACGTGTGAGCACTGACTAATGTTTGGTATCAGCTTCCCTGAACTGCTGCTCGTCGGCCTCGTTGCCCTGCTGGTGCTGGGCCCCGAGCGCCTGCCGGGTGCAGCGCGCACCGCTGGCCTGTGGGTCGGGCGGTTGAAGCGCAGCTTCAACGCGATCAAACAGGAAGTTGAACGTGAAATCGGTGCCGACGAGATTCGTCGGCAGCTGCACAACGAGCACATTCTGTCGCTGGAGCAGGAGGCGCGGAAGATTTTCACGCCGACTCAGCAAGAGGCCGCACCGGTTCAGCCGGTTGAACCTGTGGCGGAGCAGACGATTCATGCTCCGACTGCAGACCCTGCGCCTGCCCAGGTACCGACGGAAACGGTGAAAGCTGTTGAACCGCCGCCGGTTATCGCGCCCGTAGAACCTGTTGCTCCTGCCGCCGCGCCGACAACGCCGGCTCCTCACGACACCACTTTGCCGCCGCGAGTCTCATGAGCGATCTCCCCGAAAACGACCAGCACATGCCGCTGGTTTCGCACCTCACCGAGTTGCGTACCCGCCTGCTGCGCTGTGTAGCGGCGATTTTCATCATCTTCGCCGGGTTGTTCGCCTTCACCCAGCAGATCTACACCTTCGTTTCCACGCCGCTGCGCCAGTACCTGCCGGTCGGCGCGACGATGATCGCCACCGACGTGTCCTCGCCGTTCCTGACGCCGCTGAAGCTGACCATGATGGTGTCGCTGTTCCTGGCCATCCCGGTGATCCTGCATCAGATCTGGGGCTTCATCGCGCCGGGGCTGTACAAGCATGAGAAGCGCATCGCGGTGCCATTGCTGGTGTCCAGCATCCTGCTGTTCTACACCGGCATGGCGTTCGCCTATTACCTGGTGTTCCCGCTGATCTTCAAATTCTTCGCCGCCGCCACCCCGGCCGGCGTGGAAATGATGACCGACATCAGCAGCTACCTCGATTTTGTCATGACGCTGTTCTTCGCCTTTGGCGTGGCGTTCGAAATCCCGGTAGCCGTGGTGCTGCTGGTGTGGATCGGCGTGGTCAACGTCGTCTACCTGAAGAAGATCCGGCCGTATGTGATCATCGGCTGCTTCGTGGTCGGCATGATCCTCACTCCGCCGGACATCTTCTCGCAGACCCTGCTGGCCGTGCCGATGTGGCTGCTGTTCGAGATCGGCATCCTGTTCAGCGGCCTGATCAGCAAACGCGGCGAGCACCCGGACGACCAGCCGGTTGACGATCACAACGACCAGCCGCCAGCGACCCAGCCGTGAACCTGCTGCTCCTGGAAGAGGCCGATTTCATAGCGGCCGACCGCGTGATCCTGCGTGATCGCCGGTTGACTCACATGCAGGAAGTTCATCGTTCGGTCGTCGGCGACAGCCTGCGGGTCGGGCGTATCGACGGCTTGATGGGCTCGGCCGTATTGCTGCGCCTGGACGCCGATGAAGCAGAGTTGCGCGTCATCCTCGATCAGCCCCCACCCGCCAAGCTGCCATTGACCCTGATACTGGCCCTGCCACGCCCGAAGATGCTGCGCAGGGTGTTCCAGACCGTGGCGGCCATGGGTGTGCCGCGCATCGTGCTGGTGAACAGCTACCGCGTCGAGAAGAGCTTCTGGCAAACACCCTTCCTGGAGCCCGAGGCGATTCGCGAGCAACTCATCCTCGGCCTCGAACAGGCGCGGGACAGCGTGTTGCCGCAGATCGTCATCGAGAAGCGCTTCAAGCCCTTTGTCGAGGATCGCCTGCCAGCGATGACCGAAGGCACCCTCGGCCTGGTCGGTCATCCCGGCAACTACCCGCCCTGCCCCCGTGGCCTGGATGAGCCGGTGACCCTGGCCATCGGCCCCGAAGGCGGCTGGATCCCCTACGAAATCGACCTGCTGGGCAAGTCCGGGCTGCAACCGGTGCAGCTCGGCGAACGCATCCTGCGGGTCGAAACCGCCGTCGCCGCGCTGCTTTCACGCCTCTTCTGACACCGCCTCTATCCCCTGTAGGAGCGAGCTTGCTCGCGAAGGTCATTAACGATGACGAAGGCGGCCTGGATGAGCGCGGCGACTTTACGCCCATCGCGAGCAATCGAGCGTCGACCGGCTGCTCCTACAGAATGTCGTGAGCCTGCCGATACACCTCCCATAAAACCAATGTTTGGTTCTGGGGAGTTGCAGCATGTACCAATGGCTAGCCGAGAAACTGGGGAACATCAGCGTCAATCGCAAACTGGGTGTCGGCTTCGGTCTGGTGCTCCTGCTGACGTTGTTAACCACCTTCACCGGCTGGTCCGGCCTGAACGAGGTGACAAGCCGTGGCGACAAACTCGGTTTCATTTCCAGCCTCAATGAGCTGACCAAAGACCTGCGCATTGCCCGCCTGGACTACGACATGCATCGCGGCGAACAGGGCCCGGGCGTGGTCAATGACCTGCTGGGCCAGCTCGATACCGGCTTGAAAACCGCCCGTACGCTGATCGAACAACCCGCCGACGCCGCGATGGTCGACCAGCAACTGGCTGCCGTCGCCGAGTACAAGCGCGCCTTTGCCGACATGACCCAGGCCACCGTCACTCGCGAAGATGCCCGCAGCAAGCTGGGAGCGACCGCCGACAACGCCGTGGCCCAGATCGCCGCCGTGGAGCAATCCTTGCTGCACGGCGAAAGCGTCGCCGACTACAACAACGTGATCGAGCTGAGCAAACTGCTCCAGCAAGCGCGTTATCAGGTTCGCGGTTATACCTACAGCGGCAAGGCCGAAGCCGAACAACCGGCGCTGGACGCTATCGACATGGCCCTGCAAAGCCTGGCAAACCTGCCGTCCAAGGTGCCGGAACAGCACCTTGCCAATCTGCAACAAGCCAGCGAATCGCTAAAAGGTTATCGCGCTGCCGTCAGCCAGTTCCGTGACTCGCAGGTGGCGAACGCCACCGCCCTGAAACACATGGCGGCCCAAGGCGACATCCTCATCGACCTGAGCAAAAAGCTGACGGCGTCGCAGACCGTGGTGCGCGACACCGATGCCGCCCACGCGAAAAACATGCTGTTGCTGGCAGCCCTGCTGGCCCTGGCTTTTGGCTTGCTCGCGGCTTGGGCCATCACCCGTCAGATCGTGGTTCCCCTCAACCAGACACTCAAAGTCGCCGAGCGCATCGCCGCGGGTGATCTGACGCACAATCTCGTGTCGCAGCGTCAGGACGAACTCGGCCAGCTGCAACGCGCCATCCAGAGCATGACCCAAGGCTTGCGCGAACTGATCGGTGGCATCAGCGATGGCGTCACGCAAATCGCCAGCGCTGCTGAAGAGCTATCCGCCGTCACCGAGCAGACCAGCGCCGGGGTCAACAGCCAAAAGGTCGAGACCGACCAGGTCGCGACCGCCATGAACGAGATGACCGCCACGGTGCAGGAGGTCGCACGCAACGCTGAAGAAGCCTCCGAGGCCGCGGTCGCTGCCGACCAGCAGGCCCGCGAAGGTGACAAGGTGGTCAGCGAAGCCATCGCCCAGATCGAGCGCCTGGCTATCGAGGTGGGTAACTCCACCGTCGCCATGGGCGATCTCAAGCGCGAAAGCGACAAGATCGGCAGCGTGCTCGACGTGATCAAATCCGTGGCCCAGCAAACCAACCTGCTGGCCCTCAACGCCGCCATCGAAGCCGCTCGTGCCGGTGAGGCCGGACGCGGTTTCGCGGTGGTCGCCGACGAAGTCCGCAGCCTCGCCCAGCGGACCCAGAAGTCCACCGAAGAAATCGAAGAGTTGATCGTTGGCCTGCAAAGCGGCACCCAGCAAGTGGCGACCATCATGGACAACAGCCGCAGCCTGACCGACAGCAGCGTCGAACTGACCCGCCGCGCCGGTGGATCGCTGGCCAACATCACCCGCACCGTGTCGGCGATCCAGTCGATGAACCAGCAGATCGCCGCTGCCGCCGAGCAACAAAGCGCCGTGGCCGAAGAGATCAACCGCAGCGTGCTGAACGTGCGCGATGTGTCCGAGCAGACTTCGGCTGCGAGTGAGGAAACCGCGGCCTCCAGTGTTGAGCTGGCGCGGTTGGGGACGCATTTGCAGATGCTGGTGGGGCGGTTCAGGGTTTGAGGTGATGCGAGGGTTTCGGTTCAGCCAAAACCGAGGTGATGCCATCGCGGGCAAGCCCGCTCCCACAGGGATTTATGTCGTAAACAGATCCTGTGGGAGCGGGCTTGCCCGCGATGGCGGCCGGGAGGACGCTGAATCTTAGAGAACCTGCCGCAAAAAGGCCTGCGCCCGAGGATCCTTCGGCGCATCGAAAAACTCCGCCGGCGAGGCATCTTCCAGCAGTTTCCCGTGGTCGAAGAACAACACCCGATCCGCCACTTCCCGCGCGAAGCCCATTTCGTGGGTCACGCAGACCATGGTCATGCCTTCCAGCGCCAGGGTTTTCATCACGTCCAGCACTTCACCGACCATCTCTGGATCGAGCGCCGAGGTTGGCTCATCGAACAGCATCACCTTCGGATCCATCGCCAACGCACGAGCAATCGCCACCCGCTGCTGCTGACCGCCGGAAAGACGCGATGGAAATTCGTTGGCCTTTTGCGCAATACCGACCTTCTCCAGCAACGCCAGAGCCTTGGCCTCACGCTCTTTCTTGCCGCGCTTGCGCACGACTTTCTGCGCCAGGCAGAGGTTTTCCAGCACGGTCATGTGCGGGAACAGGTTGAAATGCTGGAACACCATGCCGACTTCGCGGCGGTAGGCGTTGACGTCGGTTTTCGGGTCGGCCAGCTGCAGGCCGTCGATGCTGACCGAGCCCGAGTCGAATTCTTCCAGGCCATTGAGGCAACGCAGGAAGGTCGACTTGCCGGAACCGGACGGGCCGATCACCACCAGCACTTCACCCTTGGCCACTTGGGTGGTGACGTTGTCCACCGCGCGAACCACCTGGCCGCGGGTGTCGAAGACTTTTACCAGATCGCGGACTTCAATCACTTTGCGCGAGCCTCCGCTCAAGCCGGCTGGCGATTTTCGACAGCGGCAGGTTGATCAACAGGTACAACCCAGCCACGCAGAACAGGATTTCGAACGGCGAGAACGAGGTGGTGATGACTTCGCGACCGCTTTTGAGCAGTTCGGTAATCGCGATCACCGACACCAGCGAGGTGTCCTTGACCAGACTGATGAATTGCCCGGCCAGCGGCGGCAATACGCGCTTGAAGGCTTGCGGCAGCACCACATGACGCATCGACTGGCCAGCGCTCAGGCCCAGGGAGCGCGCCGCTTCGTTCTGGCCGCGGGCGATCGACTGCACACCGGAACGGATGATCTCCGCCACGTAGGCGCCGGTGAACAACGACAGTGCGGCGATCCCGGCGAATTCCCGGGACAGGTTCATCACGGTGCCGATGAAGAAGTAGAAAATGAAGATCTGCACCAGCAGCGGCGTGCCGCGTACCAGTTCGACGTAAATCGTCGAGAGGTCGCGCAGGGTCGGGTTGTTCGACAGCCGGCACAGGCCGGTGGCGAGGCCGATCAGGAGACCGAGCACGCCGGACACCACGGACAACCACAAGGTGGTCCAAAGACCCCACATCAGTGGTCCTGCGGCCCAATGGCGGGTGACACCAATCACATCGCCTTCAGCCACATCGTCGCCCTGGGCGACTTGCAGGCTGTTGTCGTCGACGACCAGGCGTTGCTCGTCGCCAGCATCGTTGCGCAGGGTTACTTCAGCCTTGTCACCCTTGCGCACCAACTCGCTGACGGTGGAGATGTCGGCGGCGCGTTGGGATTCTTCGGCGTGGTAGGCGAAGTATTGCGGTATACGGTTCCAGCGCCATTCGTAGGACATCAGCGAGGTGGCGTAGTACAGGGCGCCGGCCAGGCCGATGAGCACCAGCACGGTTAGAACGTGCCAGGGCCATTGGGCTTTTTTATGTTTCATTTATCAGCAATTCCGAATTCTGTGTCGCCAGGGAGGCCGTCTTCGCGAGCAAGCCCGCTCCCACATTTGATCGCATGCTCAGCTGGCGACTCGGTCTAATGTGGGAGCGGGCTTGCTCGCGAATGGGGCGACGCGGTCTATCTGACCGGGCCTTATTCCATGTCCTTGAGCCAAGCGGTGTCTTTGAACCACTTGTCATGAATACGATCGTAGGTGCCGTCTTCGTGGATCTGGTGCAGGAAATTGTTGATGAAGTTGATGCTGTCGTAGTCACCCTTCTTCAGACCGAACGCCAGCGGCTCGTAGGTGAACGGCTTGTCGAGGAACACCAGCTTGCCGTTGCCGACCTTGTTGACCGCGACCACGTTGTAGGGCGCGTCGTAGATAAAGGCGTCGGCCTTGCCGTTGACCACGTCGAGCACCGCTTCCTGCTCGTTGTCGTAGCCGTGGTATTGGGCTTTGGAGATCAGCTTGCGGGCGACCATCTCGCCGGTGGTGCCGAGCTTGGAGGTGATCCGGTAGTCGGCGGTATTCAGGTCTTTGTACGACTTGATCGTGCCTTCCAGCTCCTTGCGGATCAGCAGGGTCTGGCCGACCACGATGAAGGGTTCGCTGAAGTTCAGGCGCAGGTTGCGTTCCTGGGTCAGGGTCATGCCGCTGCCGATCATGTCGAACTTGTCGGTGAGCAACGCCGGGATGATGCCGTCGTAGCCGGTGGACACCAGTTCCAGCTTGACGCCCATGGCTTTGGTCATGGCTTTGAGAATGTCGACTTCAAAGCCGATGATCTCGCCGCGTTTGTTGGTCATTTCGAACGGCATGTAGGTCGGGTCCATGCCGACTTTCAACGTGCCACGCTTGACCGCGTCGTCGATGGCACCGGCCTGCGCCGCGCTGACGGCAACCAGTGCCGTGACGCCGACCAGCAGCATCGAGAGATACTTCTTCATCATCAAGTCCCCAAAACCATTGCGTTGTGAAGCGCGCAAACGGCGGGTTTCCCTTGGGAAACCGGCAGATACGAACAGAAAGTTGTCCGGGCGCACCAATTCGGGGACGGATGCTAACGCACTCGGACGTTTGCACAAGGGTTTACACAGGATTTGTTGGTTCGAGCGGGGCCGGAAAGCAAAAGATCGCAACCTTCGGCAGCTCCTACATTGTCCGCGTGTAAACCGGATCCTGTAGGAGCTGTCGAAGGCTGCGATCTATTAAAGGCTCCCCCGCTTCCTTATCAGAAGCGGGGGCTTTGATCACGCCAACTGAGGCTGCACGCTCAGCGGTTTGAGCGGCAACAACGGTGCATGGGGATCGGCCTTCACCGATTTGCGCCACGCCTGCAGCCACTCGGGGTGACTTTCGTCCCAGATCTGCTCGTGCAAGCGACCCAAGGCCACTGGATCACTCAGCAACTCCACTCGCTCTTTGTTGGTCAGCCCGTCTGGCCCGACTTTCATTGCGTGACGGACCCGCTCGATGCGCAGCCATTCGATCGGCTCGGCCTGAAGATGGCGCGAAGTCGCCAGCGAGCACGCCAAGGCGTTCTGCTGTGGATCGACCACTGCCCGGACAAAGCCGTCGTTCAGCGCATGCCAGCGGTTTTCGTGGGTGTACTGGTCGGTGGCCAGCAATTCCTGTGGCGGATTGTATTCCTCAGGGATCAGGAACAGGCTTTCGTCACGGGACTTGAGGCCCAGGCCGACACGACTGGAGATCACCGACACCGGGATCGACAGCATCAACGAACCGACGATCGGCACCAGCCACCAGAGGAAGCTCGGGTTCAGCCAGATCACCAACAGCGCCCAGAAAAAGCCCAGCAAGGTTTGCGGACCGTGGCGTTTGACCGCTTCGCTCCAGGGTGTGGAGTCATCGTCACGTTGCGGCGAGTTCCAGGTCGCGGCCCAACCGAGGAACGCGGCGAGCACGAAACGGGTATGGAAAATCATCCGCACCGGTGCCAGCAGCATGGAGAACAACATCTCCAGCAGCATCGACAACGTCACCTTGAACTTGCCACCGAACTCTTTCGCGCCCTTGGCCCAGATCAGGATGATGCTCAACAACTTCGGCAGGAACAGCAGCACGACGGTGGTCGAGAACAGCGCGATCGCCTTGTCCGGGTGCCATTGTGGCCACAGCGGATAAAGCTGGCGTGGTTCGAGGAAGTACTGCGGCTCCATCAGCGTGTTGACCGCCAGCAGCGCCGTCGACAATACCAGGAAGAAGAACCACAACGGCGCCGACAGGTACGACATCACGCCGGTCAAGAACACTGCCCGGTGAACCGGGTGCATGCCCTTGACCAGGAACAGGCGGAAGTTCATCAGGTTGCCGTGGCACCAGCGACGGTCACGCTTGAGTTCGTCCAGCAGGTTCGGCGGCAGCTCTTCGTAGCTGCCCGGCAAATCATAAGCGATCCACACACCCCAGCCGGCACGGCGCATCAGCGCGGCTTCGACGAAGTCGTGGGACAGAATCGCACCGGCGAACGCGCCTTTACCGGGCAACGGCGCCAGGGCGCAGTGCTCGATGAACGGCTTCATGCGGATGATCGCGTTGTGGCCCCAGTAATGGGATTCGCCCAACTGCCAGAAGTGCAGGCCGGCGGTAAACAATGGACCGTATACACGGGTCGCGAACTGCTGCATGCGCGCATACAGCGTATCCATACCCGACGCGCGCGGCGCGGTCTGGATGATCCCGGCGTCCGGCGTGGCTTCCATCAAGCGCACCAGGCTGGTCAGGCATTCGCCGCTCATCACCGAGTCAGCGTCGAGCACGACCATATATTTGTAGTCACCCCCCCAACGACGGCAGAAGTCGTCGAGGTTGCCGCTTTTACGTTTCACGCGGCGGCGACGGCGGCGATAGAAGATCTTGCCGAAGCCCTTGGCTTCGCGGCAGACGTCCAGCCAGGCTTGTTGCTCGGCCACGCAAATGTCGGCTTCGTTACTGTCGCTGAGCACGAAGAAGTCGAAGCGATCAAGGTTACCCGTGGCAGCGACCGACTCGAAGGTCGCTCGCAAACCGGCAAACACCCGCGGCACGTCTTCGTTGCAGATCGGCATGACCAGTGCGGTGCGCGCGTCCTTGGGAATCGGCTCGTTACCGGCGCTTTTACCGGAAATCCGGTATTTGTCATGGCCGGTGAGCAACTCGAGGAAGCCCATCAATGCGGTCCAGAAACCGGCCGATACCCAGCAGAACAGAATCCCGAACAGGATCAGGATGCTGGTTTGCAGCGCATATGGCAGCACTTGCGTGACGGTTTGCAGGAACGGCTGGTGCAGGACTTCATCCAGGTCGACGAACGACCAGCCCTGGTACGGCATGATGCCTTTCATGTACCAGCCGGCGACGATGGTCTGACCGAGCATCAGTACCAACAGAATGTAACGCCGGATCGAACCGACAGTGCGCCAGCGAGCCGCCGGCAGCACGTTTTCGTCTTTCGGTGGCTTCGGCGGGTTGGTGCGGCCGGTCAGGCGACGCCAGCCACGTACCAGAATATTGGTGCGCCACGGCTCCGGCACGACTTTGGTCCGACGAATCGGCGGGGTCGCCCGCAGGCAGACCCGGCCGCTGGCGTCGAGCGCCAGCATTTCGGCGTCCGCCAGTTCTTCGGCGGTGTTCAGGGTCAGGCGACGCCCGACCGAGGCTTGGGCAGCCTCGGTCGGTGCGTCGAACGTCGAAGACGACAGGCGTTCGTGCAATTCGCTGAAGGACTGGCAGCCCGCGAGTTCCGCGCGCTGCTCGTCGGTCATCGGTAAATGCGCCAGATACTCGGCAAGCGTCTCTGGCTGTACTTGAGAATTACTCATCGGCAGGCAACTGGTAGCTCCAGGTCTCGGTCAGGACTTCTTCAGTCGGCGCCGATTCCGGTGTGACTGGGGCCGCGTCGGCAGCTGCAGGCTGCTTGGCGTCTTTGTTGTCCTTGTCCTTGGAATCCGCGACAGGCTTGGCTTCGGCCTGTTTGGCTTCAGCTTGCTTGGCGTCCTTGGCTTCCTTGTCCAGCTTCTCCTGCTGCTTGGCGGCGACCTTGTCGGCCTTGGCAACGGAAGAGTTGGAGGCCGGCACGGCCTTGGCCAGGTCGGCAGTCACGATGTTCTTGACCAGCGCTGCACGCATTTCCGTGGCCTTGCTCGGGTCCTTGATCTTCATGCGCAGGGTCAGGCGCCAGCCCTTGGTTTCAGGGTTGTAGCGCACGCTGTTCTCGACCAGCTCGGCATTCTCGCCAACGCTGACCTGGCTGCGAACTTCCGTATCTGCAGGCAATGCCAACAGCGACGGGCCTTCGAAGTCCACCAGGTAGGCAACGCTGCCATCGGGCTGACGGATCAGGTTGGACTGTTTCACGTCACCGGTGGAACGCAGGGTCTGTTGTACCCAAGCGCTGTCCGGCGCATGAAGGGCGGCTTCGTCGATGGTCCAGTGCATGCGGTAGGCAACGTCGAGCGGCTGGCCAGGCTCAGGCAGCTTTTCCGGGCTCCAGAACGCCACGATGTTGTCGTTGGTTTCGTCGGCGGTCGGAATCTCGACCAGGTCTACAGAACCCTTGCCCCAATCGCCTTTCGGTTCGATCCAGGCACTCGGGCGCTTGTCGTAGCGGTCATCGAGGTCTTCGTAATGGCTGAAGTCGCGGCCACGTTGCAGCAGACCGAAACCGCGCGGGTTTTCGATGGAGAAGTTGCTGACAGCCAGGTGTTTCGGGTTGTTCAGTGGGCGCCAGATCCACTCGCCGTTGCCGGCATGGATCGACAGGCCGCTGGAGTCATGCAGCTCGCGACGGTAGTTCAGCACCTTCGACGGCTGGTTGGCACCGAACAGGAACATGCTGGTCAACGGCGCGACGCCAAGCTTGGTGACTTTGTCACGCAGGAACATTCTAGCCTTGACGTCGACCACGGTATCGCTGCCCGGACGCAGGGTCAGGCGATACGCACCGGTGGCGCGCGGCGAATCCAGCAGGGCGAAGATCACCAGGTGCTTGTCACCCGGTCTTGGCTGCTGAATCCAGAACTCGGTGAAACGCGGGAACTCTTCGCCGGACGGCAACGCGGTATCGATGGCCATGCCGCGGGCGGACAAGCCATAGGTATGCCCCTTGCCGACCACGCGGAAGTAGCTCGCGCCGAGCATCGTCATGATCTCGTCTTGCTTGTCGGCCTTGTTGATCGGGTACAGCACACGGAAACCGGCATAACCCAGTTGTTCGGTGGCTTTAGGGTCGAACTTGACGTCGCCAAAATCAAACCGTTCAGGGTCGTATTTGATCTCTTCGACGGTGTTAGCCGTGATTTCGTTGATTTTCACCGGAGTATCGAAGTGCATGCCCTGGTGATAGAACGACAGCTTGAACGGGGTTTTCTGATCGGCCCACTCGGCTTTCTCGGTGCGGAAACGAATTTTCTGATAGTCCGCGAATTTCATCTCGCGGAATTCGTTCGGCAGGTTACTGCGCGGGGCTTCGTATTTCTGCCCGGCCAGCTCTTTTGCCTTGACCGATACATCATCCAGATTGAATGCCCAAAGCTGGCCGGCGCTGAGCAGGCAGAGCAGTGCAGAGCCCGCTACCAGAGCGCTTCGTAACCGTTTGGCAGACAATTTTGGTGCATTACAGGGACTAACAATCACGAGCAACCCTCGCCGAAAACAGATCAAAAAACCAACGGCCAGTTAAAGCGCCAGCACGGTGTGCGGTGTAAAAAACCGACCCTGCGAAACACTCTTGCCAAGTTGGCGAGCATTGTTCCGACTCCTCTGGGGCTAAATGATTCCCCAACAGGTCCCGGACAAGTCTCTACCTAAGTCAAAATGGGCCAACGAACGCTGATCCCCGTAACGCGCGATTATCTAGTATGCCGCGTTACAACACATCAGGGGCAACCCAGTATTTCTCGCGAAAAAACCCTGTTTTCAGTCGAAAAGCGCTCAAAAACATGTTTCAAGCGCTTTCAGGTCTGTAACAGAAAGGTCACCGGGCCATCGTTGACCAGGTGCACCTGCATATCCGCGCCGAATCTACCTGATGCCACAGTGCCATGCACCTGTTTCGCCTTGTCTAAAAGATAGCCGAAGAGTTCCTCTCCCAGGGCCGGGGGCGCCGCAGTCGAAAAACCCGGACGCAGCCCGCTTCGGGTGTCGGCGGCCAGGGTGAACTGAGAGACCAGCAGCAGCCCGCCGTCGACATCTGCCAGGGACAGATTCATCTTGCCCTCGGCATCGCTGAATACTCGATAGTTAAGCAGCTTATGCAGAAGTTTGTCGGCACTGGCCCGAGTATCCTCTGGTTCGACCGCCACCAGCACCAGCAAACCCTGGTCCACTGCGCCAACCACCTCCCCCGCTACCTCGACTCGCGCGCCTCGCACGCGTTGCAGCAGAGCCTTCATGCTTCTTCAGGCGCCAGATCGAGCAGACGCCGGGCCATCAGATCGGCGGCACGCACCAGCGCATCGGTAATGCCGGGCTCGGAAGCGGCATGGCCTGCGTCACGGATCACCTGCAATTCACTGTTCGGCCAGTTCTGATGCAGTTCCCAGGCATTATCCAGCGGGCAGATCACGTCGTAGCGACCGTGGACGATGACCCCGGGCAGATGGGCGATCTTGCCCATGTCGCGGATCAGCTGGTTCGGCTCGAGGAACGCGTTGTTGGTGAAGTAGTGACATTCGATGCGGGCGATGGACAACGCGCGCTGTGGCTCGGAAAAACGGTCGACCACCAGCGGGTTCGGACGCAGGGTCGCCGTCCGGCCTTCCCACATGGACCAGGCCTTGGCCGCGTGCATCTGGGCGATCTGGTCGGTGCCCACCAGGCGCTTGTGGAATGCCGAGAGCAAATCGTCGCGCTCATCCTGCGGGATCGGCGCGATGTAGTCTTGCCAGTAGTCGGGAAACAGTCGGCTCGCACCCGCCTGGTAGAACCACTCGATTTCCTGCGGACGGCAGAGAAAAACCCCGCGCAGAATCAGGCCGTGGACACGCTCCGGGTGGGTTTGCGCGTAGGCAAGGGCCAGGGTCGAACCCCACGAACCACCGAACAACACCCATTTGTCGATGCCCAGGTGTTTGCGGATGCGCTCGAGGTCGGCGACCAGATCCCAGGTGGTGTTGTTTTCCAGGTTGGCGTGGGGGGTGGAGCGACCGCAACCGCGCTGGTCGAACGTCACAATGCGATACAGGTTCGGATCGAAATACCGGCGGCTCTGGGCATCACACCCTGCGCCTGGGCCGCCGTGGATGAACACTACCGGCAAACCTTCCGGTGAACCGCTTTCGTCGACATAGAGCGTGTGAGTTGCATCGACAGCCAGATCATGACGGGCGTGGGGTTTGATCTGCGGGTACAAAGTCTGCATTGCGCGCTCCGTAAGGGGTCGAGGTCATCCCTGGGGGGACATCTATTATTCTGCCGTCCGGCATCATAAACCCGAATTACGTCAGAGCACGATCCCCTGTAGGAGCGAGCTTGCTCGCGAAAAACTTGAGGGCGCCGCAGAGTGTCAGACTTGGCGCGTTTTCGTTAACGACCATCGCGAGCAAGCTCGCTCCTACAGGGGCTGGTGGTCGCGTCGAACCGTATTATCCGTAGTGCTTTTCACCCCAGGCCAACAACCCTTGCAACAATTCCTTGAGCACAACCTGCGTCGGCCCTGCCAAGTCCGGGCGATAGCGGAACGGTTCGAACTCTTCCATGTACGTGCACTGGCCCAGCTCCAGTTGCACCGCATGAATGTTCTCGGCTGGATTCCCGTAATGCCGGGTGATGTGGCCGCCCTTGAAGCGACCGTTCAGGACATGGCTGTAATCGGCATGACGCGCGCAGATCGCTTCGAGCTGAGTGGCCAACTGCGGATCGCAACTGGCGCCATTGAAGGTGCCAAGGTTGAAGTCCGGCAGCTTGCCGTCGAACAGGTGCGGGATGATCGAGCGGATCGAGTGCGCATCGAACAGCAGCGCATAGCCGAATTCGGCCTTCAATCGCGCCAACTCGTTTTGCAAGGTGCTGTGGTACGGCGTCCAGATCTCCTCCAGATACGTCGCCCGTTCGGCCGCCGAGGGCTGCATGCCCTCACGGAACAATGGAATGCCGTCGAACAGCGTCGCCGGGTACAGGCCGGTGGTCGCGCCGACATACAGCGGTTTGTCGTCCGACGGTCGGTTCAGGTCGATGACAAACCGCGAGTACTCGGCAGCCAGGGTGCTGGCACCCAATTCTGCAGCAAATTCGTAAAGCCTCGGGATGTGCCAGTCGGTGTCCGGCAGGCTTTTCGCGTCGGCTATCAACCCGGCTTCGACCGCCGGGGTCAGCCGCAGACCGGCGTGGGGCATGCTGATCAGCAGCGGCACGCGGCCTTGTTGGAAGTTAAGAACTTTATCCACGACTGCTCTCCTGAATGCTGGTTTCAACGCCGTGACGCACGACGCGTTTTTCCAGGTCGCCGCCCAGCCAGTACGCCAGGTCGGCGGGCCGATCGATTTGCCAGGCGACAAAGTCCGCGACCTTGCCGGCTTCCAGCGAACCGTGGGTTTGGGCCATGCCCAATGCGGTGGCGGCATGAATCGTCGCGCCCGCCAGGGCTTCTTCCGGGGTCATGCGGAAACAGGTGCACGCCATGTTCAGCATCAAGCGCAACGACAACGCCGGTGAAGTGCCGGGGTTGAGGTCGCTGGCGATGGCGATTTTCACCCCGTGTTTGCGCAGGGCGTCCATCGGCGGCAATTGGGTTTCCCGCAGGAAGTAGAACGCCCCTGGCAGCAACACCGCAACGGTGCCGGACTCGGCCATGGCGATGGCGTCGTCTTCGGTCATGAATTCCAGGTGATCGGCCGACAGTGCATGGTAACGCGCTGCCAGACTCGAACCGTGCAGGGACGACAGTTGCTCGGCATGCAGCTTCACCGGCAGGCCCAGCGCTTGCGCAGCGATGAACACGCGTTCGACCTGCGCCGGCGAGAACGCCAGGTATTCGCAGAACGCATCCACCGCATCCACCAGGCCTTCGGCGGCCAGGGCCGGGAGCATTTCAGCGCAGATGTGATCGATGTAGTCGTCGGCGCGATCGGCGTACTCCGGTGGCAAGGCGTGGGCGGCCAGGCAGGTGCTGCGCACGCTGACCGGCAGTTCGGCGCCGAGGCGGCGGATCACCCGCAGAATCTTGCGCTCGCTGGCCAGGTCCAGACCGTAGCCGGACTTCATCTCGACCGTGGTCACGCCGTCGTGGATCAGGCTTTTCAGACGCTTGGCGGCACTGGTGAACAGTTCGTCCTCGGTCGCCGCGCGAGTGGCTCGCACGGTGCTGGCGATGCCGCCGCCGGCCGCCGCGATTTCCGAGTAGCTGACGCCTTGCAGCCGCTGTTCGAATTCACCGCTGCGGTTACCGCCGAACACCGTATGGGTGTGGCAGTCGATCAGGCCCGGCGTTACCCAGGCCCCGTTCAAATCGTTGACGGCCGGGTATTCACCGGGCGGCAGTTCAGCGCGTGGGCCGATCCACTCAATGTGCGCACCGGACGTCACGATGGCCGCATCCTCGATGATCGAGTAGACGCCTTGCGCCATGGTTGCGACGTGGCAGTGTTGCCAGAGAGTTTTCATCCCGAGTTCCTCGTCTTGTTCAAAATCGATTCGCCGGCAAGCCAGCTCCTACAGGGTGGTGTTGGATACATAACATGCGCACGACACGATACCTGTAGGAGCTGGCTTACCAGCGAAGAGGCCATCACAGGCTAGGCAAAAACTTCGCCGTGACCAGCTCATTCAAGCAACGCGTCGCCAACAATTGGGTCGCCGCATTGATGTCCGGCGCAAAGAACCGGTCTTTCTCATAAAACGGCACTTCTTTACGCAGAATCGCCCGAGCCTGCTCCAGCTTCGGCGAAGTCTTCAGACCTTCACGCAAATCCAGCCCCTGGCACGCCGCCAACCATTCCACGGCCAGCACCCCGCGAGTATTTTCCGCCATTTCCCACAGACGCTTGCCGGCCGCCGGCGCCATGGACACGTGGTCTTCCTGGTTCGCCGACGTCGGCAGGCTGTCCACCGAATGCGGGTGGGACAACGCCTTGTTCTCGCTGGCCAGTGCCGCCGCCGTCACCTGGGCGATCATGAAGCCGGAGTTGACCCCGCCGTTGGCCACCAGGAACGGCGGCAGTTGCGACATGTGCTTGTCCATCATCAGCGAGATACGGCGCTCGCTCAGGGAGCCGATTTCAGCGATGGCCAGGGCCATGTTGTCGGCGGCCATGGCCACCGGTTCGGCGTGGAAGTTACCGCCGGAGATCACGTCGCCTTCAGCGGCGAACACCAGCGGGTTGTCGGAGACCGCGTTCGCCTCGACGGCAAGCACTTCGGCGGCCTGACGGAACTGGGTCAGGCAGGCACCCATGACTTGCGGCTGGCAGCGCAGGGAGTACGGGTCCTGGACCTTGTCGCAGTTCTGGTGCGAGTTGGAGACTTCGCTGCGCTCACCCAACAGATCGCGGTAAGCGGCAGCGGCGTCGATCTGGCCTTTCTGGCCGCGAGCGGCGTGGATGCGCGCATCGAACGGCGAGCGCGAGCCCAGCACGGCTTCAACAGTCATGCCACCAATGGCCAGGGCGCCAGCAAACAGGTCTTCGCCTTCGAACAAACCGCGCAATGCATAAGCGGTCGAAACCTGAGTGCCGTTGAGCAGCGCCAGGCCTTCTTTCGCCGCCAGGGTCAGCGGGGTCAAGCCGGCCACTTTCAGCGCTTCGGTCGCTTCCATCCATTCGCCTTTGTAGCGCGCCTTGCCCTCGCCCAGCAGCACCAGCGACATATGGGCCAACGGCGCCAGGTCACCGGAGGCACCGACCGAACCTTTCAACGGAATGTGCGGATACACCTCGGCGTTGATCAGCGCGATCAACGCGTCGATCACCACGCGGCGAATGCCGGAGAAACCACGGCTCAGGCTGTTGACCTTGAGCACCATGACCAGGCGCACCAGGGCATCGCTGATCGGCTCGCCGACACCGGCGGCGTGGGACAGCACCAGCGAGCGCTGGAGGTTTTCCAGGTCTTCGCTGGCGATGCGGGTCGAGGCCAGCAGGCCGAAACCGGTGTTGATGCCGTATGCAGTGCGGTTCTCGGCGAGGATCTGTTCCACGCAGGCGACACTGGCCTCGATCTGCGCCGAGGCGCTGTTGTCGAGGGTCAGTTTCACCGGCTGCTGATAGACATCACGCAGTTGGGCAAGGCTCAGTTGGCCGGGAATCAAATTAAGCGCAGTCATTTTTTGCTCCTTTTGAGAGTGTTATTAACTACCAGACGCTCCGGAGATATCCGTTGTCCGTCGCTTCCCGCCTTTCTGAGGGGGCTGGCGCCTTGGCACGCTGGTTTTGTATGGAAATCAGTGCAAATTCGGCAAGGCTTTTTGCAGCAAGACCGGGTCTTTCAAAACGCCCGCGGCGGCGGCGATGTCCGGCGCCAGCCAGCGGTCCTGATCGTAGGCTGGAACCCGTTCGCGCAGCAGACGCCATGCGGCATCGGTGCCGGCGCCGAAGCGTTGTTCCTTGAGGAATTCAAACGCCTGGGCCGCCAGAAGATATTCGATGGCGAGGATCTGCGTGCAGTTTTCCAGCGCGCGATGCAGCTTCAGCGCCGCGTTGGTGCCCAGGCTCAGGTGGTCTTCCTGCAGACCCGAGGTGACGTAGTTGTCGAGCACCGCCGGTTGCGCCAACTGGCGGTTTTCCGCGCACAGGGAAGCGGCGACATACTGGACGATCATCATCCCGGAGTTCACCCCCGGGTTGGCCACCAGAAAGGCCGGAAGACCGCTGACATGCGGGTTGATCAAACGGTCCAGACGCCGCTCGGCGATGGAGCCGATTTCTGCCATGGCGATGGCCAGCAGGTCGGCCGCCATTGCCACGGACTGACCGTGCGGGTTGGCCTGGGACACGATACGGAAATTGTCCGGCGTGCCCAGCAGCATCGGGTTGTCCGTGACCGAGTTGAGTTCGATTTCAATCTGTTGAATCGCGTGCGCCAGTTGATCCCGTGCGGCGCCGTGGACTTGCGGGATCGACCGGATGCTCAACGCGTCCTGGGTGCGAATGCCTTTGCTGCTGGCGATCACTTCACTGCCATCGAGCAAGGCGCGCAGGTTGACCCCGACCCGTTGCATGCCCGGATGCGGTTTAAGCGCGATGATTTCGGCATCGAACGCCGCGATCTGGCCGCGCTGGGCTTCGAAGCTCATCGCGCCGATCACGTCAGCCCACTGCACCAGGCGCGTGGCGTCGGCAATCGCCAGGCAGCTGAGGCCGGTCATGCATGGCGTGCCGTTGACCAGGCACAAACCGTCCTTGGCGCCGAGCTGAACCGGTTGCAGACCTTCTTCTGCCAGTGCCTGCTGCGCGCCAATGATCTGCCCGCGATAGCTGACATTGCCGACTCCCAGCAGCGCGATGCCGATGTGAGCCATGTGGGTCAGGTAACCGACCGAACCCTGGGATGGCACTTGCGGGGTTATGCCGCGGTTGAGCAGCGCCAGCAGGGCTTCGACGACCTGGCGATGAATGCCGGATTTGCCATAGGAGTACACATGGATCGCGGCGCACATGATCGCGCGGGTCTGTTCGTCGGCCAGCGGAGCGCCAACGCCGCAGGCGTGACTGAGCAAGGTGTTGCGCGACAGTTGGCTGAGTTGCTCGTCTTTGAGCGAGACGTTGCACAACGCCCCCAGACCGGTGTTGACGCCATAGGCGCGTTCGCCGCTGGCGACGATGCGCTGGACGATGGCCTGGGCATTCTCGATCCGCGCCCAGGTCTGGGTCGACAGCTCCAGTTGTGCGCCATGGCGAGCGACTGCGACCACATCCTGCCAGCGCAACGGGGCGTCGGCGATAACGATTTTTTCAACCTGGGACATCTTCAACCTCGTGCGTACAACCTGAATATTGATGCAGCTTCACTGACGCCTTCGCGAGCAAGCCCGCTCCCACATTTGATCTGTGGTGTTCACAAATTTTCGGCACAACGCCGAACAAATGTGGGAGCGGGCTTGCTCGCGAAGAGGCCGGCACTATCACCGCAAATCTCTTTAAACCACCGCAGCCCGCCGCTGCACGAACCGGTCGACATACTCATCCGCCGGCGAATGCAGGATCTCTCTCGGCGTACCGACCTGAATCAGCCGGCCGTCCTTGAGGATCGCAATGCGGTTGCCGATCCGCACGGCCTCGTCGAGGTCGTGGGTGATGAAGACGATGGTCTTGTGCAGGGTCTTTTGCAGCTCCAGCAACTGATCCTGCATTTCAGCGCGGATGAGTGGATCAAGGGCGCTGAACGCTTCGTCCATCAGGATGATGTCGGTGTCCGCCGCGAGTGCGCGGGCCAGGCCCACACGCTGGCGCATGCCGCCCGACAACTGATGCGGGTATTTGTTTTCGTAGCCCTTGAGGCCCACGGTGTTGATCCAGTGCAGCGCGCGCTCGGTGCACATCTGCTTGCTCTCGCCACGCACTTTCAGGCCGTAGGCGACGTTGTCCACCACGGTTTTGTGCGGCAACAGGCCGAAGCTCTGGAACACCATGCTGATCTTGTGTCGGCGAAATTCGCGCAGGGCGTCCATGTCGTATTGCAGGATGTCCACGCCGTCCACCAGGATCGCGCCGCTGGTCGGGTCGATCAGGCGATTGAAGTGGCGCACCAGCGTCGACTTGCCGGAACCCGACAGGCCCATGATCACGAAGATCTCGCCGGTGCCGATGCTCAGCGACAGGTCGTTGACGCCGACCACGCAGCCGGTTTCGGCCAAAACCTGGTCCTTGGTCTTGCCCTGGCCGACCATGGCCAGCGCTTCCTTGGAACGGTTGCCGAAAATCTTGAAGACGTTCTTGACTTCAATCTTGCTGATGGCTTCGTTGTTCATTTGCTCACCTCATGCCGTGGCCGACCATACGCCTGAGTAATGCGGTCGATGACCACTGCCAGAATCACGATCGCCAGACCGGCTTCGAGGCCTCGTCCGACGTTGAGGGTCTGAATCCCCACCAACACGTCTTCGCCCAGGCCACGGGCACCGATCATCGAGGCAATCACTACCATCGACAGGGCCATCATGGTGGTCTGGTTGATCCCGGCCATGATGCTCGGCAGGGCCAGCGGCAGTTGCACGCCAAACAGTTGCTGCCAGCGGTTGGCACCGAAGGCGTTGATCGCTTCCATCACTTCACCGTCGACCTGGCGAATGCCCAGGTCGGTCAGACGGATCAGCGGTGGCGCCGCGTAGATGACGGTGGCGAAAATCGCCGGGACCTTGCCCAGGCCGAACAGCATCAGCACCGGGATCAGGTACACGAAGCTCGGCATGGTCTGCATGATGTCCAGCAGCGGCATCAGCACCGAACGCAGGCGATTGCTGCGCGCCGAGAGAATGCCCAGCGGAATGCCGATCAGCACCGAGATGACCGTCGCCACCATCATCAGCGCCAGGGTCTGCATCAGCTTGTCCCAGAGGCCGACCGCCCCCACCAGGAACAGCAGGCCGACGATGACGGACGTGGTCACGACTTTGCGGGTCGCGTGCCAGGCAACGCCCGCCACGATCGCCAGCATCAGCCACCAGGGGGCCGCACGTAGCAGCCCTTCAAGATTGACGATGGCCCACAACAGGGTGTCGGAGATGCTGCGGAACACATCGCCGTAGTTGGTGACCAGCGAATCGACCCAACTGTTGACCCAGTCGGCGATGGAAAAAGTAAAGTTTTCGGGAAACATAAGAGACTCTCAATCAAGGGGTTGCGATCAAGCATCCGACTGCCGCTGACGGCAGCCGGTAAAGCTCGACCTACAAGGCCGCGTCGATCTTTTTGGCTGCGTCTTCGCTCACCCATGCGTGCCAGACTTCAGGATGTTCCTTGAGGAAGATTTTCGCCAGTTTTGGTGACTCGATCCGCTCTTTGGCCATGCGCCCGAGGTTCTGGTTCAGCAGGTCGATCGGCAGGTTGACCTTTTCCAGCACGGCCACCAGTTCCGGGGCTTGCTCGTGGAAGGTTTTGGACAGGCCGACCTTGATGGTCACGCTCTTGTCCACACCCGGTTTTTCTTCAAGCTTGACCAGGTCGACCTGGCCCATCAGCGGGGTTGGCGACCAGTAGTAGAACAGGATCGGCTCGCCACGCTTGTAGCTCGACAGCACCGCTGCATCCAGCGCCGGGCCAGTGCCTGGGCGGAAGTTGGTGTAGGTGCTTTCCAGGCCGTAGCTTTTGAGCATTTCGCTGTTGTCCAGCTCACAGGTCCAGCCGGCCGGGCAGTTATAGAAGCGGCCCTTGGATGGCTCTTCCTGATCCTTGAACACGGTGGCGTATTTGCCCAGATCGGCGATCGCCTTGAGGTCCGGGGCTTTTGGCTCCAGCTTGCGCTTGGCGTCGCCTTCGATCACGTAACGCGGCACATACCAGCCTTCGACCGCGCCAACGACCGGAGCGCCGACACCGACCACCTTGCCGGCCTTCTCGGCCTTGTTCCAGACTTCGCTGCGGCCGACCCATTCTTCGGCGAACACTTGAATATCGTTGCTGCTCAGGGCGTTTTCCATGGTGATGGAGTTGCCTGGCAGGCTGTCCGTCTTGCAGTCGTAGCCTTTCTCCAGCACCACTTGCATGACATCGGTCAGCAGCATGCCGCTTTCCCAGTTCAGGCCGGCGAATTTCACCGGTTTGCCCGACTCGCACCAACCGGCTGCCTGAGTGGCGCCGGCACTGGCGAGCAGGCCCATGGAAAGCAATGTGGTCAGCAGGGTCTTGTTCGATTTCATTGTGTGACGCTCCTAATCATGAATTGGCTTACGGCAGTCAAGAGGCATCCAGCCCTGTCCACGTCCAATCAGGCCTGCACCGCAGTGCGACAGGCCCCGCTTGTTTTGGGTTGTACAACGCTGTCCTGCTCGATCGGCAGGATCAGTTGATCGGGTACTGCGCTGTGCCATTTTTTCGCACACACGTAATACAAGGCTGCGGGAAGCACCAGCCCGATGATCCAGGAAATATCCACCCCACCCAGAGCGTCCACCAGCGGACCGGTATAGAACTTGGTGGAGATGAACGGCAGTTGCACCAGCACACCGAAGACATAGACGCTGATGCCGAGGGGGTTCCAACGGCCGTAGCGACCGTTCGGATCGGCCAGCGCCGGCACGTCATAGCGCTCGCGAGTGATGCAGTAGTAGTCCACCAGGTTGATCGCGCTCCATGGCGTAAAGAACGCCAGCAAGAACAGGATGAAGGACTTGAACGCACCGAGGAACGAGTGCTGACCGAGCAACGCGATCAGGGTCGCCGTGCCGACGATGACCAGCACGAAGACCAGACGCTGCAAGCGCGTCACTTTCAGGTCGCCACGGAAACCGCTGATGACGGTCGCAATGCACATGAAGCTGCCGTAGGAGTTCAGCGTGGAGATGGTGACCTTCCCGAACGCGATGCTGAAGTACAGCAGCGCAGCGGTGGCACCGGTACCGCCCAGACCCACGATGTAGGCCACTTCGTGGCCGGCGAACTGCCCGTTGGCCGAGGCGGCGGCAAGCACGCCGAGGATCATCGCCACCTGTGCGCCAATCACCGAACCCGCACCGGCCGCGAAAAAGGTCTTCACCGAGGAAGTCTTGCTCGGCAGGTAGCGTGAATAGTCAGCCACGTAGGGGCCGAAGGCGATCTGCCAGGACGCCGCGAGCGACACCGCGAGCAGAAAGCTGGTCCAGCTGAAGTGGCGGATTTGCAGGAGCGCGCCAACATCAGTCTGGCTCATCAGGCGACTGAACAGGTAAACGAAGGCAATCACGCCAATGACGCTGGCGACACGGCCGATGAAATGGATCACCCGATAACCGAGCACCGTGACCAGCACGATGACACTGGCGAAGATGAGGATACCGACGCTGTCGCTGACGCCAAACAACTGGCCCAGCGCCTGGCCGGAAAGCACGGTGCCCGTTGCGGTGAAACCGAGGTACATCAGACAGACCAGCACGATCGGGATGGCCGCGCCATACACGCCGAACTGCACCCGGCTGGAGATCATCTGCGGCAGGCCAAGCTTGGGCCCTTGCGCGGCATGCAGCGCCATTACGCCACCGCCGAGCAGTTGACCGATCAACAGACCGATCAACGACCAGAACACGTCACCGCCCAGCACCACGGCCAGGGCCCCGGTGACAATCGCGGTGATTTGCAGGTTGGCGCCCATCCACAGGGTGAACTGGCTCAACAGACGACCGTGTCTCTCCGCTTCCGGGATGTAGTCGATCGAACGTTTCTCGATCAACGGTTTGTTGCCTGCACGATCGTCATTAACAGCCATTGTTCAACCTCTGTGGATTGTTATTCTGGGTTGGTGATCCCTGTAGGAGCGAGCTTGCTCGCCAAGGCGTCCTTCCTGGCACACCGAGGTGCATCATTCGCTGGCAAGCCAGCTCCTACAGGTTTTGCGTCAAGCCAAGGCCTGTTTTATTTGCCGGTAATCATCGGCAGGTTCAGCCCCTGTTCCTTGGCGCAATCGATCGCGATCTGATAACCCGCATCGGCGTGACGCATGACACCGGTCGCCGGGTCGTTGTGCAGCACGCGAGCGATACGCTCGGCCGCTTCGTCAGTACCGTCGCAGACAATCACCATGCCCGAATGCTGGGAGAAGCCCATGCCGACGCCGCCGCCGTGGTGCAGGGAAACCCAGGTCGCGCCGCTCGCAGTGTTGAGCAGGGCGTTGAGCAGTGGCCAGTCGGACACAGCGTCGGAACCGTCCTGCATCGACTCGGTTTCGCGGTTCGGGCTGGCTACGGAACCGGAGTCCAGGTGGTCACGACCGATCACGATTGGCGCGGACAATTCACCACTACGGACCATTTCGTTGAATGCCAGACCCAGCTTGGCGCGCAGGCCCAGGCCAACCCAGCAGATACGTGCCGGCAGACCCTGGAAGCTGATGCGCTCGCGAGCCATGTCCAGCCAGTTGTGCAGGTGCGCGTCGTCCGGGATCAGTTCCTTGACCTTGGCGTCGGTTTTGTAAATGTCTTCAGCGTTGCCCGACAGTGCAGCCCAACGGAATGGACCGATGCCGCGGCAGAACAGCGGACGGATGTAAGCCGGCACGAAACCCGGGAAGTCGAATGCGTTTTCCACGCCTTCTTCCTGGGCCATCTGACGGATGTTGTTGCCGTAGTCGAAGGTCGGAATGCCCATTTTCTGGAATTCGAGCATCGCTTTGACGTGCACGGCCATCGATTGCTTGGCGGCTTTGACCACGGCAGCAGGCTCGGTCTTGGCACGAGCGCGGTACTCTTCCCAGGTCCAGCCGGCCGGCAGGTAACCGTTGAGCGGATCGTGGGCACTGGTCTGGTCGGTGACCATGTCCGGGCGCACGCCGCGCTTGACCAGTTCCGGCAGGATTTCCGCCGCGTTGCCCAGCAGCGCGATGGAGATCGCCTTGCCTTCCTTGGTGTATTTGGCGATGCGGGCCAGCGCGTCGTCGAGGTCGGTGGCTTGTTCATCGACATAACGGCTGTTCAGGCGGAAATCGATGCTGACCTGCTGGCATTCGATGTTCAGCGAGCAAGCGCCGGCCAGGGTCGCCGCCAGTGGTTGAGCGCCGCCCATGCCGCCGAGGCCGGCGGTCAGGACCCAACGACCTTTGAGGTCATCGTTGTAGTGTTGGCGACCGGCTTCGACGAAGGTTTCGTAGGTGCCTTGAACGATGCCCTGGCTGCCGATGTAGATCCAGCTGCCGGCGGTCATCTGGCCATACATGGCCAGGCCTTTGGCGTCCAGTTCGTTGAAGTGTTCCCAGCTCGCCCAGTGCGGCACCAGGTTGGAGTTGGCGATCAGTACGCGCGGGGCATTGGTGTGGGTCTTGAACACGCCGACCGGCTTGCCGGATTGCACCAGCAGGGTCTCGTCGTCGTTCAGGTTGGTCAGGCTTTCAACGATCTTGTCGTAGCATTCCCAGTTACGTGCCGCACGACCGATACCACCGTAAACCACCAATTCCTTAGGGTTCTCGGCGACTTCCGGGTCGAGGTTGTTCATCAGCATGCGCAGCGGCGCTTCGGTCAGCCAGCTCTTGGCGGTCAGTTTGTTACCGCGGGCTGCGCGGATTTCAACGTCACGAAACTTTGTAGGTTTATTCTCAGTCACGAAAAGAACTCCTCAGCAATCAATCCAAACCAACCCAGTGGGCGAGCAAGCCGGTGAGCAGAAAGGCACACCAGCGAATCAGTGGACGCCGGTCGAGTCTTCGTGACTCATACGCATACGTCTTTACTTGTACATACAAGCATATGCAATCATGCGGCCAACTTGTTGGATGAGCACTCAAGAAAAATCCTGAAAGGACTGGAAAGCGCCTGGATCAAGGGCTCTGACGAAGATGAAATTTTTCGGGGCGGGATGTGGCGGAAGAAGTGACGCTGTTACTTGAGCGTGGTTTTGCGCCACGCTGGGGCGTTCGGTAACAAGTTGGTGCGCAATGGGAAACGCTAAAGACCACAAAGAACGCAGCCGAAGCTCCTGAATGAGTGAGGTGATCGCAAAATTCGCGTCGAACGCCCCCCATAGTACGCCCGCCCCTGTGTAGCTCCGCGATTACGGTTGGTGGACGCTGCAATCAATGAGGCAATTTCAGAAACGTCCTACTTACTTTAGGCAATCAAAGCCCTATGGTTTCGCCTTCGTTACGTTGATTTCACCCAGTACAAAGCCGTCGGAGTGGAACGACAATTTAGTGAAAAATGGAAGAGTCATTTCTTCACCCCGGAGAGATTCACATTGAGAGCATTAGCCTGTATTGGAGACAAAACAACATACGGTGAGGTTCTATCGGCCTCAGCAACATGGTTTGAAGGTAACAAACCAATTGTTCAATCGGGCGACCTTGCTCGATGCAGTCAGTGTAAGGGAGCGTTTCCCATCATAGGGACGGCTCACGACTGGTCAGAACAACAACCCTACGTTGCAATGGGCGACAAGGTAGCCTGTGGGTGCTCTGATCACGTTGTGTACGCTTCAGCTACTCAGTACACCACTGTTGCATCTAACTCTGAGCATACCTTTGCTCAAACCTCGACCTTCGACAATTCCGCCCCTCCACCAATCCACATTGCGAAATCCTTCGCCCAGTCTTTTGCCATCACCGACAGCCACACTGGCATGCCGCTGGCCAATCGCACTTATATTGCGATGGTTGATGGACTTCGAAAGGTTGGGGTCACGGACTCTAACGGCATAGCATATGTCGAGGCATATACTGCCAGCTCTGTGATCGAGCTTCACGTGATGTTCCAGGCTCCTGCCCGTGAGTTGACCGACTTTTTGGAGGATATCGTATGAGCAGAGCAAACTTCACAACGACGACAAAGGCGCAGGAAGTGAAGCCCGACCAGCCGATACACCCTGTTTCTATTACGGTTAACGATCGCGCCGCCACACGTGATGTGATAATCAGAAAACTTCGATCGCTGCAAGCAACATTCGTCGAGCGATCATTCTGGGGAGCGCTGAAAGGCAAGCCGGAGATGGTACTCGATTGGGACTACACCATGATTGCGCTGCACCATGCTGGCCGCTCATACGAATGTACTCCCGGGGGCATTAAGCAGATGCAAGGCATCCAAGCCCAACATATGGGCAATAAATTTGATGATATCGGCTATCACTACGGCATCGCCTGTGACGGCACGGTTCTAGAAGGACGCGATATTCGGCTTCAAGCGTCAAGCGTTAAGCTTTTCAATAAAGGCGTCATTGGCATTGTGCTTCTTGAGAATCTGACCACAGCAGAAGAAGGGGGAGACATAGTTTCCAAAGGGCGCGAAGCACTCGAATTTATAGGATATAGCACAACTAACGTGATACCTGCAGCGCAAATTGACGCGCTACTGCATTTGATCAATGCACTAAAAAGTGTATTCATGATTGAACGATTCGGCGGTCACAGAGAGTACCCAGGGCAAGATAGAGATGGAAAAACTTGCCCTGGAAACATTGGCATGGAGCTAGTAAGGAATATCCGTATAAAAACACAATTATTGCCACCGCCAAACCCGCGAGCCCAATGAAATATTTCCTCCTCTCAGCCCTTCTCGCGACATTGGCAATCCTGAATGTCGGGTACTACAACGAAGTCTCTGAAGGTGAAGTAAGAGCGATTTTTTTTATAAAAAAATCCCCTGCACTAAGAATGAAGTTCCATAATATTCACGCTAATGATGGCGACTATCGTAAGGTAGATAAGCTCAGCGATGAATTACGACAGGACATAATTGATTACTGCAAATATAGATTAGGTATTGAAACCGAAGTAAAAACGCAAGCTGATGTGGAAATGTGCGCAAAAATGTAGACGAATTATCTCAAAACTGGCAAGACCACTTCCACAGTTCTGGTAAAGATGCTTTGGAGGCGGACTTTAACCGGTCAAGCAATCTGAACACCAAAACCTCCCTGGCGGTGGGCTCAAGATTTTGGTGGTCATAGCGAGTACCCAGGACAGGTCTCCAAAGAACCGTGTCCTACGTTGGCTTCTACGAAGCTCTTGCAGATGACGATATTGGTCGAGCATTACATTGAATGCAAGCACGACCGTTTTTGGTTGCAAACCGCCACACATAAGAGCCGCAGGCTGCAACCATTTAAGGATTAGAATCAGCGTGCGATCAGTTCGATCACACAGCACTGGCCATTGCTGGAGACTTCCAGCAGGCCGACGTTACCGTCGAGTTGCAGGCAATCATGGCGATCCAGTTGTGAGGCGTTGTTACCGACCTTCACTTCCAGCGCATCGGCCACGCTGAACACCAACACAGTCCCGGCCGAACTGAAAAACCGCTGCTCGCCCGCCAGCCACTGCAACCGCGCGCTGTAACGCTGCGGCGCATAAATCAGGTTGAAATCGCGAATCGGCCCCCCGAGCAGCGCGCACGACACCTGGCTCTCGCCGCAGAAGGCGAACGGGTCCAGCGGTAACAATGGCCGAGTGTCCTGGCCGTCAACGCGCAAGATCATGCCCTCGCCCTGCAGCACGGTGATCACCCGCTCATAACCGGCGAACGTCGAGAAGCCGCCCGATTCGCCGATATCGGCAATCGAAAGACGCCAACCGAAACCATCGAGACCGGCGCCGGCATCACGGGTAATTTCTTCAGTGCTGCCGCCACCGTTTTTCCACGGCATGCGCGGGTAATCTGCCGCGCGCAAGACTTTCAACTGACTCATCTTTGCCCCTTACTTATGAAAGCGCCCTTCCAGACGATGGCGCGAACCCGGGTGGATCAAACGGGCGGCCGTCACCGGCTGACGGCCGGACCAGGTCCGGCGACGAATCAGCAGGCACGGCTCGCCTTTTTCAATCTGCAGCAATTTGCATTCGGACGGCTCGGCCAGAATCGCCTCGACCACGTGCTCGCCTTCGGTCAGCGGCGCGACCTGATTCAGGTAGGCGTAGGGCGTTTGCAGGGTGAAATCCTGCTTGAGGTAGTCCGGCGCCACCAGTGCGTTGACGAAACGGTCTTCGATTTGCACCGGGATATCGTTCTCGTAATGCACGATCAACGAGTGGAACACCTTCTGGCCTTCACGCATGTCCAGCGCCAGGGCCCGCTCGGAACCGGCGGCCTCTTCTTCAAGGATGATCACCTTGCAGGCGTGGCGATGGCCACGAGAGGCGATCTCGTCGGCGATGTTGTGCACTTCAAACAACGCGGACTGGCTTTTCGGCTCGGCGACGAAGGTCCCGACGCCCTGCATGCGCACCAGCAGACCGTCGGCGGTCATCTCGCGCAAGGCCCGGTTGATGGTCATGCGGCTGAAACCCAGCTGGCTGACCAGCTCGCTTTCCGACGGAACGCGGTAGTGCGGCGGCCAGTTTCCACTGTCGATCTGCTGGGTGATCATTTGTTTGACGCGGGCATACAAGGGCGCCGGACTGTCGCCCAGATTGGCGCTCAGATTGGCATTTGGCGGCAATGTGGCTGGCGGAGTCGGCACGGGTAATCCTTGTTCATCTGATAGAGATTGCTAGCTTGCCGGAGTTTACCGGGCAGGCAAACGTCTGTATATGTATATACAAATAACACACGATGGGGTGCTGAACCATGTCCGCCTTCTTTGCCGATCGCGCGCTGCTGCCTAGTGGATGGGCCAACAATGTACGTCTTGAGGTCAATGCCGAGGGCATCCTGACCCATATCCAGGCCGATTCTCACGCAGATGGCGCCGAACGGCTAAGCGGTCCGCTGCTGCCGGGAATGCCCAACCTGCACTCCCACGCCTTCCAGCGGGCCATGGCCGGGCTGGCGGAAGTGGCGGGTAATCCGAACGACAGTTTCTGGACCTGGCGCGATTTGATGTATCGCCTCGTCGGAAAAATCAGCCCGGATCAACTCGGCGTCATCGCGCGTCAGCTGTACATCGAAATGCTCAAGGCCGGTTATACCTCGGTCGCGGAATTTCATTACGTGCATCACGACAGCAATGGTCAGCCTTACGCAGACCCGGCCGAACTGGCCCTGCGCATCAGCCAGGCTGCCAGTGCCGCCGGCATCGGCCTGACGCTGTTGCCCGTGCTGTACAGCCATTCCGGTTTCGGCGGCCAGGCCCCGAACGATGGCCAGCGGCGCTTTATCAACAGCACCGAAAACTATCTCAAGCTGCAGTCGCGCTTGCAGCCGATCCTGGCGCAACAGCCGGCACAGTCGCTGGGTCTGTGTTTCCACTCGTTGCGTGCAGTCACACCGCAGCAGATCAGCGAAGTGCTGGCAGCCAGCGACCCACAGTGCCCGGTACACATTCACATCGCAGAACAGCAGAAGGAAGTCGATGACTGCCTGGGCTGGAGTGGCCGGCGTCCGCTGCAATGGCTGTACGAAAATACCGAAGTCGATCAACGCTGGTGCCTGGTCCACGCCACCCACGCCAACCCGGAGGAAGTCACGCTGATGGCCAAGAGCCGCGCCATTGCCGGCCTGTGCCTGACCACCGAAGCCAACCTCGGCGACGGGATTTTCCCTGCGGTGGATTTCCTGGCCCAGGGCGGGCGCATGGGCATCGGTTCCGACAGCCATGTGTCGCTCAGCGTGGTGGAAGAATTGCGTTGGCTGGAATACGGCCAGCGGCTGCGTGATCAGCGGCGTAACCGGTTGTATGGCGCGGATCAGCCAATGGTTGGCCGCACGCTGTATGACGCGGCGCTGGAGGGCGGGGCTCAGGCAATGGGGCAGCCGATCGGCGCACTGGAAGTTGGCAAGCGTGCGGATTGGCTGGTGCTGGACGGCAATGATCCGTACCTGGCGACGGCCAGTGGTGACGGGATCTTGAACCGTTGGTTGTTTGCCGGTGGTGATCGGCAGGTGCGCGATGTGCTGGTCAATGGCCAGTGGGTTGTGCGTGACGGGCGTCATGCCGACGAAGAAGAGAGCAACCGAGCGTTCACCCAGGTCTTGCGCGATCTCCTCGGCTGACGCAAACCCCCTGGTTGATGCAAACCTCCTGTAGGAGCTGGCCTGCCAGCGAAGAGGCCATCAGGTTCAACGATGATGTTGACTGGTAAACCGCCTTCGCTGGCAAGCCAGCTCCTACACAAGCCAGCTCCTACAGGGGGATATGCGTGCTCAGTTCGAGGTCTTGGCCATCTGCGCATCCGATGCGCGCCAGATCAGACGCGTGGTGTCGTAGCCCTGCTGGCGCGCCTTGCTCAGCAGTTCTTCACGCACTACACCGTTAACCGTCGGAGTCCGCGACAGCAGCCACAGATATTTGCGGCTCGAGTCGCCAACGATTGCCGTCTTGTAGTCTTCGCTGACGTACAACACCCAGTATTCTCCCTTCACCATACCTGGCAGCAAACGCGAGACCCAGGTGTCGAATTCGACCAAGAGCTTGTCAGTCTTGCCGGGCACCTGCGGAGACGCCGTGCCCTTGATCTCTTCCCATTGCCAGTCCGACGTCAGGCAGCGGTTCAACACCAGCACGTTGCCGTCAGGCTTGAGGGTGTAATGGGCTTCGGATTGCGCGCAGTTGCGCTGGAAGTACATGGGCAGACGAGCCAGCTCGTACCAGGTGCCCTGGTAACGCTTGAGGTTGACACCGTCGACGGTCTTGGGCGCCAACGGGTCTTCGCCGGAAGTGGCGCAGCCGGCTAGTATCAGGCCGGCAAAAAGTAAAATCAGTAACCGCTTCATTGTTTTTCTCCCGTGGGCGTATAGCCCCGGATTACTTCAGGCCTTGGCCGGAAAACATCAGCACTTTGTCACCGGCGTACTGCACGCTGATGAAGCTGTTTTTGTCGCCCCAGGTGCAGCTGGACATGCCGAGCGCGCCCGAGCAGTCGGCGGGTTTACCCAGCAAGGTTTCAACCTCGGCTTTGGGCATGCCTGCCGACAGCTTCGAATAGTTTTCCTGATTGACCTTGCTGCACGCAGCCAACAACACGCAGAACGAAAGCAGGGCGATGGAACGCAGCGACATGGTGTGGCTCCTGGGGCGAAGGGGAATGGCATGTCTGCCAAGCAGAAGCTTAGAAGAGAAAACCCTCATGTGGTTCCCCGAACGTTCGGCTATTTGTTTCGCCATTGGTCTGGGTTATTTCCGCAAAATCAGCCCCTTTGCTTTGCTGTTGGATATTTCGTCGATTTTGACGAAAGACGCCTAATCTTTGACGCCGGCCAGTCGACACAGGTAGGAGCGAGCTTGCTCCTACACCAGCCCCCTCCGCGGTAGATCATTTAATGACCAGAAACATGAAGTTCAGCCACAAGATCTTGTTGGCTGCCGCCCTCGTGGTGGCCGTTGCATTCGCTTGTTTCATCCTGTTCAACGACTACCGCCAGCGCCAGACCTTGCGCAGCAGTACCGAAGCCTCGATGCAGGAACTCGGCAGCCTGACCACCAGCAATATCCAGACCTGGCTGGAAAGCCGCATCCAGTTGCTGCAATCGCTGTCCCAGCAACTCGCCGTCGATGGCAGCGCCCAGGCCAGCCTCAAGCGCGCCATCGACCTGCCGGCCTACACCAGCAACTTCCAACTGAGTTACTTCGGCGGCATAGATGGCGTGATGTTCTCGATTCCGGCCGGCAATCGCGCCGCGGACTATGATCCCCGTACCCGTGGCTGGTACAAGGCGGCCACTAGTGCGCAGCAGACAATCGTTACCGAACCCTACATCGCGGCCTCGTCAGGCAAACTGGTGATCACCGTCGCCACCCCGGTGAAGCATCAGAACCAGATGATTGGCGTCGTCGGCGCAGACATCGATCTGTCCAGTGTCAGCGCCATCATCAACTCGCTGAATTTCGGCGGTCACGGCCATGCGTTCATCGTCAGTGCCGACGGCAAGATCCTGATCCACCCGGACAGCACACTGGTACTCAAGGGTCTGGTCGACGCTTATCCGAACGGCACGCCAAAAGTCAGCCCGGGGATGAAAGAAGTCGAGATCGACGGCAAGCGCCAGTTCATCTCCTTCACCCACGTCAACGGTGTGCCGTCGGCGGACTGGTATGTCGCGCTGGTACTGGACCAGGAAACCGCCTTCGCGATGCTCAGCGAATTTCGCACCTCGGCGATCATTGCCATGGTGATCGCGGTGGTGATCATCATCGCGCTGCTGGGGATGTTGATCAGCTTCCTGATGCAGCCGCTGTTGACCATGGGTCGCGCGATGCATGACATCGCCGAAGGCGAAGGCGACCTGACCAAACGCCTGACCATCCACGGCCATGACGAATTCGGCGCGCTGGGCACCTCGTTCAACCGTTTTGTCGAACGTATCCACAGCTCGATTCGGGAAGTGGCCTCGGCGACCGGCCAGGTCAACGAAGTGGCCTTGCGGGTGGTGGCCGCGTCGAACTCGTCGATGTTCAACTCCGATCAGCAAGCCTCGCGCACCAGCAGCGTCGCCGCGGCCATCAACGAATTGGGCGCTGCCGCCCAGGAAATCGCCCAGAACGCCGCCCTCGCCTCCCAGCACTCGAGCGATGCCCGCAGCCTGGCCGAGGATGGTCAGCAAGTGGTGGATAAAACCATCGCGGCGATGCAACAGCTCTCGGCGAAGATCAGCGATTCGTGCGGCAACATCGAGACGCTCAACAGCAACACGGTCAACATCGGGCAGATTCTGGAAGTGATCACCAGCATCTCGCAGCAGACCAACCTGTTGGCGCTCAACGCAGCCATTGAAGCGGCGCGTGCGGGCGAAGCCGGACGCGGGTTTGCCGTGGTCGCCGACGAAGTGCGCAACCTCGCCCATCGCACTCAGGATTCGGCGCAGCAAGTGCAGAAGATGATCGAGGAACTGCAAGTGGGCGCCCGGGAAGCGGTCAGCATCATGACCGACAGCCAGCGCCAGAGCGAAAGCAGCGTCGGCATCGCCAATCAGGCTGGCGAACGCCTGGGCAGCGTCACTGCGCGCATCGGCGAGATCGACGGGATGAACCAGTCGGTGGCGACGGCGACGGAAGAGCAGACGGCCGTGGTGGAGTCGATCAACGTCGACATTACCGAGATCAACACGCTGAATCAGGAAGGGGTGGAGAACTTGCAGGCGACCTTGCGTGCGTGTTCCGATCTTGAGCAGCAGGCGGCCCGGCTTAAACAGTTGGTGGGCAGTTTCAGGATCTAGTGTCTGAATCGGCCTCTTCGCGGGCAAGCCTCGCTCCTACAGGTTATGCGCGGTATCAAATATTGCACTAGCCCTGTAAGAGCGAGGCTTGCCCGCGAAGGCGGCATCAGCAGCAATCGAAAACTAAAACCGAGAGCCCGGCCTGGAGAGAAACGCCAACTCCTCAGCAGTAGACTCCCTTCCCAACACCGCATTCCTGTGCGGAAACCGCCCAAACCGCGCAATCACCTGCTGATGCTGCTCGGCATAGTCCAGGTAATCGTTGAACAGTGTCCGATCGGACTCCGGCTGTTGCGCAACCAGATCGATGTACCTGGAAACGGCTTCATTCTGCACCGCCAGATTCTCGCAGTGCTCGAACACCAGGTAGATGAACACCCGCTCGATAGGCCGCAACTGCCGGTCGAAATCCGCAGCAATGCCTTGCGCCACCAGCGCCTGGGCCCTGAGATCGCCGGAAAAGGATTTTGGAGAGTCGCGAAAGATCATCCGCGGCAGTTGATCGAGCAACAACACCAGGGCCAGCCAACCATCGGGACGTTGCGCCCACTCGGTCAATCCGCCGGCCAGTGCCTGCTCGACCCAGCCCCCGAAACGCGTTCGCGCTTCGAGGTCCTGGCTGTCGCGTTTGCCAAACCATAACCTGCCCTTGTCAGCCGCTATTTCGCTGGGGGATTCGAACGTACCGAACCACCACTCGAGCAACGGCTGCCAGGGCGCGGTCATGGTTTATTCCTTGTGGTAAGCCGTGACGCGTGCGACTTCTTCTTTCGAACCGAGGAACACCGCGACACGCTGGTGCAAGCCGTCGGGTTTGATGTCGAGGATGCGCTGATGGCCATCGGTGGAAGCGCCGCCGGCCTGTTCAACCAGGAACGACATCGGGTTGGCTTCGTACATCAGACGCAGCTTGCCCGGCTTGGACGGCTCGCGGCTGTCGCGTGGGTACATGAACAAGCCACCACGGGTCAGGATGCGGTGCACATCGGCGACCATCGCCGCGACCCAGCGCATGTTGTAGTTCTTTTTCAGCGGGCCTTCTTCGCCAGCCAGCAGTTCGCTGACGTAGCGTTGTACCGGCGCTTCCCAGTGACGCTGGTTGGACGAGTTGATCGCGAATTCCTGGGTGGTTTCAGGGATCTTGATGTCTTCGTGAGTCAGCACGAAGCTGCCCATTTCACGGTCCAGGGTGAAGCCTTTCACGCCGTCGCCCAGAGTCAGGATCAACATGGTCTGTGGACCATAGATCGCGTAACCGGCAGCCACTTGTTCGGTGCCTGGCTGCAGGAAAGCCTTTTCGTTCAAGGGCTCGTTCTGGCTCAGGTATTCGTTCGGGCAACGCAGTACCGAGAAGATCGTGCCGACCGGCGCGTTGATATCGATGTTCGACGAACCGTCCAGCGGGTCGAACACCAGCAGGTACGCGCCTTTCGGGTATTTGCCCGGGATCTGGTAGGCGTTGTCCATTTCTTCGGACGCCATGCCGGCCAGGTGACCGCCCCATTCGTTGGCTTCGAGCAGGATCTCGTTGGAGATCACGTCGAGTTTTTTCTGCACTTCACCTTGAACGTTTTCAGTGCCCATGCTGCCCAGAACACCACCGAGGGCGCCTTTGGACACGGCGTGGTTGATCTCTTTGCAAGCACGCGCCACCACTTCGATCAGGAAACGCAGATCGGCAGGGGTGTTGTTGCTACGGGTCTGCTCAATCAAATAGCGACTCAAGGTAACGCGGGACATGGAAGGCTCCGGTGGAATGGGGGGGCTGAAAACCCGCGCAGTTTAACGCGAGTCGGGGCGCATTTCCTCCTATCAGACGTGTTACACCCAATAGAGTTCATGCCCCCGGATGAGCGTAGTTCGAAACCGGCGTCTTTTCCGCCAGATAAATCGCATTCAGCAGCAGGTTCGCGCCCCCATTGGAATGCGTACATTTGTCCACTCAAGACGACACGCCTTCGGTTTGCGGGGCCGGTTTTGCAGGATCAGGCACAGCATCAACGCGCCTGGGCGGCAACGGGGCGAAATAACCGACCACCAACAGCAAAACACCCACTCCGATAAACGACACGATCCGTGCCAGCCCGCCGCGGTTGCTCAATTCGACAAAGAACAGCTTGGCCACCACTACGCCGATCAGCGCCGCACCGATCAGCCAGACTTCGCGGCGATGGCGCAGATGACCGCCGATCATCAGGCTCAGGGCGATCAAGGTCCAGACGATGGAGAGGCCGGCCTGAACCCGCATGGAGTCGAGCAAGGCATCCAGTTCGAATGGCACATCGCCCCAGTGGTGGGCGGTGCGCATCACCAGCGCAGTAAAGAATGCAAACAGCGAAACCCCGGCGATCAGCCGCGCGGCTTGCGCGGCGTAATCCTTGCGAATCGCCCATTGCGTCACCGCGCTGCGTGACCAGACGTAGACGCCGAACAGCGCGAACAGCAGGCCTGACTCCAGCGGGTTGATCAGTGGCACATAGGGCAGCGGCTCGGCAGAGCCATCACTGACGACGTTCGCCAGCCAGAACCAGCCGAGCATCAACAATGCCAGGGGGGCTGCCGCGTATAGACGGTATTCCCGGGGATAAGCCGACACCGGCCAAGGCCAGGCACGGGGCGCAGCCGCGAGCACCAGATACAGGCTTGGCAGCATTGCCCAACCCAACCAGCGCCAGGCGTTGTAGTGCTCGGACAACACCATCAAGCCGTAGCGCAACTCCAGCGCCAGTACCCCGATCAGCAGCCAACAGCCTAGGACATGCGCTGTGCTCAGGGGACGCGCCGGCAACATTGGCGCCAGACGCCGCAGGGAAATGAAATGCACAACGAACACCGCCGTCCAGGCTAACCAGGCGATATCGGCAGCCGGGTGATAACGCGAGTGCCAAGCCGCCAGCAATACCAGGCCGGCGGCGGGCATCAGCACGGTGCAGAGCAATCCCAATGACGGCCATTTCAGACGCAGCGCCAACATTGCCCACAAGGCGACACTGATCGCCGCGACCCACAGCAATAACGTCGCTTGCACATTCACAGGGGCAAACCGCAGCACTTCACCGATCCACGCCAGCGCCCACCAGAGCGCGCCCCACACCAGCAACACGTCGGACAAACGCTGCACACTCGATGTATCGAGCGCCGAGGCAGGGTTGCCGAACTGCAACCGCCAAGCCCCGACCATCGCGGCCAGGCCCAGCACCCACGGGGTCCAGAAACCGCCATGGGCCAAGGGGCGCAGACCTTCGCCGGCCAACGGCCCGAACAGATCAGGTCCGGCCAGCAGGAACGCCGCGCCGCCCAGTAATTGCACGGCAAACGCGCTGAACAGGAACGTCCAGGATTGCAGACGCAAGCCGCCAAACAGCGTCGCCAACCCCCCCAGCGCCCAACTGATCGCCGTACCTTGGGTGAAGAAGAACAGCGGTGCCAGCAAGTACAGAAAGGCCAGACCGAGGCTGGCCAGCACTGGCAACCCTTTACGCTCCCACTGCGAAGCCTGTCCAGGCAAAGCGCTGCGCAATTGATAGAAGCTGAACAACAACGCCCCGCCGAGCATCAACGCCCCCAGCGGCGCCCCGCCCAGCAGGCTGCTCGCGCCCATGCGCAGTTCACCGAGGAACGCCAGCGCCGAACCCAGTTGCAGCAGCAGGGCAAAGGCCCGGGCCAGCGGTCGTTGCTGACGCAGGCCGAGCCAGAAAATCCCCGCACCTTCCACTGCCCAGGCGGCAGCCGTCCAGCGGGCGTCGAGCCCCAGCGGAATCGCCAGGGTGGCGAAGATCACGCCCAGCGCCAGACAGGTTTGCGCCAACAGCAAGGTCCGCCCCCCGTTCAGCCATCGGGCGAGCCCCATGTAGATCATGCCCAACACCAACGCACTGAACGCCGCGGCGAAATCCAGGTGCCGCACTAACGCGAACTGCAAGCCGAAGCCCACCAGCGGCGGGCCGAACAGCAAGGTGCCGTCGACATAGTCACCCTTGCGCGACGATCGGCGCGGCAGCGCCTCGCGGCTGTCATCCCCGGCCGCGTCAGCCCTCTCCAGCAGCTTGCGCCGGGCAAATAGCAGGCCGATGGCCAGGTACATCAGGAAGAACAGAATCAGGAACGGCTCGGTGCTCCACAACAGGTCCGGTGCATAGGCGCGCAGGCCCCAGGCCAAACCGATGCCGAAGGTGCCGACAAAACCGATCAGGTTGAGCAAACGCCAGGCCTTGAACCAGGCGATGGCGAGGATGCCGGCATTGAGCAAGGCGAAGTAACTGAACAGCACAACGTGATTGCCGACGCCGGTGGACGTCAGGATAGGCGCCGCGAAACCGCCGAGTGCCGCAGCGACAGCCAGCCCCAAAGCGTCCTGGGTAATGGCCAGAGTCGCCGAGAACAGCGTCACCGCGACCAGCAGAGCCAACGCCGTCGATGGATCGAGCAGCGGATGCAGGCGCATCGCGGCAAACACGGTCAGGTACAACACCGCGATCCCGGTGCCTTGCAGCACCAGTGCGTATTGGCTGTTGCGCGCCCTGAGCCACCAACCCAACCCCAGGAGGACCAATGCCGCCGTCGCGACGCCGACGTAACGCAACTCAATCGGCACCACCATGCCTTCGGTGGCATAACGCAGTAGAAATGCCAGGCCAAGGAACAACAGCACCACGCCGACTCGCAGGACGGTGTTGCCGCCGAACAGCCAGGCGCGGACGACGCTGATAGCGCGTTCGATCAAATCGGGGTCGCGAGGGATGGCCGATTGATGCGGTTTGCGGGCAACCGGCTCGGGTTTCCAGGCATCGACGGGCGGCGGGGGCCTGGTTTCGGTGGCCGCAACCGATATCGGTTCGAGTTCGGGCGGGAGTTCCCAGATCAATTCGGGGGGTTGGGCAGAAACATCATCGACAATGATTTCAGCGGACGGAGCGGGCTCGCGGACTTCAGCCGATTTGACGCCTGACACCTCCAACATGACCAGACGCTGCTCGACCGCATGCAGTGCAACCTGTGCCTTTTCAAGCAGCAAGCGTTGCTCGGCGGCCTGTGAACCCAGACGGCCGATGCAAATGGCCTGGCCGATCCCCAACCCGAGCAATGCGCCCAACAGCGCATCGCTGAACGACTCGTCGAGCATCCAGCCCAGCACCAGGCCAATCAGCATGAACATCCATTGCATGGTCGATATCCCTAAGCGCAGTGGCCAATCCAAGAAGATTAGCGCAGCCCGTACAGCAAAGATCGCAGCGTCCGGCAGCGCCTGCACCGACCGCATTCACCCGATGTCAGGTGAACGCCGACTGTAGGAGCTGCCGAAGGCTGCGATCTTTTCCGGGGCGACATTATATCGACCCGAACGAAGGCTTACTCCAGCGCTTTCCAGATATCCGTGGCGTACTCGCGAATGGTCCGGTCGGAAGAGAACCAGCCCATCCGGGAGGTGTTCAATACCGCCGAACGCCACCATGCCTGGGAATCGTGCCAATGGGCTTCAACGCGCATCTGCGCGTCCCAGTAGGAATCGAAGTCGGCGCAGACCAGGAAACGGTCGTAGTCGATCAGCGAATCGATCAGCCCGGTATAACGCGACGGATCATCCGGCGAGAACACGCCGCCGCGAATGGCCTGCAGCACGTCATTCAGGCGGTGGGACGCGGCGATATCCGGCGTCGCATTAAACTCGTGGTTCTGCTTGCGCGCCTCGACCTGCTGGGCGCTGAGGCCGAAGATGAACATGTGTTCGGCGCCGATGAACTCGCACATTTCCACGTTGGCCCCGTCCAGGGTGCCGATGGTCAACGCACCGTTGAGGCCGAACTTCATGTTGCTGGTGCCCGACGCCTCGAAGCCCGCGGTAGAAATCTGCTCCGACAAATCCGCCGCCGGAATGATGCTTTCCGCCAGGCTGACGTTGTAGTTGGGCAGGAACACCACTTTGAGCAAGCCGCGCACGGTCGGGTCGTTGTTCACGACCCGGGCAATGTCGTTGGTCAACTTGATGATGAGCTTGGCCTGGTGATAACTGGCTGCGGCCTTGCCGGCGAAGATCTTCACCCGCGGTACCCAGTCGACTTCCGGCTCTGCGCGAATCGCCTGATAGAGCGCGACGGTGTGCAGCAGGTTCAGCAACTGGCGTTTGTATTCGTGGATCCGCTTGACCTGTACGTCGAACATCGCCGCCGGGTTGACCGCCACCCCCAGCCGCTCGTGGATGATAAACGCCAGAGCTTTCTTGCTGTGCAGGCGCTGGTCGGCAAACGCCTTGCGGAACGCGGCTTTCTCGGCAAAGGGTTCCAGGTCGCGCAAGCGCTCTTCAGCGTTATTGAGCAGATCCGGGCCGAGGGCATCGACCATCATCGAGGTCAGCTCGGGGTTGGCCTGGTACAGCCAGCGGCGGAAGGTAATGCCGTTGGTCTTGTTGTTGATCCGCTCCGGGTAGAGCTTGTGCAGCTCGGAGAACACGGTTTTGCGCATCAGTTGCGTGTGCAGCGCGGATACGCCGTTGACACTGTGGGAACCGAGGAACGCCAGGTTACCCATGCGCACACGACGGCCGTTGTCTTCTTCGATCAGCGACACAGCCCGCAGCACTTCGAAGTCATGGACGCCCTTGGCCCTCAGCGAGTCGATGTGCTGGGCATTGATCAGGTAAATGATCTGCATGTGCCGCGGCAGCATGCGCTCCATCAACCCGACCGGCCAGGTTTCCAGCGCTTCCGGCAACAGCGTGTGGTTGGTGTAGGACAGCGTGTCGACGGTGACCTGCCAGGCGGCGTCCCACGCCACGTCGTACACGTCGACCAGCTGGCGCATCAGCTCGGCCACGGCGATCGAGGGGTGAGTGTCGTTGAGCTGGATGGCCGCGTGGTCGCCCAGGGTCAGGACCGAGGTGTGCATGTTGCGATGGCGGCGCAGCAAGTCCTGCAAGGACGCGGCGACGAAGAAGTATTCCTGGCGCAGGCGCAGTTCCTGGCCGGCTTCGGTGCTGTCGGCCGGGTAGAGTACCCGGGAAATACTTTCGGCCCGGGCAACTTCAGCCACGGCGCCCAAGTGGTCACCGGCGTTGAAGCGCTCCAGGTGCAAATCTTCCATGGCGCGGGCACGCCACAGGCGCAGCGTGTTGACGCTCGCCCCGCGCCAGCCGACCACCGGGGTGTCGTAGGCAATCGCGCGCACGGTTTCCGCCGGGGTCCAGACTTGCTTGGATTTGCCTGTTTCGTCAGTGACGGTTTCGACGCTGCCGCCAAAACCGATCGGATAAACCACCTCCGGCCGCTCGAACTCCCACGGGTTGCCGAAATCCAGCCAGTGTTCGGTCTGTTCCTGCTGCCAGCCATCGACGATGGCCTGACGGAACAAGCCGTGCTCATAACGAATGCCGTAGCCGTGCCCGGCGATGCCGAGGGTCGACATGCTTTCCATGAAGCACGCGGCCAGACGACCGAGGCCACCGTTGCCAAGGGCCGCATCGGGCTCCAGCAGGCGGATGCGCTCAAGGTCGACGCCGAGTTCGGTCATGGCCTCGCGGGCCACATCCAGCAGGCCGAGGTTGCTGAGGCTGTCGTAGAGCAGCCGGCCGATAAGAAATTCCAGGGAGAGGTAGTAAACCCGTTTCTGACCTTTGCGGTAGATCTGCCGGGTGTGATCCATCCAGTGCTCGACCATGTGATCGCGCGCTGCCAGGGCTATGGCCTCGAACCAGTCGTGGTCGAAGGCGTGATCCGGGTCTTTGCCCACCGCATAGGTGAGCTTGGTCAAGACGGCGTCGCGAAATGCGGCCACCTCGGCTTCGCGAACAAGTGGTTCTTGAGTCATCAATAGGACCTCGGGCAAGCGTGGAATAGTTGAGCCTAGACGGTCAGACAGGTCGTTGGAACTCTGGTTCGGCAGTTTTCCCCGTTAGTGTGAGATAGATCCACATTACCTTGTCGCGCACCGGAAAGAATGCAGGGCCCGTGCCGGAATACAGCGCTCATTGGACATTCATGAAAAAAACTGGCGAAAGGTTGTTCAAAAATCCACCAGTCCCGGTATGATCGCGCGCCCTGATGCACACGCTGGTAACAATCGATGATGAAGTCCAACCTGATCGCCGCCGCGGAGATCGATCGCCTCGATACCTGGGCCAAGTACTCTGCGCCGATGTGCGGTTCCTGCGTGTCCAGCTGCTGCACGCTGCCGGTCGAGGTCAAGATCAAGGATCTGATCCGTATCGGTATTGTCGACGAATTCGAGCGCGGCGAGCCAGCGAAGAACATCGCCAAGCGCTTGCAGAAGGAAGGGATCGTCGAGCGCTACAACCAGAAGTCCGAGATCTTCACCCTCCAGCGCATGAGCAACAACGATTGCCTGTACCTGGATCGTAAGAGCCGTCTGTGCACTATTTATGAAAAGCGCCCGGATACTTGCCGTAATCACCCGAAAATCGGGCCGCGGCCGGGGTATTGCGCGTACAAGCCCAAAGAAGTGGCGCGTGAGACCAGCGAGAGCCGTCGGAGCCTCGAGAAATTCTGATCCGGAATCTCGCTGCCTGAGCGGGCCCCTTCGCGGGCAAGCCCGCTCCCGCAGGGATTGGTGGTGTTCACAGAATCTGCGTCCAACACCACCCCTGCAGGAGCTGGCTTGCCAGCGAAGGGGCCAGAACAAACACCACACAAACCCCAGACATAAAAAAACGCCCCTGGATCTCGCGATCCGGGGGCGTTTTTTTAGCTGCTAACTAAGTCGAAACTCAGTTGCTGCTTTTCTTGGCAGCGCGGGTACGCTCGCTTTCGCCCAGGATCTTCTTGCGAAGACGGATGGACTTAGGAGTGACTTCGCACAATTCGTCTTCTTGAACGAATTCCAGAGCCTGCTCCAGGGTGAAGCGGATAGGCGGAACCAGAGCGATGGTTTCGTCTTTACCCGAAGCACGCATGTTGTCGAGCTTCTTGCCTTTGGTTGGGTTGACGCCCAGGTCGTTGTCGCGGCTGTTGATGCCGACGATTTGACCTTCGTACACGTCTTCGCCGTGACCCAGGAACAGTTTGCCGCGAGCTTGCAGGGTTTCCAGCGAGTAAGTCAGCGCCTTACCGGTAGCTACCGATACCAGCACGCCGTTCTGACGGCCGGACATGTCGCCGGACTTCATCACGTCGTAACGGTCGAAGATCGAGGTCAGGATGCCAGCGCCCGAAGTCAGGGTCAGGAACTCGTTACGGAAACCGATCAGGCCACGTGCCGGGATGTTGTACTCAAGGCGCACACGGCCCTTGCCATCCGGAACCATGTTGGTCAGGTCGCCTTTACGGATACCGATCTGTTCCATGATCGAACCTTGCGATTCTTCCGGCAGGTCGATGGTCACGTTTTCGTACGGTTCGTGCTTGACGCCGTCAACCATGCGGATGATCACTTCCGGACGACCAACACCCATTTCGAAGCCTTCGCGACGCATGGTTTCGATCAGTACGGACAAGTGCAGCTCGCCACGGCCAGACACTTTGAACTTGTCGGCGGTGTCGCCTTCTTCAACGCGCAGGGCAACGTTGTAGAGCAGTTCCTTGTCCAGACGCTCTTTGATGTTACGGCTGGTGACGAACTTGCCTTCACGGCCGCAGAACGGCGAGTCGTTAACCTGGAAGGTCATCGAAACGGTTGGTTCGTCAACGGTCAGCGGCTTCATCGCTTCGACGTTCAGTGGGTCGCACAGAGTGTCGGAGATGAACAGCGAATCGAAGCCGCTGATGCAGACGATGTCGCCGGCAGCTGCTTCGTCAACGTCTACACGGTGCAGGCCGTGGTGACCCATCAGCTTCAGGATACGACCGTTACGGCGCTTGCCGTCGGCATCGATCGCTACAACCTGGGTGTTCGGCTTGACGCGACCACGAGCGATACGGCCAACGCCGATGATGCCCAGGAAGCTGTTGTAGTCCAGTGCCGAGATTTGCATCTGGAACGGACCGTCACGGTCAACTTTCGGCGCCGGTACGTTGTCGACGATCGACTGGTACAGCGGGGTCATGTCTTCAGCCATGTCGGTGTGTTCCAGACCGGCAATGCCGTTCAGGGCCGAGGCGTAGACGACTTTGAAGTCCAGCTGTTCTTCGGTAGCACCGAGGTTGTCGAACAGGTCGAAGATCTGGTCCAGAACCCAGTCCGGACGCGCGCCTGGACGGTCAACCTTGTTGATCACCACGATTGGACGCAGGCCGGCTTCGAAAGCCTTCTTGGTCACGAAACGGGTTTGCGGCATAGGGCCGTCTTGAGCGTCAACCAGCAGCAGAACGGAGTCGACCATCGACATAACGCGTTCAACTTCGCCGCCGAAGTCGGCGTGGCCCGGGGTGTCCACGATGTTGATGTGGTAGCCGTTCCAGTTGATGGCGGTGTTTTTCGCCAGAATGGTAATACCGCGCTCTTTCTCCTGGTCGTTGGAGTCCATCACGCGCTCGTCGTTGAGCTCGTTGCGCTCCAGGGTGCCGGATTGACGCAAGAGTTTGTCTACCAGGGTGGTTTTACCATGGTCAACGTGAGCAATGATGGCGATGTTGCGTAGATTTTCGATCACTTGTGTATCTCGATCAGAGGATTCGGTGTGCTGACAAGTCTTGGCAGCGATTTACAGTAGAGTCAGGCCTTGCCGTTACAGCTTGACGGCAGAGTCGGGGGGCCGGTGACGCAGGCCACAGGCATACAGCCCCGGGCTCTTAGCTCGGTCGATAAACGCGCACATTGGCATGCCCCTCACTGAGCAAATGGTGGGCATGCAGGCGACTCATCACGCCTTTGTCGCAATACAGCAGGTACTGGCGAGTAGGGTCCAGTTCCTTGAAACGAGCGTTCAATGCATAAAACGGCATCGTCTGTACCTCAATGCCAGCGAGTTCCATCGGCTCGTCTTCAGCGGCATCCGGATGACGGATGTCGATGATGATCTGACCGGCCAGTGCTTCGCTGACTTCTTCGATCTGCAAATCCTGGCCCAATTCGTCGATCACTCGATCGATCGGCACCAGCTTGGCGTTCTCGAGCGCACGCTCAAGGACTGCCATGTCGAACTGCTGTTCTTCGTACTCCACGCGTGGACGCTTGGCGTGGGTCTTGGGGTTCACCGAGATGACCCCGCAATATTCCGGCATGTGCTTGGCGAAGTCGGCGGTACCGATTTCGTTAGCCAGGTCGATGATGTCCTGCTTGTGACTGGCGATCAGCGGGCGCAAGACCAGCTTGTCGGTCACGCAGTCGATCACGGACAGGTTCGGCAGCGTCTGGCTCGACACCTGGGAAATCGCTTCACCGGTGACCAGCGCTTCGATTTCCAGCCGATCGGCAATACGGGAAGCAGCGCGCAACATCATACGCTTCAAAACTACGCCCATATGACTGTTATCGACTTTCCCGAGAATTTCTCCCAGTACTTCCTCGAACGGCACACTGACAAATAACACGCGTTGGGAGCTTCCGTACTTCTTCCAGATGAAATGCGCGACCTCCATGACGCCCAGTTCATGGGCACGCCCGCCCAGATTGAAGAAGCAGAAATGGCTCATCAGCCCACGGCGCATGATCTGGTAGGCGGCAACGGTGGAATCGAAGCCGCCGGACATCAGTACAAGCGTCTGTTCCAGGGCACCCAGCGGATAACCGCCGATGCTGTTGTGCTGGTTGTGGATCACGAACAACCGTTTGTCGCGAATTTCGATGCGGACTTCGATTTCCGGCTCTTTCAGCGAGATTCCGGCGGCGCCGCACTGACGACGCAGTTGGCTGCCGACGTATTTCTCGACGTCCATCGAGCTGAATTCATGCTTGCCGGCCCGCTTGCAGCGCACCGAAAAGATTTTCCCGGCCAGCGCCTCGCCGAAGTGCTGCTTGCACTTGGCAACGATGTCGTCGAAATCGCCCAACGGGTATTCGTCGACCTGCAGGAAATGCGCGATACCCGGCATGCAGCTCAGGCGCTCGGTCATCTCCTTCAGGGCCTTGGGCTCGCTGACGCGGGTTTCCAGCTCGAGATTGTCCCACACACCGTTCACCACCACAGCCGGGTCCAGGTCGCGGAGCACGGTACGGATGTTTTTGGCCAACTGGCGGATGAAACGCATCCGTACCGGGCGGCTCTTGATGGTGATCTCGGGAAAGACTTTTACGATTAGTTTCATGAAAACAGCGCGCGCTGGGCCAGCCGAAAAAGGGGGGCGCGGATTATAGCGGAAATTGCTCAAGGTTTAACCAGTTAATCTACAGAAGGTTTGTCGCGCACCAAAACAGGTCATTTATTGAATTTGGCGCCACATTACAGGGCGTGAATTTGTTCTTTCTGACTGATCAAGCCTTTATAAGCGTGATATTGGGGCAAAAAAACCATGATGGGGCACTGGCATGCAATTTGCTCCCTTGTGAGGCAGGTTGCCTTGGCAGAGTATTCGCGCCGGCATCACCCACATTCCAAGGGCATCCACTACCCAAGCCCGAATCCACCCGGAGGACACTATGTCGAAGTCGGTTCAACTCATCAAAGATCATGACGTCAAGTGGATTGATCTGCGCTTCACGGACACCAAAGGCACTCAGCACCACGTGACCATGCCGGCTCGCGACGCGCTGGATGACGCTTTCTTCGAAGAAGGCAAAATGTTCGACGGTTCCTCCATCGCTGGCTGGAAAGGCATCGAAGCCTCCGACATGATCCTGATGCCGGACGACAGCACTGCCGTTCTCGACCCTTTCACCGAAGAGCCGACCCTGATCCTGGTCTGCGACGTGATCGAGCCTTCGACCATGCAAGGCTACGACCGTGACCCACGTGCGATCGCCAAGCGTGCCGAGGAATACCTGAAGTCGACCGGTATCGGCGACACCGTATTCGTTGGTCCAGAGCCTGAATTCTTCATCTTCGACGAAGTGAAGTTCAAGTCCGATATCTCCGGCTCCATGTTCAAAATCTACTCCGAACAAGGTTCGTGGATGTCCGACCAGGACGTGGAAGGCGGCAACCGCGGCCACCGTCCAGGCGTCAAAGGCGGCTATTTCCCTGTTCCGCCATTCGACCACGACCACGAAATCCGTACCTCCATGTGCAACGCCATGGAAGAAATGGGCCTGGTCATCGAAGTTCACCACCACGAAGTGGCGACTGCCGGCCAGAACGAAATCGGTGTGAAGTTCAACACCCTGGTAGCCAAGGCTGACGAAGTTCAGACCCTGAAGTACTGCGTACACAACGTTGCCGACGCATACGGCCGCACCGCGACCTTCATGCCTAAGCCACTGTACGGCGATAACGGTTCGGGTATGCACGTTCACCTGTCCATCGCCAAAGATGGCAAGAACACCTTCGCTGGCGAAGGTTATGCCGGCCTGTCCGACACCGCCCTGTACTTCATCGGCGGCATCATCAAGCACGGTAAGGCCCTGAACGGCTTCACCAACCCGTCGACCAACTCCTACAAGCGTCTGGTCCCAGGTTTCGAAGCGCCAGTGATGCTGGCCTACTCGGCTCGCAACCGTTCGGCTTCGATCCGTATTCCATACGTGTCCAGCCCTCGCGCTCGCCGTATCGAAGCTCGCTTCCCGGATCCGGCAGCCAACCCGTACCTGGCCTTCGCTGCCCTGGTAATGGCCGGCCTGGACGGCATCCAGAACAAGACTCACCCTGGCGACGCTGCTGACAAAAACCTGTATGACCTGCCGCCTGAAGAGGCGAAAGAGATCCCACAAGTTTGCGGCAGCCTGAAAGAAGCCCTGGAAGAGCTGGACAAAGGTCGTGCGTTCCTGACCAAAGGCGGCGTTTTCAGCGACGACTTCATCGACGCTTACATCGCCCTGAAAAGCGAAGAAGAAATCAAGGTACGTACCTTCGTACACCCACTGGAATACGAGCTGTACTACAGCTGCTGATCCGGTAGCGCTGCGACACGCGGCGTGACAAAAGAGAGGCCTCCTTCGGGAGGCCTTTTTTATGCCCACGATTCCACGATCGACGAAGAACCCCTGTGGGAGCGGGCTTGCCCGCGAAAGCGGACTATCTGACACATTGATGTTGGATGTGCCGGCGCCTTCGCGGGCAAGCCCGCTCCCACAGGGAACTGCAGTGTTTTGGGAGATATGAATACATTCCAAAATGCTTACAACTTGGGTCAACCACCACCCCTGACCTATGCTGCACCCCAACGCTTTCGTTTCTGGTCGCCTTTATGCGTCGTTGTCCTCCATTCATCCTGTTGCTGATCGCCCTGCCCGCCGCAGCGCAGATCTATAAGTACACTGACGCCAACGGCAACACTGCCTACAGCAACCAACCGCCCGACGGCGTGAAGGCGCAGCCGGTCGAGCTGCCGCCGCTCAACAGTGTCGAGCCGCTGACGCCAAGCGCACCCGCGCCACCTGCCGACGCCGCCAGCCGCGAGCAGCCTCGCAGTACCTACGAGGTGCTGGAGTTGACCGGCCTGCCGACCACCGAAGCCCTGCGCGCAAACAACGGCACCTTCACCGTCAACGTATTGATCAAGCCACGCCTGCAAGGTCCGCATTTGTTCAGGCTGTTGCTGGACGACCAACCCTACGGCCAACCCAGCAATGTGCCGATCCTGCAGCTGGTGAACATTGATCGCGGCTTGCACAGCCTCGCGGTGCAGGTCATCGACGGGGAAAACATCGTCCAGCAGAGCCGGAGCGTGACCTTCACCGTACAACGGGTGCATAAGCCGTGAGGCGCTGGCTGTTGATCGCATGCTGGATCGCCCTGCCCGTAGCGGCCGACGTGTTCACCTACATCGACGCCCAGGGCAATCGGGTCTTCACCGACCGGCCAGGCGCAGGCAACGCCAAGCGAGTGCCGATTGCCCCGAGTAATCGCATGTCAGCCCACCCGACCGCCGCAACCCCCGTCGCTGCAGGTAAAAAGACCGAAGCCAAGGCACCTTTGCACTACGACATGCTGCGAGTGCTGGTCCCGGAGCCCGACGCCACTGTCCGCAGCAGCGCCGGCGAACTGATCGTCAGCGTCACCAGCGAGCCCGGCCTGCAACGCGGTCACCGCTTCCGCCTGCTGCTGGACGGCGCGCCCGTTGCCGAACCCGGCCCCAGCCCGGTCTTTCCCCTGAGCAACGTCGACCGCGGCAGTCATCACCTGTCCGTGGAGATCCTCGACGAACAGGGCCGCACCGTCGAACGCACGGCCAATCAGCCATTCCACATGCTGCGCATATCCCTCGCGCAGAAACGCCAGGTCAAACCCTGTGCGCTCGCTGACTACGGCCAACGACCGGAATGTCCACCCAAGGACAAACCCGAAGAAGAAAAAAATTCCTTCCTGCCTTTCTTCTAACCTCGCCCAGCTTTGCGCACTATATTGGGGCGACAAGCTGCCCCATACCCACTCGCCACCCCATTTTGGTTCGAAAATACCCGTCAAAGCTGGCAGAACGCCACGCAAGCGAGCGTCAAACGTCTGTTTCAGGCCTCAAACGCTTCTTTTCGGAGCCTTGGTTTGGTTTTTGCATTTTCCTTGTACCAACGCTTGTTTCTTGCGCACGCTCCGCTCCAAAAGAGGTCCTGATGACCATAAGCGACGCACTACACCGTTTGCTACTCGACAACCTGACCACCGCCACCATCCTGCTCGATGCCCAACTGCGTCTTGAGTACATGAACCCGGCGGCGGAGATGCTCCTGGCCATCAGCGGTCAGCGCAGCCATGGGCAGTTCATCAGCGAATTGTTCACCGAATCCCCCGAAGCGCTGAATTCCCTGCGCCAGGCGGTCGAGCAGGCGCACCCGTTCACCAAGCGTGAAGCGATGCTCACCGCCCTCACCGGCCAGACCCTCACCGTGGATTACGCGGTGACACCGATCCTGGCCAACGGCGCCACCATGCTGCTGCTGGAAGTCCACCCCCGGGACCGTCTGTTGCGGATCACCAAGGAAGAGGCGCAGCTGTCGAAGCAGGAAACCAGCAAGATGCTGGTGCGCGGCCTCGCTCACGAAATCAAGAATCCGCTGGGCGGGATTCGCGGCGCGGCGCAATTGCTCGCCCGGGAATTGCCGGAGGAAAGCTTGCGTGACTACACCAACGTCATCATCGAAGAAGCCGACCGCCTGCGTAACCTGGTCGATCGCATGCTCGGCTCCAACAAACTGCCGTCCCTGGCCATGTGCAATATTCATGAAGTGCTCGAGCGCGTCGGCCAACTGGTCGAGGCTGAAAGCCAGGGCTGCATCACTTTGGTGCGCGACTACGACCCCAGCATTCCCGACGTGTTGATCGACCGCGAACAAATGATCCAAGCCGTGCTGAACATCGTGCGCAACGCGATGCAGGCCATCAGCACCCAGAACGAGCTGCGCCTGGGCCGCATCAGTTTGCGCACCCGCGCCATGCGCCAGTTCACCATCGGCCACGTGCGCCATCGCCTGGTGACCAAGATCGAAATCATCGACAACGGTCCGGGCATTCCCGCGGAGCTGCAGGAAACCATCTTCTTTCCCATGGTCAGCGGCCGCCCGGACGGTACCGGGCTGGGCCTGGCCATTACCCAGAACATCATCAGCCAGCACCAGGGCCTGATCGAATGTGACAGCCATCCAGGCCACACCACCTTCTCGATCTTTCTGCCACTGGAACAAGGAGCCACATCGACATGAGCCGTAGTGAAACCGTGTGGATCGTCGATGACGACCGTTCTATCCGTTGGGTCCTGGAAAAAGCCCTGCAGCAAGAAGGCATGACCACGCAAAGCTTTGACAGCGCCGATGGCGTGATGAGCCGCCTGGCGCGCCAGCAGCCGGATGTGATCATCTCCGACATCCGCATGCCCGGCGCCAGCGGCCTGGACCTTCTGGCGCGGATTCGCGAACAACACCCACGGCTGCCAGTGATCATCATGACTGCGCACTCCGACCTGGACAGCGCTGTCGCGTCCTATCAGGGCGGCGCGTTCGAATACCTGCCCAAGCCGTTCGATGTCGACGAAGCGGTTTCCCTGGTCAAGCGCGCCAACCAGCACGCCCAGGAACAGCAAGGCCTGGAAGTCCCGGTCGCGCTGACCCGCACCCCGGAAATCATCGGTGAAGCGCCGGCGATGCAGGAAGTGTTTCGCGCCATCGGGCGCTTGAGCCATTCCAATATCACCGTGCTGATCAATGGCGAATCCGGTACCGGTAAAGAACTGGTGGCCCACGCCCTGCACCGTCACAGCCCACGAGCATCTTCACCGTTCATCGCGCTGAACATGGCAGCGATCCCGAAAGACCTGATGGAGTCCGAGCTGTTCGGCCATGAGAAAGGTGCGTTCACCGGTGCGGCCAACCTGCGTCGCGGGCGTTTTGAACAAGCTGACGGCGGTACGCTGTTCCTCGATGAAATCGGCGACATGCCAGCGGACACTCAGACTCGCTTGTTGCGGGTGCTGGCGGACGGTGAGTTTTACCGCGTCGGCGGTCATGTGCCGGTGAAGGTCGATGTGCGAATCATCGCCGCGACTCACCAGAATCTGGAAACCCTGGTGCACGCCGGGAAATTCCGCGAAGACTTGTTCCACCGCCTGAACGTGATCCGCATTCATATCCCACGGCTGTCGGACCGTCGCGAAGACATCCCGACCCTGGCCAAGCACTTCCTCAGCCGCGCCGCGCAAGAACTGGCGGTGGAGCCCAAGCTGCTGAAAAGCGAAACCGAGGAATACCTGAAGAACCTGCCGTGGGGCGGCAACGTGCGCCAGCTGGAAAACACCTGCCGCTGGATCACAGTGATGGCTTCAGGACGCGAAGTGCACATCAGTGACCTGCCGCCGGAGCTGTTGAACCTGCCGCAGGATTCGGCGCCAGTGACCAACTGGGAGCAAGCGCTGCGCCAGTGGGCTGACCAGGCACTGGCCCGTGGCCAGTCGAATCTGCTCGACAGCGCTGTGCCGGCTTTCGAACGGATCATGATCGAGACCGCCCTCAAACATACTGCGGGCCGCCGCCGTGATGCTGCCGTCTTGCTGGGTTGGGGGCGTAATACGCTGACGCGCAAGATCAAGGAATTGGGGATGAAGGTTGATGGCGGGGATGATGATGAGGGGGATGAGGGCTAATTAGACCGTTTGATCTTCCTCGCTCTCTAGATCCATTCGCGGGCAAGCCTCGCTCCTACAGGATTTGCGCCATTTCAAAAATTGGCGCGGGGACCTGTAGGAGCGAGGCTTGCCCGCGAAGCTTTTGGGGCCCGAATGCACCGCCGCAATGCACCGTGAACCGCAATCGCGCACGGCAACTGATCTGAAACCCCACCTGCTTTCGCAATCGAACCCCGATCGAAAAAACACGAAAGCCCCGAATTACGGGGCTTTCAGCATTTCAAAGCGGCTTTCTGTATCAACTTGTTAAAACCTGGCACGCCCCCTGCAATAGTCCATTCAGTGATTCGATTCACTCACCGGTTTCGGGGACCTTGGTACAGGCAGGCCGGGGATTCCCCTCTTTACACCGGGCTCACACCGCACAAGCGACGAGCCCCGCAGTTTTGGGGCCCTTGATACAGGCAGGTCAGGGGTTCCTTCTTTACACCGGGCTCACACCGCACAAGCGACGAGCCCTTCCAGTTTGGGGTCCTTGGTACAGGCAGGCCGGGGATTCCTTCTTTACACCGGGCTCACATCGCACTGGCGATGAGCCCTCCCGTTTTGGGAACCTTGGTACAGGCAGGCCGGGGATTCCCTCTTTTATTGCTCTCGGAGATGGATCTCCAGCCGCCAGCGGTCATCGACCTCGCTACCGGCCCACTCGCCCTGCAGCGGCCGGGCCGCCACCACTGTCAGCAACAACCCCCCATCACTCGAACGCACTCGCCAGTTCACGCGCTTGTCGTTGAGCTTGAGCTGACCCTGCCGTGCCTTGCCTGCGGCCTCGAACAACAGCGCAAGGCTGCCGTCGACGAATTCGCCATGGCTCCTGGGTTCATTGTTGAACCACACCACCAGCCCGTCACCCGTCACCTCGACCTGCTGCAGTTCGCTGGGGTCGGGAGTGGTCAGGCGACCGATCATCAGCCCCACCATCACCCCGACAATCGCCAGCGACGCCATCACCCGCGGGAATAGTTTCGATCGCTTGTCCACTGGCGGCGTAGAATGCCGGTCATCTTTACCTTCGGAGCCGTGCATGTTTCACGTCATCCTTTTCCAACCAGAAATTCCGCCGAATACCGGCAACGTTATCAGGCTGTGCGCCAACAGCGGCTGCCACCTGCATTTGATCGAGCCGCTGGGCTTCGAGATGGACGACAAGCGCCTGCGCCGGGCCGGCCTCGATTACCACGAGTATGCCACCCTGCAGCGTCACGCAGACCTCGCCAGCTGCCTGGAGAGCCTTGGCCATCCACGGCTGTTCGCCTTCACGACCAAGGGTTCGCGGCCGTTCCACGATGCCAGCTTCGCCGAGGGCGACGCGTTCCTGTTCGGCCCGGAAAGCCGTGGCCTGCCGGCGGAGGTGCTCGATGCCCTGCCCGGCGAACAACGCCTGCGACTGCCGATGCGTGAAGGCTGCCGCAGCCTGAACCTGTCGAACACCGTGGCGGTTGCCGTCTACGAAGGCTGGCGCCAGCTCGGATTCAAGTAACACCACCCCTTGTAGGAGCGGGCTTGCCAGCGAAGAGGCCGTAACAGTCAACACCTACGCTGGCAGTTACACCGCTTTCGCTGGCAAGCCAGCTCCTACAAAGATCTTCATGGGTCACTCGATTTCGTTTACGCCATGAAAAAAGCGCCTGTAACGGCGCTTTTTTTGATGCAGCTCAGACCGCTTATTGAACGGTCGGAGTCTCGCCAGCCGCCTGCATGCGTTGCAGCTCTTGTGCATACAGCGCATCGAAGTTCACCGGAGCCAGCATCAGCGCCGGGAACGAACCGCGGGTTACCAGGCTGTCCAGGGTTTCGCGCGCGTACGGGAACAGGATGTTCGGGCAGAACGCACCCAGGGTGTGGCTCATCGAAGCATCGTCCAGGTTCTTGATCAGGAAGATCCCGGCCTGCTGCACTTCAGCGATGAACGCCACTTCGCCGTTTTCACCGTTCTTCACGGTAACCGACAGGGTCAGCACGACCTCATGGAAATCGCCTTCCAGCGCCTTTTGACGGGTGTTCAGATCCAGACCGACGCTCGGCTCCCACTGCTGGCGGAAGATCGCCGGGCTTTTCGGGGCTTCGAAGGACAAGTCACGTACGTAGATGCGCTGCAAGGAGAATTGCGGTGCGGTTTCTTCTTCGCTAGCTGCAGTGTTCTGTTGGTCAGTCATCTCAGATCCTTTCTGATCTAGGGGTCTTATAGGGAAGGCATTCAGGCCTTGAGCATCGCGTCGAGCTTGCCCGCGCGTTCAAGGGCAAACAAATCATCACAACCGCCAACGTGAGTGCTGCCGATCCAGATCTGCGGCACGGAGGTACGCCCCGCTTTCTGAGCCATGGCGGCGCGCACCTGCGGCTTGCCATCGACCTTGATCTCTTCGAAGGCCACGCCTTTGTTCTCGAGCAGGTACTTGGCTCGCGAGCAGTAAGGGCAGTAATCGCTGGAATAGACGACGACGTTGCTCATATCACTTCACCAGCGGCAAGTTGTCGCCTTTCCAGCTGGAAATACCGCCGGACAGCTTGGCGGCGGTGAAGCCGGCTTTCACCAGTTCGCGGGCATGCGTGCCGGCCGTCTGGCCCATGGCGTCGACCAGAATAATGGTCTTGGCCTTGTGTTTTTCCAGCTCGCCGACGCGAGCAGCCAGTTTGTCGTGGGGAATGTTCAACGCACCAACAATGTGACCGGCGGCGAAATCTTTGTTCGAACGAATGTCGATCACCACGCCTGCGTCTTTGTTGACCAGCCCGGTCAGTTCACCGGTGCTCAGGCTGCGACCGCCGCCTTGCATCTGATAGGCAATCAGCAACGCCAGCAGTACGACGAAGATACCGACGAGCAGATAGTGGTTAGTGGCAAATTCAATCAGGTGAGCAACCATCGAAGGAGGTTCCAGGGCGTTAAAATGTCGGCCAGTATACACAGCCACTATGGTGGGCCAAACCCCGTCCGGCGGTGACGGCGCCGGAACTTCGCTTTAAACTGCCACTCCCTTTTCCATCGCCCTCTTTTTTAACTTAAGCCAGAGTAGAATCCATGACTACCACGCCTAAACCTTTGGTCCTGATTATTCTCGACGGCTTCGGTCACAGTGAGAGCCCTGAATCCAACGCCATCTTTGCGGCAAAGAAGCCCGTGCTGGACCGCCTGTGGGCCACCGTGCCGAACGGCCTGATTTCGGGCAGCGGCATGGATGTAGGCTTGCCGGATGGCCAGATGGGCAACTCCGAAGTCGGCCACATGAACCTCGGCGCCGGCCGCGTGGTGTATCAGGACTTCACCCGCGTGACCAAATCGATCCGCGACGGCGAGTTCTTCGAGAACCCGACCATCTGCGCCGCGGTGGATAAAGCCGTTGCCGCCGGCAAAGCCGTGCACTTCATGGGCCTGCTGTCCGATGGCGGCGTTCACAGCCACCAGGATCATCTGGTTGCCATGGCTGAACTGGCCTACAAGCGCGGTGCCGAAAAAATCTACCTGCACGCCTTCCTCGACGGTCGCGACACGCCACCGAAAAGCGCCCAGTCGTCCATCGAACTGCTCGACGCGACCTTCCAGGCCCTCGGCAAAGGCCGGATCGCCAGCATTGTCGGCCGTTACTTCGCCATGGACCGCGACAACCGCTGGGACCGCGTGTCCCAGGCCTACAACCTGATCGTCGACGGCAATGGCGAATTCAATGCCGCCACGGCCCAGGAAGGCCTGCAAGCCGCCTACGAACGTGGCGAGAGCGACGAGTTCGTCAAGGCCACCTCCATTGGTGAGCCGGTCAAGGTCGAAGACGGCGACGCCGTGGTGTTCATGAACTTCCGTGCCGACCGCGCCCGCGAACTGACCCGCGTGTTCGTCGAAGACGATTTCAAAGAGTTCGAGCGTGCGCGCCAGCCAAAACTGGCCGGTTTCGTCATGCTGACCCAATACGCCGCCAGCATCCCCGCGCCATCGGCTTTCGCCGCCGGCAGCCTGGACAACGTGCTGGGCGATTACCTGGCGAAAAACGGCAAGACCCAGCTACGCATTGCCGAAACAGAAAAATACGCCCACGTGACCTTCTTCTTCTCCGGCGGTCGTGAAGAACCGTTCCCGGGCGAGGAACGCATCCTGATCCCGTCGCCAAAAGTCGCCACGTATGACTTGCAGCCCGAGATGAGCGCACCGGAAGTCACCGACCGCATCGTCGACGCTATCGACAACCAGCGTTATGACGTGATCGTGGTCAACTACGCCAATGGCGACATGGTTGGCCACAGCGGTGTGTTCGACGCGGCCGTCAAAGCCGTTGAATGCCTGGACCTGTGCGTCGGCCGCATCGTCGACGCGCTGGAAAAAGTCGGCGGCGAAGCGCTGATCACTGCCGACCACGGTAACGTCGAGCAAATGGCCGACGAGTCCACTGGCCAGGCGCACACCGCCCACACCACCGAGCCGGTGCCGTTCATTTATGTCGGCAAGCGGGACCTGAAGGTTCGCGAAGGCGGCGTGCTGGCAGACGTGGCGCCGACCATGCTGATGTTGCTGGGCCTGGAAAAACCAGCCGAAATGACGGGTACTTCGATACTGGTGTAATCAATCTTTTAAACTCCGCCGAAACCTGTGGGAGCGGGCTTGCTCGCGAATGCGGTCTGTCAGTCGACATTAATGTTGCCTGACACACCGCATTCGCGAGCAAGCCCGCTCCCACATTGGTTTTGGGTGTTTTTCGGGCCAGTCATCACACAGCCCCAATTGGGCGTTTTTTTTGCAGCGCTTGGCGGGCATACTAGGGCGTCCCTTTCCCTGGTATCACCCGCCTCTATGCTTCGCGTCCTGATAGCCCTTGCCCTGACTTGCCTGCTCCAACCGGCCTTTGCTGACGAGCGCGCGCAAACCCAACAACAGTTGGACGCCACGCGTCAGGACATTGCCGAGCTGAAGAAACTGCTGGGCAAGTTGCAGGAAGAAAAGTCCGGGGTACAGAAAGATCTCAAGGGCACCGAGACCGAGATGGGCAAGCTCGAGAAGCAGGTCGAGGCCCTGCAAAAAGAGCTGCAGAAAAGCGAATCCGAGTTGCAGCGACTCGATGCAGAGAAAAAAAAACTCCAGAGCGCGCGCATTGAACAGCAACGACTGATCGCCATCCAGGCCCGCGCGGCCTATCAGAACGGCCGTCAGGAGTACCTGAAGCTGCTGCTGAACCAGCAGAACCCGGAAAAATTCGCCCGCACCCTCACCTATTACGACTACCTGAGCCAGGCTCGCCTGGAGCAGCTGAAGAACTTCAACGAAACCTTGCGCCAACTGGCCAATGTCGAAAAAGACATCGCCATGCAGCAGGCGCAACTGCTCGTGCAGAAAAGCAGCCTCGACAGCCAGCGCGACGAACTCGACAAAGTCCGCCAGGAGCGCCAGCAAGTACTGGCCAAGCTCAACACCGACGTAAAGGCGCGCGATCAGAAACTGGCCGCCCGCGAGCAAGAGCAGGCGGACCTGTCTAAAGTCCTTAAAACCATCGAGGAAACCCTGGCCCGCCAGGCTCGCGAGGCAGAGGAAGCGCGGCAAAAAGCGCTGATCGCCCAGCAGGAAGCCGAAAAAAAGCGTTTACGTGAGGCTCAGGCACAAGCAGATGCCACTGACGCCCCACGCAAACCTGTCAGACCGACCCCCGGCGCACTGGTTTCCAGTTCAGGCGAAACCTTTGGTGGCCCTTTTGCTTCAAGCCGGGGAAAACTTCCCTGGCCAGTTGATGGTCGATTGCTGGCACGCTTTGGCGAAACCCGTGGCGACGACGCCCGCACCAAGTGGGACGGCGTGATGATCAGCGCCTCCGCCGGCAGCCAGGTACACGCCGTGCATGGCGGTCGCGTGGTGTTCGCCGACTGGTTGCGTGGCGCAGGATTGCTGGTGATCCTCGACCACGGCAACGGTTTCTTGAGTCTTTACGGTCACAACCAGACGCTGCTCAAGTCTGCGGGTGACGTGGTAAAAGCCGGTGAGTCCATTTCCACCGTCGGCAACAGTGGCGGACAGGACACACCAGCGCTGTATTTTGCTATTCGTCAGCAGGGTCACCCGAGTGATCCGGCGCAATGGTGCCGCGCGCAAGGATAGGCGCTGAATCACCTACATTAGGAGTTCGTTCGACATGCTGCATTTGCCCCGCCTTACCTCGCTAGCCCTGACGATCGCCCTGGTGATCGGCGCGCCTCTGGCGTTCGCCGCTCAACCTGCTCCGGCGGTCGCACCTGCGGGCACTGCTGCGACCACCAAGGCGCCATTGCCCTTGGAAGAGTTGCGCACCTTCGCCGAGGTCATGGACCGGATCAAGGCGGCCTATGTCGAACCGGTGGACGACAAGACCCTGCTGGAAAACGCCATCAAAGGCATGCTCAGCAACCTCGACCCGCACTCCGCCTACCTGGGCCCGGAAGACTTCGCTGAATTGCAGGAAAGCACCAGCGGCGAATTCGGCGGCCTGGGCATCGAAGTCGGCGCCGAAGACGGGTTCATCAAGGTGGTCTCGCCGATCGATGACACCCCGGCGTCCAAGGCTGGCATTCAGGCCGGCGACTTCATCGTCAAGATCAACGGCCAGCCGACCCGCGGCCAGAGCATGACCGAAGCCGTGGACAAGATGCGTGGCAAGATCGGCCAGAAGATCACCCTGACCCTGGTGCGCGACGGCGGCACGCCGTTCGACGTGACCCTGGCCCGCGCCATCATTCAAGTGAAGAGCGTGAAGAGCCAGCTGCTGGAGTCCGGCTACGGCTACATCCGCATCACCCAGTTCCAGGTCAAGACCGGCGAAGAGGTTTCCAAGGCCCTGGCCAAGCTGCGCAAGGACAACGGCAAGAAGCTCAACGGCATCATCCTCGACCTGCGCAACAACCCGGGCGGCGTGCTGCAAGCAGCGGTGGAAGTGGTCGACCACTTCATCACCAAGGGCTTGATCGTTTACACCAAGGGCCGTATCGCCAACTCCGAACTGCGCTTTTCCGCCACCGGCAAGGACGAAAGCGAAGCCGTGCCCATGGTCACATTGATCAACGGCGGCAGCGCCTCGGCTTCGGAGATCGTCGCCGGCGCCTTGCAGGACCAGAAGCGTGCGGTGGTGATGGGCACCACCAGTTTCGGCAAAGGCTCGGTCCAGACCGTGCTGCCGCTCAATAACGAGCGCGCACTGAAAATCACCACGGCACTGTACTACACGCCGAACGGCCGCTCGATCCAGGCGCAGGGCATCGTGCCGGACATCGAAGTGCGCAAGGCCAAGATCACCAACGAGCAGGATGGCGAGTACTTCAAGGAAGCCGACCTGCAAGGCCACCTGGGCAATGGCAATGGCGGCGCCGACAAGCCTACCGGCTCCGGCGGCAAAGCCAAGGCGATGCCGCAGGATGAAGATTACCAGTTGGCCCAGGCCTTGAGCCTGCTCAAAGGGCTGAGCATCACTTCTGGCCGCTGAGATGCGTTTGCGGTTCATCCTCGCACTGATGTGCTGTCTGGCGGGTGTTGCTCACGCAACGCCCGTCGCGACGCCGCCTCAAAAAGCCTATTTAAGCCTGATCATCGATGACCTGGGGCAAAACCTGCACCAGGATCGCCGCGTGCTGGCCCTGCCCGGGCCGGTGACTGCCGCGATCATGCCCGATACCCCCCATGCCACCGAGTTCGCCCGCGAGGCCCATCGCGCCGGCAAGATCGTCATTCTGCACATGCCGATGGCCCCGGCCACCGGACCGTTCGCCTGGCATCCCGAACTGCCGATCGAAGAACTCGAGAAGCGCCTGAATGCGGCGTTCAAGGTCGTGCCCCATACCGCCGGCATCAACAACCACATGGGCAGCCGCATGACGGCCCAACCGGCTGCCATGGCCTGGTTGATGGCTGATTTGCAGCGGCGGCACAAGTTTTTCGTCGACAGCCGCACCAGCGCCCAGACCGTTGCCGCGGCCCAAGCGCAGAAGATTGCATTGGCGAGCGTTTCGCGGGATGTGTTTCTGGACGACGAGCCCACGGAAGCGGCGATCTTCACGCAGCTGCAGACAGCCATCAGCCTGGCGCGCGAGCAGGGCTCAGCCGTGATGATAGGGCATCCGTACCCGCAGACGCTGGCGGTGCTGGAGCGTGAATTGCCCAAGCTCAAGGCTCAGGGAATCGACTGGATCGATATCGAGCAGATGATCAGCGTGCGTGGTAACCGCGCAACGGCTGCGCACGGCAAGGATGGCGTGTACCGTTAACCGCCAACACCGCAGCTCCCACACTGAATTAGCCTGGCATAAGATCAGGTGCCGGGGCCTAGAGATACCGCGCCATGATATCGTCCACCACGCCTTCCTTGCGCAGTTGATCCAGCGCGGCCTGAAGCCTGGCCACCACCTCGTCCGGCACATTCCTGTTCAAGGCCAGGTACAACTCGGCACTGTTGAATCGCAGCACCGTCTTGAGCCCGTTCACGCCTTCCTGGCGCGCCAGATACCGCCCGGCCGGGTCGCCCGTGGCCCACAGGTCAATCTGGCCGCTGGTGAGCTTCTTCGCATTGTCCTGATCCCGCAGCACGACAATCGGCTTCAACCCTTGCTTGGCCAGCGATACGGCAATCGCATCGCCCTTGTACGCGCCGATCTTGTATTTGCGCGCCTGATCCAGCGTCTCGAGGGTGATTTTGCTGTCCGCCCTGGCCAGCATGATCCAGTCATCCGGGCCGAGCGGGCCGACCCACTTGAAGAGTTTCTCGCGGTCCGCCAACCGGGCCATCACGAACACGCCATAACCGGGTTTCTCGAGGGCGATCTTGTAGATTCGCTCCCAGGGGAAACGTAGCGTCAGGCTGTAGGTGATGTCGGCGCGCTTGAACATCTCGCGGACGATGTCCACGGCGATGCCATTGATGTTCTCGTCCTGAGCGAAATTCTTGCCGTTCTTCGCCATGTTGTAGGGCGGGAAATTTTCCGTCAGCAGCACCAGGTCGGTGTCGAGACTTTCTGCCGCATGAGCCCCGTTGAGGAGCAACACAGAAGTGCTGGCGAGGGCGAGGAGAAGGCGTCTAAGCATGTCTGGCTACCGAAATCCATGGCGTGCTCAAGAGTGCCTTGAGCCCGCCATGCTGTCCACTGGCCTGCTTCGATTTGTTTTAGCGCATGACGATGCCGCGATGGGCCATGTAGGCCTTGGCTTCCTGCACCGTGTATTCGCCAAAGTGGAAAATACTCGCCGCCAACACCGCACTGGCGTGGCCTTCGAGAATGCCGTCGGCCAGGTGCTGCAAATTGCCGACGCCGCCGGAGGCGATGACCGGAATGCCCAGGGCATCGCTGATGGCACGGGTGACGCCCAGGTCGAAGCCGTTTTTCATGCCGTCCTGGTCCATGCTGGTCAGCAGGATTTCACCGGCACCCAGGCCTTCCATTTTTTTCGCCCACTCCACCGCGTCGAGACCGGTCGGTTTGCGCCCGCCATGGGTGAAGATTTCCCAGCGCGGGGTTTCGCCCGGGCCGGAGACCTTCTTGGCGTCGATGGCGACGACAATGCACTGCGAACCGAAATGCTGCGCCGCTTCGCCAACGAATTCCGGATTGAATACCGCCGCGGTGTTGATCGAGACCTTGTCCGCGCCGGCATTCAGCAGATTGCGAATGTCCTGCACGGTGCGCACGCCGCCGCCCACGGTCAGCGGGATGAACACCTGGCTGGCCATGCGCTCGACGGTGTGCAGCGTGGTGTCGCGCCCGTCGACGCTGGCGGTGATGTCGAGAAAGGTAATCTCGTCGGCGCCCTGCTCGTCGTAGCGACGGGCGATTTCCACCGGGTCGCCGGCATCGCGGATGTTCTCGAACTTGACGCCCTTGACCACCCGGCCGTTATCCACGTCCAGGCAAGGGATGATGCGTTTGGCCAGCGCCATGGTCAGTCCTCAGCCTTTATACGAATCGCAGAAAGCTTGCGCTTCAGCGACGTCGAGGGTGCCTTCGTAGATTGCGCGGCCGGTGATGGCGCCGATGATGCCTGGCGCCCTGGCGTCGAGCAGCGACTTGATGTCACCCAGATTGTGGATACCGCCGGAAGCGATCACCGGAATCTTCGTCGCAGCAGCCAGGGCGGCGGTGTACGAAACGTTGCAGCCCTGCATCATGCCGTCTTTGGCGATATCGGTATAAACGATCGCGGACACGCCGTCGGCTTCAAATTGCTTGGCCAGGTCGATCACCTGAATCGTGCTGATCTCAGCCCAGCCGTCGGTGGCGACAAAACCGTCCTTGGCATCGAGGCCGACGATCACCTTGCCCGGGAACGCGCGGCAGGCTTCAGCCACGAAGGCCGGATCTTTAACGGCTTTGGTGCCGATGATCACGTAGCTCACGCCCGCTTTCACATAGTGCTCGATGGTTTCCAGGGAGCGGATACCGCCGCCGATCTGGATCGGCAGGTTCGGATAGCGCCTGGCGATGGCGGTAACCACTTCGCCATTGACCGGCTGGCCTTCGAAGGCGCCGTTCAGGTCGACCAGATGCAGACGGCGGCAACCGCCTTCCACCCACTTGGCAGCCATGCTCACCGGGTCATCGGAGAACACTGTGGAATCTTCCATGCGGCCCTGGCGCAGACGAACACAGGCACCGTCTTTGAGATCGATAGCGGGAATAATCAGCATCTGGCAAACCTTCAAATTCGATTGTTCAGCTTCGCTCGAAAATCAGTTTTTCTCGAGCGCCCACAGGTCGCTTTCGATGCTTTCGAACCTCTCTTTGAGGTGCGTCTGCACATCGAAAATCGCCCTGTTGTAATAGTGCGGCGCAATTTCACGGGTAAACAGTTCAAGGATTTCGGCCGCTTCGAACGAACCCAGGTCCAGCTCGAAGCGATCCTCCATGAAGCGTTTGATCTTCTGGTTGGCCTCGTTCTCCTGTTCAGGAGTGAGGGTCAGGATCGGTGGCTTCTTCTTGACGGCCATTTACCAGCGACCATCCCACGCGGCGAAGTTCTGCAGCAATTGCAGGCCATGGGTATGGCTCTTCTCCGGGTGGAACTGCACGGCGAAACGCGAGCCATCGGCCAGCGCCGCAGCGAAATCGACGCCGTAGTGACCGCCACCCACCACTTGCCGCGGGTTGCCGGCAGCGATGTAGTAGCTGTGCACGAAGTAGAATCGCGCCAGGTCGGGAATGTTGTGCCACAGCGGGTGCGAGACCGTCTGTTTCACTTCGTTCCAGCCCATGTGCGGCACTTTCAAATGTTCGCCGTCTTCGTGCAAACCCTTGCCGAAGAACTTCACCTGACCCGGAAACAGGCCGATGCAGTCGACGCCGTCGTTCTCTTCACTGCTGTCGAGCAAGGCTTGCATGCCGACGCAGATGCCGAGGAACGGACGGTCCTGGCTGACTTCACGCACCAGCGAATCGAAACCCAGGCGACGGATCTCCGCCATGCAATCGCGAATCGCGCCGACGCCGGGGAATACCACCCGGTCGGCTTCGCGAATCACATCGGCATCGCTGGTGATCAAGACCTTGCCGGCACCGACGTGCTCGAGAGCCTTGGCCACCGAGTGCAGGTTGCCCATGCCGTAATCGATAACCGCGACCGTCTGCATTACAGAACGCCTTTGGTCGACGGCATCTGACCGGCCATGCGGTCATCCAGCTCTACCGCCATGCGCAGGGCGCGGCCGAAAGCCTTGAACACGGTTTCGATCTGGTGGTGGGTGTTGTGCCCACGCAGATTGTCGATGTGCAGGGAGACGTTGGCATGGTTGACGAAGCCCTGGAAGAACTCCTGGAACAGGTCAACATCAAAACCGCCAACGGTGGCGCGGGTAAAAGGAACATGCATCTGCAGGCCCGGACGGCCGGAGAAGTCGATCACCACGCGCGACAGCGCTTCATCGAGCGGCACGTAGGCATGGCCGTAGCGACGGATGCCTTTCTTGTCGCCGATGGCTTTGGTGAAAGCCTGACCCAGGGTGATACCGACATCCTCCACAGTGTGGTGGTCGTCGATATGCAGGTCGCCCTTGCTGACAATATCCAGGTCGATCAGCCCGTGACGGGCGATCTGGTCCAGCATGTGCTCAAGAAAAGGAACACCGATATCAAATCGGGCCTTTCCGGTGCCATCCAGGTTGATCGAGGCTTTGATCTGGGTTTCCAGAGTGTCGCGCTCGACTGACGCCTTACGTTCGGCCATCACCAGCTCCGCAAAATCATTGGGCGAAAAAGGCAACCATTATAGGGGCGCGGGCCGGAAACAGAAACACGAGAGGTGATATCACTGACGGACTGAATTCAACAGCCCCGCCGCTATACCTGTAATGACAGGTAGGAGCCGGCCTGCTGACGAACCAGGCAGCGCGATGGGGAACCCGTCGCTGGATGCACTGCCTGCATGATCGCTGACCGATCACCCGCTTCGGAGCGCTATACTCCCCGGCTAAATTTCGAATTCGACTAACTACAAGGACTCGCCCATGAAAGCGTTCGGCAAAATCCTGGGTCTGGTACTTCTCGGGCTGTTACTGATCATTGTGGCGCTGGGCTTTGCCCTGACCCACCTCTTCGATCCCAACGACTATAAAGACGAGATTCGCCAGATTGCCCGCGACAAGGCCCACATCGAGCTGACGCTCACGGGCGATATCGGCTGGAGCCTGTTTCCCTGGCTGGGCCTGGAATTGCACGAAGCCAGTGTCGCGACCCTGGCCAAGCCCGCCGAGCCGTTCGCTGACTTGCAGATGCTGGGCCTGTCGGTTCGCGTGCTGCCGCTGCTGCGCCGTGAAGTGCAGATGAGCGACGTGCGTGTCGAGGGCCTGAACCTGCGCCTTAATCGCGACAAGGACGGCCACGGAAACTGGGAAGACATCGGCAAGGTCCCGGCGCCCGCCACCCCGGCCACACCGCCCGCCACCAGCGAAGCTGCAACACCGCAGACCACCGCCCAAGCGGAAAAACCGGCCCAGCCGATCCGCCTGGACATCGACAGCCTGACCGTCAATAACGCCCGCGTCGAATACAGCGACGAAAAAACCGGCAAGCTGTACAGCGCCGAAAGCATCCAGCTCAGCACCGGGCCAGTCCACGACTCGACCAATATTCCGATCAAGCTCACCGCGTTTCTCGGCACCAACCAGCCGGTTCTGCGAGTCCGCACCGAGCTCAATGGCGAACTGCGCTTCGAGCGTGCGCTGCAACGTTACAAATTCGAAGACATGAAGCTTTCCGGTGAAGTCGCCGGGGATCCTTTGCAAGGCAAAACCATCACCTTCGCCGCCCAGGGCCAGTTGTTGCTGGATAAAGCAGCTAACGTCGCCGAATGGACCGGCATCAAGCTATCTGCCAACCAGCTGCGCGCCTTGGGTGAACTGAAGGTCAACGACCTCGACAAGACCCCGCAAATCAGCGGCGGCCTGTCAATTGCCCAGTTCGACCTGGCGAAATTCGTCGACAGCGTCGGCCAGAAACTCCCGGCCATGGCTGAAGGCAGCCTGAGCAAAGTCGAACTGGCCAGCCGTCTTTCCGGTACACCGACCAGTGTGTCGTTCGACGACATCAACCTGAAGGTCGACGACAGCACCTTCAGCGGTCGTATCGCCGTAGAAGACTTCGCCAAACAATCGCTGCGGGCGAACCTCAAGGCTGACACCTTCAACGTTGATCGTTACTTGCCGCCAAAATCCGCCGAAGCCAACAGCGCGAAACAGGTACGTGAAGCCGAAGTCGCCAACACCGAGGCCAATGCCATGGCCGGTGCGGGCAGCACCCCCCTGCCACCATCTCCGACCAAAGGCCCGTGGAGTACTGCGCGGCTACTGCCGGTGGAACGCCTGAGCAAACTCGATGTGGACGCCGACCTGACCTTCGGCCAACTGACCCTCGACAAACTGCCGATCCACAACGCTGTACTCAAGGCCAACGGCGTGGGCGGCCTGCTGACGCTGGAGAACCTGCGCGGCGACCTGTACGACGGCAACTTTGAAGCCAAGGGCACCCTGGACGTGCGCCAGCCGGTGCCGGCGCTGAACATGCAGACGCGCATCAGCCAGGTCCCGGTGGAAAAAATCCTCGAAAGCCAAGGTAAAAATCCGCCGGTCAAAGGCCTGGTCACACTCAACAGCAACCTGACCGGCAGCGGCAACAGCCAGAGTGCGCTGGTCGACAGCCTCAACGGCAACGCCAGCTTCGTCATCAACAACGGCGTGCTGCTCAATGCCAATCTCGAACAGCAGCTGTGCAAAGGCATCGCCACCCTGAACCGCAAAACCCTCAGCGGCGAGCCAAGGGGCAAGGACACGCCGTTCCAGGAGCTCAAGGGCAACCTGACCTTCCGTAATGGCGTGGCCAGCAACCCGGATCTGAAAGTGCGCATCCCGGGCATGACCGTCAACGGTGACGGCGATGTCGATCTGCGGGTACTGGGCATGGATTACCGCGTGGGCATCATCGTCGAAGGCGACAAGAGCGACATGCCGGACCCGGCCTGCCAGGTCGGCGAGAAATTCGTCGGCATCGAATGGCCGCTGCGCTGCCGTGGCCCGCTGGAACTGGGGGCCAAGGCCTGCCGCCTCGATAACGAACGCATGGGCCAGGTCGCGGCCAAAATGGCCGGCAACAAGATCAGCGAAAAAATCGATGAGAAACTTGGCGACAAGGTCAGCCCTGAATTGAAAGACGCACTGAAGGGGCTGTTCAAGCGATGAGAGCCGAGCAGTTCTCTTCCGCGGTACTGGACTGGTACGACCGCCACGGCCGCCACGATCTGCCCTGGCAACAGGGCATCACCCCCTATCGGGTGTGGGTCTCGGAAATCATGTTGCAGCAAACCCAGGTCAGCACGGTGCTGAATTACTTCGACCGCTTCATGGCGTCGTTGCCGACGGTCGAAGCCCTGGCCGCCGCACCGGAGGACGAAGTCCTGCACCTGTGGACCGGCCTCGGTTATTACACCCGCGCGCGCAACTTGCAGAAGACCGCGAAGATCGTGGTTGCCGACTATGGCGGCGAGTTTCCGCGGGACGTGGAAAAGCTGACAGACCTGCCGGGTATCGGCCTGTCCACGGCCGGAGCCATCGCCAGCCTGAGCATGGGCCTGCGGGCGCCGATCCTCGACGGCAACGTCAAACGGGTGCTGGCGCGCTTTACCGCGCAAGAGGGTTATCCGGGCGAGCCCAAGGTTGCCAAACAGCTGTGGACCACTGCAGAGCGCCTTACGCCGCATGCTCGGGTCAATGCCTACACCCAGGCGATGATGGATCTGGGCGCCACGCTCTGCACCCGCAGCAAGCCGAGCTGCCTGCTCTGCCCGCTGGAAAAGGGCTGCGAAGCGCATATGCTCGGCCTCGAGACCCGCTACCCGATCCCCAAGCCGCGCAAGGCCATCCCACAGAAGCGCACGCTGATGCCGATGCTCGCCAACGGCGACGGCGCGATCCTGCTTTACCGGCGCCCTTCCACGGGCCTGTGGGGCGGTCTCTGGAGCCTGCCGGAACTCGACGACCTCGATGACCTGCAACATCTGGCATCGCAGCACTCGCTGGAACTGGGCAGCCAACAGGCACTGCCGAGCCTGATACACACCTTCAGCCATTTCCAATTGGCCATCGAACCCTGGCTGGTTCAAGTCCAGGAAGCCGGCCATCACGTGGCCGAGGCCGACTGGCTCTGGTATAACCTCGCCACCCCGCCGCGCCTGGGCCTTGCCGCCCCGGTCAAAACCTTGCTCGAACGCGCGGCCGCCGTATTGAACGCAGGAGAGTCGTCATGACCCGTACCATCATGTGCCGCAAGTACAAAGAAGAATTGCCCGCCCTGGAGCGTGCTCCATTCCCGGGCGCCAAAGGCCAGGACATTTTTGACCACGTCTCGGCCAAGGCCTGGGCCGACTGGCAAAAGCACCAGACCCTGCTGATCAACGAAAAGCGCTTGAACATGATGAACGCCGAAGACCGCAAATATCTTCAGGGCGAAATGGACAAGTTCTTTTCCGGCGAGGATTACGCCAAGGCTGACGGCTACGTTCCGCCAGCTGAATAACCCCGATTTCCCGGGGGTCGGATCGTAAGCGACGGTAATAATTAAATATTTTTTGAAAACTTGCTTGACGACCCCCCGAAAAACCAGTTTAATGCGCCCCGTTGCCCAGATAGCTCAGTCGGTAGAGCAGGGGATTGAAAATCCCCGTGTCGGCGGTTCGATTCCGTCTCTGGGCACCAAATACCGAAAACCCTGAATCGCAAGATTCAGGGTTTTTTTATGCCCGGGATTTAGCAAGCCTTAGCGCCGCTGAAAATTCCTACATCCGCCACGCCCTTTTCCTTCCCGCTGTACCCGAGCCTTCATACATCGCTTTAGGATGTGTCTCATGGAGTGTGCGCCCTTACAAAGTGAAACTAATGCAGCAGCAAATTTGCCTGCATTCAACGTTTCAACGTAAGGAAACCGTCTTGAATACGCTTTTGAAGTTCCTCGCCCTGTCGACCATCATTGCCACCGCCAGCGGCTGCGTCAGCTACAACAACAGCCAGCCGTCTTCGCCGATCGACAGTACCGTCAAAACAGACCTGAAAGCTGACATCGCTGTCGGTGACACCATCTCCGGTGAGTCTTCGGTCAACGTCCTGTTCGGCTTCCTCAAGTTTGGCGGCGACTCCCAGTTCGCCGATGGCGTCAGCTATGGTGGCCAGAGCGGTGGCTTGGGCAGCCTTGGCCTGGATCCCGTCAGCGCAGTCAAATCGGCAGCGGCTTACAAAGCGGTCAAATCTTCCGGCGCTGACCTGATCGTCGCCCCGCGCTATGAAGTGAACGAAGAAAACTACTTCATCTTCAAAAAGGTTTCCGTCACCGTAAAAGGAAACAAAGGCAACATCCGCGGCATCCGCTGATACCTCCTCCCCAAGGTGATTCCTCAGCAAACCATCCATCGCGCTTTGGCAAACCGAAAACCCTAGCGCGTGGCACTCCGCAAACAGCCAGCTGTTTGCGGATTTGAGCGCTAACGAAATCCCTTTGTTTCAACGACGCGTCTATTCACCACCACTCCAGTGAAAAACCAGATTGCGCGCGCCACCACTGCCAACATCCGCGGTATCACGCCGTTCCTCCCCATTGCGAGTCGCAACGACGGTGTAGTGACCGGGCGGCAGCTGAACGTAAACCAGCGGGCCGGCCTGACTCAGGGTCAGCACGGTTTGCCCCTGGGCTTTGTGGATGACCACATCGACATCGGGGATGTATTTGTTTTCCGGTCCGATAGCAAACGTCATGTGCAGGTTGTAGCCAGTAGTCTGCTGGATAGCCTACGCCTCATCCTAGCCAACTCCGCCGGAGAGATAGGTAATCCCGTTTTGCTCCTGCCGTTGAACTTGCACGCCTGAACTGTCGATCGGCTCGAGACTGGTTGATTTCCCTGCGCCCGGCCGGTTTTAGAATGATTCGGCCTTGAACACGTCGAGCACGAAACCGCCACCAGCATCCAGAACATAAAGGTGCACCCGCGTGATTTCATCAGGGCCCCACATGTACGTGCGAATGTACGACGAGCTGAAACGAGGGGCGGAGGATGGCCCTACCGTCGGCATCATTCTTTGCGCGCAAAAAGACGAGTCGGTGGTGCGCTATTCGGTGCTGGAAGGCAACGAGCAGCTGTTCGCCAGCAAGTACAAGCTGGTGCTGCCGAGCGAAGAAGAGCTGCGTGCGGAACTGGATCGGGAACGGGCCGCCATTGAAGAGCGACTGCTGACTCAGGCACCCGGATCCATACGGATGGATTGTCCATAAGCTGTGCGAGGTCTATCGTTGGCAGCTACCCGCAAAGGTCCGAAGCCGATGAATTTGCAGGACATGCCACCGCTGGCGCCCAATCGAATCGAGTTGCCGCCGTCCACCGCCATTGCTGGCGAAGCGTTCAGGGAGCCCGCCGCAGACGGGTTCATCCTCGGCGGTTTCACTTGGCGGCACGCCTCTGGGGACATCGCGCGTCCGATCGTCATCATCAACGCCGCCACCTCGGTGCGCTGCCGGCATTACTCACGGTTTGCCGATTATCTGTTCGCCAACGGCTTCGACGTCATCACCTATGACTACCGCGGCATCGGCGAGTCGCGCCCCTCATCGCTCAAAGGCCTGCAAGCTTCATGGTCCGACTGGGGCACACTGGATTTCGAGACGATGCTCAAGCGCGCACAGCGCGAGTTCCCCGGTCAGCCCATCGATGTTGTCGGGCACAGCTTTGGAGGCTGTGCAGCGGGCCTGGGAGCCTCTGGGCATCTGATCCGGCGCCTGGTGACGGTGGGTGCGCAATTTGCCTACTGGCGCGACTACGCGCCCGCTCATCGCTGGCAGATGTTCGGCAAGTGGCACGTGGTGATGCCGCTGCTGACAATGATCTATGGCTACTTCCCCGGCAAACGCCTCGGCTGGCTGGAAGACACGCCCGCCGGCGTGGTTCGCGACTGGTGCATGCCCACAGCGCAATATGAAACGCGCCCCAGCGGTCGTGTGATCATCGCTGACACCGGCAGGCTGCCCTTCGCCTCAGTGACCGCCAAAACCCTGGCCATCAGCATCAGCGACGATCCTTACGGCACAATCCCGGCCATAGAACGCCTGCTCGGCTACTTCAGCAACAGCACCAACACTCACCTGCGAATCACTCCCGAAGACATCGGCGAAGAACAAGTCGGACATTTCGCCTTTTTTCGCAGCCCATACCAAGCCACACTATGGCCCATTGCATTGTCCTGGCTGCAACGCGGCGAACTGGCCCCCGATACCCCCGGGCGGCGAGTGCCACGCAGCTGATCGACTTGCCCACTCAACGAAATACGGAACGACGCCCATGGCTTCCGCCAACAAGCAGCACAAACGCGCCACCCGCGCCAAGGCCAAGGCCAAGCAGAACCGCACCCAGCGGGCGGCTACGCCGGTGGAACTGGACCCGAACGACGATCGCATCGACTTCGAATCGGTGGACCTGACCGACCTGTTCAAAGAAATGATCGAGGCGCAAAAAATCAGCCAGCAAGCCATGTGCGCGGCCTTTCTTGAGCACCCGCTGCTCGCGCTGGTGCTCGAGCAGGAAGGCGAAGAAACAGCCACAGACTTCATCATCGGCGCGCTGATCGAGTACCGCCAATGGTCCACCGAAGTGGACGAAGCCGGCGCCCTGGCGTGGATCGAATCCCCGGCCTTCCAGGCAGATTACGTGGCCGCGTCCGAAATCATCGCAGCCCAAAACCAACAGCAACCGAACTGAGTTCCCATGGCCTCCCTGAACAAGCAACAGAAACGCGCCAAACGCGCCAAGATCAAAGCCAAACAAATCAACATCCATGGCAGAAAACCCGCCGCACTGGACGATGACCTGGGCGACATCGGCGAGCCGATCCCGGAATACACCCTGGCGATGTTCAGCAAAATGCGCGACGCGGAAGCCACCAGCCGCGACCTCATGCTGCAGACCTTGCTGTCGAACCTCGCCGACATCATCAGCGACCATCCAGACCTGCTGGACATGGAAAACGCCGACAACGAAGCCATGGCCGCCACCCACCTGGCTGCCGACATGCTGATCGACTACCGCATGTGGGCCGACGGCATGGATCGCGATGCGGCCCAGGCCTGGCTGACCGATCCGCAGTTCATCAGCGACTTCGGCAAAGCGCTGGACACCTATCGCCAGTCGCTGGATGCGCAGGAAGAACAGGGCGAGTAACCACCCTCCCCAGCGAAAACAAAAACGGCCGCTTGTCATCTCTGACAGCGGCCGTTTTTTTAGAAGCTATCAATCCACCTGCCTTTACCCTTCATCCAATGTTACGTATATCCCATTGACATATCCCTCCATGAATCTATCCTTTGGGAATCGCAACGCACCAGTAAAAACATAGGAGGCCAGAATGGAACAGACAACCCTTTTCATGAGCAATCGAAGCCAGGCCGTCCGCCTTCCCAAAGCTGTTGCAATGCCAAGTGACGTGAAACGAGTCGACGTAGTCGCTATTGGCAGGGCTCGCATCATCACCCCCGCCGGTGAAACATGGGACAGCTGGTTCGATGGGGATGGTGTGAGTGCAGACTTCATGACCGACCGGGAACAACCCGCCGATCAGGAGCGTGAGTCGTTCTGATGATCAAGTTCATGCTCGATACCAACATTTGCATCTTCACGATCAAGAACAAGCCGCAAATCGTACGAGAAGCTTTCAACCGTCATAACGGGCAAATGTGTATCAGTGCTGTCACGCTGATGGAGTTGATCTACGGTGCCGAAAAATCAGCAGCGCCCGAAAAGAACCTTGCCATGATCGAGGGTTTGGCAGCCCGCCTTGAGGTCTTGCCTTTCGACAATGAAGCAGCTGCACACACCGGAATGATTCGGTCCGAGCTGGCAAAGGCTGGAACGCCCATTGGCCCCTATGACTACATGATTGCCGGGCACGCGCGCTCACGCGGCTACATTGTGGTAACCAACAATCTGCGGGAGTTCGAACAGGTCCCGGGATTACGCGTAGAGGACTGGGTTCACCCCACCTGAACGACCACAACCAGCGAAAACAAAAACGGCCGCTTGTCATCACTGACAGCGGCCGTTTTGCGTCACGGGGTACGAATCAGTTCAGCACCGCCGCACCCAGTTTCTGCAGCTTGCGACGGCGAGCCACCAGCAAACCGGTCGCCACCACCAACAGGCTCAGCAGGCCGGTCGCGAGGATCTCAACGCGATGGGCTTCCTGGAACAGCATAATTGTCAGGATGCCGACGATGAACACGATCACCGCATAGGTCAGGCCAGGGAACAGCCACATCCGGAAGGCAATCTTCTCACCGGCAATCACGCGCTTCTGGCGCATGCGCAGCTGGGAAACCGCAATCACCAGGTACACCAGCAACGCGATGGCGCCGGAGCTGGCCAGCAGGAACTCGAACACCGCGGCCGGCGCCACGTAGTTGGCGAATACCGCGAGGAAGGCGGCGGCGGTGGACAGGATCACGGCCCAATACGGCGTGCCGCTGCCATTGGTGCGCGTTGCCACAGCTGGCGCATCACCACGCTTGCCCAGGGAGAACAGCATCCGCGAAGCGGTATAGAGCGCCGAGTTCAGGCAGCTGGTCACGGCAACCAATACCACGATGTCGACGATCAGCTTGGCGTTCGGGATGCCCATGCGCTCAAGCACGGTCTGGTAGGAACCGACAGCGGCCAATACCGGGTCGTTCCAGGGCACCAGCGCCACGACGATGAAGATCGATACAAGGTAGAACAAGCCGATCCGCCAGATCACCGAATTGGTGGCCTTGGAGATTTGCTGGCCCGGGTTCTTCGATTCCGCAGCGGCGATGGTGACGATTTCGGTGCCCATGAACGAGAACATGGTCGTCAACATCGCAGCGAGCACAGCGCCCTTGCCGTTTGGCAGGAAGCCTTGGGTGTCGAACAAGTGGGACACACCGCTGACTTGGCTGGTCGGCAGGAAGCCGAAAATCGCCAGAACGCCGAGGACAATGAAACCGATGATCGCCAGGACCTTGACCAGGGCGAACCAGAACTCGAATTCACCGTAGTTCTTCACGCTGAACAGGTTGGTCACCGTCAGCAGCAAGGTGATCACCAGGGTGAACGCCCAGATCGCCACGTTGGGGAACCAGGCATGCAGGATGGTTGCGGCGGCGTTGGCCTCCAGCGGGATGACCAGCACCCAGAACCACCAGTAGAGCCAGCCGATGGTGAACCCGGCCCAATGACCGATTGCGCGATCGGCGTAGGTCGAGAAGGAGCCGGTGTCCGGCGAGGCAACGGCCATTTCGCCGAGCATGCGCATCACCAGCACCACCAGGGTACCGGCGGCAGCATAGGCCAACAGCACAGCCGGGCCAGCTGCAGCGATAGCGTGGCCGGAGCCGACGAACAGGCCGGCACCGATAACCCCGGCGATCGACAGCATGGTCACATGACGCGGTTTGAGCCCCTGTTCGAGGCCATTGGAGCTTGGGGTACTGCTCATTGAAACTACCTTTGTAAGGAAAAGCGAATGCGTACATCCCGCCGGACGTTCCTTCTTGTAAAAAGAAACCAACGGAGCGTTCCTTATTCTGCACGCAATAATTGCGCCAAAATGTTACAAACTCCCCAAAACCGGGGCTTGTAGCAAGCATGCTAAGTTCTTGCAAGTCATTGAAATGCATGGCACTTCGCCAGAACGTTACCCTGCGACTCACTCCAGGAACGAAATCGCGCACCAGAAACACACTAAAAAAAAGCTCGACGCACGATAAAAGTGCGGATACGTATCGTTTGGCCGGTTAGCGCTTCCAACACCCCGCCAAAGCTGGCAACATCGCGCCCCTTTTTGCGATACCCACCACGCTTTTCATGTTGAAGCAGGGTTCAAACGGCTGTTCGGTTGATAGCAGCGCGACAGTCTGCTGTAGCGATGCGACAACCTGCCACACACCACCCGTTTACCGCCCGTAGCGCTGTTGGCTGCCATTCAGACGCTATGCTAGCTTGGCCGCCTCGCCAGGAAGGCCGCCAACAGCAGGAGCGAAACACTTTGAGGAACGCACATGGCTGAGGCCGCGCCCGCGCTTGAAATCCGCAACTTGCACAAACGCTACGGACAGCTCGAAGTGCTCAAAGGCATCTCGCTGACCGCCCGCGACGGCGACGTGATCTCGATCCTGGGTTCCTCCGGCTCCGGCAAGTCCACGTTCCTGCGCTGCATCAACCTGCTGGAAAACCCGCACCAGGGCCAGATCCTGGTGGCCGGTGAAGAACTCAAGCTCAAGGCCGCGAAGAACGGTGAACTGGTCGCTGCCGACGGCAGGCAGATCAACCGCCTGCGCAGCGAGATCGGTTTTGTGTTTCAAAACTTTAATCTGTGGCCGCACATGAGCGTGCTCGATAACATCATCGAAGCCCCGCGCCGCGTGCTCGGCCAGAGCAAGGCCGAGGCCATCGAAGTCGCTGAAGCCCTGCTGGCCAAGGTCGGCATCGCCGACAAGCGCCACGCCTACCCGTCGCAACTCTCCGGCGGCCAACAGCAACGCGCCGCTATCGCCCGCACCCTGGCGATGCAGCCCAAGGTGATTCTGTTCGACGAACCCACCTCTGCCCTTGACCCGGAAATGGTCCAGGAAGTACTTAATGTCATCCGTGCATTGGCTGAAGAAGGCCGCACCATGCTGCTGGTCACCCATGAAATGGGGTTCGCCCGTCAGGTTTCCAGCGAAGTGGTGTTCCTCCACCAAGGCTTGGTAGAAGAGCAAGGATCGCCACAGCAGGTATTCGAAAACCCGCTTTCGGCGCGCTGCAAACAATTCATGTCCAGCAACCGCTAACGGAGCTACCCGCATGCAGAACTACAAAAAGATCTTCCTGGCTGCCGCCGTCACCCTGGCCTTCAGCGCCGGTGCCGCCGCCGAGACCTTGAAGATGGGCATCGAAGCGGCCTACCCGCCGTTCAACAACAAAGATGCCAGTGGCAATGTCGTCGGCTTCGACAAGGAAATCGGCGACGCCCTGTGCGCCAAGATGAAAGTCGAATGCAAAGTGGTCACCTCCGACTGGGACGGCATCATCCCGGCCCTGAACGCCAAGAAGTTCGACTTCCTGATCTCCTCGATGTCGATCACCGACGAGCGCAAGCAAGCGGTGGACTTCACCGACCCGTACTACTCCAACAAGCTGCAATTCATCGCCAAGAAAGGCGTCGACTTCAAAACCGACAAGGATGCCCTGCAAGGCAAAGTGATCGGCGCCCAACGTGCGACCCTCGCCGGCACCTGGCTGGAAGACAACATGGAAGGCGTTGAAGTCAAACTCTACGACACCCAGGAAAACGCCTACCTCGACCTGACTTCCGGTCGCCTGGACGGCATCCTGGCCGACAAGTACGTCAACTACGAATGGCTGAAAAGCGACGCCGGCCGCTCTTACGAATTCAAGGGCGACCCGGTGGAAGAAAGCGACAAGATCGGTATCGCAGTACGTAAAGGCGACGCGATTCGCGACAGGCTGAATACCGCACTGAAAGAAATCGTCGCTGACGGCACCTACAAGAAGATCAACGACAAGTACTTCCCGTTCAGCATCTATTGATCCTGACTGGCCTGACGGGCGTCGTTCGCTGACGGCGCCCGTCCCTGGCATTGCCTGCCGCGATTTGAAAAGACATCCATGACTATCGATCTCTACGGATTCGGCCCGGCGCTCGCCGCTGGCGCACTGATGACTGTGAAACTGGCACTCTCGGCCTTGTGCGTGGGGCTGGTGCTCGGTCTGCTCGGCGCCTTGGCCAAGACTTCCCCATACAAGCCGTTGCAATGGCTTGGCGGTACTTATTCGACCCTGGTGCGCGGCATCCCGGAATTGCTCTGGGTGCTGTTGATCTACTTCGGCACGGTCAACCTGATGCGCGCCCTGGGCGAGTTCTTCGGCAACCCCGACCTCGAACTCAATGCGTTCGCCGCTGGCGTGATTGCGCTGGGCCTGTGCTTCGGCGCCTACGCCACGGAAGTGTTTCGTGGCGCGATCCTCGCGATCCCCAAGGGCCACCGTGAAGCTGGCGTAGCGTTGGGCCTGTCGAAGTTTCGCATCTTCACACGGTTGATCATGCCGCAGATGTGGCGCATCGCCCTGCCGGGCCTGGGCAACCTGTTCATGATCCTGATGAAGGACACCGCACTGGTGTCGGTGATCGGCCTGGAAGAAATCATGCGTCACGCGCAAATCGGCGTGACCGTGTCCAAGCAACCGTTCACCTTTTATATGGTGGCCGCCTTCATGTACCTGGGCCTGACCATCCTGGCCATGACCGGTATGCACTTTATGGAACGACGCGCCGCTCGCGGCTTCGCGAGGAGCACCCAATGAACTGGGAAGTCATCATCAAATGGCTGCCGAAACTGGCCCAGGGCGCGACCCTGACCCTGGAACTGGTGGCCATCGCCGTGATCGCCGGGCTGTTGCTGGCGATTCCGCTGGGCATCGCCCGCTCGTCGCGCCTCTGGTACGTGCGGGCAATTCCCTACGGCTACATCTTCTTTTTCCGAGGCACGCCGTTGCTGGTTCAGCTGTTCCTGGTCTACTACGGCCTGGCGCAGTTCGACGCGATCCGCAACAGCTCGATGTGGCCCTACCTGCGCGATCCGTTCTGGTGCGCCACCGCGACCATGACCCTGCACACCGCGGCCTACATCGCCGAGATCCTGCGCGGCGCAATCCAGGCGATTCCCCCGGGGGAGATCGAAGCGGCGCGGGCGCTGGGCATGTCCCGGCCCAAGGCTCTGTTCTACATCATCCTGCCCCGCGCCGCGCGCATCGGCCTGCCGGCCTACAGCAACGAAGTGATCCTGATGCTCAAGGCCAGCGCGCTGGCGAGTACCGTGACCCTGCTGGAACTCACCGGCATGGCCCGCACCATCATCGCCCGGACTTATCTGCCGGTAGAGATCTTCTTCGCCGCGGGCATGTTCTACCTGCTGATGGCCTACGTGCTGGTTCGCGGCTTCAAGCTGCTGGAGCGCTGGCTGCGCGTCGATGCCTGCCAGGGACGCTGATGGTCGCGTGCTGACGGGCGACGACTTGCTCGCCCGTTACGCCGCGCTGGATGCTTTTCTGTTCGAGCATCAGGCGCTGTGGAAGCCCCGACCGTTCACCCATCTGCAACTCCCCTGGGAAACGTCCTACCCGGAGTTGGCGCTTTGGCTACGGGCGCGGTCGCTGGAAGAGGCGGAAAACAGCCATAACCAACCCTGTTTGCTGGATGCGCCGGAGCCGTTTGCAACCCTCGCACGATTGTCCCTTGATCTGAGCGCAGTAGGCGAATTCCCGGCCCATGCGCTTGAAACGGCCGGGCATCGCTTGAATGTCGATGTGCCAGGGCGCAAATGGCAGCAGATTGAAGCGTTCGCCAGTCGGCTGGCGTTTACTTCTGTGCCGAACCATTGGCTGGATTGGTGTTCGGGCAAAGGCCATTTGGGGCGACGCTTGCTGCGAACCGGTCAGCAGCTGACTTGCCTGGAATATGACCCGGCACTGATCGCCAGCGGCCAGGCCCTCAGCCAGCGTCATCAATTGCATGCGCTTCATGTCGAGCAAGACGTACTCGCACCGGGTGTCGCCGTCTTATTGAAGGCTGACCACACGCCCGTAGCGCTGCACGCCTGCGGTGATCTGCATGTGCGCCTGATGCAACTCGCCAGCGCGGCAGGTTGCAAACAGATGGCCATCGCGCCCTGCTGCTACAACCGGATCAGTGCCAGCGACTATCAGGCGCTTTCCCTCGCGGCCAAGGGGTCGGCGTTGCAGCTGTCCCTCGATGACCTCTCGCTCCCAATGAGCGAAACCGTCACCGCTGGCACCCGCGTCCGCCGCCAGCGCGACACTTCAATGGCCCGGCGCCTGGGCTTCGACCTGCTGCAACGGCAACTGCGCGGCATCGACGAATACCTGCCCACTCCTTCCCTGCCCAGTGCCTGGCTGGAAAAATCCTTTGCCGAGTACTGCCATCATTTGGCCGCGCTTAAAGACTTATCCACAGTCGTACCGCAGGACTGGCAAGCCTTGGAAGCGGCCGGATGGCAGCGGCTGGCCGAAGTGCGCAACCTGGAGCTGCTGCGCGGACTTTTCCGACGCCCATTGGAGCTGTGGCTGAACCTCGATCGGGCGCTTTTCCTCTCCGAGCAGGCATACACCGTTCGCCTGGGCACCTTCTGTGAAACCGCACTCACGCCGCGCAACTTCCTGCTTCTCGCAGAGCGCTCATAAACGCCTCAGCCTGTGGATAACTCTGTGGATGAAGTTTTCCTGGATCCAATATATCCAGCTGTTTCGGGACTGAAACACAACTGTTCAAATTTCGTACACCCGTAAAAAAACCTGTAAAACAGGCATTTGCGAGCAAACGAGAACGGATCCGCAATTTTGCCTCTAAGCAGGGGCAGGAAAGATCCCGTTGTGCATAAGCGCTACGCCAAATGAACATAACCACCCCGCAAATCCTCAACTATCTTTGCCAAGCGCCAGAATTGTCTGACGCTCAATCAGCAAGGAGCTGGGAAAATCATGAGCACATTGAACAGTGCACAGGAAGCCGTCGACACCGTCGCCAACCAGGCCATCGAGGCTGCACTGCAGCAAACCTTCGCCGTGGGCGGCGCCATCATCAACAACGCCACCGGCGAAGTCATCGCCGCCCTGCACAACAACGTGCTGATGCCCTTTCCCGGCAGTGGCACCACCTACTTCCTGCCCCATGACCCGACCGCCCACGGCGAACGTCAGCTGGTGGACTGGTACTACGAAAACGTCGCGCCACTGAACCTGCCACCCCCCAGCCAATTGACCGTCGTCACGACCCTGGACCCGTGCGCCATGTGCGCCGGCTCGCTGCTGACCGCAGGCTTCAACGTCGCCGTCAGTGCGATCGATGACTACGCCGGTATCAACTTCAACAGCCAATTCAACTTCCCGTCGCTACCGCCGCAGATCCGCCAACAGGCGCAAGACACCTGGGGCTACTATGCGATTGCGGCGCCGGTCAGCCGCGCCTATCAGGGTTCGAACAGCCCGGTGTTCGCTGGCGAGACCATCGATTCGGCGGCCTACTTCCTCACCAGCTCGATCTTTTCCGCCAGCGTCAACACCGTGCGCGAGGCCAGCAACAACAGCGGCCTGCCGCCGGACCAACTGCAAAACCCGACAAACCTCCCGACCAACAGCAAAGTGCGCCAGGCACTGACCGCGCTCAGCCCGTTCGCCCTGACCGTGCAATCGGCCAACCCCCGCGACCCCGGCGCAGAACTCGCCCCGCCGCTACTGAAAACCGCGCAGCAAGGCACGGTCTTCAACTCGGTCGCCCTCATCGACCCGTTCGGCAACCTGCTGGTGTGCCTGGCCGGCGTCGAGAACCAATCGCCGATTCGCACCGCCTTCATGGAAACCACCCGCAGCTACGCGGTCATGCGCTGGACCCTGATGAACGACCCCGACCCGGCCGTTCGCGCCCAGGCCGAGCAATACCTGACCCATCCGAAGTACGGCACCTTCGTCTTCCTCTACGCCCCCGACCCCACCACACCGCAGGCCGTGATGACCTTCGGCGCCTACGGCTCGACCATGGAAGGCCCGGTGCCACAGAGCTATCCGTCCAACCTGCAATACGTCCTGCTGCCCGGCAACACCACCGCACAAACCTTGTCGACACTGGCCCAGAACCTGCCGCCGTTCTACACCCAAAGCGTGCAAGTGGCGCCCGCGCAGGTGCTGAGCCAGGACCTGATCAACGCCGTCAAGAACGGCGTCTGAGGCGTTAAAGCAATTGCCTTGGCCAGTCCCGCGCAAGCACTCGCGGGCCTGGCCTGACGCCTACGCAAAAATAGTCTGAATTCAGGGGTTTACAGAACCATTCCAATCGCTATAATCGTCGCCCAACACGCCGGTATAGCTCAGTTGGTAGAGCAACTGACTTGTAATCAGTAGGTCCCGGGTTCGACTCCTGGTGCCGGCACCATACAAAACAAAGCCCTCGTAGAAATACGAGGGCTTTGTTGTTTCTGGGGTTTGGAAAATCAGATCTCAGTGACCCGCGCTCTGCCCACCATCAACGTGCAGAATTTCCCCAGTAACAAAGTTCGCGCTGTCCAGATACACAACCGCCTGAGAAATGTCACTGATCTCACCCATATGCCCAACCGGGTGCAGATTCCCCAGCGCTTCATGAGTTTCCTCACCATGCATCGGCGTCTTGATGATGCCAGGAGAAACCGCATTCACCCGAATCCCGCGCTTGGCGTATTCGATGGCCAAAGACTTGGTCGCCGCGTTCAGGCCACCTTTGGTCAGCGAAGCCAGTACCGACGGCACGCCGTCGATGGCGTGGTCCACCAGGCTGGTGGTGATGTTCACCACGTGACCGCTGCCTTGTTTCTCCATCTCGGTAATCGCGAGTTGGGTGATGTAGAAGAAGCCATTCAGGTTCACCGAGAGCACATTGGCGTAGTCTTCAGCGGTGTACTCGGTGAACGGTTTGGCGACGAAGATCCCGGCGTTGTTGACCAGGGTGTCGATGCGGCCGAAACGTTCGATCGTTTCGCGGATCACTTGCTGAGCGACCTCCGGGTTGCCGATGTCGCCCGCCACGGTGAGGATGTCCGGGTCGGTGGACGGTTTGATCGAACGTGAAGTGGCGACGACCTTGTAGTCCAGATCACGGAAAGCCTTGACCATGCCTGCGCCGAGACCTTGAGAGGCGCCAGTGATAACGATGACTTTTTTCGAATTGCTCATGATGAACCTCTACTAATTAATAATGGTTTGAAAAAGTAAGTAATCAGGCTTCGGCGGGGGCCTTCGCCATTTGTCTCAACATCTGTTCGTAGTACTCGACCGACTGCGAACCGGACACCAGGTGACGACCGTTGAGGATCATGGCCGGTACCGAGTTGATGCCGTGCTGGCGGTAAAACGCTTCCAGCTCTCGCACTTCATTGGCAAACGCTCCGGACGCCAACACCTCTCGAGCCGCCGCCGCATCCAGTCCCGCTTCAGTGGCCAGACGAACCAGCGTCTCGCGATCGCTCGGGTTCTGGCCGTCGGTGAAGTAAGCGCGCAACAGGATCTTCTTGAGTGCGACCTGCCGCCCTTCCTGCAACGCCCACACCATCAGCCGGTGAGCATCGAACGTGTTGTAGAAGTGAGTGCGCTTCTCCAGATCGAACGTGAAACCGATGGCCGCACCCCGTTCGATCTGCATGGCCTTGCCAGCGGCGACGTCATCGGCGGTGCGTCCGTACTTGCGCATCAAGTGCTCGACCGCTTTCTCGCCTTCCGCCGGCATGTCCGGGTTCAACTCGAAGGGCTTGTAGGTCAGCTCGACCGAGACTTCACTTGCCACGTTTTCGATCGCTTGTTCCAGCGCCGTGGCACCCAACGCGCACCACGGGCAGACCACGTCGGAGATGAAATCGATGGAGACCGACGGCGTCACGACTTCCCCTCCTCTTCAGCCAGTTGCTTGCGGTACTGGGTGGTGGTGATTCCGGCGTAGCCCCAGTTATCGGTGTCGACTTCTTCGATCACGATGTGGGTCAGATGCGGGTCCTTCTTGAGGACACGTTCCAGTGTTTCAGTGATTTCGGCGATCACCTGAGCTTTCTGCTCAGAGGTAACGCCATCGCGGGTGATGCGTACGCTTACGAAAGGCATGAGGAAGATCTCCAGTGACCTGCTCATCGGGGTGATGGGTAGGTGTTGGAGCTCAATGTATGAGGTTGGCTGCGGGGGATAAAGATGGGGGCGGGAACATCATTAGTTACTTGGTGTAATGGATGCTGTCGCGCAAGCACTACTCGTTTGCCTATAAAGGATCAATCGAATAGCCTGCATTTATCGAAAATTTTAGATAACTCAAAGGAGTGAGACATTCATGGCCATTCAATTTTTCGACAGTCCATTCCATGTCACGCATGGAAAAGAAGTCGCCAGTAAAATCGCGCTGAAGATGGAGCTTTCGGTGTTCATCACTGACTGCATCAAAACCCTTGGACTTAACCAGAGTGTGGCCGCAACCAGGTTGAACGTGACCCAATCACGCATTTCAGAGCTCACCACTGGGAAGATCGAGAAATTCACGATCGATGCAATGATGGACATGCTGGATAAACTGGGCTTTCGCACCACGTTTACATTGCCGTCCAACGATGCCGGGGCCACGCCTCAGATCGTTATTTCACAAGCTAACGTCTGCTAGATGTTGTACGAATTTACTGTGGGACTTAGCCCCTTCCGATGTAGTCCGTTTTGTCACGTGTCGCATTTTTTCAATTTCTGCGACACGTTATGAGTACGTGTCGCAGACGACGACATGTTTGGGTCAATTCGCTCCTGCATTAATGGCCTAACCTCAGCGATAGGATGGGCTTGGCGCTCATTCATTTCGCGTACAGATTCCAATAAATCCTTTTGAAACTGATCCAGTTCAACGTCCATTCCTGATATCTCCTTCAGCAAGTCGACTAGGCCATCAGCAGGCCTTTGGGTTATGCAAATTATGGCTGGCCAATAATTATTGCCCAGGCATAAAAATCACTCAGGTCTCCAACCCACGCCACCACCTAGCCACGATTGCGCATCCGTCTCCCTCAAGCTACCTTCAGTCCGTCGCTGCCAATTCAGCGACCGGGCCTGAGAACTCGAATCGATGCAGGAACCAATCGGAGTTCTCGTTATGAATATCTGCAATCCACTGCAAATTCTCGCTACTGGTGCAAAGGCTCACGTCCACAACCGCCCAAACAGCGGAGGTGCACAATGACCAACCCTCAAGACCTCAAAACCATCGGCCTCACCCACTTCTCCTTCCACGCCAACGAACCGCTGTTCCGCATCAACGCCGGTGTCCCGGTGATCCAAGCCCTCTCTCACGCCTCCGACCTGCTCCACGTCGCCAAGCTTCTGGCATCAGATGCCGCCATGGTTCGCGACACCGACCGGCATGCCTGGGCGTCGCATTATTTGCAGGATATGAGCAAGGCGATCATCGATGATGTGGTGAAGGTGCTCGACGCGCCGTGTAACAACCGAGCCAGTAACGTCGCTCCATAAGCAAATAGCACGTAAGAAAAAGCCCTGATTGATCAGGGCTTTTTCAGGTTCAAAACGCCCTTCAACCAACGTAATGCCTGAATTCGTTGCTGTCGCGAATGAGTAATTGCATCAGCTTCGGATGGATAAAAAGCTTCTCCTTGCCCACCTGAACCTCTTCCAAAACGCCAATAGTCACAAGCTCTTTCAAGTAACGAGATGCAGCCTGACGCTGAGCAATTTTCTTTTCGACCACATTGCTTATACGGCAATAAGGCTGCTCGAAAATCACATCCACCAGTTCGCGCGTGTAGGTTTTCGGCAGTTGCTCACGCACAAACTGCATGGTGTGTTCGGACAATGCACGGATGGCCGAAATCTTGGCCGTCGTCCAGCGAGCGGTCTCTTCTACCGCGCTTAGCATGAACAACAGCCATGGTTCCCAGGCTTGTTTGGTCGTAACTTCCAGCAAGAGCCGGTAGTAATCGGCACGGTAGGCAATGATGTAGCGGCTGAGGTAGAGGATCGGCAGGTTCAGGAGGCCTTCCTGGATCAAAAACAGGGTGTTGAGGACCCGTCCTGTACGACCGTTCCCGTCGATAAAGGGATGGATCGCTTCAAACTGATAATGCCCGACAGCCATGCGAACCAGGGGATCGAGCTCGGTTTCGTTGTGAAGAAAGCGCTCCCAGTTGGCGAGAAGGTCGCGCAAGTGCTCCTCCCCTTCGGGCGGGGTATAGATGACTTCACCGGTGCGGTCATTCGCGAGCTGAGTGCCTGGCGTGCGGCGGATATCCAGTTTCACGCCTTTCAGGGTGCGGCAGATTTCTACGGCGGTGTTGGTGGACAACGGTCGTTGGGCCAAGGATAGAAAGCCTTGGTTCAGCGCTGTTCGATAACGCAATGCTTCCTTGGTCGCCGGGTCCGCATGGTTTTCAGTGTCTTGAGCATGCTGGAACAGTAAGTCCGTGGTAGTGACGATACTTTCTATTTCCGAGCTGTCTTTGGCTTCCAGCAGGGGAATGGTATTGATCAGGACCGTTTGGTTCGGAATCAGCTCTGCTGCCTGTTTCAACTCGGCCAGCGCGGTGCGCGCCTCAATGCATTTTTTGAGGACTGCACGTGTTTCCAGCTCGATCGCTGGCGGTAGCAGCGGCAGTTGGTTGTAGGGCCTGTCGGCCTGCCATGGCAGAAGCGGTTCGGTCATGGATGCATTCCTGATCATTTTGTATGTTTTTTGAGCAGAGAGAGGCTTCACTCATGTCGCCAGTGTAGACATGAGGCCTTAACGTGTCGCAATTTTCCGCTTTTTGCGACACGTCTTGGGAACATGTCGCCGCGGACGACATGTTGGCGACACGTGTTACCGAAACGGGATTTTGACGACATGAGCGTTGTGATCGCTTTTCGTAGGAGCCAGGCTTGCCGGCGATAGCGATCCTGAGGACGCCTTCGCCAGCACGCCTGGCTCCCACAGAGTTCGGTGTTCTAATCGACGACCACGGTTTGCACAGTGATACAGCGCTATCCGCACTCATCAGAAATCTCGTCCTTTTTCGAGCAAAATCGCTGGCGAATATCTCGTGCTTCCATCATGGCACTGGCCGTCTTCTCCGATGGTTGTCGCGGTTCGAACGGAAGCCCCTGAGTTGCTACCACCTGACGAAGAAAAAGATGCATGGCGTCATTGATACTAAGACCGCTGGCGCTCAAGACTTTAGCCGCACACGCCTTCAAATCCTTATCAATTCGACAACACACATATGTGGATTTCAACAATACAACCATAGTAATAACCACCATCAGTTGGATTTCTGGTCCAGCATTTTCAATCGTTCAAGCACGCAATAAACATCAGCCTGATCCCTTTCGCGCTCCAGAACCGTCTCGATTCAATGGAGGAAATTTCTGACAGCGCCGAGCTCTGAATCTCAGCCACAAAAAAAGCCCCGAACCAGTCAGGGCTTTTTTCTTCTTCAGCCTTGAATCAGGCCTCGATACCGCAACCGATCATTAGAAAACGTTGATCGGATAATCCACAAACACCCGTACTTCGTTGCCGCTGACGTTGTATTCGCTGGATTTCTGCGACACGCGCAGGACCGAGCTGCGCAGTCTCACGCTCAGGTCTTTGGCCGCGCCGCTTTGCACGACGTACTTGAACTGGTTGAAGATTTCGCGTTCGGTGCCACCTTCGCTGGTGGACGTGGTGATGTTGCTGCCACGCACATAGGCGACGTTGTAGGTCAGGCCCGGAACACCGAAGGTGGTGAAGTCGAGGCCGTAGCCCAGCTGCCAGCTGCGTTCGTCTTCGGCGTTGAAGTCGGACCAGTAGGAGTTCGCCAGGTAGATGGTATTGCCGCCGTCGCCGACACGGCCTTGATCCTTCTGGTAGCCGCCATAGGCATAGCCCAGGTTGCTGTCGCCCGTGCTGCGCTGGTGCGCGAGGGTGAACGAGTGCGGACCGGTGGCGAAGGTGGCAGCCAGGCTCCAGATCTTGTTGTCATCACCGGTAGCACCGCTTTCGCGGACGTAGGAATCGTCCAGCTTGGTGCGGTAGCCGTTGAAGTCCAGGGTCAGGGACTGATCCTTGTCGATCGGGATCGCGTAGTTGGCGTTCACGTATTGTTTCTTCAGCACGTCTTCGACGTCGGAAGCGTACAGCGCAGCCTTGAACTGCTCGGTGAACTGGTAGCTACCGCCCAACACGTTGATCGATTTCAAGCCACCGCTGTCACGGCCTTCCGCGCTCTTGCGCGATTCGGCGGTGAAGCGACCGGCATTCAGCTCCAGGCCTTTGATCTCCTTGGAGGTGATCAGGGTGCCGGTGTAGCTTTCCGGCAGCAGGCGCGAGTTGTCGTAACTCAGCACCGGTAACGCCGGCATCTGGTCGCCGTAGGTCAGCGTGGTGCTGGAGAGACGGAATTTGACCGCTGCGCCGCCCTTGGACAGGTCATTTGCCGCGCTGCCGCTGTCGCCCTTTTTAAAGAAGTCGATACCTTGTGCGCCGGTACGGCCTTTGCCGCCATCCAGGCGCAATGCATACAGACCGAAAGCATCTACACCCACGCCGACGGTGCCTTGGGTGAAACCGGACGAGAAGGTGCCGATGGCCGCTTGGCCCCACTCGGCTTTGTCCGGATTGCCGTCTTTGTAGTCGCGATTGATGTAGGCATTGCGCAGCAGCACTTTGAGGCTGCTGTCTTCAACGAAACCCTTGGATTCGGCCTGGTCGTTAGCCATGGCCTGTGTAGCACTCAACATCCCCAGAGCGATCAGGCTGATTCGCTTGTTCAACATTTTATTCTTTTCCTTATTACGGGTTGATACGCGCTGTGCCCAACGGCTGAAATGGCGCTTTTGCGCTCTTTTTTCACCTTAAAACAATAAGGCCCGCCCACGACGAGTCGCGGCGGGCCTTATTGTAATTTTATGAGTCATGGCGGTTAGCCACAGGCGTTGGGCGAATCGTAGCCGCGCCGTTAACTGTGTGTCAATTTCATGAATCGTCTGTGAATAGGTAGAAATCGTCTAAGAAAAGATTTGCCTGCGTTCGCCCACGGCTCAACCCAAACCATTTACCTGCAGCGAAAACGGGCCAACGAGCGGCATAAAGACTTACGAATTATCTGTCTGAGAATATTTCATTCGGGATCCTTCCATCACATCCCACAAGGCTTCCAGCTCTGCTTCGCTGAATAAACCAGCGGGATAGCGCTCGATCATCGTGCGGCGCGGATCCATCGCAAGCGTCCCATCGGCCTGCAACCAGTGCGGCAGGCTCTGGAGCGATTCGCTGTTTACTGCCGGGGGATGTAACGCCCGCTCGCTCACTTCATTCACTTCGGCGTTCATTCCACGCTCTCTCCAGGTTCGTGAGCGGCTAACTTATCCAGGGTTTATGACAGAACACCGTAGTCCTCCCCTCCCTGTTCAACACCAGGACAGATACAAGAGCTGTGCCAAGGAAACGCAATCGTCGACGGACGGAGACAAAAAAGCCCGCAATCCTGATGGGCTGCGGGCTCTTGCAAGGCACTGAGGAAAAAACCTTGCCGGGTCGATTTTGCTTTTAACTCAAGCTGTTACAAGCGCACTCACTCCTGGTGTGGCGCAGGCTGTTGTTGGGTAAGGCAGTGGATATTGCCGCCACCCAGTAACAGTTCGCGCCCCGGTACCATCACCACTTCGTGCTGCGGAAACAGCGCCTGCAGAATCTCTTTTGCCGGACCGTCCAATGGATCATCGAAACTCGGCGCGATGATGCCACCGTTGACGATCAGGAAGTTCACGTAGGAACCGGCCAGACGAACCGTCGGATTACGTTCCTGAGTGCCGTCCACCGGGTCGACGCCTGCGCACTCTTCTTCGGTCGCATACAGCGGCCCCGGAATCGGCATCTTGTGCACCGTGAAGGGGCGACCCTTGGCGTCGGTGCTGCCTTGCAACACTTTCATTGCCGCCTGGCAGCGCGGGTAGTTCGGGTCTTGCGGATCATCGGTCCAGGCCAACAGCACTTCACCCGGACGCACGTAGCAGCAGAAGTTATCCACATGACCATCGGTTTCGTCGTTGAACAAGCCATCCGGCAGCCAGATGATTTTATCCACAGCCAGGTTCGCGCTGAGCACCGCTTCAATTTCTGCCCGGTTCATGTGCGGATTGCGATTGCGGTTGAGCAGGCATTCTTCAGTGGTGATCAGCGTGCCTTCGCCATCGACGTGAATCGAGCCGCCTTCGAGCACGAAGCCCTCGGTGCGGTAGCGCGGGCTGCGTTCGATCTCGAGGATCTTGCCGCCCACCTGCGAATCACGGTTCCACGGCGAATACAGGCCTCCATCGAAACCGCCCCAGGCGTTGAAGTCCCAATTCACCCCACGGACTTCGCCACTGTCATTGATCACGAACGTCGGGCCGGTGTCGCGGACCCAGGCGTCATCACTGGACATTTCGACGACACGAATATTCGGCATGTCGAGCCGGGCGCGAGCGTTTTCGTATTGACCGGCGGATACCGCCACGGTCACCGGCTCGAAACGGGCGATGGCTCTTGCAACCGCCACGTGTGCGGCTTGCGCCGGTTTGCCACCCAGGCGCCAGTTGTCCGGACGCTCGGGCCAGATCATCCAGGCCTGGGTTTGCGGCGCCCATTCAGCCGGCATGTAAAAGCCGTCAGCGCGAGGGGTGCTGTTCAAAGTGGTCATAGCGATCAGGACTCCAGGGAACCGTCGAGGGTTTTCAGCGCGCCGTACAGGTTCGGGCGACGATCACGGAAAGACCCCCACGCGCTGCGGATGTGCTCGAGCTCGTCGAGGTCGAAACTGTGCACCAGAATACCTTCTTCGGTTTTGTTGAGCTCCTGAACTTTTTCACCAAACTGGTTGGCGATGAACGACGAGCCGTAGAACGTGATGTCGTAGCCGTCCTGTTCTTCGTTGCCGATGCGGTTGCTGGCGATGAGCGGCATCAGGTTGGCGCCGGCATGGCCTTGTTGCACGCGCTGCCAGTGGTCACGGGACGAAATGGTCTTGTCATGTGGCTCGCTGCCGATGGCAGTTGGATAAAACAGGATTTCTGCGCCTTGCAGCGCCATGCTGCGCGCGCACTCAGGGAACCACTGGTCCCAGCAGATGCCCACGCCGATTTTCGCGTAACGGGTGTTCCAGACTTTGAAGCCGGTATCGCCCGGGTTGAAGTAATACTTTTCGTGATAGCCAGGGCCGTCCGGGATGTGGCTTTTACGATAAATCCCGAGGTTGCTGCCGTCGGCATCGATGATCGCGATGCTGTTGAAACGTGCGCGGCCCGCCAATTCATAGAAGCTGATCGGCAGCACCACCTGCAGTTCCCTGGCGACCTTCTGGAAATGCTTGATGGCGACGTTGTCTTCAACGGTCGTCGCCAGCTGCAGGTAATCCGGGTTCGGCTTCTGGCAGAAGTAGGGAGCCTCGAACAGCTCCTGGATCAGAATGATCTGCGCGCCTTTGGCCGCGGCCTCACGGACCAGCTTCTCAGCGGTCTCGATGTTGGCTTCAAGGTCCCAGGAACACGCCATCTGGGTAGCGGCGACGGTAACGATACGGCTCATGAATCGGCTCCTGAGCAAGTGCTTGAAGGTCGAGTGTGGCGTCGACCATGACAAAAATGGGAGCACCGGGTGTGGTGAGGCACACCGTGGCGACGACGACTTTATATCCGATAAATATCGGCTATAAAAGCGACAATCTCTCCATCCGTCTAAATATCGGCAATAAAATACGATAATAATCGAATAAAGTGCGTTCCTGTGGGAGCGGGCTTGCTCGCGAATGCGGTACATCAGTAGACATCAATGTTGAATGAGTAACCGCATTCGCGAGCAAGCCCGCTCCCACATTTGTCCGTGTACACAGGGGAATTGTGTTTACAGACCTTCGGCGAGCGCCTTCGCCAACATGTCGACAAAGAAATCCACACTCTGGCGTGAGGTGACCATCGGCGGTTTGATCTTGAGGATGTTCAAATAATCGCCGGTCGGCTGCATGAAAATACCCAGCTCACGGAGCCGATCACACAGGGCTGTGGTTTCTTGCGTCGCCGGCTCCAGGGTTTCACGGTTGCGAATCAGCTCGACGCCCAGATAAAAGCCGGAACCGTGCACCGCGCCCACCAGCGGATGAATATCGATCAGCGCCTCAAGACGCTGCTTGAAATACCCGCCCACGACCTGCGCGTTTTCCCAGAGCTTTTCTTCTTCCATCACATCCAGCACCGCCATGCCGATCTGGCAACTGACCGGGCTACCGCCAGCGGACGAGAAGAAATACCCCTCGGCCTCCAGCGCTTCGGCGATTTCCCTGCGGGTGATGACTGCGCCCAGCGGCTGGCCGTTACCCATGCCCTTGGCCATGGTGATGATGTCCGGCACCACGCCCTGCTCTTCAAAGCCCCAGAAGAAGTTGCCCATGCGCCCGTAACCGACCTGCACTTCGTCGGCGATGCACACGCCGCCTTGGGCGCGAACCATCGAATAGACCTGTTTCAAATAGCCCGGCGGCAGCGAGATGCCGCCGGCGTTGCCGTACACCGGTTCGCAGATGAAACCGGCGAGCTGACGTTGCTGCCCGGCAATTTTTGCCAGGTTGTGTTCGACGCTGCGCACGTAGTCCGGTGCGCTGCCGGCGCCGCGGAATTCGCCGCGATAGGTGTTCGGCGCGGTCACCGGATGGACCCAGTCCGGGCGGCTGCTCAACGCTTTGGGGTTGTCGGCGATCGAGGTCGAGACCGCGTCCGCGCCCACTGTCCAGCCGTGATAGGCCTCCAGCACGCTGAGCATGTCGCGCCCGCCGCTGTAGGCCCACGCCAGGCGAATCGCCAGGTCGTTGGCCTCGCTGCCGCTGTTGACCAGGAATACGCGATCCATGGAGTCCGGCGACAACTTCAGCAAGCGCTCGGAGAACTCGGCAATCGCCGCGTAGTTGAACCGCGAGTTGGTGTTGAGCAGCGACCACTGACGGCTGGCGACCGCGGCCATGCGCGGGTGACCATGACCGAGCACCGCGACGTTGTTGAGCATGTCGAGGTAAGACCGGCCCTGCATGTCGATCAGGTGATTGCGCCAGCCGCGTTCGATGCGCGGCGGGTCGAGGTAATAGTGTTTTTGCGTGCGGGCGAAACTGGCGTCGCGGCGCGCCAGCAATGTCGCCGAATCGAGTTCGTCTGGTGCATCGCAGGCCAGCCCCAGCAACGCCGCCGGCGACGGGCACAACGCTTGCCAGGCAGCGGCGCGCGATGGCGTGCAAAACAGCGGCGCATCGAACGAAGTGCCTCGGCACAACTGCACCACCAACGGCCCGCTGACCGAACCCAGCACCTGGCCTTTGACCAGCGCCGCACCGGTGTGCAGCGACGGCGTCACGCCCCATAACCGCACGCTCAATTGGGGGCCGTCCAGTTGCAACAGGTTCGGCGCCGGCTGATGAACCACACCGGCAAAAGGCGATTCCACCGCCGTGCCATGGGGCACTTGCAACTCGACGTGCAACGGGAAAGTGTCCGGTTCAATGGCACTGTCCGGCCGGGTACGCGACAACCGGTATTGCCCATAACGGCTGGCCGCCAGGCCGTGAGTCGCCGCCGCTTCGGCCAACAGGCGCTGGTCGATGCCTGCCTGTTCCCAGTTACCGGCGTCGAAATGCGGGCTGAGCACGCCCAAATCGATCAACGCAAACTCACGTCCCACCAGCCCCGGCAGCAGCGGTGCAAAACCTTCGCTGTCGATTGTCGGCAGGCCCTGACCGACCGCGGCAAGAATCGCCGCCTCCATCAACGCCAACGGCACCGAGGTGGCCACGCGGAAGATTTCCCACTCATGGGTCAGGTTGTCGCGACTGTATTCGTTACCCGGATCGATACTGACCTGCTGCTCGCCGCTGAGCACCAGCACCGCCGCCCGCGCGACAATCAGCGGCCAGAGCGCCCGTAGTTCTGCAGGCTGCAACGGATTAACCCGGTGATAGGCCTGGACCGCCGGCAAGATGTAGAAAGGGTCGCCCCCTGCGTGATGCAACAACGCTGCGCACGTCACCGACAGATCGGTAATGCGCCAGGTGCGAACCAGGTCGCCGAAATCGATCACGCCCCGCATTTGCCATTGGCGTTGCGAATCACGCTGCCAGACCACGTTGTCGTCGGTGATGTCCATGTGGATGGCCTGCACTGGCAACTTATCCACAAGCGACTGTAAATGGCGTTCGGCACGTTCGGCCGCATCGGCGATCAGCGCTCGCTGCCGATCGTCCTTGATGATTGGCAACAAATGGGCGATTAACGCGCTGGCATGCCGGGCGTCCCATTGCAGCGTGCGTTCGAGACCCGGATGGTCGAAATTGGCCAGTGCCAGAGCCATTTCGCCACACAGTCGACCGAACCCGGCCACCACCGAACCGGGCAAATGATCCAGGTGCGTGAGTGACTGGCCTTCGATGAAATCGAGCAGGCGCACATGCACCGATTGGCCGCCGACGTCCAGGGTCAGCAGGTCTGCACCATTGTTCGCAGGGATCACCCGTGGCACCTGCACCTCGGGATGTCCAGCCAGATGCCTGAGCCCTGCATGCTGGGCTTGCAGCTCCAGCGCCGAATAATCGCCACGGCAGATTTTCAGGACGAATGGCCCCTGGTCACTGTCAACGCGATAGTTGAGGTCCTGCTGACTGCCAAGGGCCTGCAACCTGCCGCTCAGCCCGTAATGCCCTTCAAGCAACGCCAGCGCTTGCTCCATGGATACTTGCGGACTGGGCAAACTGGCACGATGAATCAACGTGGCGAGCGGCATACAACGACCCCTTTAATTTTATCAGGCGCCTATATCGCCATTGCCGGGGACGATACGCAACCCCCACGGCGCGCAGACTGCGCCCGCAAGCCTAGGCATAATGCGCCTGTACCCACAGGCGCTTGATGCTCATGACCTCGACCCTTCCTCGCAGACCCCGCTGGCGCAGCCTGGCGCTGCTCGCGCTGTGCCTGGCGCCATTGCTGTGGCCGCTGGAGCATCTGGCAGAGCGCTATTACCGCAGCGAACTGGCCGGACAGAACCGTCAGACCCTCGATCTCTACGTCGCCAACCTGTTGGGCACCCTGCACCGCTATGAAGTACTGCCGCAGATCCTCGGCGAGCTGCCGGCCCTGCGAGCCGTCCTCGGCGCACCGGACGATAGCGTCACCCAGGGCAACGCCAACCGCTTATTGAAAAACATCAGCGCGCAGACCGGCGCCGAAGTCATGTACCTGATGGACACCACCGGCAAGACCCTGGCCGCGTCCAACTGGGATAAACACGACAGTTTCGTCGGACGCAATTTTTCCTTCCGGCCCTATTTCAGCGAAGCCATGGCTGGACGGCTCGGGCGCTTTTTCGGGTTGGGCACCACGTCGGCCAAACGCGGTTACTTCTTTGCCGCGGCAGTGCGCAATGGCGAGAAAATTCTCGGCGTGCTGGTGGTCAAGGTTGACCTGGACCATACCGAAAGCCTCTGGGGCAAAACTCCGGAGCAACTGCTGCTGACGGACCATAACGGCGTGGTCATCATCACCTCGCGGCCTGAGTGGCGATTCCGTTCGACCCGGCCATTGAGTGAAGAAGAACGCAAGGCCATCATCGCGATTCAACCCTACCCGACCCGCGATCCAAAACCCTTGAATCTCAACCCCGCCGCCTGGCTGACTCAGACCCAACAGATCAAAGAAACCGGTTGGAACGTCAGCATCCTCGCCCCCCGAACCCTGATCGATCGCCCGGTGCGCACCGTGGTCGCCATCGGTGGCGCGACACTGTTGGTGTTGATGCTGTTGCTCGGCCTGATGATGCAGCGCCGGCGTCACTATCTGGAGCGGATCGCTTTCGAAGCCAAGGCCCGGCACGAACTGGAAGGTCGGGTAGCGGAGCGGACCAGCGACCTGGAAGGCCTCAACCGACGATTGAAAGAGGAAGTGCTCGAGCGCGAACAGGCCCAACAGGAACTGGTTCGCGCCCAGGACGATCTGGTGCAGGCCGGCAAGTTGTCGGCGCTGGGCACAATGTCGGCGAGCATCAGCCACGAACTCAATCAACCGCTCGCCGCCATCCGCAGTTACGCGGAGAACGCCGAAGTCCTGTTGGATCATCAGCGCACCGACGATGCCCGCGGCAACCTCAAGTTGATCAGCGAACTGACCGGGCGCATGGCCTCGATCATTGCTCACCTGCGCGCCTTCGCCCGGCGTGATCGCCACGCCCCGGAAAGTGTCGCCCTGCAACCGGCGCTGGACGATGCCCTGGCACTGCTGGCCAAGCGCCGACGCAGCATGGAAGTCGAACTGATCCGCGATTTGCCGGCCGCCACCCTGTGGGTCGAGGCCGGGGAAACCCGCCTGCGCCAGGTGCTGGGCAATCTATTGGCCAATGCCCTCGATGCCCTGACGGAAAAAGGCCCGCCGCGTAAACTCTGGATAAGTGCCCAATCCACCGACGAAGGTGTCACGCTGTTCATTCGCGACAACGGCCCCGGCTTCTGCCTGGAGGCACTGGGTCGCGCCAGCGAGCCGTTCTATACCACCAAGACCCGCACCCAGGGTCTTGGGTTGGGGCTGGCGATCTGCGAAACCCTGATGCGCGCCTTTGGCGGTGAACTGTCGTTCTCCAACCACAAGGAAGGCGGCGCCCTGATTACCTTGAAGTTGCGCCCAGGCGCACCGGGCGTGAGCCTGCAACCGTCCGAGGACCGAAGTGCATGACCATCGACAACCGCATTCAGGTGGTGTTGATCGACGACGATCCCCACTTGCGCCAGGCCCTGAGCCAGACCCTGGATCTGGCCGGGCTGAAGATCCTGCCGCTCGCCGAGGCCAAGGGCCTGGCCGGGCAACTGGAGCGCGACTGGCCCGGCGTGGTCGTCAGTGACATCCGGATGCCCGGCATGGACGGGATCGAACTGCTGACCGAACTCCACGCCCAGGACTCGGAGCTGCCGGTGCTGCTGATCACCGGGCACGGCGATGTGCCGTTGGCGGTGCAGGCCATGCGCGCCGGGGCTTACGATTTTCTGGAAAAACCCTTCGCCAGTGACGCGCTGCTCGACAGCGTACGCCGCGCGCTGGCCTTGCGCCGACTGGTGCTGGACAACCGTAGCCTGCGTCTGGCCCTGAGCGATCGTAATGCGCTGAGTGCCCGACTGGTCGGGCAATCGGCGCCGATGCTGCGCCTGCGCGAACAGATCGGGGCATTGGCGGCGACCAAGGCCGACGTGCTGATCCTCGGCGAAACCGGTGCCGGCAAAGAAGTGGTGGCCAGGGCGCTGCATGACCTGTCGAGCCGGCGTAACGGTCCGTTCGTGGCGATCAACGCCGGAGCCCTGGCCGAATCGGTGGTTGAAAGCGAGCTGTTCGGCCATGAGCCTGGCGCCTTTACCGGCGCGCAGAAGCGCCGGATCGGCAAGTTCGAATTCGCCAACGGCGGCACGCTGTTCCTCGATGAAATCGAAAGCATGAGCCTGGACGTGCAGGTGAAATTGCTGCGCATGCTGCAGGAGCGCGTGGTCGAGCGCCTGGGCGGCAACCAGCTGATCCCGCTGGACATCCGCATCATCGCCGCGACCAAGGAAGACCTGCGCCAGTCCGCCGATCAGGGGCGCTTCCGTGCCGACTTGTATTACCGGTTGAACGTCGCGCCGCTGCGCATTCCGCCCCTGCGTGAGCGCGGCGAAGATGCGCTGTTGCTGTTCCAGCATTTCGCCGATGAAGCCAGCGCCCGCCACGGTTTGCCACCCCATGAACTGCAACCGGGGCAACGCGCCCTGCTGCTGCGCCACACCTGGCCTGGCAACGTGCGTGAACTGCAGAACGCTGCCGAACGCTTTGCCCTGGGCCTGGAACTGGCGCTGGACAACAGCGCGCCTGACGCGGCTGCCGGCAGTACGGTAGAGGTGGTCAGCGGCGGTCTCAGCGAGCAAGTCGAAAACTTTGAAAGGAGCCTGATTGCCGCGGAACTGGCACGCTCTCACAGTTCCGTGCGCAGCCTCGCCGAAGCCTTGGGCGTTCCGCGTAAAACCCTGCACGACAAACTGCGCAAGCACGGGCTGAACTTCGCCGACAGTGGTGCCCATACCACCAACGACGAGCTCGACTGAGTTATCGTCAAACCATCATCTTCATGCCTGAGGCCCGTTAATGAACCGCGACAGCCGTCACCTGGAATCGATCCTTCACCACGACATTCCCCTGACGCGGGACATGGGTCTCACCGTACTCGACTGGCACGACCAGCAACTGCGCCTGCACCTGCCGCTGGAAGCCAACGTCAACCACAAGAGCACCATGTTCGGCGGCAGCCTGTATTGCGGTGCGGTACTGGCCGGTTGGGGCTGGCTGCATTTGCGCCTGCGTGAAGCCGGCGTCGAGGGCGGGCATATCGTGATCCAGGAAGGGCACATCAGCTATCCGCTGCCGGTCACGCGCGATGCCACGGCGATCTGCCAGGCGCCGAGTGCGGCGGTCTGGAACAAGTTTCTGGCAATGTATGAACGCTATGGCCGGGCGCGGCTGACGCTGCATTCACGGATTGTGAATGCGGGGAGTGAGGAGGATGCGGTGACGTTTACCGGGCAGTACGTGCTGCACCGGTAAATCACAATGCCACATTGGTTCATGGAGCTGGCTGGCATTTGGGCAAGTTGTCTCGTCCCCGTCAGGAGCGTGCCAGCTGCAGCAGTTTCTCCCGCCACGCAGCCTTGGCCGGCAGCGCCAGGAAGTACTCGTTCAACAACGACTCCCGCGCCGGATAGCGGAACGGCTGACCGCGCAAATCCAATACCTCGCCCCCAGCCCCTTCCAACACACCCTGTGCCGCCGCCGTGTCCCACTGCGAAGTCGGCGCCAGGCGCGGATAGCAATCCGCGGCCCCTTCCGCCAACAAACAAAACTTCAGCGAACTGCCGATATTGGCCAATTGCAGCTCACCCAGGCTGTCGCTCAACCCGGCCAGCAAACGCTCTTGCTCCGGACTCGAATGCCGACGACTGGCCACGACCGTGAACGCTTCGCCCATCGCTGGAACGTCACGCACCTGAATCGGCGACGGTTCGCTACCCTGGTCGCCACGCCAGGCGCCCAACTGCGCGCCACCGACGTAAAAGCGGCCGTTGGTCGGCATCGACACCACGCCAAACACCACGCGCCCCTGCTCGATCAACGCGATGTTGACGGTAAATTCTTCGCTGCCGGCGATGAATTCCTTGGTCCCGTCCAGCGGGTCCACCAGCCACCAGCGCTGCCAGCCGGCGCGTACGCTCAGCGGGATGTTGGCGTCTTCTTCAGACAAAACCGGAATCGTCGGATCCAGCGCGGTCAGCCCGGCCAGAATCACATGGTGGGCGGCCAGGTCTGCGGCAGTGACCGGCGAGTCGTCAGCCTTGGCGGTCACGGCGGTGCCGATGCGCCAGAACGGCAGGATCGATTCCCCCGCCTTCAATGCCAGCTCGACCACCGGCGCCATCAACGGATGAGGGAAGTTCATGGCAGAAATACCCCGCGCTGAGTCAGCAGGTCACGGACCAGATACAGCGACGCCAAGGCACGACCCTCAGTGAACCGCGGGTTCTGCGCCAACGCCGACAATTCACGCAGGTTGATCTTGTCCACGCCCATTGGCTCAGGCTCGTCGCCTTCAAGACGTTCTTCATACAGATCGGTGGCCAGCACCACTTGAATCTTCTGGCTCATGTACCCGGGCGACAACGACAGCTCGGTCAAATGCTCCAGTTGCCGCGCGCCATACCCGGCCTCTTCCTTGAGCTCACGCTCGGCCGCCGCCAGCACGTCCTCGCCCGGCTCTATCAAGCCCTTGGGGAGGGACAACTCATATTCATCGGTGCCACCGCAGTACTCTTCGACCAGTATCGCGTGGTCCACATCCAGCATCGCGACGATCATCACCGCGCCATACCCGGCGCCCTTGCCGACCAGTCGCTCATAAGTGCGCTCCACTCCGTTGGAAAAGCGCAACTGCACCGCTTCGACGCAGAATAAACGGCTGGTGGCGACGATCTCGCGGGCGAGGATGGTGGGTTTCTGGCGCATGAGCGGCTCCTGGGTGATAGCGGGTTACTATACCCGGCCTATCCTGATTGTTTACTCCGGATATCTTTTTTGCCGCTGGAGAAGTTTTTTATGTCCCTGCTGCCCTGGCACGACATCGACACCGTTCTGCTGGACATGGACGGTACGCTGCTGGACCTGCACTTCGACAACCATTTCTGGCTGGAGCACCTGCCCCAGCGCTACGCCGAGTTGCATGGCGTAAGCCGGGCCATGGCCGAGATGGAATTGCAGCCCCTGTTCGAGCGCAATGCCGGGCAGTTGCAGTGGTATTGCCTGGATTTCTGGAGCGCCGAGCTGAACCTGTCGGTGCGCGAGCTGAAACTGGAAACCGCTCACCTGATCGCCCTGCGCCCGGATGCGGACACGTTCCTGGCGGCGATCAAACAGGCCGGCAAGCGCGTGGTGCTGATCACCAACGCCCACCGCGACTCACTGTCACTGAAGCTGGAAAGAATCGAACTGGCGCCGTACTTCGAGCGTTTGATCAGCTCTCACGATTACGGTTTCGCCAAGGAAAACCCGCAGTTCTGGGATGCCTTGCAGGCGGACATCGGTTTCGACCCGGCGCGCAGTCTGTTTATCGACGACACCTTGCCGATCCTGCGCAGTGCGCGCAATTTTGGCGTGGCGCATTTGTTGGCGGTGAGTGAGCCGGACAGTCGCAAGGGGCCGAAGGACACGGCGGAGTTTGCGGCGGTGGGGGATTATCGGGAGTTGATAGCAGGGCTTTAGACCGAGTCACGCCCTTCGCGGGCAAGCCTCGCTCCTACAGTCCGGGTCGTTCACCATATGGGCGTACGACGTGGACCTGTAGGAGCGAGGCTTGCCCGCGAACGCCATCACCTGCACTTGAGCCTTATTCAGGAATCCGCAACGACTGCCCCGGATAAATCTTGTTCACATCCTTGAGCATCGGCTTATTGGCCTCGAAGATTTTTTGATACTTGTTGGCATCGCCATACACGCGCAAGGAAATCGCACTAAGGGTGTCGCCCTTCACAACCGTGACAAAGGTTGCAGCCTTCACCACCGGCCCGGTCACCGTAATCTGGTCATCCACGCTTCCCACGCCGGCGATGTTGCCCACCGCCAACAGAATCTTTTCCTTCTCTTCCTGACTGCCGACTTCACCCGTCACGGTGACCTTGTCGCCATCCACTGTCGCCTGCACATTCGGGTTACCCAGGCCGACCTTGCTGATGTGTTCCTTCAACTGCTCGCTGGCATTGGCATTGCCCGGCGTCAGCAGATCGATAAGCTTTTCGCCTGCTTCTTTCACAAAGCTAAAAATACTCATGGTGCACTCTCCTTGGGTTTTAGGTTCCAGACGCAAAAGCCTAGACCAAGGTTGTAACCCTCGGTTGCCACCCGACCAATGACGCCGCTTCCCCCCAGGCGCTAGAATCCGAAGCTTCACCGCGCCCTGGAGCGAAGATGGACATCAAGCAGCTGAAATTCCTCATCGCCCTCGACGAAACCCGCCATTTCGGCCAGGCCGCCGCTCGCTGCCACATCACACAGCCGACCCTGTCCATGCGCCTGCGCAGCCTCGAAGAAGAGCTCGAGTTGCCATTGGTCAACCGTGGCCAGCGCTTCGAAGGCTTCACCGCACCGGGCGAGCGGGTGCTGGCCTGGGCACGCACCGTACTGGCCGCCTGCGATGGCTTGCAGGCCGAAGCCGCCGCCTGTCGCGGCAACCTGGTCGGTACCCTGCGCCTGGGCGTCGTGCCGCTGTCGAGCTTCGATCCGCTGCCACTGATGCAACGGCTGCATGCCGATCACCCGAACCTGCGCTTCGAACTTTCGTCCCTGAGTTCCGAACAGATCCTCGAACAACTGGCGAACAATCGCCTGGATATCGGCGTCTCATACCTGGAACGCCTGGACGGTGAGCGCTTCGATTCCCTGGCGTTCAGCGAAACCCGCATGGGCCTGCTCTACGATCAACGCTTCTACACCTTCGGCGAAGCTGCGTTGAGCTGGGAATCGTTGATCGAATTGCCGCTGGGCATGCTCACCAGCGGCATGCATTTTCGCCAGTCCATCGACCACAACTTTCACAGCCGCGGCCTGACCCCGCAGCCCTTGTTACAGACCGACGCCGTCCATCAGCTGATACAAGCCGTGCACGGGGGGCTGTGTTGCGCCGTCATGCCGTTGGAGGGCGGTCTGGAAAACCTCACGGATCATTTGCGCCTGCAGCCGATTGAAAACGCACAGACCCTCGGCAAATTGGGGTTGATCATGCGTCGCAGCGCACCACGTTCGGCATTGGCCGAGGCGTGTTTCGCGATCTATCAGAAATCGCCGACCAGCTCTTGATCGACGGCATCTATCGGCAGATCAGTAATAGCAATTAGACGCGACACGTTGACGCGCATAGGCTTAAAGCTGATCAAACCGTCGGTGATGCCATGAACGCCAAGCGTCCTGTCTGCGCGGCGCCTGCCCTCGAAACGCCCGCGCCCTCTGCCAGCCAGACCTACAGTTACAGCAACCTTCGCCAAACCGAAACGCAAAACGCCGAATCGGACAGCGCCGCGCTGGCCGAGGAAGTCGCGCTGGCGATTGCCTACAACGGCATCAGCCAGGCCGTGATGCTGGTGACGCCGACGGATCTCGAGGATTTTATCGTTGGCTTCAGCCTCGGCAGCGGCATCATCGAAGACGTCTGCGACATCTACGACATGCAACTCAGCGGCTCGGGTTCAGCGCAATACGCACAAGTGACCATCGCCAACCGCGCCTTCTGGAACCTCAAGCAGCAACGTCGGCAACTGGCGGGCACCAGCGGTTGCGGGCTCTGCGGTGTCGAAGCGGTCGAACAGGCGTTGCCCGACCTGCGAGTCTTGCCCGGCGCCCCCCTGCCGCCTGTGGAATGGCTCGACGGCCTGCGCCAGCGCATCGGCGCGTTCCAGCCCCTCGGCCAGTACAGCGGCGCGGTGCATGCGGCGGTGTTCATGGACGCCAAGGGTGAATTGCTGCTGGGCCGCGAAGACATCGGCCGGCACAACGCCCTCGACAAACTGATCGGCGGGCTGATCCGTCAGAAGATCCCGACTGCAGGCGGCCTGGCTATTGTCACCAGCCGTTGCAGTCTCGAATTGATCCAGAAAGTACTGCGCGCCGGCATCCAGACCCTGGTCAGCCTGTCGTCGCCCACCGGCCTTGCCGTGCAATGGGCCCGCCGCCACAACCTCAATCTCATCCATCTGCCCCAGAAAAATGCACCGCGGGTCTACAGCCCGGCATTGGAGAATCAAGCGTGAGTCAACATCGTCAAGCCGATCAGAAACCCGTCCCCCGCTATAAGCCCTACAAAGGCCCGGCCGGTGGCTGGGGCGCACTGATCAGCGTGGCCCAGGCCTGGTTGACCAGCGACAACGCGCTGAAAAACCTGCGCATCATGCTCAAGACCAACCAGAACGGCGGCTTCGACTGCCCCGGTTGCGCGTGGGGCGATTCGCCGGAAAAGGGCCTGGTGATGTTCTGCGAGAACGGCGCCAAAGCGGTCAACTGGGAGGCGACCAAACGGCGTGTCGATGGTGCGTTCTTCGCGAAGCACAGCGTCAGGTCGTTGCTGGAACAGAGCGACTATTGGCTGGAATATCAGGGCCGTCTGACCGAGCCGATGAGCTACGACGCCGAAACCGATCGCTACAAGCCGATCAGTTGGGAAGCGGCGTTCGCGCTGATCGGTAAACACTTGCAAGGGCTGTCGAGCCCGGATCAGGCCGAGTTCTACACCTCGGGCCGAGCCAGCAATGAAGCGGCGTATTTGTATCAGCTGTTCGTGCGCGCCTACGGCACCAATAATTTCCCCGACTGCTCGAACATGTGCCACGAGGCCAGCGGTGTGGCGTTGGCGCAAAGTGTCGGGGTCGGCAAAGGCACCGTGACCTTCAACGACTTCGAACATGCCGATGCGATTTTTGTATGGGGCCAGAACCCGGGCACCAACCATCCGCGGATGCTCGAACCGTTGCGCGAAGCCGTGAATCGCGGCGCTCAAGTGGTCTGCATCAACCCGTTGAAAGAGCGGGGACTGGAACGCTTCCAGCACCCGCAGCACCCGATCGAAATGCTCACCAACGGCGACAAGCCGACCAACACCGCCTACTTCCGCCCGGCGCTGGGCGGCGACATGGCGATCCTGCGTGGCATGGCGAAATTCCTGCTGCAATGGGAGCGCGATGCGCAGAAGGCTGGCACACCCGCGGTGTTTGACCACGACTTCCTCAATGAACACAGCGTCAACGTGCTGGAATACCTTGGTGTCATCGACGACACCTCCTGGGCGCAAATCGTCGAGCAGTCCGGCCTGACACTGGTGGAGATCGAGCAAGTCGCTCGCATGTACGCCAAGGGCAAGAACGTGATCATGTGCTGGGCCATGGGCATCACCCAGCATCGCCATTCGGTGGCGACCATCCAGGAAATCGCCAACCTGATGCTGCTGCGCGGCAACGTCGGCCGACCGGGCGCCGGCCTGTGCCCGGTGCGTGGCCACAGTAACGTGCAGGGCGACCGGACCATGGGCATCAACGAATGTCCGCCGGTGGCGTTCCTCGACTCGCTGGAGCGTCGCTTCGAGTTCAAGGTGCCGCGGGAAAACGGCCACAACGTGGTCGAGGCGATCCACGCCATGGCCGATGGCCGGGCGAAAGTGTTCATCGGCCTGGGCGGCAACTTCGCCCAAGCCACCCCCGACAGCACCCGCACCTTCCAGGCCCTGGCCAATTGCGACCTGACCGTGCAGATCAGTACCAAGCTCAATCGCAGCCATCTGGCCCATGGTAAAGACGCGCTGATCCTGCCGTGCCTGGGCCGCACCGACATCGACATCCAGACCGAAGGCCCGCAAGCGGTGACCGTGGAGGACTCGTTCAGCATGGTCCACCCCTCAAACGGTCAGCTGCAGCCGCTGTCGAACCAGATGCGCTCGGAGCCGGCGATCATCGCCGGTATCGCCGCCGCGACCCTGGGCAGCCAACCGGTGGACTGGCATTGGCTGGTGGCCGATTACAGCCGTATCCGCGACCTGATCGCCGACACCATTCCAGGCTTTCGCGATTTCAACGAGAAGATCCGCACTCCGGGCGGTTTCTACCTGGGCAACAGCGCCGCTGCCCGTCGCTGGAGTACGCCATCCGGGCGGGCGAATTTCCGCCCGAACGTCCTGCCCACGGACCTGGTGCACGAACGCACTCGAGCCACTGGGGTGTTGCCGGACCTGATCATGCAGTCAATGCGTTCCCACGATCAGTACAACACCACCATTTATGGCCTCAATGACCGTTATCGTGGAGTCAAAGGTCAACGGGACGTCTTGTTTGTGAACGAGGCCGACATCATCCGCCTGGGGTTCAAACCGGGGCAGAAGGCGGACATTGTTTCGATCTGGGATGATGGCCGCGAGCGCCGGGTGAAAGGCTTTACGCTGCTGGCGTTTGATATCCCTGCCGGGCAAGCGGCGGCTTATTATCCGGAAGTGAATCCGCTGGTACCGCTGGAAAGCGTCGGGGATGGCAGCCATACGCCGACGTCGAAGTTTGTGGCGATCCGGTTGGAAGCGGCGAGTGAGACTGGGCTTATCATGGCCAAATCGGCTTGATGCTTAGCCTGAGCCGACGCCTTCGCGAGCAAGCCCGCTCCCACATTCGATCGCATTCCTTCTGGAAGAACTCGGTCAACTGTGGGAGCGGGCTTGCTCGCGAAGGCGATGGAACATTCAACGAATCTTTCGGATCAATACTTTTCAAACACCCACAAAAAAGGCCGTTTTTTCACAAAAACGGCCATTCCGAAGTAACTAAAGACCGGCGAAAAACCATTAAGTTCCCCCTAAAAAACAATAACTTATAGAATTGTGTTGAAGTCGTGTTACTCGTCGGATTTCGATTGTAACAACCATGACACAGCCTCAGGATCGCGTCGTCATCCCCTTGAGGTTTCTCTATGAAGTTCTCCTCGATTCTCTTGTTGTCCCTTGGCCTGGTCAGTGGCTTCGCTTCTGCCGGCGGCACCACCGAAGCAGGTGTGGGCGGCGCATTGGGCGGGGTTCTGGGCTCGGTCGTCGGTCAGTCGTTAGGCGGCAGTACAGGTTCCACCATTGGCGCGGCCCTGGGCGGCGCGGGTGGTAGCGCAGTTGGCGCAGACAAACGCAGCCGCGGCGAAGCCGCCATTGGCGGTGCGTTGGGCGCAGCAGGCGGTAACGTGGTCGGCCGCAGCATGGGCGGCACCACCGGCAGCCTGATCGGCTCCGCAGCAGGTGGCGGTGCCGGTGGCGCGCTGGGTAACTACATGGGCAACAAGAGCGATGACGACGATGATGATCGTCGCAGCCGTGGTGATCGTCGCTACCGTGGCGACAACCATGACCGTGGTAACCACTACGGCCATCGCAAGCATCATCACAAGAAGTACCGCCGTCACTGAGGCCTGCATGGCTTCAGACGGCAGATAAAAAATCGCAGCCCGATGGCTGCGATTTTTTTTGCCCCTCAAACCACCAACTGCTCCAGCGACCCGCGCAACGCGGGAGGGATCGCCACCGGCAGATTTGACGCCCGATCCACGAACACATGAACAAAACGCCCCGCCGCACACGCCTCCGCCTCCCCGGCCTTGAACACCGCCAGCTCATACTGAACCGAACTGTTGCCCAGCTTGCCCACGCGCAAACCGATCTCGATCCGGTCAGGGAAGGCGATGGAGGCAAAGTAATCGCAAGCCGAACTCACGACAAAACCCACGACTTCACCGTCATGGATATCCAGGCCGCCGACTTCGATCAGATAGGTATTCACCGCCGTGTCGAAAAAGCTGTAGTAGGTGACGTTGTTGATGTGGCCATAGGCATCGTTGTCATGCCAGCGGGTAGTGATGGGTTGGAAGTGGAGATAGTCGGTGCGTTGGGGCATCGGGGTGGACATCAGTGTCGGTTCCTGAAGTTGGATGGCGAGCTTAAGGGGATGGGTGCACTCGAACATTGACCAATTCCTACAGGTGCATCTCGGCCCATTCCCGCACTTCGGCATAGGGATAGTCCTCCAGCGCCGCAAACCCCGAAATGGACCTGGCCTTGAGCTTGGTAAACAGCGGTACGCTGATCCCGCACAAAAACCGCGTCACACGCTCGGCCGATGGCGCGCTGGCGGTGTACTGCTCATGCCTGTGGATAAAATTGGCGCACAACGCCTCGAAGTTTTTATCCACAAGCGCCGGCAGCTCGGGGGGTGCCGGCAGTCGCGCCACTTGCCCGTGACACACCGAACAATGCCCGCATTGGCGCGGCGCATGCTCGTCACCGAAGTACGCCGCCAGGCGATAACCCAGGCAATGGTCGGTGGCGAACAGCTCGAGCATGGCATGAATCCGCGCGATTTCCGTGCGTTCATGCTGGGTAAAACTCGCATGCAGCTCGGCACTCAGGGCCTCGCTGTCGAAATCCGTTTGCAGCAGGCTGTAGACATCGGTCATCTGCTTGCTTTCAAGCTCTACCCAACCCTTCTCCTGGAAATAATCCAGCGCCTTGACCACTCGATTGCGCTCGGCTTGATACTGCTGGTACAGCGCATCGAAATTCACCGTGGCCCAGGTCCGCGCACGGGTGGAGGTCTGGATGATCGCCGCGACGAAGTCCCTGCGCTCACCCTCGAAACGCGCCAGCAAAAACTCGGGCTCCTGTAAATACTTGAAGCGGTATTCAGCGTAATAGGCGTAACGCGGCGCGATGATCCCGCGCAACTCCAACTGCACCAGCAAGGTCTTGAGCGGCAATTGGCGAATGTTGCTCTGATCCGCCAGCGGCCCCAGCAGAAACTCCCACTGCCCCTCGGGCGTGGCGGCTTGCAACTCATCCAGCACGCAACGGATGCCGTCCAGTTCCGGCGTGTCGCCGTAGACGAAATTTTCCAGCACATTGAGGCTGTCGCGGTTAGCCAATACCAGGCAGTCGGATGGCTGTCCGTCACGCCCGGCGCGGCCGATTTCCTGGCTGTAGTTTTCGATGGATTTGGGCAGGTCGAAATGCACCACGTTGCGGATGTCACTCTTGTCGATGCCCATGCCGAAGGCGATGGTGGCGACGATGCAATTGGACTGTCCGCCCATGAATCGTTTCTGGATCGCCTCCCGCTGCTCATGTGGCAGGCCGGCGTGGTAGGCCTCGGCCTGAATGCCGTTGCGGTCCAAGTGTTCGGCGATGTGCTCGGCGGTTTTCTGCAGGGTGACATAGACGATGCTCGGCTGGCCGGGACGCTCGCTCATCCACTCGACGAGACGCCGGCGCTTGTCCTGCCCGCGCACCGGTTCCACCAACAGATTGAGGTTGGGCCGATAGAAACCGGTGGTCACCACATCGTCCGGGGCGATGGCGAATTTGGCTTCCATATCGGCGATCACCTTGGGCGTCGCAGTGGCGGTCAGCAGCAGTGCCTGAGGGATGTTGAACTGACGCTGGTAGTCGGGGAGCTTGAGATAGTCGGGGCGGAAGTTGTGGCCCCACTCGGAAATACAGTGGGCCTCGTCCACCACCAGCAGCGAGATCGGCACCTGCTGCAGGAAATTGCGGAAACGTTCGTTTTTCAGGCGCTCCACGGAAATCATCAAAATCTTCAGCTCGCCGGACTTCGCCCGGGCCATCACATCGTTGGCATCCTCGCGGCTCTGGGCCGAATCGATACTGCCCGCCGCAATGCCGTGGCGCTGCAGGAAGGCCAATTGATCCTGCATCAGCGCCAGCAACGGCGAGACCACCAACGTCAGGTGCGGCAGCAACAAGGCTGGCAATTGGTAGCAAAGAGACTTGCCGGAGCCCGTGGGAAAAATCGCCGCTGCCGAGCGCCCGGCCAACACCGCGCTGACCGCCGCTTCCTGGCCGGGCCGAAACTGTGGATAACCGAAAACCTGTTCCAGGGTGTTGTGCATAAGCTGTCACTCCGTTGACTGCTGCGATGCCAAAAGCCTAGCTGGCGATCGCTGCGAGTCGAGAAAAGGTCTGGGGCAAAAACGATACGGGATGATACAGCGTCCATTGGGTCACCCTTCGCCATAGGTCGAAACAATCGGGGCACTTTGCCCCCATCCCGTGCGCCCGATTCCACCGGTAAGGTTTGCCTTCGAATCAACCACTCTGCGCGAAACTTCACGGCAGAACATGCGATGCGCGCGCAAATCCATCAAGGAACGATCATGCTTCAACCCTCCGGCTTTTCACTCGCCCCTGCGCTGGCGCTGCCATTACTGTTAAGTGGCTGCCTCACAAACCCTGTGCAGCCCGCCATCGATCCGACCCGGTTCGAAACACCTGAGTATCGAGCCCAGAAGGGCCTGGCAGTCATTCACGCTTCAACCCTTTATGCCCGCGGCGGCACCGGCCAAGGGGTGGCCGTAGCCCTGATCGACTCAGGCCTGAACAGCAGCCTGCCGGCGTTTCAGGGAAGAATCCGTGATCCGGGCTTCGATTATGTCGAGAACCGGGTCGGCACCCTCGACCGGATCGGTCACGGCACCCAGATGGCCGGCATTCTCGCGGCCAACAAGGATGACCATGGCATGCACGGTATTGCGTTCAACGCACAACTGATCCCCTTTCGTTTCGGCGACGACAACGAGCCATTTTTCTTTGACCGTGAGATTGCACAATCCTGGCAAGCCGGTTTCGACAAGGGCGCGCGCATTCTCAACAACTCGTGGGCCAATGCCATCCCGGCGACCGAGATCAACGAGGCACGCTACAACCAGGTCATGCCGGAGTCGTTGGTGATCGCGCGAAAACTGGTCCGGGACGGCGCGGTATTTGTGTTCCCGACCGGTAACGAACTGAAACGTGAACCGCTGGCCGAACCCGGCTTGCCACTCGCCCTGCCCGAACTGGAAAAGGGCTGGATCGCGGTGGTGGCATTGAAAAGCGACGGCAGCGGCATCAATGCCAAGTCCAATTACTGCGGTGTGGCGGCAGCCTGGTGCATCGCCGTACCCGGTGGCGATTCCGGCGCAGGGCAAGGTCTGCTGACCACCGGCAAGGACGGGGAATACGTACAGACCGCAGGCACCTCACCTGCTGCCGCGCTGGTCAGCGGTGCCCTGGCAGCCTTGCACAGCCGCTATCCCGAGCTTACCGCACAGCAAGTTCGCGAACGCCTGCTGGCAACGGCGAACCGGACTGGCATCTATGCCAACAGTGAAGCGTACGGTAGAGGCTTGATGGACCTTGAAGCGGCCTCGCGCCAGCCTCCGGCCAGCCGTCACGACCAGACACTTTAGAAAAGTCGTACACATTCTGGCGCGCATCGTACCGAGGGGTGTCGCGCTCCGCCTGACAAAACCGTGGGATTTTTTACCTCCAGGGAATCTGCTGTAAAAAAACGCGCAAACCTGTAGGTCGAATCCCAAGGGCAGGAAACCCCCTACAAAACCTGTCCATTGCGGCCATCTTGTCCTATGGCGCGTTCCGCTTCTATAGTTTCCGGCGAGGCTGAAACAGTGTGTCGGCCTGCTGGCGAGACTGCCCGACTTCCCACAGGACTGACCTCGATGAACAACCCCGATCCGCTCACAAACCGCTACCGCCCGCTCAGAACAAGCTACAGCGACACCCCCGTGCTGGTCATCGATACCGAAGCCGACCCTCACGAAATCCTCGACGCCGCCCGCCAACGCATCTGCGCCGCCAGCGACCTGCTCGAAACACTGTATTGCCTGTGTTTCAAACAGGCCGACGCGAGCGACATTCCCAACATCGTCAGCGCGCTGTACCTGCTGACCCAGGACGGCCACGAACTGCTCGAAGTGGCCCGACAGCGATTACCAAAAACCACCGCCAGTCGATGTCCCTGTGGGAGCGAGCCTGCTCGCGAAAAACGATAACTCGGTTCACCAGATAAAAACCAAACCGCTCAAACCCGGAAGGGATAAGTCTGTAGGCAATGCCCTATCCAAGCTTCATCCCGGTCCTACAACCACAGACGCCTTGTCGACTATCGCCAACCGGTAACTCATATCTATAGTCCGAACTGTCGCTGCCAAATCAGCGACTCAGGTTTGGTCACCTGAATTAGATCTACGCACGCACCCGTTGTATGCTGCCGGCGCTTTTTTGCGTCAGCACGCTTTATGGCGGCTGTGTTTGGGACGTCTTCGGGCGTACCGGGTAAGCGTGTGATCTCACCGGTTGACCAACCTGAACACAGTCGCCTCCCATCGTTTGGTCACGATGACGGCGACTCCTTTTGACGCATTCGAGATTGCACTTCATGAATAAATGGAATCCATTCACCCACGATCGCTACCGCCCACTCCAAACCAACCTCACCGATTCCCCGCCCCTGATCATCGACACAGAGGCCAACCCGCAAGACATCCTCGAAGCCGCCCTCCAACGCATCCGAGCCTCCAGCGAGCTGCTCCGAACCCTGCACTGCCAAGGCTTCGAGCAAGGCGACCTCAAAGACATCCCCCACATCACCCACGCGCTCTACCTTCTGACCCAGGACGGCTGCGACCTGCTAAAAGTCGCCCAGCAACGCATGCTGAACTGGAAAGCTCCAGCCTGAAATTGAGCGAACAAGTCGTTCTCACGCTCTGCGTGAGAACGATCAAAACGCGTTGAAAGCTACCATCAAACCCTGGAGATAGCCGTGAGCAAATTTTTTGATGAGCTGATGGAAAGCGTGCAACAGACTAACGAGATCCTACGGGGCGAGCGTCAGCCTTCCCGGGAATCTCATGTTGATGCGCCGACGATCATAATGAGTGAATTAACCTTCAAACAAAAACAAGCACATTACGAAAAAGTCCGCCGCTCAAACTACCTGGCGAGCCTGCACCTCGAAGGATTCGACACGTCACCAACGGACCTCGCCAAACAGCTACCTACGAGAGAAGAAGCACTCGCCAAATACCGACAAGACAAATCGCCGCAATTTGCTCCTGTCGTTCCCTCCGAGCCTGACGACCATTAAGATCCGCTCAAGATCAATCGGACGCACCCGCAATGAACCTCGCCCCCAACTTCCCCGACGACCACGCCATGCATCTGCTAATGCAGCTGCTGCACGAAGAACTCGGCCTGCCTGAACGCAAAACCATCAGCCTCATCACCTCGATCAACTTCGATTTGGGATGCGACGGCGCTGAGGGACGACACCTTATGGAAGCATTGGAAGAACAATTCGCAATCGACTTCATCGACTACGACGCTTATCGCTACTTCCAGCCAGAGGGATTTGATGTGTTCCTCAAGCGAAGGGCCAAGGGTCGTGGCGACAAAATCCCACTGACCATCGGCATGCTCTACAAAGCGATCAAGGCGCAACGGTGGGATACACAGACCTTGGAAATCGCCTAATCGAACACATAAGTGCCATTATTCTGGCTGTTCAGGCTAAAAAATGAAGGAATAATGGTACATGGCGAAGAAAACAGCGCCGCTACTGCCAGCAGCAACCAAGCTGCTCTCTGAGTTTGGCGAGCGACTCAAACTCGCACGGCTGCGCCGCAAACTGACAGCCAAGCAGGTTGCAGAAAGAGCTGGGATGTCACTTACAACACTGCGCTCTCTAGAGTCAGGCGGGTCGGGTGTAACAGTGGGGGCTTATGTGTCAGTGATGCTGGTGCTGGGCTTGGAGAAAGACTTGAGCAAGCTCGCCGCGGTGGATGAGTTGGGGCGCCAACTGCAAGACGCTCAATTAACCTCAAGAGCAGCCAGTAATCGCCAACGAGCACGCAGCGTTACTCCAGTGAAGGTATCGTCACCTGTTCGCGACAGGGAAACGGGAGCATTTGAAAGCCCCACCTCCAAATCGGACCTTGCTGCTGATTTCCCTTGGAACACTCACTCTTTATCCAATTTGCTAACCAAGAAAAACACAAAACCTGGTACGGGTAATCAATGACACAAATCTCGTGTATGCCCTTCTAGCGCCCACAAAAAAGCCGCCCCTAAAGGCGGCTTTTCCTTACATCAAACCAACCCTTACAACTTCGGCCCAGCAGCCTTGATCGCGTCGCTCACATCGAACTTCTTGAAGTTCTCAACAAACAACCCGGCCAGCGCTTTAGCGGACTCATCGTAAGCAGCCTTGTCGGCCCAGGTGTTACGTGGGTTCAACAGGCCAGTCTCAACGCCCGGTACGGCCAGTGGCACGTCGAGGTTGATGGTGTCGAGGTGTTCGGTTTCAGCACCGATCAACGCGCCGCTCTGGATCGCTGCGATCACGCCGCGAGTGGTCGGGATGTTGAAGCGTTTGCCGACGCCGTAGCCGCCGCCGGTCCAGCCGGTGTTGACCAGGTAGACCTTGGAGCCGAAGCCGCGGATGCGCTTGATCAGCAGCTCGGCGTATTCGCCGGCCGGACGCGGGAAGAACGGTGCGCCGAAGCAGGTGGAGAAGGTCGACTTGATGCCGCTGCCGGAACCCATTTCGGTCGAGCCCACCAGCGCGGTGTAGCCGGACAGGAAGTGGTAGGCCGCTTGTTCTTCGCTGAGGATCGACACTGGCGGCAGGACGCCGGTCAGGTCGCAGGTCAGGAAGATCACAGCGTTTGGCTCGCCACCGAGGTTTTTCTCGGAACGCTTGGCAACGTGCTCCAGCGGGTAGGCGGCGCGGCTGTTCTGGGTCAGGCTGACATCAGCGTAATCGGCGTGCTTGGCGTCATCGATCACGACGTTTTCCAGGACTGCGCCGTGCTTGATGGCTTTCCAGATGACCGGCTCGTTCTTCTCGGACAGGTCGATGCACTTGGCGTAGCAGCCGCCTTCGATGTTGAAGACAACGCCTTCACCCCAGCCGTGCTCGTCGTCACCGATCAGGTAACGGCTTTCATCGGCGGACAGAGTGGTCTTGCCGGTGCCGGACAGACCGAAGAACAGGGTCACATCGCCCGCTTCGCCGATGTTGGCGGCGCAGTGCATCGGCAGCACGTCGGCGGCCGGCAGCAGGAAGTTCTGCACCGAGAACATGGCTTTCTTCATTTCACCGGCGTAACGCATGCCGGCGATCAGCACTTTCTTCTGTGCGAAGTTGAGGATCACGCAACCGTCGGAGTTGGTGCCGTCACGTTCTGGAACGCACTCGAAGTTGGCAACGTTGAGCACTTGCCACTCATCACGGCCAGCCGGGTTGTACTTTTCCGGGTTGATGAACAGGCAACGACCGAACAGGTTCTGCCAGGCAGTCTGGGTGGTCATCTTCACGGCCAGGTAGTGATCTTCCGAAGCACCTACATGCACATGGGAAACGAAATGCTCTTGAGCGTTGTTGAACGCCTCGACGCGAGCCCACAGGGCATCGAACTTGTCGGCCGGGAACTTGCGGTTGATCGGCCCCCAGGCGATGGCGTCCTGGGTAGTCGGTTCTTCAACGATGAAACGATCGACTGGCGAGCGGCCGGTACGGTGACCGGTGCGAACAACCAGCGCGCCAGTATCGGCAAGCTCGCCTTCACCGCGATTGAGGGCTTCTTTAACCAGATCATCAACACTCAGATCGGTGTACACGGCGTTATTGGCTTGCGTCATAAGGTTCCCCGTCGGCCATTGGCCGAGTGTGCTCCAAACGTTTTGTAGTAGAAAGTCGTGCACTACTACCGCGAAAAAAGTGGGCCGGATTATGCCAGAAAAGCCCAAAAATAGTAGGGCCCTCCCGTCGTTACGGCGTTAATCCGGCACTAACCAGTGAATTTACCTGCGCTGAACCGTTTTAGTGACGGGTATCTGACGGCGTCTCGACGCCCGCACCGGCGAACAATTGAACGATATCGGCGGCGTCGAACAGGTAGCGCTCGTTGCAGAACTGGCAGTCGATCTCGATGTTGCCACCGTGTTCGATGACCAGTGCCTGCGCATCTTCAAGTCCCAAACTGACCAAGGCATTGGCAGATCGTTCGCGCGAGCAGCTGCAACGGAAGCGCAGTTTTTGCACATCGAACAGACGGACTTGCTCTTCATGGTAGAGGCGATGAAGTACGGTTTCGTTGTCTAGACCAAGCAATTCATCGGCGGTCAGGGTGCTGGCCAGCGCGGTGATGTGCTGCCAGCTGGCGGCGCGTTCTTCTTCATCTTTCAGACGGTCGGCGGGTAATTGCTGCAGCAGCAGGCCGCGGGCACGACGGCCATCGGCGTACAGCCAGAAGCGCGTATTCACCTGCTGCGACATGACGAAATAGTTGGTGAAACAATCCGACAGGGTTTCACCGTCGAGATCGACAATGCCTTGGTAGCGCTGACCCTGGGTCGGATCGACGGTCAGTGCCAATACGCCGTTGGGCATCAGGTCGGCGAGGGTCGCATCGGGTGCGATCCTGTCGGCCTCATAACGGGCCAGCCCGCGGATCTCACGTTCGCTGGAACATTCGATCATCAGCAGCGGCACCGGACCATCGGAGCGGGCCTGAAGAATCAGCAATCCATCGAACTTCAAGGTGCCGACCAGCAACGACGCCGCCGCCATCAGTTCGCCGAGCAGTTGTGCGACCGGCTCCGGATAGGGATGTTTGGCCAGGACTTCGGCATAGCTTCGCTCCAACGTAACCAGCTCGCCGCGGGTGTCGCTGTCATCGAAGATGAAGCGTTGGGTGTAGTCGGTATCCGTCAGGTCGGTCATAGGTCTGGGTATCTGAAGTAATGGCAATAGGGATACAAGCGTTTGTACATTGCGTCTGCTGCACCCATGGGGTGCGTTACGTGCAGCCAAGGCAGGCATTTTATGAACAATCCCGGGTTTGTTCCAGGCAAGGTGAAACCTGCGCCGGTCGGGCTTCGTGGGATTTCGCCCGAACGACACAGGATCAACGGGATTACTCGTCGTTGCTACTGCCGCGAAACTTGAACAAATCCCGTCGCTGTTTCTTGCTGGGCTTGCCATCGGTACTCACGCCCAGCGAACCGGCCTTGCGCATGGCAGCCGCCGCTTCGCGTTTGGCGACGCTGGCTTCGGTTTCGGCATAGAGCGCCTGAGCCTGCGGCGCGCCACGGCGCACAATGGATAACGCCTGGACCACCACCGTGCGTTCCTCGAAGCCTTGGCGAATCTGAAACTCGTCGCCGATCCTCGGTTCCTTGCCCGGTTTGCAGCGTTCGCCCCGGCAATGCACCTTGCCACCTTCTATCGCCGCCTTGGCCAAGGCACGTGTTTTATAAAAACGCGCAGCCCACAACCACTTATCGAGACGGACCTTGTCGTCCTCTTCCTGTTTTTGTGTCACTTGAATTCCTCTTTCAGCCCATAGTCGGAACTGTACTACCGTTTCTGTCGGGCGCAAGAACCCGGCCCGCCAGATAGAATGTGATCAAGGCCGGCTCACCGGCATGGAGTGATCGAGTGACTATATTTCCGTCGTCGTTGACCTCGCCCAAGGTCGGTTGTCAGGGCTGCCAACAGAGCGAGCCACTGGGCTTCGACTTTGCCTTCGCCTATCAACCGATCGTCGATTTGCGCGACCAGTCCATTTTCGCCCATGAAGCATTGGTACGAGGCGTCGCAGGAGAGGGCGCGCTGTCGGTGCTCGACCGGGTCACAGACGACAACCGTTACCGCTTCGACCAGCTTTGCCGGAGACGAGCCATTGAGGGCGCGGCAAATTTAAATATGCAGACACACTTGTCGATCAACTTTATGCCTAACGCCGTTTACCGTCCGGAGCTGTGTATTCGCAGCACCCTGGAGGCGGCAAAAAAACACGATTTCCCCATCGACCGGCTGATTTTCGAAACCTTGGAAAGCCAGCACGTAGATAACTATCGCCATTTGACTAATATTCTGCGTGAATACCGCGAATTCGGCTTCAAGACCGCCATCGACGATTTCGGTGCCGGTTACTCGGGGCTCAATCTGCTGGCTGATTTCCAACCGGACCTGATCAAACTCGACATGGCACTGATCCGCGATGTCGATCGCGATCGTGTTCGTCAGGCTATCGTTCGAGGGATTGTCACAATCTGTGCGGAGTTGGACGTTACAGTCATCGCCGAAGGCATCGAAAGTGCCGGAGAACGGGATTTCCTGGCGGACTGTGGAATATTTCTGATGCAGGGTTACTGGTTCGCCAGGCCTGCATTCAAAGCGTTGGCCCAGGTCACACCTGGCGCCTGGACGCGTTAATCGCCGGTTTTTTCCTATTGAAGACATTTGACCATTTGACCGTTGTCGGTCTGCGCGAGTGGGTGGCGCTCCCGGATTTGGGAGTCGCCGGCCTGCGGGCAAAAATCGACACCGGTGCCAGCACCTCCAGCCTGCATGCCACCGACATCGAGCCATTCGAGCGCGAGGGCGAACAGTGGGTGCGTTTTACTGCGCACCTGGGCACGGTGGTGCAGCTGCGTCACCGGCGCTGCGAAGCTCCGCTGGTGACGCGCAAAACCATTAAAAGCTCGAACGGCCACGCGCAGATGCGTTACGTGGTCAGCACGACCCTGGCCCTCGGTGATCGGGTCTGGCGGGTCGAGTTCACCCTCGCCTGCCGAAAGTCCATGCGGTATCGCCTGTTACTCGGTTCCAAAGCCCTGATCGACGGCCAACTGGTGGTCAATCCGGGCATCAAATACGTACAAGACAAGCCGGTGTTCCCGGTATCTACCTCCTCCACAGGTGTTGCATGAAGATCGCTGTGCTGTCGCGAAACCCGCGTCTGTATTCCACTCGTCGTCTGGTTGAAGCCGGGACCGAGCGTGGCCATGAAATGGTGGTGATCGACACCCTGCGCGCCTATATGAACATTGCCAGCCACAAGCCGCAGATCCACTACCGCGGCAAGCCGCTGGAAGGTTTCGACGCGGTGATTCCACGGATCGGTGCGTCGGTGACGTTTTATGGCTGCGCGGTGTTGCGCCAGTTCGAAATGATGGGCGTATTTCCGCTCAACGAATCGGTGGCCATCGCCCGCTCGCGGGACAAACTGCGTTCGCTGCAATTGCTGTCGCGCCGCGGGATCGGCTTGCCGGTCACCGGCTTTGCCCACTCCCCGGACGACATTCCCGATTTGATCGCGATGGTCAACGGCGCGCCGCTGGTGATCAAGGTGCTGGAAGGCACCCAGGGCATCGGCGTGGTGCTGTGTGAAACCGCGACTGCGGCCGAGTCGGTGATCGAGGCGTTCATGGGCCTCAAGCAGAACATCATGGTTCAGGAATACATCAAGGAAGCCGGCGGTGCGGACATTCGCTGCTTCGTGGTCGGCGACAAGGTGATTGCAGCGATGAAACGCCAGGCCAAGCCCGGGGAATTCCGCTCCAACCTGCACCGGGGCGGCAGCGCCAGCCTGATCAAGATCACGCCGGAAGAGCGCATGACGGCCTTGCGTGCGGCCAAGGTGATGGGGTTGGCCGTGGCCGGGGTGGATATCCTGCGTTCCAATCATGGTCCGCTGGTGATGGAAGTGAACTCGTCGCCGGGGCTGGAGGGGATTGAAGCCACCACCAGCAAGAATGTCGCGGGGATCATCATCGAGCATCTGGAGAAGAATGGTGGGCCGAATATGACGCGCACCAAAGGTAAAGGTTAATCGCCGAAATATATGGCGGCTGTAAGGCCGCCTTCGTCGGAATGACAGAGATGCCAGCGCTTAAACCGCATCCCGGGGCAACATCAACCCCAACGGCAACCGCACCCGCGCTTCCAGCCCGCCACCGGACCGGTTGCGCAGTTCGACATTGCCGCCATGCATCGAAGCAATCCGCTTCACGATGGCTAATCCCAGCCCGGTCCCCTTCCCGCCCCGGGCACGATCACCGCGGGTGAACGGATTGAAGATCGCTTCCAGCTCCGACGGATCAATCCCTGCGCCACGGTCCATGACACTCAGCACCACATAGGGTGCGCTGACATCCCCGGACACATAAGCCGCCACTTCGACCCCGCTGCCAGCGTGATGCAGCGCGTTGCCGATCAGGTTATTCAGCAGCCGCTTCATCGACACCCGCCGCAGGGGAAAGGGTTGAATCGGCTCCAGGCGCAGTTGGACTTTTTCTTCATTCTGGTTGTACGGCGCGGCGACTTCGCGCACCAGGTCAGTCAAGTCCACCTCTTCCACCGACTCGTCACGGCCATCGCGGATGAAAGCCAGGAACTGGTCGAGAATCGCGTCCATGTCTTCGATATCGCGCACCATGTCGTCCGTCAGGTCGCTGTGGTCGCCCATCAACTCCAGGGACAGCCGCAAACGGGTCAGCGGCGTGCGCAGGTCGTGGGACACCCCGGCCAGCATCAGTTCACGCTCGCGGCCAGCCTGTTCGACGTCTTCGGCCATCTGGTTGAAGGCACGGTAAACCTCGGTCATTTCACTGGGCGTGTCGCTGATCGGCAGGCGCACGCTGCGACCCTGGCCGAGTTGCCTCGCGGCAAACACCAGACGCTTCAAGGGTTGATTGAGCTGACTCACGAAGATCCACGCCGAAGCGGTCGACAGCAAGCCGATGGCCAGGAACCAGCCGAGGACGTTCCAGATTTTCTGACCGCGCAGAGGGTGCGGATACAGCGGCACTTTCAACCAGCCGTCACCCAGGCTTGGCGCCCGGACCCATAGCGCCGGTGGCGAATGCATGCGTAATCGGACTTCGGTGTCGGGACCCAATTCGGTCTGCATCTGCCGTTGGTAGATCTCGCTGTAGGGCCAGTGCTGCTCGCCTTCCGGCACGCCGGCACCCACCACACGAATCAGCGGCACGCTGTCGGCAATCTTTTCACGGTTCTCTTCATCGGCCGCCCAGTAGGCGCGAAGCGTCAGGGCGACGCCGTGGCTGTATTGGCGGTCCACCAGCACGTCCTCGTTCATCAACAGATAAACCAGGGTCAGCGCCTTGGAAAACAGGACGACGATCAGCACCAGCCACAGGGTGCGGGCGAAAAAACTTTGGGGGAACCAGACCGGGGTTTTCATGAATAACCGTTAACGCTTGCAGGAGCGAGCGATGCTCGCACATTGCGGTTGGCGAGTCTGCGGACAAATCATCCGCAAGACCCGCTCCTACAAATTGCCGATCACTTGGTGGCGGCGCCATCCGGAACGAACACGTAACCCACGCCCCATACCGTCTGAATGTAGCGTGGCTTGGATGGATCAGGTTCGATCATCCGGCGCAGACGGGAAATCTGCACGTCGATGGAACGCTCCAGCGCATCCCACTCGCGACCACGGGCCAGGTTCATCAGTTTATCGCGGGTCAGTGGCTGACGAGCGTTCATCACCAGTGCCTTGAGCACTGCGAACTCACCGGTGGTGAGCATGTGCACTTCGTCGCCGCGCTTGAGCTCGCGGGTAGCCAGGGACAGCTCGTAGTCACCGAAGGTCACGCTTTCGTCTTCGCTGCCCGGCGCGCCAGGCACCGGTGCTGCCTGGCGGCGCAGGACCGCTTTGACCCGAGCCATCAGCTCGTCCGGGTTGAATGGCTTGGCCAGGTAATCGTCGGCGCCCAGCTCGAGGCCCTTGATGCGACTCAGTTCATCGCCCTTGGCGGTGAGCATGATGATCGGAATCTGATTGTTCGCACCGCGCAGGCGGCGGCAAGCGGTCAAGCCGTCTTCACCGGGCAGCATCAGGTCGAGGACGACCAGGTTGAACACTTCACGCGCCAGCAGGCGGTCCATTTGCTCGGTGTTCGGCACGGCGCGGGCGCGGTAGCCCTTGCTGACGAAAAAGCGTTCCAGCAGGCTGCTGAGCCCGGGATCGTCGTCAACGATAAGAATTTTTTCGCCTTCAGCAATGTTTGCAGTGCTGCTCATTGGATGCTCCTTTGATCTCGGCGCGCATTATGGCGTAGCTGCCGTTATACGCACCGTGTGCATTGTTAGCAGATTTTTCCTTCACCGCCAGGAATCCGCGCATTGTGCCTGCAGCCTCTGATGCCCCCGAATGACCGAACGCTGGTTATAATGCGCGGCCTTTTGTGTCAGGCAACGTCTGATCATTACTGCGGTGGCTGCTTTTTTATTTTTACGGCACCGGCAGTAATTGTTCGATTTCACGGGTCAACGGGAAGCCTGTTGATCCAGGTAGCGGCGCAGGCCAGGCCGCTCAACCAGACTCGCCGAGCCTTTTACCCGGTGCCTGCGAGCCTGCTTTCACAATTTGTCAGGTGGTTTTATGGACAGCATCAACAGCCGCATCGCCGAGGAACTCGGTGTACGCCCACAACAGGTCGAAGCGGCCGTCGCGCTACTCGATGAAGGCTCCACGGTGCCCTTCATCGCCCGCTACCGGAAAGAAGTGACCGGCAGCCTCGATGACATCCAGCTGCGTCATCTGGAAGAGCGTCTGCGCTACCTGCGAGAACTCGACGAACGGCGTATCAGTATCCTCTCCAGCATCCAGGAGCAAGGCAAGCTGACCCCGCAGCTTGAACGCGACATCAAACTCGCCGACACCAAGACCCGCCTCGAAGACTTGTACCTGCCGTACAAGCAAAAACGCCGCACCAAGGGCCAGATCGCCCTGGAAGCCGGCCTCGGCGAGCTGGCAGACGGCTTGTTCAACGACCCGACCCTGAGCCCTGAAACCGAAGCAGCGCGCTTCATCGACGCCGAAAAAGGCGTCGCAGACGTGAAGGCAGCCCTTGAGGGCGCCAAGTACATCCTGATGGAGCGGTTCGCCGAAGACGCCGGCCTCCTGGACAAGCTGCGCAGCTACCTCAAGCAGGAAGCCACCCTCAGTGCCCGCGTGATCGCCGGCAAGGAAGAGGCAGGCGCCAAGTTCCGCGACTACTTCGAACACGACGAACCGCTGAAAAGCATGCCATCGCACCGCGCCCTGGCGATTTTCCGTGGCCGCAACGAAGGCATCCTCAGCTCTGCGCTGAAAGTCGGCGACGAGCTGCCAGGGACCATGCACCCGTGCGAAGGCATGATCGGCCAGCAATTCGGCATCCAGAACCAGAATCGCGCCGCCGACAAATGGCTGGGTGAAGTGGTGCGCTGGACCTGGAAGGTCAAGCTCTATACGCACCTGGAAACCGACCTGCTGGGTGAGCTGCGCGATGGCGCGGAAACCGAAGCGATCAACGTGTTCGCCCACAACCTGCACGATTTGCTGCTGTCGGCCCCGGCCGGCCCGCGCGCCACCCTGGGCCTCGACCCGGGCCTGCGCACCGGTTGCAAGGTCGCCGTGGTCGATGCCACCGGCAAGCTGCTGGATCACGCCACGGTGTACCCGCATGTGCCGCACAACAAGTGGGACCAGACCCTCGCGATTCTTGCCGCCCTGTGCGCCAAGCATGCGGTGGACCTGATCGCCATCGGCAACGGCACCGCCAGCCGCGAAACCGACAAGCTGGCGGCTGAACTGATCAAAAAATACCCAGCGATGAAGATGACCAAGGTCATGGTGTCCGAGGCCGGCGCATCGGTTTACTCGGCGTCGGAACTGGCTTCCAAGGAATTCCCGGACCTCGACGTGTCGATCCGTGGTGCGGTGTCGATCGCCCGTCGTCTTCAGGATCCGCTGGCCGAACTGGTGAAAATCGATCCGAAGTCCATCGGCGTCGGCCAGTACCAGCACGATGTCTCGCAGCTGAAACTGGCGCGCGGCCTGGATGCTGTGGTCGAGGACTGCGTGAACGCCGTGGGCGTCGACGTCAACACTGCTTCCGTGGCGCTGCTGGCCCGTATCTCCGGCCTCAACGCGACGTTGGCGCAGAACATCGTCAGCCATCGCGACGAGCATGGCGCATTCAAGACCCGTGCGGCGTTGAAGAAAGTCGCGCGCCTGGGCGAAAAAACCTTCGAACAGGCCGCCGGCTTCCTGCGTGTAATGAACGGCGACAACCCGCTGGATTCGTCTGCGGTTCACCCGGAAGCCTATCCGCTGGTTCAGCGCATCGCCGCCGAGACCGACCGCGACATCCGTTCGCTGATCGGCGACGCCACGTTCCTCAAGCGTCTTGACCCGAAGAAGTACACTGACGAGACGTTCGGTCTGCCAACAGTCACCGACATTCTGCAAGAGCTGGAAAAACCGGGTCGCGACCCGCGTCCAGGGTTCAAGACCGCCGAGTTCCAGGAAGGCGTCGAAGACCTCAAGGACCTGCAGCCGGGCATGATCCTCGAAGGCGTGGTGACCAACGTGACGAACTTCGGCGCATTCGTCGACATCGGCGTGCATCAGGACGGTTTGGTGCATATCTCTGCGCTTTCGGAGAAGTTCATCAAGGACCCCCGCGAAGCGGTGAAAGCCGGTGACGTGGTGAAGGTGAAGGTGATGGAAGTGGACATCCCGCGCAAACGCGTAGGCCTGTCGATGCGCATGAGCGACACCCCGGGCGAGAAGATCGACGGTGCCCGTGGCGCGCGTCCTGGTTCGGCTCCGCGCCAGTCCCAGAACAACGCACCGCGCAAGGAAACCACGGCAGCGGCGCCGGCCAACAATGCCATGGCTTCGCTGTTCGCCAACGCCAAGCAGCTGAAGAAACGCTGATGGAGCTGCCTGCCGGCCTGACCGAAAGCGCGTTTTTCAAGCTGCTGGGGTGTCGCTTGCACAGCCTGGAAACCGGGGTGGCGCAAGTCGCCCTGGCGCTTGCGCCAGCGCTGCGCAATCGCGGCGGCAAGCTGCACGGCGGGGCCTTGTTCAGCCTGGTGGACATTGCCATGGGGCTGGCGTGTTCCAGCAGCCATGGCTTTGACCAGCAGAGCGTGACCATCGAATGCAAGATCAACTACATTCGCGCCGTTTCTGACGGTGAAGTGATGTGCACGGCACGGGTCATTCACCCGGGCCGCCGCACGTTGGTGGTCGAAGCTGACGTGATGCAAGGCGACAAACTTGTCGCAAAAGCACAGGGCACGTTCGCTGTCCTATAGCTCCTTACCCACGTTTTGAGTTAATTTCGGCGCAATGAAAGCTGCGCCGCGATTTTCTGTGGGAGCGGGCTTGCTCGCGAATAGGGTGTGTCAGTCAATATTCAAGTCGCCTGACACACCGCTTTCGCGAGCAAGCCCGCTCCCACAGGGTTTGCGGTGATCGCTCCTTGACTGACTGGGATGTGCTCCGTGCTGTTCAAAAACCAGGCGAAAACGCCAGTTTCAAACTCACCCTTGTAGACCGTCTTGCCCACCCCCATATTGGGGCGACTGACGCGTGAAGGAATCCAACTTGAGCGAACTTCTCAACCGCCGCCTGGCTCTGCTCGGCGAGCGCGCTAACCTCTCTCTGCTCGAGCAGTGTCTTCACGGCATCGAACGTGAATGCCTGCGCGTGACCGGCGAAGGTCGCCTGGCGCAAACGCCGCACCCGGAAGAATTGGGTTCCGCGCTGACCAACGAACAAATCACCACCGACTATTCCGAGTCGCTGCTGGAGTTCATCACCCCGGCCCTGCCCGATCCGGCGGACACCTTGGCGAGCCTGGACAGCATTCACCGTTTTGCCTACAGCAAGCTCGGCAACGAGTACCTGTGGAGTCCATCGATGCCGTGCCCGTTGCCGGCCGAGGAAGACATTCCGATCGCCTATTACGGCACCTCCAACATCGGTCAGCTCAAGTACGTCTATCGCAAGGGCCTGGCCCTGCGTTACGGCAAGACCATGCAGTGCATCGCCGGGATCCATTACAACTTTTCCTTGCCGGAGAAGCTCTGGCCGCTGCTCAAGGCGTCTGAAGGTTTTGTCGGCACCGACCGCGACTATCAGTCGTCGGCCTATATCGCGCTGATTCGTAACTTCCGTCGCTACAGCTGGTTGCTGATGTACCTGTTCGGCGCTTCGCCAGCACTGGACGCCGGCTTCCTGCGCGGCCGTTCGCACCAGTTGGAACAACTGGACCCGGATACCCTGTACCTGCCGTACGCCACCAGCTTGCGCATGAGCGACCTGGGCTACCAGAGCAATGCCCAGGCCGGCCTGACGCCCTGCTACAACGATCTGGCCAGCTACACCGACAGCCTGCGCAAAGCGGTGGCCACGCCCTATGCACCCTATGTCGAGATCGGCACGCACAAGGATGGTGAGTGGGTCCAGCTCAACACCAATATCCTGCAGATCGAAAACGAGTACTACTCCAACATCCGCCCCAAACGCGTGACCTACACCGGCGAACGGCCGATCCAGGCGCTGGTGGCCCGTGGCATTCAGTACGTCGAGGTGCGCTGCCTGGACATCAACCCGTTCCTGCCGATGGGCATCGACCTGCCGGAGTCGCGGTTCCTCGACGCATTCCTGCTGTACTGCGCGCTGAACGACAGCCCGCTGCTGACCAACACCTCATGCGGTAACGCGACCTCGAACTTCCTCAGCGTGGTCAAGGAGGGTCGCCGTCCGGGCCTGCAACTGCAACGCGATGGTCAGCCGGTGGATATGAAAGAGTGGGCCAGCGAGTTGCTGGAGAAGATTGCGCCACTGGCGGCGCTGCTGGATCAGAGCCACGGCGGCGAGACCCACAGCAAGGCCTTGGATGCGCAACTGGCCAAGGTCCGGGATCCGTCCCTGACGCCATCGGCCCAGGTGCTGGCGGCAATGGCTGAGCACAAGGAAAGTTTTGCTCAGTTCTCCCTGCGTCAGAGCCAGGTGCATGCGGAGTATTTCCGCAGCGAGCCGTTGAGCACCGAGGAGCAAGCGAAGTTTGAAGAGCGGGCGCGTTCGTCGCTGGCGCAGCAGGTGGAGCTGGAGCAGAACGAAGTCGGCGATTTCGATGTGTTTGTCGGGTCGTATCAGGCAAGCATTTTAGCCATCAGCAACTGACCTCTGAAGCTCCTGCGGACCTCTTCGCCAGCAAGCCGGCTCCTACAGATCCGGGATCCCGCAACGATCGCGGCCCCACACAAACCCCTGTAGGAGCTGGCTTGCCAGCGATGCTCGTCAACGATAACGCTGTGAACCTGACACCTCACGGCGTTCTCAGGTTTTTCGCGAGCAAGCACGCTCCTGCATCGAACGCCGCGGCGCCTCTCCCTTAGAATTTTCCGCTCACAAGCTAATTCTAAAAAGTTATTTATTTTTGAATTCTTAGATCATTTAGTCTCCTTTCACGCCGACACTCGGTCGCCTGACAAGGAGCTTCTCAATGAAACTGAATTTCCCTCTTCGCCTCCTGGCGGCCGCGTCCCTGGCTGCGGCGAGCTTCTTTGCCCAGGCCGCCGACGTCACTGTCGCTTACCAGACCACCGTTGACCCGGCCAAAGTCGCCCAGGCCGACGGCGCCTACGAAAAAGCCACCCACGCCAAAATCGATTGGCGCAAATTCGACAACGGTGCCGACATCATCGCCGCCATCGCTTCCGGCGACGTACAGATCGGCTACCTCGGCTCCAGCCCCCTGACGGCGGCAATCACCCGCAAAGTCCCGGTGCAAACCTTCCTCATCGCCACCCAGATCGGCGCCGCCGAAGCCCTGGTCGCCCGCGACGGTTCCGGGATCAAGACCCCGCAGGACCTGATCGGCAAGAAAATCGCCGTGCCCTTCGTTTCCACCGGCCACTACAGCCTGCTCGCCGCGCTGAAGCACTGGAACATCGACCCGTCGAAAGTCACCGTGCTCAATCTCGCGCCGCCCGCGATCATCGCTGCATGGAAACGCGGTGACATCGACGCCACCTACGTTTGGGACCCGGCGCTCGGTGTGGCCAAGGAAAACGGCAAAGTGCTGATCACCTCTGGCGAACTGGCCAAGTTCGGCGCACCGACCTTCGATGCCTGGATCGTGCGCAAGGACTTCGCCGAGAAGCACCCGGAAATCGTCACCGCGTTCGCCAAAGTGACGCTCGATGCCTACGCCGAATACCGCAAGGATCCGAAAGCCTGGCTCGCCAATCAAAGCAACGTCGACAAGCTGGTGAAACTGTCCGGCGCCAAGGCCGGCGACATCCCATTGCTGCTGCAAGGCAACGTCTACCCGCTGGCGGCAGATCAGGTGATCAGCCTCGGCGCGCCGACCACCAAGGCCATCACCGACACCGCCACGTTCCTCAAGGAACAAGGCAAGGTCGAAGCCGTGCTGCCGGACTACGCCCCCTACGTCAGCGCCAAATACATCACCAACTGATCGGAGTTAACCGCAATGGCTTTGCTTCAGCTGGAGCGCATCAGCGCACAGTACCCAGGTAGCCCTGAACCTGTGCTGGCGGATATATCCTTGAGCCTAGGGCCCCAGCAATTGCTGGTCGCCCTCGGCCCGTCCGGCAGTGGCAAGACTTCGCTGTTGAACCTGATTGCCGGTTTCGTGGAACCCAGCGCCGGACGCATCACCCTTGACGGCGTACCGGTCAAAGGCCCGAGCGCCGAACGTGGCGTAGTGTTTCAGGATGACGCCCTGCTGCCCTGGCAGGACGTGCTGGCCAACGTCGGCTTCGGCCTGGAGCTGGCGGGTGTTTCCCGGGAAAAACGCGAAATCCGCGCCCGGGAAATGCTCGCGCTGGTGGACCTTTCCGGCTTCGAAAACCGGCGCATCTGGCAGCTGTCCGGTGGGCAGAAGCAACGCGTCGGCCTGGCCCGCGCGCTCGCTGCCGATCCTCGAGTGCTGCTGATGGACGAACCCTTCGGCGCGCTCGATGCCTTCACCCGGGAACAGATGCAGGAGCTGCTGCTGCAGGTCTGGCAGCGCACCGCCAAACCGGTTTTTCTGATTACCCATGACATTGAAGAAGCGGTGTTCCTCGCCACGGATCTGATTCTGCTGGCGCCCAATCCTGGACAGATCGTCGAGCGCCTGAGCCTGGATTTCGGCCAGCGCTACGCCGCCGGTGAGCCCGCACGATCGATCAAATCCGACCGGCGTTTTATCGAGACCCGCGAACACGTGCTCGCCAAGGTGTTCTCCCAACGCAGCGCCGCCACGCGGCAGGAGCGCGCATGAGCAGTTATGAAATTCCCGCCGCGGCGGTGAAACCGGGTTCGACGGTGATTGCGCTGCGCCGCAGCCTGAGTACGCGCTGGATCAGCGTGCTGACGCTGGTCGTGCTGATTGCCATTTGGTGGGCCGTTACCGCCACGGGAATGATCGAACCGCTGTTCCTGCCGCCACCGTCCGCCGTGCTGGACAAAGGCTGGCTGTTGGTGACTACCGGCTATATGGATTCGACGTTGTGGCAGCACTTGGGCGCGAGCCTCAGCCGAATCGGCCTGGGCCTCGGTTTCGCGGTGCTGACCGCTGTACCGGTTGGCATTGCCATCGGCCACAACCGCATCGCCCGCGGCATTCTCGATCCGCTGATCGAGTTCTACCGCCCTATCCCGCCACTGGCCTACCTGCCGCTGATCGTGATCTGGTGCGGCATCGGTGAGCTGTCGAAAGTGTTGCTGATCTACCTGGCGATCTTCGCCCCGATTGCCATCGCTACCGCGACCGGCGTGCGCACCGTCGACCCGGCCAAGTTGCGCGCCGCGCAGTCGTTGGGCGCGACCCGGGCGCAGTTGATTCGCCATGTGATTCTGCCGAGCGCCTTGCCGGACATCTTGACCGGTGTGCGCATTGGTCTGGGTGTGGGTTGGTCGACCCTGGTCGCCGCCGAGCTGATCGCTGCCACCAGTGGCCTGGGCTTCATGGTGCAGTCGGCCGCGCAGTTCCTGGTCACCGATGTGGTGGTTCTGGGGATTCTGGTCATCGCCCTGATCGCCTTCGCCATGGAAATGGGCCTGCGCGCCCTGCAACGCAAACTGGTGCCTTGGCATGGCCAGGCTCACTAACCAAACCCCACATCTGGCGCCCCGGATTGAAGAGAAGACCATGAGTAACTTGACGATTGTCCCCCTCAGCTCGGCCCTCGGCGCGCAAATCAGCGGCGTCGACATCAGCCAGCCGCTGAACCTTGAGCAGCGCGACGCGATCGAGCAGGCGCTGCTCAAACATCAGGTGCTGTTTTTCCGTGACCAGCCGATCGAACCGCCGCAGCAGGCGCGTTTCGCTGCCTATTTCGGCGACCTGCACATCCACCCGATCTACCCGAATGTACCGGAGCAGCCCGAAGTGCTGATCCTCGACACCGCCGTCACCGACGTGCGCGACAACGCGATCTGGCACACCGACGTGACCTTCTTGCCGACCCCGGCCATGGGCGCCGTGCTCAGTGCCAAGCTGCTGCCGGAGTTTGGTGGCGACACGCTGTGGGCCAGCGGCATTGCGGCCTATGAAGCACTGTCGGCGCCGCTGAAAAGCTTGCTCGAAGGACTGACCGCCACCCACGACTTCACCCGCTCGTTCCCGCTGGAACGTTATGGCAACACGCCCGAAGCGCTGGCCCAATGGGAAGAAACCCGCAGGAAGAATCCGCCGCTGTCACACCCGGTGATTCGTACGCACCCCGTGAGCGGGCGACGGTCGTTGTTCGTCAATGAAGGTTTCACGTCGAAGATCAACGAACTGTCGGACACCGAAAGCGAGACGATCCTGAAATTGTTGTTCGCCCATTCGACCCGGCCGGAATTCACCATTCGCTGGCGCTGGCAGAAGGATGACGTGGCGTTCTGGGATAACCGCGTGACACAGCACTATGCGGTCGACGATTACCGGCCGGCGCGGCGGGTGATGCAGCGGGCGACGGTGTTGGGGGATGTGCCGTTTTTCAGGTGAAGACCCAGTCTCTTTACTGAATTTGATGGCCCCATCGCGGGCAAGCCCGCTCCCACAGGTCTATCGGTTGACCATAAATCTTTGGCCAAACCAAAAACCTGTGGGAGCGGGCTTGCCCGCGAAGAGGCCGGAACAGACGCCGGAATATCCAGCGCCGAACACTTACTCAGCCGTCGAAGGCTTCTCCCAAAGATTAACCCCGCCCTCTTGGGCAAACCGGTCAATCTCCGCCAACTCCTGCGCGCTGAAGCTCAGATTCTGCAACGCCCCGACATTCTCGATAATCTGCTCCGGCCGGCTCGCGCCGATCAGTGCCGAGGTCACTCGTGGGTCGCGTAACGTCCAGGCCAACGCCAACTGCGCCAGACTCTGGCCACGACGCTGGGCGATTTCATTCAATGCACGCACGTGAGCGATATTGGCTTCGGACAAGTGCGACGCCTGCAACGAACCACCGCCCGGTCGGTTGACCCGCGCATCGGCGGGTACGCCATTGAGGTATTTGTCGGTCAGCAATCCCTGCGCCAGCGGCGTGAAGGCGATGACGCCCGTCCCGAGTTCATCGGTGGTGTCCAACAGGTCCTTTTCTACCCAACGGTTGAGCAGGTTGTAAGCAGGCTGGTGAATCAGCAACGGTACTTTCCACTCTTTGAGCAGCGCCGCCATTTCACGGGTTTTCGCCCCGGAATACGACGAGATGCCAATGTACAGCGCCTTGCCCTGCTGCACCGCGGTGGCCAGTGCGCTGGCGGTTTCTTCCAGCGGGGTATCCGGGTCGAAGCGGTGGGAATAGAAAATATCCACGTAGTCCAGGCCCAGGCGCTGCAGGCTCTGGTCCAGGCTGGCCAGCACGTACTTGCGCGAACCGCCGCCCTGGCCATAAGGGCCGGCCCACATGTCCCAACCGGCCTTGCTCGAGATGATCAATTCGTCACGGTACTGCTTGAAGTCTTCACGCAGCAAACGACCGAAATTGATCTCGGCGCTGCCGTACGGCGGGCCGTAGTTGTTGGCCAGGTCGAAGTGGTTGATGCCCAGGTCGAAAGCCGTGCGCAACAAGGCGCGCTGGGTGTCGATCGGCGTGCTGTCGCCGAAGTTGTGCCACAGGCCCAGGGACAGTGCAGGCAGCACCAGTCCGCTGCGTCCCACGCGGCGGTAAGGAATGGAGTCGTAGCGGTTTTCGGCAGCGGTGTAGGTCATCGAATCCTCTCTTGTGTGTCTTGAAGTTGGTATCGACTGCATCGCAAGTTGGCCAGCATACGCCCAGACAAACGCCGATAAACCTCGGATTCGAGAAATAGCTGAAACGTTTCACAACCGGTGAGAGCGCAAACGCCGCGCCTTGCGACGCCTATGCTCTAGGACAGACGCTGGTTGGGGAGGCGGTATTGATGACGTGCGCTTGCTGGCACCGCAGTGACCCCAATCGCGAGCAGGCTCGCCCCCACAGGGATCGCGGTGATCGTCGTGGAAGCGAGCCTGCTCGCGAAAGCGGCCTCAAAGGCAGCACCCATCTGAAGGGAGGAGACACACCATGCACACCACCATCATCATCTTCTTCGGCCTGGTCCTGCTGGCGCTGATGCTGTTCATCGGCGAACAAATCGGCTTCAGCCGCCAGACGCTGACCTACAGCTTCATCGTGCTATGGCTGGCGCTGACGATGATCAACGGCGCCATCGGCGTGGTCACCGCCGGCCAATCCGTCACCACGGAACTGGTGGTCGGCAGCATTGTGTTTGGCGTGCCAGTGGCGGCGCTGGTGTTGTTCATGGTGTTGAGCACTGACACCTGAACAATCCAGCCCCGCCGCCCGGGGAATCAACGCACCAAATGCAAGAACTGCATGTGCCGCTCGTACTGGTCGAGGATGTCGTTGATGACCTGCTCCTTGGTGTAACCCACCAGATCGTAGTCCTGACTGCCTTCGCTCAAATGCACTTCGGCCCGGTAGTAACGACGGTTGTTGAGCTCCTTGGAGCCCATGCCGCCACGGGCGAAAGACGGCGTGAAGTAGCCACGCATCTGCACCTGATAGATAAACGGATGCTGCTCGCCATGGCCGATTTCCAGGCTGACGCTGTCGTTGGCCGGATCGGGCTGGGCGACGACGTGCAACCCCTTCTCGACGAACACCGCAGTCACTTCTTCAATCGCCGGACGCACCGTCGTCTCGAGGAAACGGTAAACCTCATCCCGCGACGGGAAATGCACCGCCTGACTCAAGCGCTGACGCCACCCGCCACGGCGCGAGCCAGAGACCGGTGCCAGGGAATGCAACTGCGCGATCTGCTTCTGCGATTCCAGATAGAACGCCTTGTGCAGCCCCCACATCATCAACAGCAGAATCAACGAGAACGGCAACGAGGTCAGCACCACCGCTGACTTCAGGGCATCGATGCTGCCGGAGAACAGCAGCGCACTGGTCACCAGTGCGGTCATGGCGCCCCAGAACACCCGCAACCATTTCGGCCCGTCTTCATCTGGATTGCCGCCCTTGGCGGACAGCGTCGACAGCACCACGGTGCCGGAGTCGGCCGAGGTGACGAAGAACACGAAGCTGATGAACACCGTGACCGCGATCACGGTTTTGCTCCACGGATAGGTTTCCAGCAGCAGGTAGAGCGTCATCGATGGATTGTCGACGGCCGACATGCCCAACGCGCTCATCCCGTGATTGAGCACCTGATCGATCGCGCTGTTGCCGAAGATCGACATCCAGGCCAGGGTGAAACCCAGCGGAATCAGCAGCACGCCGAAGACGAATTCACGGATGGTCCGGCCCCGGGAAATCCGCGCGATAAACAGGCCCACGAACGGCGACCATGCAATCCACCAGGCCCAGTAGAACACCGTCCAGCCGCCCAGCCAGTCACTGGGTTTGTCGTAGGCATAGAGGTCGAAACTCTTCATCGGCAAGGCGCCGAGGTAGTCGCCGATGTTCTGGATCAGCGTGTTGAGCAAGTGCTGGGTGGGCCCGGCAAACAACACGAACAGCAGCAGCGCACAGGCCAGCAACATGTTGATGTCGGACATCACTCGCACGCCTTTATCGACGCCGGACACGGCCACCAGGATCGCCGCGCCCATCATCAGCGTGATCAGGCCGACCTGAACCCACTGGGTGTGAGCGATGCCGAACAGGTAGTCCAGTCCCGAGTTGAGGTGCAATACGCCAAAGCCCATGTCGGCGCCGAGGCCGAATACCGTGGCGATGATGCCGAAGCCGTCCACCGCGTAACCGATCGGGCCGTTGATGCGCTTGCCGATCAGCGGATAGAGCGCCGAGCGCAGGGCCAGCGGCAGGTTGTGACGATAGGCAAAGTACGCCAGCGCCATGCCGACGAAGGCGAACACGCCCCAGCCGTGCAGGCCCCAGTGCAGAAACAGAATCTGCATCGCCTGACGCGCCGCGTCCGCCGTACCCGCCTCACCCTGAGGCGGTTGCGCCAAATGGGTCAGCGGTTCGGACACACAAAAGAAAAACAGTGTGATGCTGATGCCGGCAGCGAACAACATGCCGGCCCAGGACAGGTAACTGAATTCGGGTTCGTCGTGGTCGGCACCGAGCTTGATCTTGCCGTAGCCGGACAAGGCGGTGACCACCACGAAGACCAGATACAGGGTCATCGCGAGCATGTAGTACCAGCCGACCGTGTTGGCCGCCCAGTTTTGCGCCGCCAGCAACCAGGCACCGGCTAGTTCGGGCATGGCAATCACGACGATGCCGAACAGCAGAATGAAACTCGCCGAAAAGTAGAACACCGGCGGGTTCATGCGGACCTGGCCGCTTGGAGGAAGGGACGATGCACTCATGAAAGATGCACCTCTCGGGGGTGGAGCAAGGCAATCAGTAACGGACTCGGCAAAGGCAAGCCTCCTGTTGTGAGCGGGCAGCAAACCGGCGGTTTAACTTGAATGAGCGTTCAAGTTAAACATAAATAGGTTGCTAAGGACTAATCGCAGGGCTCGGCGGTGGTGTTGATACGCTAGTTCAAGGATGGGTATGACGCGGGGGTGGGGGGATTCGTTCAGCGGGAAATCAGCTAAATGCCTTTATCTCCGTTCGGCTTGAGACCATTCGCTGGCAAGCCAGCTCCTACAGGTTTTGTGGCGTACGCAAATTCCGTGAACACAAATACCCCTGTAGGCGCTGGCTTGCCAGCGAAGGCGGCGTCATGACCAATAAAGATGTCGGCCCTTACTTCTGCGTCCCATCATCATGCTGCAAATTCGCCTGAGTCAGATTGCTCCCCGCCGGCACGCTGCGGGTCAGCCAGACGTTGCCGCCAATGGTCGAGCCCTTGCCAATGGTGATCCGCCCCAGGATGGTCGCCCCGGCATAGATCACCACATCATCCTCGACAATCGGATGGCGCGGCTGCCCCTTCTGCAACTGACCGTCCTCATCCGCCGGGAAGCGCTTGGCGCCCAGGGTCACGGCCTGATAAATCCGCACACGCTCGCCGATGATGGCGGTCTCGCCGATCACCACGCCCGTCCCATGATCGATGAAGAAGCTGCGACCGATCTGCGCCCCCGGATGGATGTCGATACCGGTGGCGGAGTGGGCGATTTCCGCGCTGATCCGCGCGAGCAGCGGCAGCCCGGCGCGATACAAATGATGGGCAAGGCGATGGTGAATCACCGCCAGGATGCCCGGGTAGCAGAGCAACACTTCATCGACGCTGCGCGCTGCCGGGTCGCCGTGGTAGGCCGCCAGCACGTCGGTGTCCAACAGACTGCGCAAGCCCGGCAGGGCGAGGGCGAAGTCCTGGATGATCTGAATGGTCCTGGCTTCGACTTCAGTCTCGGCCGTGGCGCCGTGGCGGGCGGCGTAGCGCAGTTCCAGTCGCGCCTGAGCCAGCAACGCATTCAATGCCACGTCCAGCGTGTGGCCGACATAGAAGTCTTCGCTCTCTTCGCGCAGGTCCACCGGCCCCAGGCGCATCGGAAACAACGCACCACACAAGGCTTCCAGGATCTCCGCCATGGCCGCTCGGGAAGGCAACTCCCGACCGCCCTGCTCGCCGCTGGCGCGACCGTTTTGGGCACGCCATTCGTCACGCGCCGAACGCAGCTGACTGACGATGGTCTGCAATTGCCAATGGCTGGAACGCTCGCTCACGGTAAAAACTCCTCATGGGCGGCCGGACTGTCTGGCCGCGCTGACGGCGATTACTTTACGCAAGGTCTGGACGACGATTAAGAACCAATTGTGCTGAATCAAACACTTTTGGCTATAAGCGATTGGCGGTTGCCCCGATAAATAGGCGTGCCTATAGTCCTGAGATCTTTTCCCTGTAGGAGCGGGCTTGCTCGCGAAAAACTCGAACCCGCTGCGGGGTGTCAGGCTTATCGCGTTATCGTTAGCGACCATCGCGAGCGAGCTCGCGCCTACCTTCTTGCGCCAGTATGGAAACCATGATCAAACAACAGCTCGCCCGTTTTGACCGCCTCGATCTGCTCGGCCACCCCACGCCACTGGAAAAACTCGAACGCCTGTCGACCTGGCTGGGCCGCGACCTCTACGTCAAACGCGATGACCTGACGCCGCTGGCCATGGGTGGCAACAAGCTGCGCAAGCTCGAATACCTGGCGGCCGATGCCCTGGCACAAGGCGCAGACACGTTGATTACCGCGGGTGCGCTTCAGTCCAACCATGTGCGCCAAACCGCCGCCGTTGCGGCCCGGCTGGGTCTGGGCTGCGTGGCACTGCTGGAAAATCCTCTGGGCACCGACGACGCCAACTATGTCGGCAACGGCAATCGGCTGTTGCTGGATCTGTTCGATGCCAAGGTTGAGCTGGTAGAAAACCTGGATAACGCCGACGAACAGTTGGAGGCGTTGGCCGCACGCCTGCGCAGCAACGGCAAAAAGCCGTATCTGGTGCCGATTGGCGGCTCGAATGCATTGGGCGCCTTGGGTTATGTGCGCGCCGGGTTGGAACTGGCCGAGCAGATCAAGGACACCGGCATCACCTTCGCCGCTGTGGTGCTGGCCTCGGGCAGCGCCGGCACGCACAGTGGCCTGGCGCTGGCATTGAGCGAAGCACTGCCGCAATTGCCGGTGATTGGCGTCACGGTTTCACGCAGCGATGAAGATCAGCGACCGAAGGTCCAGGGCCTCGCCGAGCGGACGGCGAAGTTGTTGGAAATGAGCTTGCCTGCGAGTTTCAAAGTCGAACTGTGGGACGAATATTTCGGCCCACGCTATGGCGAGCCGAATGCCGGGACACTGGCGGCGGTAAAGCTGGTGGCGAGCCAGGAAGGTTTGCTGCTCGACCCGGTTTATACCGGTAAAGCCATGGCCGGGTTGTTGGATGGGATTGGGCGCCAGCGTTTTGATGAGGGGCCGATTATCTTCCTGCACACCGGTGGGGCGCCGGCGTTGTTTGCCTATAAGGATTTTCTGTAACCGAAGCTTATGATCAGCCTGCGGCAGCTCCTACGGGTGTACGCCGCTCCATGTAGGAGCTGGCGCAGGCTGCGATCTTTCTGAAGCCGCCATATATTCTAAAAAAAGAATAATAAAATTTATATTTATTATTTTCCAATCTAAAAACCTCATCATATAGTCGCGCCGCAGGCGAATTTGAAACAAGACGCATAGACTGCTTTAGGGCAGGATATCGCAGTCGTTCAAATCCCGAATTTGCCAACTTTCCTAAAGCGTCTTCATAAGAAAACACAGGGGCTTGTCATGAATTTTTCCGCATTACGTCGAAACCTGCTGGTCGGTTCGCTCGGCCTGGCACTCAGCGCCGGCCTGTTGGGGCAAGCGGTTGCCGGGGAGCAGCTGCAGAAAATCAAGGACGCCGGCGTGATCAACGTGGGTCTGGAAGGCACTTACCCTCCGTTCAGTTTCGTCGACGCCGACGGCAAACTGGCCGGCTTCGAAGTCGAGTTCTCCGAAGCCCTGGCCAAAGAGCTGGGCGTGAAGGTCAAACTGCAACCGACCAAATGGGATGGCATTCTCGCCGCCCTGGAATCCAAGCGTCTGGACGCCGTGGTCAACCAGGTGACCATTTCCGAAGAGCGCAAGAAGAAGTATGACTTCTCCGAGCCGTACACCGTTTCCGGGATTCAGGCGCTGGTTCTGACCAAGAACAAAGACACCATCAAGACCGCCGCCGATCTGGCCGGCAAGAAAGTCGGTGTAGGCCTGGGCACCAACTACGAACAATGGCTCAAGGAGAACCAACCGAAAGCCATCATCAAGACCTATGACGATGATCCGACCAAGTTCCAGGATCTGCGCGTCGGCCGCATCGACGCCATTCTGATCGACCGCCTCGCCGCACTGGAATACGCCAAGAAGGCCAAGGACACTGTCGCCGCCGGCGAAGCGTTCTCCCGTCAGGAAGCCGGTATTGCCCTGCGCAAAGGCGAGCCTGAGTTGCTGGCGGCGGTGAACAAAGCCATCGACAAGCTGCGGGCCGACGGTACGCTGAAAAAGCTTTCGGAAAAGTACTTCAGCGCTGACGTCACTCAATAATGGAAGAAGCTTTCCAACTCGCACTGGACTCCTTGCCCTTCCTGCTCAAAGGGGCCTACTACACGGTCATCTTGAGCCTGGGCGGGATGTTCTTCGGCCTCATGCTGGGCTTCGGCCTGGCACTGATGCGACTGTCGCGCTTCAAGCTGGTGAGCTGGATCGCCCGCATCTACGTGTCGTTCTTTCGCGGCACGCCGTTGCTGGTGCAACTGTTCGTGATCTATTACGGCTTGCCGCAGTTGGGCATGGAACTCGATCCGCTGCCGGCGGCCCTGATCGGCTTCTCGCTGAACATGGCCGCTTACGCCTGTGAAATCCTGCGTTCCGCGATCAGCTCCATCGAGCGCGGTCAGTGGGAAGCTGCCGCCAGCATCGGCATGACCCGTGCGCAGACCCTGCGCCGGGCCATCATCCCGCAAGCGATGCGCACCGCATTGCCGCCGCTGGGCAACAGCTTCATTTCGCTGGTCAAGGACACTGCGCTGGCCGCCACCATCCAGGTGCCGGAGCTGTTCCGCCAGGCGCAGCTGATCACGGCACGCACCTTCGAAGTGTTCACCATGTACCTTGCCGCCGCACTGATCTACTGGGTTCTGGCCACGGTGCTCTCGCACCTGCAGAACAAGTTGGAAGAGCGGGTCAATCGGCACGACCAGGAGTCCTGACCCAATGATTGTCGTGGAAAAACTGACAAAGCAGTTCAAGGGTCAAGTGGTGCTCAACGGCATCGATCTGCAAGTGAAGGAAGGTGAGGTGGTGGCGATCATCGGGCCTAGCGGCTCGGGTAAAACCACCTTCCTGCGTTGCCTGAATTTCCTGGAGGAACCCACCAGCGGCCGGATCAAGGTCGGTGACATCGAGATCGATGGCAGCCGTCCGCTGAACCAGCAGCAAGGCCTGGTGCGACGTTTGCGCCAGCACGTGGGTTTCGTGTTCCAGAACTTCAACCTGTTCCCTCATCGCACCGCCCTGGAAAACGTTATCGAAGGCCCGATCATCGTAAAGAAGATCCCGCACGCCGAAGCCGTCGCCCTGGGTAAAAAGCTGATGGCCAGGGTCGGTCTGGCGGGCAAGGAAGACGCTTACCCGCGTCGCCTGTCCGGTGGCCAGCAACAGCGTGTGGCCATTGCCCGCGCACTGGCGATGGAGCCGGAAGTGATTCTGTTCGACGAACCCACCTCGGCCCTCGACCCCGAGTTGGTGGGCGAAGTACTGGCGACCATCCGCAGCCTGGCCGAAGAGAGGCGCACCATGGTCATCGTCACCCACGAAATGGGGTTCGCCCGGGACGTGGCCAACCGTGTGGTATTTTTCGATAAAGGGGTGATCGTCGAGCAAGGCGAAGCCAAGGCATTGTTTGCCAATCCGAAAGAAGAACGGACGAAACAGTTTCTCAGCAAGTTTCTGAATAACGCTCACTCCTGAAACACCCGCGCAATACGGGTCGACTTCCATGGATGGAAGTCCTTTCCCCCTTCAATAAAATCCCCCGTTACTTAATAGCATGTGTCCGCACAACCTATGATTTGTTGTCAGCGTGCGCGATACAAATATATGCCCTGTCACAGATTGCCCCCCTCTAATACTCTGAAAAACGAATGGGCTGACAGACGTACAGCCACCACCTCACCTCAATAGACCGGGCGCTTTGACAGGTATGTTCGACGGATTGACGTGGCTTATTAACTTCAACGCGTAGGAACTTTCTGAATTACTCGGGATTGGGTATTTGACTAAACCGCTCTATTGACACGTATTCAAGCGCACTCTTATCTAGTCCCAACAATTGATTTTCACCACGCCCAATCATTATTTCAATTCAAGTAATGAACGGTTTTGCTGTTCGGACTCCGCATTTTTGATTTTCAGAAATGGACTTCGTTGCAAGACTTCAAGGAGAACCCATGAAAAGCCTCTCGAACAAACCCGAACTGGCTGTGCCGTCCCTGGCGCAATCACACAAGAACGGCATCAACATCACCTCGGCGGCTCACCTGCTGGTCGACGTGGCGCCCTATCCCGGCATGGATGAAGGTGACCTGATCGAACTGTTCTGGGACAACTGCTACGTGGCCTCCAGGGTGCTGAGTGCCCATGATGTCGGCCACACCGTCAGCCTGCGAGTGCCGCAAAGCTTTATTGCCAACGGTGTTTCACGCATCCACTACCGGCTCATGCAAGTCGGGCAAGGAGCAGCCCTGTCACCCGCCGTGCGCGTCCAGATCAAACTCGACTGCCCCGGTGGCCAACCCCCCGCAATGTTCGCCGACGAAAACCAGTGCCTGGCGCCAGTGAGCCTCCCCGAGACCATTCGCCGCCAGGGAGTCAATGCGAATCAGATCAAGCGCGGCGTCCCGGTGACCATCGAGCCGTACCTGAACATGGCCGCCGACGACGAAATCACCCTGCGCTGGGGCGATGTGCGCATGGACCTGCCAAGGCTCAGGGCGGGCGACGTCGGCCAGCCGATCCAGGTCTGGGTGCCACCGGCAATCATTCTTGAAGCCGGGGAAGACCTTCGGCTGGAGGTGACGTACTGCATCCTCGATCGGGTCGGTAACAACTCGCGCTGGGCACCGCCGCGCCGGTTGAAGATTGGTTGTGCGAACCCGTACTTGAAGGCCCGGCCGAAGGAACTGCTCATGGTGGCCGAAGCCCGCAAACACTGAGATCCCCTGTAGGAGCGAGCTTGCTCGCGATGGACCCAAGAGCGCCGCGTTTAGCCAGTAAACATGCGTTATCGTTAACGACCATCGCGAGCAAGCTCGCTCCAACAGGGATATGTAATAGCTCTTCTATCTATATTCCTAAAAGTTAGTTTATTTTATTTTTATACACGCTTAGGGTATATGCACCGGACCACCGGACATTCTTGTTTTTACTTCGTCGCAACCATCGCGGCGTTCCATGAGATGTGAGGTAGGTATGATCCGGAACACAATCACCCCAGTGCAGATCGCCAGGGCATTGCGTGCAGCCAAGGAGCGGCACTGATGTCCAGTCTGGCAGAAGCAACCCTCCAGAGTGATCTGGATATCGCCCCCCTGTTGTTGCCCGCGCAGGTTTTGCGCAACGATGCACAAGCCATCAAGGCCGCCCATGAACTGGCGCAGGTCGCCCGCCTGCAGGCAGCCAGGCGTGACCAGCAGCGCAAGCTGCCGTGGTCGGAAATCGAACAGTTCACCCGCAGCGGCCTGGGCAGCATTGCCATCCCTCGCGAGTACGGTGGCCCGCAGGTTTCGTTCGTGACAGTCGCCGATGTGTTCGCGATCATTTCCGCGGCGGATCCGGCACTCGGGCAAATCCCGCAGAACCAGTTCGGCATCCTCAACCTGGTGCTTGGCAGCGCCACCGAATCACAGAAAAAGCAGCTGTTCAAAAGCGTGCTCGAAGGCTGGCGGGTCGGGAATGCCGGACCGGAACGCGGCACCAAAAACACCCTGGAACTCAAAGCGCGGATCACCGCCGACGGCGATGGCTTCGTCATCAACGGCCAGAAGTTTTATTCAACCGGCGCCCTGTTCGCCCACTGGGTCGCGGTCAAGGCGCTGAACGACAATGGCAGGCAAGTGCTGGCCTTCGTCCGCCGTGGCACACCCGGTTTGCGCATCGTCGATGACTGGTCCGGTTTCGGTCAGCGCACCACCGCCAGCGGCACGATTTTGCTCAACAACGTGCGGGTCGACGCCGAACTGGTGGTAGAGACCTGGAAGATCAACGACAAACCGAACATCCAGGGCGCAGTCTCGCAATTGATCCAAGCGGCCATCGATGCCGGTATCGCCCGGGGCGCTATCGACGACGCCATCGAATTCGTGAAAACCCGCGCCCGGCCCTGGATCGATGCCAATGTCGACAGGGCCAGCGATGACCTCTACGTGATCGCCGACATCGGCAAACTGAAAATCGAACTGCACGCCGCCGAAGCGCTGCTGCGCAAGGCCGGGCAAGTGCTCGATCAGGTCAACGCCGCACCGCTCACTGCCGAATCCGCCGCCCGCGCCTCGATAGCCGTGGCCGAAGCCAAGGTGCTGACCACCGAGATCTCGCTGCTGGCCAGCGAAAAACTCTTCGAACTGGCCGGCAGCCGCGCCACCCTCGCCGAATTCAACCTCGACCGCCACTGGCGCAATGCTCGCGTGCACACCCTGCACGACCCGGTGCGCTGGAAATATCACGCCGTCGGCACTTACCACTTGAACGGCACTTTACCCGCGCGCCACTCCTGGATTTGAAGACCAGAACCCTTTTGACCAGATCTCTGGAGAAACACATGACTTTTTCTCACCACGTCGCGGTCATAACCAGCGATGAGCAAGCCCTGATTGTCGCCAGTGACCTGGCCGAAGATTTCAAACGCGACAGCGCCCTGCGCGACCGCGAACGGCGTTTGCCACACCCGGAACTGGAAGTGTTTTCCTGCTCGGGCCTGTGGGGCATCAGCGTGCCCAAGGAATACGGCGGTGCCGGCGTTTCCAATGTCACGCTGGCCAAGGTGATCGCGCTGATTGCGCAGGCCGACGGTTCTCTTGGACAAATTCCGCAGAACCATTTCTATGCCCTCGAAGTGCTGCGCGTGAATGGCAGCGCCGAGCAGAAAAAACGTCTGTACGCAGAAGTATTGGCCGGTCAACGCTTCGGCAATGCCCTGGCCGAACTCGGCACCAAAACCGCCCACGACCGCGTTACCCGCCTCACTCGCGACGGTGAGGGTTACCGCATCAACGGCCGCAAGTTCTACGCCACCGGCGCCATTTACGCCCAACGTATCCCGACCTCGGTGGTGGATGAACACGGCGTGCAGCAACTGGCTTTCGTGCCCCGCAACAGCAAAGGCCTGACGGTCATCGACGACTGGAGCGGTTTCGGCCAGCGCACCACCGGCAGCGGTTCGGTGGTCTTTGAAGACGTCTTTGTCGCCGCCGAAGACGTGATCCCGTTCCAGAGCGCTTTCGAGCGTCCGACCACCGTCGGCCCGCTGGCGCAGATTCTTCACGCCGCCATCGACACCGGCATCGCCCGCGCCGCCTATGAAGATGCGTTGCACTTCGTGCGCACCAGGACCCGGCCGTGGATCGATGCCGGCAACGACAACGCCACCGAAGACCCCCTGACCCTCAAGAGCTTCGGTCACTTGAGCATTCGCCTGCACGCCACCGAAGCGCTGCTGGAACGCGCCGGCGAATTCCTCGACAAGGCCCAGGCCCAGACTGACGCACAGACCGTCGCCGCCGCGTCGATTGCCGTCGCCGAAGCCCGGGCCATCAGTACCGAAATTTCTCTTGCCGCCGGCAGCACGCTGTTCGAATTGGCCGGCAGTCAGGCCACGCTGGCCGAACACGGCCTGGATCGCCACTGGCGCAACGCTCGGGTGCATACCCTGCACGACCCGGTGCGCTGGAAGTATCACGCCGTCGGCAACTACTACCTCAACGATGAAAACCCGCCGTTGCGGGGGACCCTCTAATGGTCCCCCCTCAAACAAGCAAAAAAAAGATCCTGCTCAACGCCTTCAACATGAATTGCATCGGGCACATCAACCATGGCCTGTGGACGCATCCACGGGACAACTCCACCCAGTACAAAACCATCGAATACTGGACCGAACTGGCACAACTGTTGGAGCGCGGGCTGTTCGACGGGCTGTTCATCGCCGACATCGTCGGGGTGTACGACGTCTACCAGCACTCGGTGGACGTGCCGTTGCAAGAGTCGATTCAGTTGCCGGTCAACGATCCGCTGCTCCTGGTCTCGGCCATGGCCGCCGTCACCAAAAACCTCGGCTTCGGCCTGACCGCCAACCTGACCTACGAAGCGCCGTACCTGTTCGCCCGGCGGATGTCGACCCTCGATCACCTGAGCCGCGGTCGGGTCGGCTGGAACATCGTCACCGGCTACCTCGACAGCGCCGCCAAGGCCATGGGCCTGAGCGAACAGGTCGAGCACGACCGCCGCTACGACCAGGCCGACGAATACCTGCAAGTGCTCTACAAACTCTGGGAAGGCAGCTGGGAAGACGGCGCGGTGCTCAACGATCCAAAGCAACGGATCTACGCCCAACCGGAGAAAGTGCACAAGGTCGAGCACAAGGGCGAGTTCTATCAGGTCGAGGGTTATCACCTCTGCGAGCCCTCGCCGCAACGCACGCCGGTGCTGTTCCAGGCGGGCAGTTCCGATCGCGGTTTGCAGTTCGCCGGGCGCCATGCCGAGTGCGTGTTCATCAGCGGCCAGAACAAACCGTCGACCAAGACCCAGGTGGACAAGGTTCGCGCCAGCGCGGTCGAGGCCGGACGCAACCCCGGGGACATCAAGGTGTTCATGGGGCTGAATGTGATTGTCGGCGCCACTGAAGAGCAAGCCTGGGCCAAGCATGCCGAGTACCTGAGCTACGCCAGTGCCGAGGCCGGGGTGGCACATTTCTCGGCGTCCACCGGGATTGATTTTTCCCAGTACGCGATCGATGAGCCGATCCAGTACGTCAAAAGCAACGCCATCCAGTCCGCCACCAAAAACCTGCAAAACAACGACTGGACCCGACGCAAGTTGCTCGAACAACACGCCCTCGGCGGGCGCTACATCACGGTGGTGGGTTCGCCTGGGCAAGTGGCCGATGAGCTGGAATCGTGGATCGCCGAAACCGGGCTCGATGGCTTCAACCTGACGCGGATTGTCACCCCGGAAAGCTACGTGGATTTCATTGAGCTGGTGGTTCCGGAGTTGCAGCGTCGAGGGTCGTACAAGACGGCTTACGACAATGGCTCTTTGCGCGAAAAGCTGTTTCACGAAGGGGCGCATCTGCCTGTGCAACATACCGGTTCAACGCACCGCCGCTAAAAGCTTCGCTGGCAAGCCAGCTCCTACACAGGGTCTGCGAACGCTATAGATCCCCTGTAGGCGCTGGCTTGCCAGCGAAGAGGCCCGCCCAAACACCCAAAATTTATGCACTGACTGGAAACCCCACCATGACCAAGACCTACCTCTCCCACCCAGTCAAAGCACTGGCCCTGGCCCTAGGCCTCTTCAGCTCCACCCTCTTCGCCGCCGACGCGCCGCTGAAAGTCGGCACCACCGCCGCCTTCGCCATCCCCCTCGAAGCCGCCGTCGAAGAAGCCAAGAAACAAGGCCTGCAAGTCGACCTGGTGGAATTCAGCGACTGGATCGCCCCCAACGTCAGCCTCGCCGCCGGCGACATCGACGTGAACTACTTCCAGCACATCCCGTTCCTGGAAAACGCCAAGGCCGCCGCCGGTTTTGACCTGGTGCCCTTCGCCCCGGGGATCATCAACAACGTCGGCCTCTACTCGAAAAAATACAAAAGCTTCGACGGGCTGCCCGAAGGCGCCAGCGTGGCCATCGCCAACGACCCGATCAACAGCGGGCGTGGCCTGCAACTGCTGGCCAAGGCTGGCTTGATCACACTCAAACCGGGGGTCGGCTACAAGGCCACCGAAGAAGACATCGTCGCCAATCCGAAGAAAATAAAAATCCTTCAGGTCGAAGCCGTGCAACTGGTGCGCGCCTACGATGACGCCGACCTGGTCCAGGGCTACCCGGCCTACATCCGCCTGTCGAAGACCTTCGATGCCGGCTCTGCCCTGCTGTTCGACGGCCTCGATCACAAGGAATACGTGATTCAGTTCGTGATCCAGCCGACAAGCAAAACCGACCCGCGCCTGATCAAGTTCGTCGATATCTATCAGCACTCACCCGCCGTTCGCGCAGCCTTGGATAAAGCCCATGGCAAGCTCTACCAAGCCGGTTGGGAAAGCTGAACATGACGGCCGCGATCCAACGGCGACTGGAGATTCCAGAGCCCCGCCCAATCCCGGAGCATGTCGAACAGACCGAACTGCACCCGGACCTTAATCGCGCCCACGTGCGCTTCATCGGCCTGGGCAAAACCTACAACGGCCAGCAAGGTCCTGTGGCGGCATTGCACGGCATCGACCTGGCGATCCAGCGCGGTGAAGTGTTCGGCATCATCGGTCGCAGCGGCGCCGGCAAGTCGTCGCTGATCCGCACCATCAACCGCCTCGAACAACCGAGCACCGGGCGGGTGCTGATCGATCAAGTCGATATTGGCGAGTTCGATGAAGACCGCCTGGTGGCGTTGCGTCGACGGATCGGCATGATCTTCCAGCACTTCAACCTGATGTCGGCCAAGACCGTCTGGCAGAACGTCGAATTACCGCTGAAAGTGGCAGGGGTACCCAAAGAAAAACGCGAGCAGAAAGTCCGTGAATTACTGGACCTGGTAGGCCTGCAGGAAAAGCACAAAGCTTATCCGGCGCAGCTGTCAGGCGGGCAGAAACAGCGTGTCGGCATCGCCCGGGCGCTGGTCCACGATCCGGCGATTTTGCTGTGCGACGAAGCGACTTCAGCGCTGGATCCGGAGACCACGCAATCGATCCTCGGCCTGCTGCGCGAGATCAATCAACGCTTGGGCCTGACCATTGTGCTGATCACCCATGAGATGGCGGTGATTCGCGATATCTGCGACCGGGTCGTGGTGCTGGAGCATGGACGAATCGTCGAGCAAGGGCCGGTATGGGAAGTGTTCGGCAACCCGCAGCATGAGGTCAGCAAGACGTTGCTGGCGCCGTTGCAACACGCACTGCCGGAAGAATTGCACAGCCGGTTGCGCTCGCAGCCCACGTCCGCCGAGGACGCCGTGGTGCTGCGACTGCAATTCACCGGAGCAGCGCATGAAGAACCAGACGTGGCCGCACTGTTCAGCGCCCTCGGTGGTCGCGTGCGCTTGCTGCAAGGTGGCATCGAACGGATTCAGGGCCATGCCCTCGGGCAATTGCTGCTGGCGGTAACCGGTTCGTCCCTCAGTGCCGAAGAATTACGTCAGCGCGCGGGCCATTGGGCGCAACAGGTGGAGGTGTTGGGTTATGTGGTTTGATCGCTTGCTGCAAGGTTTCATCGACACCTTCCTGATGGTCGGTGTGTCTTCGTTGATTGCGCTGCTGGCGGGTATTCCCTTGGCTGTGATCCTGGTGACGAGTTCCAAAGGTGGCATCTACGAAGCACCGGCGCTGAATCGCGCATTAGGCGCGTTCGTGAACCTGTTTCGCTCGATTCCGTTTTTGATTTTGATGGTGGCGCTGATTCCGTTTACCCGGCTGATTGTCGGCACCACTTACGGTGTCTGGGCCGCTGTCGTGCCGCTGACCATTGCCGCCACGCCGTTCTTTGCACGTATTGCCGAAGTCAGCTTGCGCGAAGTCGACCACGGGCTGATCGAAGCAGCGCAGGCGATGGGGTGCCGGCGTTGGCATATCGTCTGGCATGTGCTGTTGCCTGAAGCGTTGCCGGGGATTGTCGGGGGGTTCACGATTACCTTGGTGACCATGATCAACTCCTCGGCCATGGCCGGGGCGATTGGGGCCGGTGGGTTGGGCGACATTGCCTATCGGTATGGCTATCAGCGATTTGACAGCCAGATCATGTTGACGGTGATTGTGTTGCTGGTGGTGTTGGTGGCATTCATTCAATTGGGGGGCGATAGATTGGCGCGAGGTTTGAACAAGCGTTAAGCAAAGATCAAAAGACCCCAGCCTGCGGCAGCTCCGATCGATTTCTCCATCGGGCATTCGCTGGAGTTCGCCAAGGCGATGGTTGATCGGTTGATTGATTGTCTGGGGATGAAGAAAGCCAAGTCTGATCCAATCCATTAGGCGCCAGTGATATCGCCATCGCGAGCAAGCTCGCTCCTACAGGGAATGGCTGCGCAGCAGGCCCAGGCCTGATGGCGTATATTCGGCGTATCCACATTGCCTGCGCAGCCGACCATGAAACAGACTCCCTCCGACCTCGAGCAGATTACTTCCACCACCCTGGGCCATTACAATTCGGTGGCCGAAGGGTTTCGCGAGGGCACCCGCGATCACGATGTCAGCCAGAACATCGATGCCCTGATGCGGCATATTCAGGGTGAGGCGCCGTTCGACATTCTTGACTTTGGCTGTGGGCCCGGGCGTGATTTGCAGACGTTCACGCGCATGGGCCATACCGCTGTCGGGCTCGATGGATCGGAGAAGCTTGCGCAGATGGCGCGCGAGGACAGCGGTTGCGAGGTCTGGCAGCAGGACTTTCTGAAACTCGATTTGCCGGCTGAACGTTTCGACGGGATTTTTGCCAATGCAGTGCTGTTCCACATTCCGCGGCAGGAGTTGCCACGAGTGTTGAAGGAACTGCGTGGGGCGTTGAAACCGGGTGGTGTGTTGTTCAGTTCCAATCCGCGTGGGGACAATCAGGAGGGGTGGAACGGGCCGCGTTATGGGGCGTATCACGATCTTCAGGCGTGGCAGCAATTGCTGACTGAGGCGGGGTTTGTCGAGCTGGAGCATTACTACCGGCCGGCGGGGTTGCCGCGGGAGCAGCAGCCTTGGTTGGCCAGTGTTTGGCGTAAGACGGTGTAGTCAGTTCTGACGCCTTCGCTGGCAAGCCAGCTCCTACAGGGGACCGGGTTAGTCTGAACGACTGGGTCAACTGTAGGAGCTGGCTTGCCAGCGATGAGCGCGTAGCGCTCGCCTTTACGCAGCGTTTTTCTTCGGCTCGCGAATCTTGTACCAGGCCACATACAGCGCCGGCAAAAACAGCAGCGTCAGCAAGGTGGCGATGATGATCCCGCCAATCATCGCGTAAGCCATCGGCCCCCAGAACACTTCCCGGGCGATCGGGATCATCCCCAGGCTCGCCGCTGCCGCCGTCAGCAGAATCGGTCGACGCCGATGCTCGGTCGCTTGCAGCACCGCATCCCACGGTGCGTAGCCGTCCTTCTCGAACGACTCGATCTGGGTCACCAGGATCACCGAGTTGCGGATGATGATGCCGATCAGCGCCAGGATGCCGAGGATCGCCACGAAGCCCATGGGCGTGCCGGTCGGGATCAGCGCCAGCACCACGCCGATCAAGCCCAGCGGTGCGACGCTGGCCACCAGGAACAGCTTCTGCACGCTGTGCAACTGGATCATCAGGAAGGTCGCCATCAAGAACAGCATCAGCGGCACCACCTTGGCGATCGGCCCCTGCGCCTTGCCGCTTTCCTCGACCGTACCGCCGGTAGCGACCTTGTAGCCCGCCGGCAACGTGGTGGCGAATTTTTCGATGTCCGGTTTCAGCTGTTTCACCAGATCGGTCGGCTGGATCTCGTCACGCACCGCGGCCTTGATGGTGATGGTCGGCTTGCGGTCGCGGCGCCACACCAGCGGTTGTTCAAGCTCATAACGCACGGTGGCGAACGCCAGCAGCGGAATAGAGGTGCCGCCCGGTGAGACGATCTGCAGATTCTGCAGGGTTTCCGGCGTACCGCGTTCCGCATCGATTGCGCGACCCACGACATTGATCAGGTAGATATCGTCATCGACCTGGGTCACGGGCGCGCCGACCACGATGCTGTTCATCAGGTTGGCCACGTCTTCCGACGACAGGCCCAGTTGCCGCGCCTTGTCCTGGGCGATGTCGATGCGCAGGACTTTGCCCGGCTCGTTCCAGTCGAAAATGATTTCGCCGATGTGCGAGTTTTTATCCAGTTCGGTGGCCAGGGCGATCGCGTGCTTGCGCACCTGATCGATGTCCTTGCCGCTGACCCGGTACTGAATCGGCCGCCCCACCGGCGGGCCCATTTCCAGGGCCTGGACGTAGCTGCCGATGCCGACGAAGTCTTTGCGCAGCCGTTCACGCAAGCGCTGGCTCAAGGCCGTGCGCGACTCCAGGCCTTTGCTGACGATGACCAACTGCGCGTAGTACGGGTTCTGCAACTGCTGGTCCAGCGGCAGGTAGAAACGGATCGCACCTTCACCGATGTAGGTGCTCCAGCGCACGATGTCCGGATCGTCCTTGAGCGTCGCTTCGAGCTTGTCCACCGCCTTGCGGGTCTCGGCGATCGACGCGTTTTGCGGCAGGTTGAGGTCCACCAGGATTTCCGGCCTGTCGGAGGACGGGAAGAACTGGTTCTGCACAAACTGCATGGAAAACACCGACGCCGCGAACAGTGCAAGGGTGATGCCGATGGCCCACCAGCGGTTGCGCATGGCCCAGAGCATGCCGTAATTGAACGCGCGGCCGATGCGACCGGGTTCCGCGTCATGGGGTTTCACGCTGGCGCTGAGGATGTGCACGCCGATCACCGGCGCAAACAACACCGCGACCACCCATGACACCAGCATCGCCACGGCGATCACCGCAAACAGGGTGAAGGTGTACTCGCCCGCCGAACTGGCGTTCAGGCCAATAGGCACAAAGCCGGCCACTGTCACCAAGGTACCGGTGAGCATCGGGAACGCGGTCGAGGTGTAGGCGAATGTGGCCGCCTGCTCCTTGGTTTCGCCCATCTCCAGCCGGGTGACCATCATCTCCACCGTGATCATGGCGTCGTCCACCAGCAGGCCGAGGGCGATGATCAGCGCGCCGAGGGAAATCCGCTGCATGGTGATGCCGCTGTATTCCATGAAGATGAAGACCATCGCCAACACCAGCGGAATCGAGCACGCCACCACCAGCCCGGCACGTACTCCGAGGCTGACGAAACTGACGAGCAACACGATGACCACCGCCTCGAACAAGGCGCTGGTGAAGCCGCCGACCGCTTTTTCCACCACCTCTGCCTGGTCGGAAACGGTGTGCACGCCAACGCCCACCGGCAGGTCGGCGGTCAGGTCATTCATGCGCTGGTGCAGGGCCTTGCCGAACGCCTGAATGTTGCCGCCTTTCTTCATGGCGATGGCCAGGCCGATGGCGGGTTGACCATTGAAGCGAAATTGCGGCGTGGCCGGGTCGACATAGCCACGGCTGATGTCAGCGATGTCGGCCAGACGATAGAAACGATCGTTGAGCCTTAAATTGACGTTGGCCAGGTCTTTCTCGGACTCGAACTGACCGGACGTGCGCACGGAGATCCGCTCCGGCCCGGCCTCGATCACACCGGCCGGGGTCACCGCGTTTTGCGATTGCAGGCTTTGCACCACCTGGCGCTGATCGATGCCCAGCGCCGCCAGTTTGCGGGTGGAGAAATTCAGATAGAGCACTTCATCCTGCTCACCGATCATCTCGACCTTGCCCAGCCCCGGCACTTCGCGGATCTGGGCGCGGACCTGTTCGACGTAATCGCGCAACTGGCGCATCGACAAGCCGTCGGCAGTAAAGGCGTAGACCGAGCCGAACACATCACCGAATTCGTCGTTGAACCCCGGCCCTTGCAGGCCCTTGGGGAACTGGCCGCGAATGTCGTCGATCTTCTTGCGCACCTGGTACCAGATTTGCGGAATATCCTTGGCACTGGTGGTGTCGCGCAGGTACACGAAGACCGTTGATTCGCCGGGCCGGGTGTAGCTTTTCACGTAATCGAGCGAGTCGAGTTCCTCGAGTTTTTTCTCGATGCGGTCCGTGACCTGCTTGAGGGTTTCTTCCTGGGTCGCACCCGGCCAACGCGTCTGGATCACCATGGTCTTGATGGTAAAGGACGGGTCTTCTTCGCGACCGAGGTTCATGTACGAGAACACGCCCATCAGCAGCGCGACGAACATCAAATACCAGACGAACGACTGATGCTTGAGGGCCCATTCGGATAAATTGAAACTCCCTTTCATTGTGGGCTGTCCTCGTCGATTTTCACTTTCTGCCCCGGTTTGAGGCTGTTCACTCCCGCACTGACGACCCGCTCGCCGGACTTCACGCTGTTGGTCAGGACCACGGTGCTGTCAGTTCGGCTGACGAGGCTGACGTCCCGCGGGGAAACGGTGTGCGTCTGTGGATCGACGACCCAGATCCGCGATTTGCCATCCACCTCTTGCAGCACGCTCAGCGGGAGCTCGATGCGCGGTTTGATCGCAGAGCTGAGGGTCACGCTGATGGCCGTACCGAGGCGAAAACCCGGTGGCGTGTCCGTCAGGCTCAGGCGGGCGCGACGGGTACGGGTCGCACTTTGCGCCTGGGGTTCGATTTCGCGAACGACGGCGGTGGTGGTGATGTTCGGGTCCAGTTGCGCGGCGACCTGAAACACCACGTCCGCCGGCAATTGGTCCACCAGGGTGTCGGGCAGGTCGATCACGGCTTCCTTGATATCCGGCTGCGCCAGGGTCACCACTTGCTGGCCGGCGGTCACCACTTGCCCGGCTTCGGCGTTCCATGCCGTGACGATGGCTTTGTGGTCGGTGCGCAGTTGGACGTAGCCGAGTTGATCCTTGGCCTGATCGACCGCCGCCCTGGCCTGGTCGAGGGAGGCCTGAGTGGTTTTGAGGTCGGTCTGCGCAATGTCCAGCTGGGCCTGCGCACCGACCCCGCGATCGAACAGTTCCTGCTGGCGGCGGGCGTTGGCCTGGGCATTGATCAACTGCGCCTGGACGCGCGCCAGATCGCCCTGGGCCGAGCGCAGCTGGTTTTGCTGGTCCGTGGGGTCAAGCGTGGCGAGCAAGGCGCCCTTCTCGACTTCGGCGCCGACATCGACGTTGCGGCTGGCGATGCGACCCGGCACGCGGAAACCGATATTACTTTCGTAACGGGCCTGGATGCTGCCGGCGAAGCGGCCGAGATTTTCCTCATCCAGCGCCTGGACCTTGATCGACAGCACCGGGCGTACCGGCTCCGGTGGCGGTTCTTGTTTCGAACAGGCCACCAGCATTCCAGCGCAGAGCACCAGCATCAGACGCTTCATGGCTGGGCTCCCGCGCCTAAGTCCTTATAAGTGTTTTCGGCAATCTCCACCTTCACGCCGGGATGCAGCAGCTGGCCGCCAGCGATGACGACTTTTTCGCCACCCTTGAGACCCGCGCTGATGACGACATGGCCGGTGAGGTAACGGCCGACAGTGACGGTGTGCAGCTGCGCCTTGCCTTGGTCATCCACCAGCCACACGGCGGGCTCGCTGAGGTTCTTGGTCAGTGCCGACCAAGGCAACTCCACGGCGGATTTGCCCGGCGTCTTGGCCGTGGCGCTCACGACCGAGCCGAGCTGCATACCTTGCGGCAGGCCATTGAGACTGACCTTGACCTGCACCGTACCGGTCTGCGCGGACACTGCCGGGGTGATTTCACGCACGGTGCCGGTGGTGTTGATCGCCGGGTTTTCGAGCAGGCTGACCACCACCGATTTATCCGACGGCGGTTCGGCCAACAGCGACTCGTAGACGTTGAATACCGCGTCGCGCTCACCGTCCCGGGCCAGGCTGAAAATCGGCACCGTAGCCTGCACCACTTGGCCGACTTCGGCCTGGCGAGCGGTAATCACCCCCGGCGCGTCGGCAATCAACGCGGTGTAGCTCAGTTGTTCGCGGGCATTGGCCAATTGTGCCTGGGCGGCCGCCAGGGCGCTTTGACTGCTGCGCAAGGCGGCCTGGGCGGAATCGTATTCGCTTTGGCTGGTGTAGCCCTTGGGCAGGAGTTTTTGCTGGCGCACGAACGCGGCGGCGGTCTGTTTGACCCGCGCCTGTTCGGCAACTACCTGCGCCTGGGCCGAATCGACGCTGGTTTGCAGGTCCTTGGGATCGAGCCTGGCGAGCACTTGCCTGGCCGACACCCGGTCACCGACATCGACCGTGCGCTGGATGATCTTGCCGGCGACGCGGAAGGACAGCTCGGTCTGCACCCGCGCCTGGACATCACCGGTGAGGGTCACCGAGGCCGCGTAGTCAGCCGACTTGACCTCTTGCACGAACACCCGCGGACGCTCCTTTTCGACCTGGGGCTTCTCGCCGCAGGCGGTTAGCAAAGCCAGGAAACTCAGGCCAAGCACTGTTTTCAATCCGGGACCAGCCATGCAGACTCCTTTGCGTTGTACGGGCGTGCCAGTTCGATACGACTATGAGCTTAGAGCAGGGTTCAGCCCTCGCCTACGCTGACATGCATTTCCCTGTAGGAGCTGCCGCAGGCTGCGATCTTTTGATCTTCCGGCAATATCACGAATCGCTAAAAGTCAAAAGATCGCAGCCTCAGGCAGCTCAACAACGTAATTCACCATCGCGGTTATGCTGATGCCGATTCTGGACCACAGAGAACGTCCTCCATGCTCAAAACCCTCGCGGTCGCCAACTACCGCTCGATCAATAAACTGGTGATCCCGCTGGGCCGGCTGAACCTGATCACCGGCCCCAACGGCAGTGGCAAATCCAACCTCTACCGCGCGTTGCGCCTGTTGGCCGAAACCGCCCAGGGTGGCGTGGTCAATGCCTTGGCTCGCGAGGGCGGGCTGGATTCGACCTTCTGGGCCGGCCCGGAACACATCAGCCGCCGCATGCGCAACGGCGAAGTGCCGATCGAGGCGACTGTTCGACAGGGCGTGAAACGCCTGCGCCTGGGGTTTGCCGGGGAAGACTTCAGTTATTCCATTGCACTGGGTCTGCCGGAAAAGACCCTTTCGTGTTTTTCCCTGGACCCGGAAATCAAAAAGGAATGCATCTGGTCCGGGCCTTTCTATCGCCCGGCCAGCCTGCTGGTAGATCGCGACGGCCCGATGATTCGTGCGCGTGAAGGTCTTGGCTGGGAAGTACTGGCGCAGCACACGCCGAATTTCGACAGCCTGTTCGATCAGGTCGGCAGCTTTCGCACCTCACCGGAAGTCATGCAGTTGCGTGAATTCATCCGTCGCTGGCGTTTCTACGATCACTTTCGCAGCGATGCCGACGCACCCGTGCGCCAACCGCAGTTGGGCACCCGCACGCCGGTGCTGCACCACGATGGTCGTGATCTGGCTGCCGCGTTGCAGACCATCCGGGAAATCGGCGATCCAGAGGCTTTGCAGACGGCGATCAGTGACGCGTTCCCGGGGGCGCGATTGAGCATCGCGCCGTTGCAGGGCGGACGGTTTGCCATTGAGTTTTATCAGGAAGGGTTGTTGCGACCGTTATCGGCAGCCGAGTTGTCCGATGGGACGTTGCGCTACTTGCTGCTGGTCGCCGCGCTGCTGACGCCCCGCCCCCCGTCGCTGATGGTGCTGAACGAGCCGGAAACCAGTTTGCACCCGGACCTGTTGCCAGCGTTGGCGCGGCTGATTATTCGCGCGTCGGAGCAGTGCCAGGTATGGGTAGTTTCCCATGCGCGGCGATTGATCTCGGCGCTGCAAGAGGATGAGGAATGCAATTGCATCGTGCTGGAGAAGACGTTGGGCCAGACCGGGATTGTAGGGCAGCGAATGCTGGATGAGCCGGCCTGGTATTGGCCGGATTGACTGATCCGACGTTACGGCTGTGCTTTATGTGGAGTGACGGCGAATGCGCTTGGCATTCTTGAAAATGCCAGGCTGCCTGTCGAGTTGTTTGTTCAAAAAATTGACTGTCCGACTAGTATTTTCAGGATACCTGAAGCCTTCAAAACCAATCGGCCCAGGTGTCGAAAATGGTGCTGATGCTTGTGGCGAGCCTGGAGTCAGAGGAGGTGCTGAAGGTAGAAGGGACTCTGGCAGTACTCCTGAAACAGGTGAAGGCATAGCCACCGGCTGTTTACGGCCTTCCACAAAACTCTTCAAGGCGGGAATGGTCCTGGGATCACGAGCGGCCCATTTAGAACCCAATCTTGATACCACCGTAAGCCCTGCCAACCCCAACGCAACAAACCCCAGGGTTTTGGCCGATTCAGAGTCTCCGGTAATTGCAGCAACGGCACTGGCAACCCCCGTTAAAGCCGAAACCATCGTCGCGACACCTGCCACGGTCGAACCCGCTGCACCGACGGTGTATTTCAACGGTAACTGCCCCGCCGCCCCCCATTGCAAGGCATCCTTGGCTAGCTTGTAGGGGATGGCCGGGGACATGACAATCCGTGCGTTCACTACACCGAAAAGGCTCGTGACGAGCCTGCCAATCTCGGCAAACCGCCCCGTCGGATCACTGAAATTCACTGGGTCCCCAAAACAATACGCATACGGATTGAGCCCCCCCATATCAAACGGACTCAATCTGTCCGGGCTATTGAAACGCATCAGCACCGGGTTGAATACCCGATGACCAATACCCAGTAAATAATGGCCAGAGACCGGATCGACCGCTTCGCCGTTGAAACCCAGAAGACTGCCAAGACCACTTTCAGCCCGGCGATGACCGTAAGGCGTATAGACCTGCTGCACAGATCCCCCGGGGTCGGTGACACGCAAGACGGAACGCTGCTGATCGGTGGCCAGCAATTGACCATTGATGGCATCGCCTTCGCGCGATTGCAACGCCAGCAACCGGGTGCCTTGCTGAAATACGGACTGGCTGGCCTGCCCTTGCAGGTCTGTTACCAGATGCTGGTGACAGTAAAACCGTTGCAAACTGGTTTGCCCGACTAACTCCAGTCCGGTCAAACGATCCAGTGCGTCATAGCGATACCGACACACAACATGGGGTGAAGTAATCATAAAAAACTCCCGGCCAAGTGCTGAGCATGCACTAAAAGCCAGCTCCCGGGCACCTATCAGAACTGCTAGGTCCCGAGGGGGCAAACCGTGCCGTCAAGCCCCTGGCCCCTGCCACTTTCCACCTTCGACAATCACGCGCTCAGGCTTGGCGTCATCGCTTGATTCCTTACGCACGAAAGGCCAGGGTGGCATAGACCGTAAAAATCAAAAGATCTTCTGCATAAAAAACGCCGACGCTATCGAAAGCCGTCGGCGTTGAAACCTTGAAGGGGTTTACCTCGCGAATCAGAACGCCGGCAGTACCGCGCCGCTGTATTTCTTCTCGATGAAAGCCTTCACTTCAGGACTGGTCAAGGCCTTGGCCAGTTTCTGGATGGCGACGCTGTCCTTGTTGTCCGGACGAGCCACCAGGAAGTTCACGTAAGGCGAATCGGCGCCTTCGATCACCAGCGCGTCTTTAGCCGGGTTCAGACCCGCTTCCAACGCGTAGTTGGTGTTGATCATGTCCAGGTCGACCTGGTCCAGAACACGCGGCAGCATGGCTGACTCCAGCTCCTTGAACTTGAAGTTGTGCGGGTTCTTGGCGATGTCTTTCGGGGTCGCCAGGGCATTTTTCGGGTCTTTCAACTCGATCAGGCCAGCCTTTTGCAACAGGATCAGGGCACGGCCACTGTTGCTGCCTTCGTTCGGAATGGCGATGGTCGCGCCGTCTTTCAATTCAGCCAGGCTTTTGACTTTCTTCGAGTAGCCACCGAACGGTTCGACGTGCACGCCGATCACGGTCACCAGGTTAGTGCCTTTGCCTTCGTTGAAGCTGTTCAGGTACGGCAGGGTCTGGAAGTAGTTGGCGTCCAGACGCTTCTGATCGACCTGTACGTTGGGCTGAACGTAGTCGGTGAAGACTTTGATTTCCAGGTCCACGCCTTCTTTGGCGAGGGTCGGCTTGATCAGCTCAAGAATCTCGGCGTGTGGCACCGGAGTCGCCGCCACCACCAGTTTCTCGCCAGCCTGGGCCAGACTCGCCGTCAGGGCAGCCGCCAGTGCGGTGAACAACAGAACCTTTTTCATGCAGTGTCCTTATCGAAAATCGCGGTCGTCATCGACGACGGCTATTAATACAGGTGCCAGTGAAGTGCTATCGCTGGCGTGACACGGACAATACCGGGATTTTTTATTCCCGAACAATATCTTTTATTCACTTTCATATTCCATTTTGTTCATACAGCGTCTGCTCCAGCTTTGCCCGCATTCCACCACATCAACCTGTAGCAGCTGGCTTGCCAGCGAAGGCGTCCTGCCTGACACACCGCGCCGTCTGGTTCGCGAGCAAGCTTGCTCCTACAAGAGCGCCGCATTGACCTGTAGGAGCTGGCTTGCCAGCGAAGGCGTCCCGCCTGACACACCGCGCCGTCTGGTTCGCGAGCAAGCTTGCTCCTACAAGAGCGCCGCATTGACCTGTAGGAGCTGGCTTGCCAGCGAAGGCGTCCTGCCTGACACACCGCGCCGTCTGGTTCGCGAGCAAGCTTGCTCCTACAAGAGCGCCGCATTGACCTGTAGGAGCTGGCTTGCCAGCGAAGGCGTCCCGCCTGACACACCGCGCCGTCTGGTTCGCGAGCAAGCTTGCTCCTACAAGAGCGCCGCATTGACCTGTAGGAGCTGGCTTGCCAGCGAAGGCGTCCTGCCTGACACACCGCGCCGTCTGGTTCGCGAGCAAGCTTGCTCCTACAAGAGCGCCGCATTGACCTGTAGGAGCTGGCTTGCCAGCGAAGGCGTCCCGCCTGACACACCGCGCCGTCTGGTTCGCGAGCAAGCTTGCTCCTACAAGAGCGCCGCATTGCCCTGTAGCAGCTGGCTTGCCAGCGAAGGCGTCCTGCCTGACACACCGCGCCGTTTGGTTCGCGAGCAAGCTTGCTCCTACAAGAGCGCCGCATTGCCCTGTAGCAGCTGGCTTGCCAGCGAAGGCGTCCCGCCTGACACACCGCGCCGTCTGGTTCGCGAGCAAGCTTGCTCCTACAAGAGCGCCGCATTGCCCTGTAGGAGCTGGCTTGCCAGCGAAGGCGTCCTGCCTGACACACCGCGCCGTTTGGTTCGCGAGCAAGCTTGCTCCTACAAGAGCGCCGCATTGCCCTGTAGGAGCTGGCTTGCCAGCGAAGGCGTCCTGCCTGACACACCGCGCCGTCTGGTTCGCGAGCAAGCTTGCTCCTACAAGAGCGCGGTGTCTTTCAAGAGTTGTTTCAGCGCGGCTTGCTCGCTTGCAGTGCCTTCGCGGAGGATGTGCTTCAGTTGCCGCTCGATCGACACCAGCGAGGCAGGTACTTCCGGCAAATTCAAATGCTCCGGCAAAATCTCGTCACCTGTGCTCACCAGCAGCGCAAAGTGAATGACGTTTTCCAGCTCTCGGGTATTTCCGGGCCAGCTATGCGCCTCTAATAACTGCTGCGCCGCTTCGCTGATCAGCGGCACTGGCAGGTCCAGGCGCTGGCTGTAGATACCAAGGAAGTATTCGGACAATGACAGGATATCGCCTACCCGCTCACGCAACGCCGGCAGTTCGAGCTGGCCTTCACTGAGGTAGTGATAAAGCCGCTCGTGAAATTTACCGGCGGCCACCGCCTGCGCCAGATCGATGCTGGTGGCGGCCACCAGGCGCACATCCACCGGACTCGGTTGCTGGGCGCCGACGCGGGTGACTTCGTGGTTTTCCAGGGCGGCAAGCAGTTTGACCTGGATCGGCAGCGGCAGGTCGCCGATCTCGTCCAGATAGAGCGTCCCGCCGTTGGCCGAACCGAACCAGCCGGCGCGACTGCTGGCCGAACCGCTATAGCTGCCGGCGGCGTAGCCAAACAATTCGGCATCGGCGTACGTGGGGCTGATCGAGCCGCAATTCACCGAAACGAATAACCCCCCGCGATCACTGGCGCGATGAATGTGCCGCGCCAGCAATTCTTTGCCGCTGCCGGTTTCGCCACGGATCAATACGGAGATCGAACGCGGTGCCAGTTGTTCCAGCTCCTGGCGCAACTGTCGCGAGCGCGGATCGACGAACACCAACGCTTTGGCGCGGATGCTCAGGGGACTTTTTTCTGCATCGGGGAAGGTCAGCAGCGGCTGACCGAACGTTTCGAAACTCATGGCAGACTCCCGCCCAAAACCGCCGGGAGACGGGGGCGATTCTTAAAAAAAAGTTCAAGCGCGGCGCAGGGCGTGGTGCTCCATGCGATTTTGCAGACGATAGAGGTAGGCAAACCCCTGCTCCCAGCGCTGATGACCGGACTTCACGTTGATGTGTCCGGCACCCGACAAAATCCCCGCCTCGGCCCCCCAGTTGCGGGCCAGCTCCAAGGCTCGCGGCGCACTCACGGCGCTGTCATTGTCCGAGCTGACAACCTGGCTCGGGAACGGCAGAAGATCGGTCGGAATGGGCGCGAAATTGCGCAAGGCAGGTGCGCAAGCCGGGCGCTCGACGTCCGCAGGCGCCACCAGCAAGGCAGCGCGAACCTGACGTAAAAACTGCACAGGCGCAGTGGCGGCCCAATGGGCAACGGTAATGCAGCCCAGGCTATGGGCGATCAGGATCACTGGCGTGCTATCCGCGGCAATCGCCTCGGCCAGCGCCGCGACCCAGTCTTCACGGCGCGGCGTCAGCCAGTCGGCCTGCTCCACCCGTGCGCTATTCGGCAAGCTGTTCTGCCAGTGGCTTTGCCAATGATCTTCTGGCGATCCTTGCCAGCCCGGCACCATCAGGTAGCGAATTGATTCGTTGCGCATGGGGGAGCTCTCCTGCTGCGTGTCTGTTCCTGGTCGAGTATAGGGAGGAGAGTTATGTTCGTTAAGGAATAAGAAGCTATTTATTAAGATCTAAATAGAATATAAAGTAAAAAACCTGTAGGCGCTGGCTTGCCGGCGAAAGCGGTATTTCTGGCAAAGCATTATCGCCTGACAGAAAGCATTCGCCGCGCCGCGGCGATCTGACAAACCAGCTCCTCCAGGGTCTTTATGCCCGGAATAAAAAAGGGACCGCACCCTGCCAAGGAGACGGTCCCGGAAACTGATATCCAGCGAAGAACACCTGCAACGTCGCGAGGTGAGCCTCCAGTAATGTTTAGCGTGCAAAGGTTTCGGTTTGATGAACTCGCTATTTGGCGCTTGGCTTCGTTGAACCCATCATTGCTCAAACCTATTATTCTTTAAAAGAATATTTAGAATTATTTATAGATCAATACGACATATAAGATCCCAGCCGAGCGCCGACCTCCTCGACCATTTTGACAGGTCAGGCCTGTGCCGATCGCACGCTTCCAATGGTCTGCCGCTCCTTGCGCACAAATCGGTTCGCCCGCCCGAATGTCCCGATATCGTTGAACCGCACCCCCATCTCACGCATCACCTTATGCGCCACCGGCACGCTCAACTGGCGGATGTAGAACGGTTCCTTCACCACAAAGTGATGGATGCCGTGGCTGCTGCCGAAGTTGAAGCAGAACGCCTGCATCGGCCACATCCACCACGGGTTCAAAACCTGGGTCTGCTGGATCACGTTGCCGGGCTCCACGTCACCGTAGTAGTGCATGTTCGAGCTGACGAAATGCAGGCAAAAGGTGCGTAATACATTCGGGCCGATGATCACGACCGCCGCGATGTCGATCACTTGCATCACCGCCAGCGTTGTCGCCGACCATTCGATAGCAGTGCCCATGAGCGCCGCGATGCCGTTTGCCGCGTGAAAGCCGAGAAACACGTACCACGCGCTCCAATGCACCAGCGCCAGTGGCGCGTAAACCTTCAGGGTGCGCTTGATGATGCTGAATTTATGAGCCCAGGTCCTGGCTCGCAACATTCGGATGAACGCCGACATCACGTTGTCACCCACCATCAGCAGCCGCGCAAATCCCCAGGGTTCGCCGTTGGTGATCGCCCGCTCTTCCATGTCGGCTTCCGTACCGGAGACCTTATGATGATTGAGGTGCAGATGCCGACGAATCCACGGGTTGATCGTGCTCGGCCGCGCCAGCCACACCAGCGCCATCATCAGGTTGTGCGGTACACGTTGTTTACGAAAGTACATGCTATGTATCAAATCGTGTTCCAGCTCGTGGGTCAGCGAGGCAAAGAGCGCGTTGAGCAACAGGCACACCCACCAAGCCATGTGCCCGGTGATGTAGAGCGTCGCCGAGCCGATCATCCCGGCCAGGGCGAAGGCCAGAATGCCCACGCCCAAGGCATCCTGATGGTTGAGAATCGGGTAGCGCCGCCGCAGTTCGACGCCCTTGGCCAGCACCACCTCACGAATATGTGCCGCGCGCTGTGCTGCATTCAGTCGCTGGGGGCTTGCAGAAGTACCGTCCATGCTTCCATCCTCTGGTTATTGATGCTCGCATCCTGCCTCGCGACCCCTCGCAAGGTGGTAGCCGTGAACGCCAACCTGTTGACCGGAAGCGCCAATCAGCATGACTGAACCGACCTCCCTCGCCAGCTGGACCCGTGCCCTGCGCAAGCAACTCGATGCGCTGGGCCTCGACAGCACCGCCCTGTGCCGGCAGGCGGGGCTCGACCCGCAACTGATGGACGACCCGAACGCCCGTTACCCGTTGTCCGGAACGACGCGCCTGTGGGAAATCGCGGTGCAGGTCAGCGGCGACCCGGCGATCGGCTTGCGGGTGTCGCGCTTTGTCAGCCCGACCACGTTTCATGCGCTCGGTTATGCGCTGGTGGCCAGCGGCAGCCTGCGGGAAGTATTCGAGCGGATCGTGCGTTATCACCAGGTGGTCAGCGATGCCCTGGAACTGGAACTGAGCCGCACCGACGACCGCTACCGCTTCCGCCTGAAAATCCCGCCCGGCAATCCGGCCCCGGCTTTCGAGGCCATCGATGCTTTCGCGGCGATTTACGTACGCACCTGCCGCAATCGTCTCGGACGCGACTACGCGCCACTGGCGGTGTATCTGCGGCGTCCGGAACCCAGCGATTCACATCAATGGCACAAAGTCTTTCGCTCGCCGGTGTACTTCGCCGCCGATGAAGACCGCCTGGAGTTCGCGCTGGTGGATTTCGACAGCCACCTCGACGATGCCAACCCGGAACTGGCCGAGCATAACGAAGCGGTGCTCAAGCGCACGCTCGCGCAACTCAAGCCCCTGACCTGGGAGCGCAAGGTCCGCGACGCCATTGAAGAGCAACTGCCCGAAGGCGAGCCCAGCGCCGAACGCATCGCCCAGGCCCTGCACCTGAGCTTGCGCAGCCTGCAACGGCATCTGGCGGACGAGGGCTGTCGGTTCGATACGCTGCTCAATGAAAGTCGCGAAAACCTGGCGCTGCTGCACCTGCGTGACCCGCAGTGTTCGTTGAGTGAGATCAGCTATTTGTTGGGGTTTGCCGATACCAGCAGCTTCAGTCGCGCGTTCAAGCGCTGGACGGGGATGACGCCGGGGCAGTTTCGGGAGGGGTTGCGGTGATCAGCTTTTGACCAGGCTGCGCGCTACACCCGATTTCCACTGTTCCATCATTGCTTCACCAACCTCGGCAAAAACGCTACTTACCTTGATGTAATCGGCCATTTCCGCCATTGCCACATCTATTCCGTGGTCGACTTGCTGCAGCAGTTCATTGCACCGCCCCTCAGTCAGGTTGCAGGCCGACCGACCAAAACGCATCAGCATTTTGTATTTTGGCCATGCCTTTGACCCACCTAACAGCAACGCCATGCTGTCTGCCTTTATGTACACCGAAGTCGTGACGATGTCGTAGGCCGGAGCCAGTCTGATTTGCGCATCAGCACCACAATGTTCGTACAGCACACCGAAATTTTTGAGGTGAGCATCGCCGTTTTTCAGAGCGGACGACAAAGCGACGATTCTGAAAAACGACTCAAGGGCGTGCTTGAGTAACGGCGGGGAGACAAACTCTTTGATCTGTTTCGCGGCACCCTCGTACGAACCATCGTATTTGGCCTTCGACGGCCAGGCGTTGAGTACGCAGAAATCCTCGAACCCCAGACAACCCTTGTCGTTCAGATCGAAGCGCTGGACGATCAAAAATTTGCCGTGTTCGCTGAGTTCAAACTTCGGCACTTCGAGACCCGAATGCAGCGCGGCGCGCATGCAGAAATATTCGTTCGCAGCAAGCTCAGGGTATTCTTCTGGACGAAAGGATTTGACCAGATGTGTCGCTCCTCGATGGGTCAGCCGGTCAACGGTCGTCGCACTATCCCGGATCAGCACTTTTGGTTGCACACCAGAAACGCCTTGCTGAAGCGACGGGTCAGTTCATCGCGCAGAGCGCCCTCCGGCAGATTCATTTCAAAAACTGGCGGAACACCTTGCTCCCACGTATAGCTCTCGAGGCGAGCGGGCATGGTCAACGAGACGGCGTTTTCTTCCAGCGCATCTTCGGCGTAGGCAAATACGGAATCGATGCGTGACTGACCCCGACCAAGGATGCCTACAGGGGTGCCGGAGACAGTGATCCGCAGCCGATCCTTTTCCTGCAGCTCAACCATGGAAATTGACCTTTTTCAAAGAATCCAGAGTTGGACGTTGCGACTGACGGGGGACTGCGGTGAGTTCGTAGCCAAAACCGTTCAGGATCGCCTCAACCTTGCGCAAACCGATTTCAGGGATGGTGTTGTTCTCGATACCTGAGATCGTGGAACGGCTCATTCCATACTGATTCGCCAAATCCTGTTGGGTTAATTTTCGCTCTTTTCGTAGCGACCGGATTGTCTGGCCAAGGTTTTCCATACAATCAACCTGCATTGTATACCGTGCAAAATTACACAATTCGTGAATATGCATTGTATTTAGTGCAGATCAAAGCAGATATCCAGTTCATTTTTTGACCAGGCCCGACCCAGTCAGCGCCCCCGATCCCGCCGCAACACCTTGCGCACCCGCTTCACCAACTCGCTCACCGCAAACGGCTTGAGCAGGTAATCATCTTCATGCAGTTCCAACCCGCGCAGGCGATCCTCGATGCCATCTTTGGTCGTCAGGAGCAGCACCGGCGTATCGCCCAGCTTGCGGATCTGTTGCAGCAACTGCCAGCCGTTGAGCCCCGGCAGCATGACGTCGAGGATGATCAGCTCGTACTCGCCGGACTCGATAAAACGACGGCCAGCCATCCCGGTGACGGCCACATCCACGGCATAACTCGCCTCACTCAGGCCTTTGGCCAAAAGACTGGCGAGCTCAGGCTCGTCTTCCACTAACAGCACACGCATGGCACACCTCGATTGTCGTCATCACAGGCTAGGCGTGTTCGCGGACAAAGCCCATCAATAAAAAACGTCCTTGTCGTCTGACTGACAGCGCAAAATATGAATCTGGGGCATGATCCAGCACTCAACAGGAGGAATAACAATGAAAAGCCTCGTCGACCATCTCGGTCAATACGCTACCTACCATCGCGACCCGCGCAATATTGCCACCCACTTCGTCGGCATTCCGTTGATTGTAGTGGCGGTGGCGGTGCTGCTGTCGCGTCCGCAATGGGCCGGGGGCTGGCTGTCACCGGCGGTGTTGGTCGCGCTGGCGTCGGCGTGGTTTTACCTGCGCCTGGAACTGCGCCTCGGGGTGTTGATGAGTGTATTGCTCGGGCTGTGCATCTGGGCAGGTCAGGTGCTCGCGCAGCAAAGCACGCTGGTCTGGCTGGCGAGCGGCGTCGGGATGTTTGTGATCGGCTGGGCGATTCAGTTTGTCGGTCATCACTATGAAGGGCGCAAGCCGGCGTTTGTCGACGATGTGACGGGGTTGATTGTCGGGCCGCTGTTTGTGGTGGTGGAGCTGGCGTTTTTGCTGGGGCTGCGGCGGGAGCTGAAAGCGCAGATCGAGGCGCGGGCGGGTGGTGTGCGTTTGCGCCAGGATAACGCTGCGGCGTAAATCGCTTTCGCGAGCAAGCCCGCTCCCACATTGCGGGCTCCAGTGAACACATTATTCGTGAACGCCATAGATGAATGTGGGAGCGGGCTTGCTCGCGAAGCTTTTGCTTTTGATTTAGAGATTGGCGACTTTCTGCCAGACCTTCGGCTTGAAGAACAGCGTCTCGCCCTTCGCCAACCCGACCAGGCTGTCGTGATCCTTCACCACTTCCGCTTCGATCAGATCGCTCTGGCCTTCAACCTTCAGCGTTACCCGGGTCGTCGCGCCCAATGGACGGATATCCCGCACCTCGGCGGCGTGATGGTCTTCCAGTTCATGGCGCGACAGCGACACTTCGTGAGGACGGAACAGCACGTGGTTGTCTTCGCCCAAATGCAGACGGTTCGAGTCGCCGAGGAAGTGGTAGACGAAATCGCTGGCGGGGTTTTCATAGACCTCACCCGGTGAGCCGATCTGCTCGATCACACCCTTGTTCATCACCACGATGCGGTCGGCGACTTCCATGGCTTCTTCCTGGTCGTGGGTCACAAAGACCGAGGTCAGGTTGATGTCTTCGTGCAGCCGTGCGAGCCAGCGGCGCAGCTCCTTACGGACCTTGGCGTCGAGGGCGCCAAACGGTTCGTCGAGCAGCAGCACCTTCGGCTCCACCGCCAGGGCGCGGGCCAGGGCAATCCGTTGACGCTGCCCCCCGGACAGTTGTTCCGGATAGCGATCCGCCAACCAGTCCAGTTGCACCATGTTCAGCAACTCGTGGACTTTCACCGCGATCTGGCTTTCGCTCGGGCGCTGGTTTTTCGGTTTCATGCGCAGGCCGAACGCGACGTTGTCGAACACGGTCATGTGGCGGAACAGGGCGTAGTGCTGGAACACGAAGCCGACGTTGCGATCACGCACATCATGACCGGAGACATCTTCACCGTGGAACACGATGCTGCCTTTATCCGGGGTTTCGAGACCGGCGATGATCCGCAGCAGCGTGGTCTTGCCGCAACCGGACGGACCGAGCAGCGCCACGAGCTCGCCACTTTGGATGTCCAGGCTGATGTTATCCAGCGCCTTGAACGCGTTGAAATTCTTGCTGACGTTACGCACTTCGATCGACATGACTTATTCCTCCGCGGCGCTGGCGCGCAGGCGGTTAATACGGTTTTCGCTCCACTGCTTGAGCAGCAGGATGAAGAGCGCCAGGATCAGCAACAGGCTCGCCACGGCGAACGCGGCCACGTGGTTGTATTCGTTGTAGAGGATCTCGACGTGCAGCGGCAGGGTGTTGGTCACCCCGCGAATGTGCCCGGAAACCACCGATACCGCACCGAACTCACCCATGGCCCGCGCGGTGCACAGCACGACGCCGTAGATCAGGCCCCATTTGATGTTGGGTACGGTGACATGCCAGAACATCTGCCAGCCATTGGCTCCGAGCAGGCGGGCCGCCTCTTCTTCCTGAGTGCCTTGTTCCTGCATCAGCGGAATCAACTCGCGGGCCACAAACGGCACGGTGACGAAAATCGTCGCCAGCACGATGCCCGGCAAAGCGAAGACGATCTGGATGTCGTGGTCCTGCAACCATGGCCCGAACAAGCCCTGGGCGCCGAACATCAGCACATAGACCAGGCCGGCGATCACCGGCGACACCGAGAACGGCAGGTCGATCAGGGTCACGAGGATACTTTTGCCGCGGAACGAGTACTTGCTCACGCACCACGCCGCACTGACGCCGAACACCAGGTTCAGGGGCACCGAAATCAGCACGGCGATCACCGTGAGTTTCAGAGCCGACAACGCATCCGGTTCAAAGATCGCGGTGAAGAACGCACCGATTCCGAGCTTCAGGCCCTGGGACACCACGATAACCAGCGGCAACAACAGGAACAGGCCAAAAATCAGCCAGCCCAGGCCGATCAGCAGTCGCCGCGATGAGGCGCTGCCACGGCGGGAGGCGTTCGAGGAAGCCGCAGCAATAGACGATTGGGACATGTGTGCGCCTCCTTATGGGGTTTCGATGCGCCGCTGCAGCAAGTTGATCAGCAGCAACAGGATGAAGGAAACCACCAGCATCAGTACACCAATGGAGGTAGCGCCGGTGTAATCGTACTGGTCGAGCTTGACCATGATCAGCAGCGGGAGGATCTCGGTTTTCATCGGCATGTTGCCGGCGATGAAAATCACCGATCCATACTCGCCAACCCCGCGGGCAAAGGCCAAAGCGAAGCCGGTCAACCAGGCTGGCAGCAATGCCGGCACCAGAATATGGCGGAAGACCTGCAAGGGTTTCGCACCGAGACACGCCGCCGCTTCCTCCACTTCGCGGGGGATATCGGCCAATACTGGCTGTACTGTACGTACCACGAATGGAAGCGTTACAAAAGTCAGTGCCAGCGTGATGCCGAGGGGGGTATACGCGATCTTGAACGCCAGGTCGGCCGCGAACTGCCCCACCCAGCCGTTCGGCGCGTAGAGCGCGGTCAACGCGATACCGGCAACGGCAGTGGGCAATGCAAACGGAAGATCGATCATCGCATCGATGATTTTTCGGCCCGGGAAGGTGTAGCGCACCAGCACCCAGGCCAGCAGTGTGCCGATGATGCCGTTGATGATCGCGGCGCAGAGGGCGGTGCCGAAGCTCAGCTTCAACGCCGCCAGCACCCGCGGCGCCGAAATAATCGCCCAGAACTGATCCCAGGTGAGTTGAGCGGCATGCACGAACATCGCCGCCAGTGGAATAAGCACAATCAGGCTGAGGTACACCAAGGTGTAGCCCAGCGTCAGCCCGAAGCCGGGTATGACGGGGGAGATACGACGCGACATAAAAGTCCTTGGTTAAAAAAACTATCCGCTAAACGCATTAATGTGGGAGTGGGCTTGCTCGCGAAGGGGCGTATCAGTCAACTCTTACGTCGCATGACACACCGCCTTCGCGAGCAAGCCCGCTCCCACAAAGTACGCGCCTGAGCATCAGGCTCGTGTGTGGCTAAAGTCAGATTACTGCGCCTGGTAAATCTGGTCGAACACGCCACCGTCATTGAAAAATTTCGGTTGCGCGGTTTTCCAGCCGCCGAAGTCCTTGTCGATGGTCACCAGGTCCAGGGTCGGGAACTGTTTGGCATACTTGGCTGCGACGTCCTTGTCACGTGGACGATAGAAGTTTTTCGCCGCGATTTCCTGACCCGCAGGGCTGTACAGGTGTTTCAAATAGGCTTCGGCAATTTCAGTGTTGCCCTTTTTCTCGGCGTTTTTGTCGACGACGGCCACCGGGGGCTCGGCGAGGATCGACAGCGAAGGCACCACAATGTCGAACTTGTCGGCGCCACCCTCTTCTTTCAGCGCCAGGAAAGCTTCGTTTTCCCAGGCCAGCAACACGTCGCCCTGACCGTTGTTGACGAAGGTGATGGTCGAACCGCGAGCGCCGGTGTCCAGAACGGGAACGTGCTTGAACAGGGTCTGCACGTATTCCTTGGCCTTGGCTTCGTCACCGCCGTTGGCTTTGAGGCCATAGGCCCATGCTGCCAGGAAGTTCCAGCGTGCACCGCCTGAGGTTTTCGGGTTCGGGGTGATGACTTCCACACCACTTTTGGTCAAGTCGCCCCAATCCTTGATGCCTTTGGGATTGCCCTTGCGCACCAGGAACACGATGGTCGACGTGTACGGCGTGCTCGCCTCTGGCAGACGTTTCTGCCAGTCGGCCGGCAGGGTCTTGCCAAGCTTGGCGATTTCATCGATGTCACCCGCCAGGGCCAGCGTCACCACGTCGGCGCGCAGACCGTCGATCACCGCCCGGCCCTGTTTGCCCGAGCCACCATGGGATTGCTGGACTTTCACGTTGTCGCCCGGATGTGCTTTCTTCCAGAAACTGACGAATTCGGCGTTGTAGTCCTGATACAGCTCACGGGTCGGGTCGTACGACACGTTGAGCAGTTCGTAATCCTTGGCGACCGCGGAACCAGCAAATAGGGCGCTGGCCAGGGCGGCCAAAGCGAAATGACGAATCGACGACATGGTGAAAGCTCCTGGAATTCTGTGGGTGATGGCTTTTCTTATGGATTTGTTGGGATCGCGGTTGCCGGTTAAAAGATCACCGCCTTCGGTAGCGCCCACCTCGGTCCCCCGCAGGAGCTGCCGCAGGCTGCGATCTTTTGATCTGCTGTTTCAGCTCGGTTTATTGCTCGGGTTCTGCAAACGGAATTTTTCCTTGCGTTCGATCTGAACCACCTGCGCGTTGTGCACAGTGATTTCAACAGCGCCGAACCGCAGGTCGCGCAAGGCACTCTGGATTTCACGCAAGATGGTGGCTTCGTCTTGACCGTCAACGCTACGTAGGGATGCGCTCATGGTGCTGCTCCTTCGACTGAGAGGTTGCCTGGCAGTGGGCGGCACTGCTTGCGGCGTGAGAGCAATAGTAGGCAAGCGCTGATATTCTTAAAAAGACTATTTAAGAATGTTTATATAACTAAATAACTAAACGCCCATGTAGGAGCCGGCTTGCCGGCGAGGGCATCTTCATGGGCGCTGCGGGACTTGAGGCCGCCTTCGCTGGCAAGCCAGCTCCTACAAGGGAGGGGGATCGTTCGGTGTCTAGCGAATTTCCGGTGCCCGCATCCAGTCCAGCTGCCCAGCCGGCACCGGTCGCCCAAACCAGTAGCCCTGCCCAAGATCGCAACCGTGCTCAAGCAGGAACCCCGCCTGCTCGACCTGCTCGATCCCTTCGGCATGCACCTGCATCCCCATGCTCTGCGCCAGGGCAATGATCACCCGCACAATCGCCGCGTCATCCTCATCCCAAGGCAACCCCGCGACAAATCCCTGATCGATCTTGAGCTTCTGCACCGGCAATCGCTTGAGGCGCAGTAACGATGAATAGCCGGTACCGAAGTCATCGATGGCCAGACGCACACCCAGTTCGCGCAGTCGATGCATCTGCTCCAGCGCCACTTCCGGATCTTCCATCACCGCACTTTCAGTGACTTCCAGTTCCAGGCAGGCCGGATCGAGCCCGGTTTCGTGCAGTATTTTTGCCACCTGCTGAAACAACTCACGGTGAGCGAACAATCGCGAGGAGACATTTACCGCCACAAACGACAACGCCACACCGGCTTGCAGCCACTGGCACATTTGCCGACAAGCCTGCTGCATCACCCAGGCATCGATCTGCGCAATCAATCCGGTGCGTTCGGCAATGGGAATGAACTCTGCCGGCGGCACCAGCCCACGCTGTGGATGCTCCCAGCGCACCAGCGCCTCGACGCCAATCAGGCGGCAGGTCCTGAGGTCGTGAACCGGCTGGTAGTACACACGCAGTTCCTGCTGCTCCAGCGCACGGCGCAGCTCAACCGCCGTCTCGACCCGTTGCTGGGCGTGGGCAGTCAGCTCTTCCGTGTAGAGGGCGTAGCCGTCCCGGCCAGCACCTTTGGCCTTGAACAGCGCCGAGTCGGCGTTACGCAGCAGCTGTTCAGCGCTCAACGCATCAGCAGGAAACAGGCTGATACCGATGCTGGTATTGATAAACAGCTGATGCCCGTCAATCAGGAATGGCTGCTTGAAGCCATCGATGATCCGCTGAGCCAGCGCCGCCGCCTGCATCAGCTGCGGACAGTTCTCGGCCAGCACGGCGAACTCATCACCGCCCAGCCGCGCCAGGGTAATCCCCTGGCCGAACAGGGCTTGCAACCGTTCGGCCACGGCCTTGAGCAGCTGATCACCGATCGTGTGCCCGAGGCTGTCGTTGATCATCTTGAAATGATCCAGATCAATCAGCAGTAACGCACAACCACGCTTGTGAACCTGCGCCGAAGCCAGCGCCTGTTCGGTGCGGTCGGTGAACAGCAAGCGGTTGGGCAGGTCGGTCAGCGGGTCGTGGTGTGCCAGGTGCTTGAGTTGATGTTCAGAGTTCTTGATCGCGCTGATGTCGGAAAACACCGCCACGTACTGGCTGAGCCGTCCCTGATCGTCATGAATGAGGCGGATCGTCTGCCATTGCGGGTAGATCTCGCCGCATTTGCGCCGGTTCCAGATTTCCCCGCTCCACTCGCCGACGCTATTGAGTGTCGCGAACATTGCCTGGTAGAAACTGGGCGGATGATGTCCCGACTTGAACAGGCTCGGGCGCTGACCCAGCACTTCCTCACGCAGGTAACCGGTGATTTCCATGAACGCCCGATTCACGTGAACAATCAGTCCATTGCTATTGGTGACCAGCACCCCTTCACGGGTGCAATCGAACACCGCGGCCGCCTGTCGCAAACGTTCCCGGTCTTCACCGTGCTCACGCAACCTGGCGCCGCCCCCCAGGCAGCGGAACAAACGCGCACGGGCCAGGAATATCAATCCGGCGCTGCACACGACCCAGGCGTAACCGTTGATCAGCTGCCATCGCTGTAACGCCTCGGAGCTATCGAAGAAGCTGCTCAATAAATGACCGCTCAATTGCAGCCAGACTATTGAAACCAGAAGGTAGAGCAGCGCGACGCGCAGAGCATCGCGATAGGTAGCAGACATTCGGCCGTCCATGTCCTTTCGAAAGGATGGGATTATAGGTTAAAGAAACATCCAGCCACTCTTATCTGAAAGGGTGACTGGTTTTATCTGTAGGCTCAGTGATAATGCAACGGCTGTTTTTTTCTTTATCGAGGGCCCATTAGCCTATGTGGTACGAAGGTTTTCTCGGCTTGTCGCCCTGGTCACTGGTGGCAGTCACCCTGCTGATGACCCACGTGACGATCATTGGCGTCACGGTCTATCTGCACCGTTATTCAGCCCATCGCTCGCTTGAGCTCAATGCCGGCCTGAAACATTTCTTCCGCTTCTGGTTGTGGTTGACCACCGCCCAGAACACCCGCGAGTGGACCGCTATCCACCGCAAGCATCACGCCAAATGCGAAACCGAAGATGACCCGCACAGCCCGGTCATCAAGGGGTTGTCCACCGTCCTGCGCAAAGGTGCCGAGCTGTACCGCGCCGAAGCGGAAAACCCCGAGACCTTGCGTATCTACGGCAAGAACTGCCCCGACGACTGGATCGAACGCAACCTGTATACCCGTTTCCCCCTGCTGGGTGTGGCAATCATGGGCGTTATCGACCTGCTGCTGTTCGGCACCATCGGTATCACCATCTGGGCCATCCAGATGATGTGGATCCCGGTCTGGGCTGCCGGCGTGGTCAACGGCCTGGGCCATGCCATTGGCTACCGCAACTTCGAATGCCGCGATGCGGCGACCAATCTGGTGCCTTGGGGCATCCTGATCGGCGGCGAAGAACTGCATAACAACCATCACACTTACCCGAACTCGGCGAAACTGTCGGTGAAGAAGTGGGAATTCGATCTCGGCTGGGCCTGGATACAAGTCTTCAGTTTCTTCCGCTTGGCCAAGGTCCAGCGCGTCGCGCCGATTGCCCACCGGGTCGAAGGTAAAGGCAACCTGGATATGGACACCGCCATGGCCATCCTCAACAACCGCTTCCAGATCATGGCCCAGTACCGCAAGCTGGTGATCGCCCCGCTGGTCAAGCAAGAGCTGGAAAAGGTCGATCATTCGGTTCGTCACCAGTTCCACCGGGCCAAGCGCCTGCTCTCGCGGGAAACCAGCCTGCTGGATGAAAAACACCACCTGCGCATCCAGACCATGCTCGAGCACAGTCAGGCGCTGAAGGTCATCTACGAGAAACGCCTGGCCTTGCAACAGATCTGGCTCAAGACCAGCTCGAATGGTCACGACATGCTGGCCGCCATCAAGGATTGGGTCCACGAAGCCGAAGCCAGCGGAATCCAATCGCTGCGCGAATTCGCCGACCAGTTGAAAACTTACTCCCTGCGCCCTGCCGCTACCGTCTGACGGTGGCGAGGGAGCTTGCTCCCGCTCGGCGGCGAAGGCCGTGGAAAACCTGACGACGCGTTTTAACTGATAAACGCGTCGCCAGTACCGCCCGGCGGGAGCAAGCTCCCTCGCCACGAAAGGCGGGAACTTCACTTCAAATCCCCTATCTCAAAGACACTTCGCCATCCAGGCGGGCTTTGTGGTGGCCGCTTTCGAACCTCGAGCGGCACACGCCCTTTGAGATTTTGTACCGATGGTCAATAGAAACCTACAAGACTCATCCCTTCCACAGTGGCCCGAGGCCGCGCAGACGCTAATGGCGCTGATTCATGCCCAAGGCGAAGTGGCGCGCCTGAGCGAACGCGAACAGCTGTTCAGCTCCCTGCTGGTGAGCGTCAACGCGGTGCTTTGGGCATTCGACTGGGAAGCCCGCCAGATGCTCTATGTGAGCCCTGCCTACGAGCGGATTTTTGGCCGTTCCGCCGGCCTTTTACTGGCCGACTACAACCAATGGCGCGACAGCATTTACCCCGACGACCTGGACTATGCCGAGCGCAGCATGGCCGACGTATTGGACAAAGGCGCCGTTGAGAACCGTGAGTACCGCATCATTGCCGCCGACGGCCAGGTACGCTGGCTGAGTGACAAGTGCTTCATCAACCGCCTGGCCGAGCCGGGACAGCCGGTGATCATCGTCGGAATCGCCGAAGACATCACCGACAAGAAGCACATGGAAACCGAACTCCACCGCCTGGCTACCACAGATGGGCTAACCCAGAGCAGCAACCGCCGACACTTCTTCGAATGCGCCAACCACGAATTCGAACAGGCGCGAAATCAAGGCGCGCCTCTGTCGTTCCTGATCCTGGACATCGATGATTTCAAAGTGATCAATGACACCTATGGCCACCAGGTGGGCGATAGCGTGCTGCAACGGATCGCCGAGAGCGGTCGAGGTTCCTTGCGGCGTGGTGATGTATTCGGGCGAATCGGCGGTGAGGAGTTCGCGGCGGTATTCCCCGGTTGTGCACCGGACATGGCCATGCAAGTGGCCGAGCGCCTGCAACGGGAAATTCAGCGATTGAGCTTCTGCCATGACGACCAGACGTTCGGCATCACCATCAGCCAGGGCCTGACCAGCCTCACGGCCGAGGATGAAAACATCGACGCCCTGTTCGCCCGCGCCGATGCGGCGATGTACGAGGCGAAGCGTCAGGGCAAGAATCGCATCCTCTGCGGCTAGGCTTGCGTTTGGCGCAAACGCATCAATTCCGGCACTCCGATCTTGAGCAACCGCGCCGTTCGGCCCTTCGCCAGCGCCTCAATGTCCTCCTGCCCGGTCAGGCGCGCCAACTGCGCAGCCATGTTCATTACCAGTGCTTCTCTGGAATAAACCCCACCACCCAGCTCGTAGACCGCCGCAATCAGCCCTCGCAACTGCAGTGGCAAACGCCAACGGGTACGCAACGCCGAACCATAAGCCGCGCCGAATTGCGCCAGCGCGTTCCCCACCTCCTCCCACTCATCCAGCTCACCCCCGGCTTGTTTCCATTCCTGCAAAGACCGCAACAACGCCAGTTCGCCCAGTCGATGCAGCATGCCGGCGCAATAACAGCGCTCCTGATCCAGATCCAGCAAGTGCGCCAGGGCCCGCGCATATTCGGCGGTGTGCAGCGACAGTTCACAATAACGCTCGGCGTAATCCGCCAGGCACCGATCGCTGAACCGCGCACTTCGCCTGAGGGCCAAACCCAGCACCAGGTTCATGCTTTGTTCGATGCCAAGACGCTGCAGCGCCTGGGACAGGGTCTGTACGGCAACACCCTGATACCGGGCCGCGCTGTTGGCGGCGGCGATCAGCACGGCGGTGATCTGCGGATCGGTACGGAGCTCGTCATGCAACAGCGTCAGATCGATGCTGTCGGGATTGAGGCTGCGCTTGAGCGCCAACTGCACGTCGGTCATCAGCGATGCGCCATCAGCCAGCTCGCGTCGGCGCTCCAGGAAAACCGACAAGGTCATGCCCGGCGCCAGCGTCGGCCCATCGCACAATACTTGCTCGCCAGCATTGAGCAGCAAACCCTGCAGACGCCGGGTCAGGCTTGCCATGTTCAGGGGTTTGGTCAGATAGGCCGCAGGCGCCAGAGGCAAGGCTTGGCGCACGCTGGCACTGTCGTTACGGCTGCTCATCAGAATGAACGGCAGTGGCGGATTACGTTTGCGCTGGCGAACACTGCGCAACACATTCAAGCCATCGATGCCGGGCAACTCCCTGTCAACGATCACCAGGTCGTAGGGATATTCCGCGAGCAAGCGCAATGCTTCCTGACCATCGGCACACAGATTCAGCCGTACGTCGCAGCGCACGCTCAACAGTACTTGCTTGAGCAGATCACGGGACCAGGAGTCGGCCTCGGCAATCAGCACACGCGGTACAGCAGGTAACACCACAGCGGTCATCTGCACACTCCATTGGCAAATGCGTGCACCTTACTCAAGGCGAGACATTCGTTACAGCGCGGAGGGTTTCGGGAGCCAAAAAAACCCGCCGAAGCGGGTTTTTTGTCGATCAGCTCACACTTTCATCAGAGCACTTTAAATCAAAGCTCCGCGAAGCACTCTTCGATGATTGCCAGACCTTTGTCCAGTTGCTCATCCGGCGAAGTCAGTGGTACCAACACACGCAGAACGTTGCCGTAAGTGCCGCAGGACAGCAGGATCAGGCCCTTGTCGCGAGCCTTGGCCACAACGGCGGCTACCGCTGGAGCGTTCGGCTTGTGGCTATCGCCATCAACGAACAACTCGACCGCGATCATCGCGCCCAGGGCACGCACTTCGCCGATCACCGGGTATTTGGCCTGAATGGCTTTCAGGCCAGTGACCAGACGCTCGCCGACAGCCTTGCAGCGGTCCAGCAGGTGTTCTTCTTCGAACACTTCCATCACGGCCAGGGCCGCGGCGCAAGCGATCGGGCTACCGGCGTAGGTGCCGCCCAGGCCGCCTGGCGCGATGGCGTCCATGTATTCGGCCTTGCCGCACACACCAGCCAGCGGGAAGCCGCCAGCGATGGATTTGGCGAAGGTGGTCAGGTCGGCGGCAACGCCCATCTGCTCCATGGCGAAGAAGGTGCCGGTACGGCCAGCGCCAGTCTGCACTTCGTCAGCGATCAGCAGGATGCCGTGCTGGTCGCACAGTGCGCGCAGACGCTTCATGAACTCTTTAGGCGCGACGTAGAAACCGCCTTCGCCCTGGACCGGCTCGATGATGATGGCGGCGATGTCACGCGGTTCGGCGTCGTTCTTGAAGATGCGTTCGATGCTGGCGATCGAATCGTCGATGCTCACGCCGTGCAGTTCGTTCGGGTACAGCGCGCGGAAGATGCCGCCTGGCATCAGGCCCATGCCGGCCGAGTAAGGCACGACTTTACCAGTCAGGCCCAGGGTCATCATGGTGCGACCGTGGTAAGCGCCGGTGAACGCGATCACGCCGGCACGGCCAGTGGCGGCACGGGCGATTTTCACGGCGTTCTCTACAGCTTCGGAACCGGTGGTCACCAGCAGGGTTTTCTTGGCGAAATCACCTGGCACCTTGGCGTTGATTTTTTCGCACAGTTCAACGTATGGCTCGTAGGCCAGTACCTGGAAGCAAGTGTGAGTCAGCTTGTTCAGCTGCGCGGTCACGGCGGCGATGATTTTCGGGTGCAGGTGACCGGTGTTCAACACGGCGATACCGCCGGCGAAGTCGATGAACTCGCGACCTTCAACGTCGGTCACTGTGGCGTTCTTCGCGGACTCGGCGAAGATCGGGTGAATCTGGCCAACACCGCGTGGTACAGCGGCTTCGCGGCGTTTCATCAGGGATGCGTTAGTCTTGCTCATACAGTCCTCATTCACCGCTCATCGGGCGGCGTGGTTCAAGGAAAATGCGGCGGGGAGGCAACTGCGGCAGCATGCGATGATCGACTGCCACAGCTTTCCCGGCCACAGAGAAAATTCCATTTGAAGCGCGGAAAGGGACAGCGCTCTCGTGCCCTTTCCGCTTGAAGCAATGCCTTGCCCGGCTCTTGTCTTGCGAGCTTAGATGCCCAGGCAGAGGTATTTGATTTCCAGGTAATCTTCGATGCCGTACTTGGAGCCTTCACGGCCCAGGCCCGACGCCTTGATGCCGCCGAACGGCGCGACTTCGTTGGAGATCAACCCGGTGTTGACCCCGACCATGCCGTATTCCAGGGCTTCCGCCACACGGAACACACGACCCAGGTCACGGGCATAGAAATACGAAGCCAGGCCGAACTCGGTGTCGTTGGACATCGCGATCACTTCGGCTTCGTCTTTGAAGCGGAACAGCGGCGCCAATGGACCGAAGGTTTCTTCCTTGGCCACCGCAGCGTTCTTCGGCACGTTGGTGAGGATAGTCGGCTCGAAGAAGTTGCCTTCCATGACCTTGCCACCGGCCAGAACGGTTGCGCCTTTGCTGACGGCATCAGCGATGTGCTCTTGAACCTTGGCCACGGCTTTTTCATCGATCAGCGGACCGGTAGTGGTGCCGTCTTCCAGACCGTTACCGATCTTGAGCTTGGCCACGGCCACTTTCAGCTTCTCGGCGAACGCGTCGTAGACCGAATCCTGGATGTACAGACGGTTGGCACAGACGCAGGTCTGGCCGTTGTTGCGGTACTTGGAAATGATCGCGCCTTCGACGGCCTTATCCAGGTCCGCGTCGTCGAACACGATGAACGGCGCGTTGCCGCCCAGTTCCAGCGAGACTTTCTTGATGTCCTTGGCGCATTCGGCCATCAGCTGACGACCGATTTCGGTCGAGCCGGTGAAGGACAATTTGCGCACGATCGGGTTGCTGGTCAGCTCGCTGCCGATGTCGCCGGCGCTGCCGGAAACAACGCTGAACACACCGTTCGGAATGCCGGCACGCTGGGCCAGCTCGGCCAGAGCAAATGCGGAAAACGGGGTTTGCGAAGCAGGCTTGAGCACCATGGTGCAACCGGCAGCCAGCGCTGGACCCGCCTTGCGGGTGATCATCGCGGCCGGGAAGTTCCACGGAGTGATAGCAGCGGTCACGCCGATTGGCTGCTTGATCACGATCAGGCGCTTGTCCGGCTGGTGGCCGGGAATCACATCACCGTAGATGCGCTTGGCTTCTTCGGCGAACCACTCGATAAAGGAAGCGGCGTAAACGATCTCGCCCTTGGCTTCGGCCAGTGGCTTGCCCTGTTCCAGGGTCATCAGGCGAGCGAGGTCGTCCTGGTTCTCGATGATCAGTTCGAACCAGCGACGCAGCTTGTTCGCGCGATCCTTGGCGGTCAGTGCACGCCAGGCCGGCAGCGCCTTGTCAGCGGCTTCGATCGCACGGCGGGTTTCGGCAGCGCCCATTTTCGGCACAGTACCCAGAATTTCGCCCGTTGCCGGGTTGTTGACCTTGATCGTCTGACCATTGTCCGCATCGACCCAAGCGCCATCGATAAAGGCTTGCTGGCGGAACAACTGGGTGTCTTTAAGCTGCATGTCGGCTTTCCTTAACAGCACCGCGACCAGCGCGGAGCGAATTATGATTGTAGAAAGGCGCCTCGAAGGCTGCCGTCAGGGAAATCATTCACCGGGCTGAAGCACATAAATAGCGCACGGATTGGACTCGTGCGGTTCAGCACCCAGACAAGAGCGTTTGAAATCTCAAACGAATCCTAGGATCAAAGGGGGTAAAGGACAATAGCCTGTTCGAAAAAAAGAACGAAAACGGCGCATTTGCGGGTTTTTTCTGATCAGCGTAGTAAAGGGTCGTTACAGGCCCGAAAACACAGGCGATTCAGCAGCATGGACGCCCGCATCGCTTATGAGTATCATGGCGCCCGCATTGCACCAGTAGCTCAGCTGGATAGAGTACTGCCCTCCGAAGGCAGTGGTCGTGGGTTCGAATCCCGCCTGGTGCACCATAAGTAGGAACGAGAAAGCCTCAGATCTTAGGGTCTGGGGCTTTTTTGTGGGTGGCGTTTCGGGGCGGATCCCTGAAAAATTCAGTAGTTCGGTCAAACCGAACGAGTATCACACCTCGCGAACCGGTTTCCAGGTATGCGGCAGTAGCTTCGGTATCGCCCCCCGCTCCGAAGGCTCGATACTTGGGTAGTTCTTGGTTATTTTCTGGGTATTTCTTGGGTGGTTTCTTTGGTAGTCCCCGACCATTTGGCACTCTGACAATCGCCGTCACCACTCGCCCAACATCCGAAGTTGCACGATCGACCTGCACGATACCCTTCCGCCGTCGCTGCCAATTCAGCGACCGGGCTTGGTAACCCGAGAGTTGAGCGCAACAGCGCCCCCATCAGATTTGCAGGCGTTTTTTTATGCCCGCAGTTTTGAGTTATGGCCGCTGTGCGTGGGACGTCTTCGGGCGTGCCGGATTCCTTGACTCCCGGTTTACCAACCTGCGCACAGCTGCCATCCATTCGCTTGGTAACGAAAAAGTGGCAGTTCCTCGTCAAGGAGCTAGACCATGCGCAACAAAAATCCGTCCGAAATTCGTTTTGCCCTTCAACGCGATCTTGAATCGCAATCCCACCGCACCTCCGTCAATGGAGGTGGCATATGATCGACCCATCAGAGCTGAAAACCATCGGCTTAACGCCTGCCATCTACTGCTCGGATCAGGCGGTGTTCCACGTCACTCGCGGTGTGCCTCTCGGCGATGCGTTAGGCATGGCTTCCGATTTTCTGTTCCTCGCCAAAGCACGTCCAAAGACGCTGCCTACGACAGGGAAAGCGATCGTTACACCTGGGCTGCGCGTTATTTGACGGCGCTGAGTAAGGCGCTGGTTGATGATGTGGGGAAAGTGCTGACGCAAGGACCAGCGTTGCGGAAGGAACAAGCCGCAGAATAACGGTAGCCCACCATTGAAATTGCAGGTCCTGTTTTTGTTGGGAGCTGCAATTTGAAGGAGTAGCTAAGTGCTGCGTTGCTTCGCTTCAATGCCATTAAGGAGTGCGTAAAGCTCTGCGAACACCGTTTCGGCAGCTTGCTCCTGGCGGTGTTGCGATGATGGACTCAAGGGCGATGCGTTTATTCAGAAAGAACGCGTTAGCGTTAACGTCCATCGCGAGCAAGCTTGCTCCTACAAGGCGCAGCGCTCCACCTGACAGTTGGCGTTTGCCGCTAGGGCGTTCTTTCATTCGGTCGTCCAGTCGAACTCGTCGTATTCATCATCGTCGTCTCCGTCCTCGATCAATTCATCATCAAGGACGTCTTCCTCAAGCGCTTCCTCTGCCTGCTTCGCCAGCAGAAACTCCTTACGACTCTCAGTCACTGCTCGCCGCAGTTCCTCACCCTTGACCGGGCAATTGAGCATTTGGGCGATGCGGTCGATTTTTTTTGCCACGGCATCCTCCAACGCATCGGCTATGGGCCGATAGTGCGCGCTTTCGGGTGGCGATGCCAAATTGGCGACCGTTCTTTCTCCTCAGTTTGTCTTCAATGCCTTCAGTCGGGCCGTGAGGTTCTCCTTGGGAAAGCGTTTGTGCAGCTGGGCCATCAAGTCGTCGGCGGCTTTGGTCTGACCGGCACTTTGCAAGCGAAGAACTTCATGCAACTGTTCGTCCAGTGTTTTCACCGGCGCTGCAACACGCTTGCTGACCGTCGCTTCGTCGACCATTTCAGCGTTGATCGATTCGCTTTGCGCGGGAGCAGCGTAATCGGCCATGGGCGCAGCAGGTGCAGGGGCGGACATAGCGCCGGCCGGGGCAGCAAGAGAGCGTGCAGCCGACGGTGGTGCTTGTGCGGCTTCTTTTTTGGCGACCGGCGCGGATATTTTTGGCGCTGGGGCGAAGTCGTAGCTCGGCGTCTGTTCTGGCGTGCGCTGCACCAAAGCAAGCATCAGGGCCACGCCGATCAGGCTGGCAAATGCGACTTGCCAACGAGGCTTCTGGCAGGCCTGGACCCAGCGTTGCCACAGGCTCGGCTTCGGCACGGGCACTTCCCGGTGTGCAGTGGCCAGGATAAAGGCGTCGAGATGTGCCGGTGGTTCACCAGCCCCGTGTTCACGATAGTGCTGGAGTACTTCGTCTTTCGGTGTCTTGCGGGCGTCAGTCATGTCAGTACCTCCTCGGCCAGCAGCCGACGCAGTTTTTGCTGGGCGTAGCGCAAGCGGCTCTTGACGGTTTCCAGCGGTGTTTCGGTGAGGGTGGCGATCTGCGGCAAATCGAGATCGCTGTAGGCGCGCAGCAGGAACACTTCGCGCTGGTCGGCGGGCAAGGTTTGCAGGGCGGCTTCAAGGCGCTGTGAGTCGCGGCTCAGGCTCAGCAGTTGTTCAGGATCGGCTGCCTCGTCGGCCAGGGCATGGGCCTGTTCGTCGTAGCTGTCGTGCAGCGGTTGATGAACTCCGTTCTTGCGCCAGTGATCGATCAGACGATTGCGGGCAATCTGGTAGAGCCAGGTACGAAAAGTCGCCCGACCTTGTAGCTGACTACCACTGCGGATCAAGCTCAGCCAGGTTTCCTGATAGACCTCCTCGGCGAGTTCAGCCCTGCCGCTCAACCCTAGCAGAAACCTGTACAACCCCTGACGATGGCGCGCGTACAAAATCTCGAACGCCGCGCCGTCGCCCTCGCGGTAACGGGCCAGCAGCGATTCGTCGCTGCTGGCCTCGGTGCTGTTTGCGGGCGCAAACAGCTGGCTGATGAACCCCTTCAATCGGCTCACTATTCAATCCGTCGTTCAGTGGCAGTTGGATTCGACGCCGTGGTGCTGCGCAAGCTCTGCGCCAGTTCCACCAATTGCACGAACTCGCTGCGCACGCCGAAGCGATCATCGCCTCGGGCGCCACGAGCCAGTGCTTCGGTGTCTTTGAGGCTGAACTCGCCGGTGTAGCGTCCGTCCTTGAGCTGTTGGGAGAACGCTGCCACTGCCGCTGCAAAGCGCAGGTCATCGCTGGCTTTGCCGGCCAGGTCGTTAACGATCGGGTGTTCGATCAGGCGACTATTCCCACCCTCTGGCAACTGATAGCGAACTCGCAACATCGCCAATTCCCCGGTATTCACGGAAACATCGGCTGTGGATTTGCCATACCGCAATGGCTCCAACCAGCCCTTCTCCCCCTTGGGCACAATTTCATACAACGCCGTCACGGTATGGCCTGCACCGATTTCACCCGCATCGACTTTGTCATTGCTGAAATCCTCACGCTTCAGCGCCCGATTCTCATACCCCAACAACCGATACTCACTGACCTGCGCCGGGTTGAACTCCACTTGCAGCTTCACGTTCTTCGCCACGACGGCGAGGGTCGAACCGAGCTGATCCACCAGCACCTTGCGCGCCTCGCGCAGGTTGTCGATGTAGGCGTAGTTGCCATCGCCGGCATCGGCCAGTTGCTCCATCAGGTGTTCATTGTAGTTATCCACACCAAAACCCAGGGTGGTCAGGGACACGCCAGTCTTGCGCTTTTCCACAGCCATTTGCTTGAGGCTGTCGAAGTCGCTGATGCCGACGTTGAAGTCGCCGTCGGTGGCCAACAGGATGCGGTTGATGCCCTTGGGAATAAACGCCTGTTGTGCCATTTGATAAGCCAGCTCGATCCCCGACGCCCCGGCGGTGGAGCCGCCTGCGGTCAATTGATCGATGGCTGTACGAATTTTCGCTTTTTCCCGTCCGGAAGTCGGTTCCAGGACCACGCGCGAATCGCCGGCGTAAACCACCAATGACACCCGATCCTGCTCGCGCAACTGATCGACCAGCAGTTTCAGGGTGCTTTTGACCAGCGGCAAACCTTCGCGGCGGTCCATCGAGCCGGACACGTCCACCAGAAACACCAGGTTTGCCGGCGCCAGTTCGGCCACTGCGCGGTCCGAGGCTTTGATGCCGATGCGCAGCAATCGGGTATGCGGGTTCCACGGTGACGGCGCCAGCTCAGTGGTCACACCGAAGGGCGAGCCGTCGGTGGGCAATGCGTAATCGTAGGGAAAGTAATTGACCATCTCCTCCAGGCGCACCGCGCCTTCGGGCGGCAAGCGCCCTTGATTCAGCAAGCGGCGGACGTTGGCATAAGCACCGGTGTCGACGTCGGCGCTGAAGGTCGATACCGGCGATTCGGTCACGCTATGAATCGGGTTGTCGGCCAGCGCTTGATACTGTTCATGCTGCTCGTCCCGATAACCTGCCGGAGCCGATTCAGGCATCGGCGCATAACCCGCCATCGGTGCCGGTCGCACGCTGCGCTTGGCCATCGTGGCGTCCGCCATGACCGCCTCGGTATGTACCGGCGCCTCTGTTTTGAGCGCACCTTGAGCCGGCGGCGAGACCGAGGCGGACTCAGGCTTGGACGAAACGCCGCAACCGGCCATGGCCAGGAGCAACCCGACCGTGAAACCCTGGGCGGCCGGGCGGAGGAAATGCAGAGGGAGGGACATGGGGGCTGACCTCAGGAGGAAATTGATCCATTCATCCTCTGAGACGGGCAGCCCGACCGGTTCGGGTTAACCCGAAATAAAAAAACTTCAGCGGTGATAACGCCGCACCACGCTGCTGTTTTTCAACACATGGCCTTTGATTTTTTCCATCAGCTGCGCGCGGCTCAGGCCGGCGGGCAAGGCGTCTGGTGCCAGGTCCAGGGCGTAGAGCTGGATGATGTAGTGATGGGAGCTGTCACCGACCGGTGGGCAGGGTCCCACGTAGCCGGTGGTACCTTTGCTGTTGCTGCCGCCCACGCCTTCGAGGGCGGATTTGGCGCCGACACCGGCCGGGATCTGGTGGGTCGCAGCCTTGATGCCATAATGAATCCAGTGGTCGACGCCCAGGCCTTTCTGGCCGTCCGGGTCGTGCATCACGATGGCGTAGCTCAAGGTGCCCGGGGGGCCGGCGTTCCAGCTCAGGGCCGGGGACTGGTTCTTGCCGCCACAACCGGCCGCATCGCTGGCGGCTGCCGAGGTGAACAGGCGATTGTCCGAGACACCGGGGATGCTGAGGGTGAAGCGCTCCTGGGCCTGCGCCGGAAACTGCACGCAAAGGGCGACTGCAACGGCCGCCAGCCAAGGGTTCAGGGAGGTCGATCGGGTCATACCGGAGCACCTTGTGCGGGTGGGGCCATGGTCGGCGTGCAAACTATAGCCGGACCGTTGGTGCCTTGGCAGCGGGAATTGGCTGAACCTCGGAAGAAACCCCGGACTCTTAATTGAAACGTCCGTCAGGAGAGCGATCATGGCCCTGCACCGCGTCGCCCGTTTCGCCGATGTGCCCGAGAACCGTGGCCTGGAAGTCCGGATCGCGGACACTAAAATTGTCCTGCTGCGAGTCGGCGATCAATTGCGCGCCTATCAGGGTGAATGTCCCCACGCCGGGGCGCCGCTGGCCGAGGGCGCGCTGTGTCACGGGCGGCTGATCTGCCCTTGGCACAAGGCCGCGTACCGGATCGAAGACGGTGCGCTCTGTGAACCGCCGTCCCTCGACAGCCTCAAGCGCTACCCGCTAGAACTGCGCGACGACGAGGTTTGGGTCGACGACCGGCCCCTGTCGGCTGGCAGCACACCGCCGGCTGACGATGAGCGCACGTTCGTGATCATCGGTGCCGGTGCCGCGGGAACGGCGGCTGCGGCGGCGCTGCGCGAAAAAGGCTTTGGCGGCCGCGTGCTGCTGATCGACCGCGAAGCCGACGCCGGCTACGACCGCACGGTGCTGAGCAAATTCGTGATCGCCGGTGAAATGCCGCCGGAGGAAGTCCCACCGTTGCGCGATGAAAGCTTCTACCACGAGCAGCGAATCGAGCGAATAAAGGGTGAAGTGGCCAGCCTGGATGCGGTGAATAAAACCCTGCGACTGGCTGACGGTCAGTCGCTGACGTATGACGCCGCGCTGCTCGCCACCGGCGGTACGCCCAACCCGCTTACGCTGCCCGGTGCCGACTTGCCGCAGGTCTTCGTGCTGCGCTCGACGGATCAGGCGCAGCGGATTCTGGCCGCTGCGCAACCTGGCCAGCGAGCGGTGATCATCGGCGACAGTTTCATTGCCCTGGAGTCTGCTTCGGCCCTGCGCGAATACGGTCTGGACGTCACCGTTCTGGCTCGCCACGCCGTACCCTTCGCCAAGCAATTCGGCGACGCGGTCGGCAAGGCCATTCGTGCCCTGCATGTGGCCCACGGCGTGGTCTTCCACACCGATGGCGAAGCCGCGCAGATTGAAGGCACCGACCAGGTCGAAGCGGTGAAACTGGACAACGGTCAACGTTTGCCAGCGGACCTGGTGCTGGTCGGCATTGGCGTCAGCCCGGCAACTGGACCGTTTGCCGATTTGCCCAAGGAAAAAGATCAGTCACTGACGGTCGACGGCGGTATGCGCGTGACCGATGGGCTCTGGGCCGCCGGTGATATCGCGACCTTCCCGCTCAATGGCCAGCCTCAGCGTATCGAGCATTGGCGCCTGGCCCAGCAACAGGCTCGGATCGCTGCGGCGAACATGCTCGGCGGCGACGAGCACTACCTCGACGTGCCGTTTTTCTGGACCTGGCACTTCGGCAAAAACTACGACTACCTGGGCCATGCCGAGGCTTGGGACGAAGTCGAATTCAAAGGCGACCCCGACCATCCGCCCTTTATCGGCCTGTTCTGCAAGGACGGGGTGGTGGCAGCCGCCGTCGCCTGCGATGAAGAACGGGCGATGGCGATGCTCGCTGAGCGGATGAAACAACCACTGCCGGTGGATGAGGCGTGGCGCTTGATTCGGGATGTTGGCTGACCATTAGCTTCACATAACCGGTGAGCTACCGCGGGCTGCGATCTTCAATTTTTGATCTTGAGATCGCAGCGCGCAGCAGCTCCTAACCGGGCGAACGTGTCAGGCTCAGGCGCGGTTCACCGGCTCTTTGCCTTCGTCATCGTCGGATGGACGACGTACCACTTTTGGATTCTCCAGAGGATGCAGGGAGAGCGGCTGCCGGGGGTCGATCGTGAAGAAGTGGCTCACCACGTGGGAAATATCGCCATCGTGGTCGTTGTGAATTGTCATCGAACCCGGGCTGCGCAGTTTGTGCAGCTTTTCACGGGTCAGCTTGAAGGTTTTGCTCAAGCCCTGATCGTCGACAACCGGGGCCGCCAGCCGACGCTGGGCGTAACTTTTGCTTTTACGTTGTTGATAACGTGCCCAACCGATCAGTACCACTGCGTTGAACACCGCCACCCACAAATAAATCTGCAGGGTGCCGAGGGCGTCGTACGCCGAAGCGCCAATCCGCGGACCGTCGTGGCTGACGATCAATGGCCAGATACCCAGGAACAATAGGTACAGGAATCCGGCCCAGGCCAGGACGGTGAACATGGTATCGACCACGAACAGTACTGGCCGCTGCCGGGTTGTGATGATTTTCATTTGACGATCTCCTCTTCATCGGCACCTGGCGGCCGAATGCCGCGATCTGGACTGACCCAGCGCGCACGTTTCTGACGTAGACGGAACAGCACTTTGGGAAAACTGACCAGCGTGGTGAGCAGACTGACCAACCAGAACACCAGCGGGTACCAGATCACCCAGAACATCGTCTTGCCCAAACCTTTTTCGTAGCGGCGATCGATCAGCAGACTGACGCCGAACTGCATCAGGCAGACCACTGCCAGCAGCAAGCCGGTAAACGCCGGTGGCCACATACGGGGCACCGCGATGACTTCCGGCAATGCGATGTACAGACCCACCAGCCATAGAATTATCGACAGCAGGAAAGTGAACGCCCAACCGGTGGACAGGCAGTATTCGAACAGTAACGGCCAGAGGTAACGATGACGGTACTGCCAGATGCCGCGAATGTTCTTGAACAGCACTTCCGCACCGCCCTGGGCCCAGCGCAGACGCTGCTTCCATAGACCACCCAGGGTTTCCGGCATCAGGATCCAGCACAGCGCGCGGGGCTCGTAGAAAATGCTCCAGTGATCCAACTGCAGCTTCCAGCTGATATCGATGTCTTCGGTGATCATGTCCGTGCTCCAGTAGCCGACCCGGTGCAGGGCCGTACGACGGAAAGCAACGACCACGCCGGAGACGGTAAAGATCCGCCCGAACACGCGCTGGGTACGTTTGATCAAACCGATGATCGAGGAGAACTCGCCAACCTGCACCCGGCCGACCAGGGTCGAGCGGGTACGGATCCGCGGGTTGCCGGTCACCGCGCCGAGGCGTGGGTTCTCGAGCAACGGCGCAACCAGGTAAGCCGCAGTATGGGGTGCCAGCAGCGCATCACCGTCGATGCACACCAGGTACTCGCTACGCGCTGCAATGGCGCCCATGCGCAGGGCCACAGCCTTGCCCTGGTTCTCCGCCAGGTGCAGCACCCGCAAACGCGGATCCTGCACGGCCAAGGCGTCGAGGATGGCGCCGGTGTTGTCTTTAGAACCATCGTTGATCGCGATGACCTCGATGTTCGGGTACTGCTGGCCCAGCGCCGCATGAATGGTTTCAGTGACGTTGTCGCCTTCGTTGAAGCAAGGGATCAGGATCGAAATCAGCGGCTCGCCGGCCAGCGGTGGCGGCAAGGTGTCTTCTTCCCACGGCCAGTGCCGCTCCCAGTGCAGCCAGAAATAGAGTCCCCCGGCGATCCACAGTCCCGACATGAACAGTGGATAGAAGAACACGAAGTCCATCAGGAACTGGCCAGTGAGTAGAAAGATCAGTCCGAGAGGAATCCCGAGGACGATCGCCAGAACGAGTAGAGCCAGAAGTCTATCCAGCATGTTATGGATTCCACTTGTTGGAGAGCGAGGGCCTTACGGCCTTCAGCTCTGGCAGATTGTCGAGGAAGTTGTCGGGGTAGTAACCAAAGCTGGTCACGCCCTGACGCTGGAGCACTCTCATCCACTCGGCCAGTGTTCCGCCGTCGATGTCGGCACCTTCCTGTTTCGTCCAGTCCCGTGCCTGCAATTCGAATACGGTGCGATCAAGCGCACCGGGGCGAGACTTGACCGTGGCGACCAGTTTTTCGAGCCAGGCATGGGACTCTTCGTAAGACTGCTTTTCCATCAACGGCATGGCCATCGGCGCCGTCCAGTCGTAAGTGCCGAGGAAATCATCCAGATTCTGTGCGTACCAGGCTTCACTCTCGGGATTGAGCATCGGCTCGGCGAAAATGTTGCGCGCCGTATGCAGCTGCGGGCCACGAATGGCGCGGACCTTGGCGGTCAGCTCCTTGGTGAAATCGATCAGGTAGCGGCTCTTGAAGCGCGTCCACCGCTGCATCACGGCAGGATCGGCGCGCAGCGCGGCAATCGAGCCGGGCAGACCATTGGCAGCATAGACTTTGAGAGCATCGGGGCCTGCGTCTTCGAAGTCCGACATTACTGCGTCATCGTGAAACAGGACACCGTCGACCGACGCCATGCGCGCGAGGTCTTCGTAGATTTCACCAATGATGCGTCTTACGTTGGGATCGTAGGGCGACAAGCGTATGTATTGCTTCGGGTCGACCGACGCCTTGCCCGTTTCCGGATCCCAGCGCGTCACGCGCGGCAGCTTCGAATCCAGGGCAAAACTCAGCACTGGCATCCAGGCGTAGACTTTGACATGGGCCCGAGTGTGCAACTGCCAGGCCACGCGGTCAAAAATGTCGGCGGCCATCGGCAGGTGACGGTTGGGGAAGTACAGCGAATGCACCAGGCCATCACCCTTCGGATCGGCGAAAGCTTGCAGGAATACCGTATTGGCACCCATGTCGGACATGCGCTGGATCAGTTTACCCAGGTTTCTTTCCTGCTGGGCCGGGTCCGGGTCGTAGACGTTATCCAGGTCGACGTGCACGACGCGCATCGCATTGTTCTCCTGCACCGAGACGACGCTGTTGGCGAAGCGCGCGCCTTCCGGGTCAGCAGAAACAAGGTAACGCGGGCTGCTCATCAGGGTATCGACGGTGTCGAGCCCGTCTTCGAGGGTCAAGGCCATCTGATAGCCCTGATCATTGACAATTTGCAGCGTGCTGCCGTCCGCCGCACCGTACGGCCAGACCCAGACGCGCGGCTTTTTACCGGTGACCTTGTAAATTTTCTCCGAGATCGCCGCGACGTCAACACGTTGACGGGCCTGGAACTCAGTTTCGGTTTCATAGCGTTTGGCGACGGGATCGTAACGCCGGGTTGTGGCGGCCGGCTCCATGTTGCCCTGAGGGTTACCCAGGATACCCTTGTGATTGGCATCGGTATGCGCAGCGATTTCCACCAGTCCGGACTGGGAAACCTCCCGGACTTGATCCCAGGTCAGGAATTCCGAGCGCTTGCGCGGCATGCCGGCGAAATCCACCGGTTGGTTCGCCGGGGTGTCGAGCCAGGTTCCGACCGGCGCCAGCAATGCAGGCCATTTATAGGCACGCAGCACCGGCATCACCCGGGTATAGAAGCTCGAATAACCGTCGTCGAAACTGAGCATGACCGCTTTGGGCGGCAGATCGTGGCCGCCTTTGCGTGCCGCCAGGACCTGGTCAATGGAGACCGGCTGGTAGCCGTTCTCCCGCAACCAGGCCAGCTGCTCGATCAGGCGTTCGGTTCGCACCGCCACCACCGCCTGGTCCGGGTCCTTGTCATCGACATCGTGATAAGCGATGCCGAGTACATGGTTTTTCGGCCACGGGGTTTCGCTGGCGTCCAGCGGCCGTTCGGACGGCGGCGCAAACGCCGGTGCTTGCTGGGCACAAGCGCTGATCAACAGCACCCCCAGCAGGAGGAAGAAACGCGACATCAAGGCCATTTTCAAACCCCTCTAGAAGCGGAAAGTAAGATCGACCATCAGGCGCAGATCGGTTTCCCGCTCTCCGTCATATGGCCGGTTGATCGCGCTCAACATACCGCCGACCTCCAACACGTCGTTCCAGCTGTAACGCTGGCCATAGCCCAACAGGGCCATGCCTCCGGTGGAGTGATCTTGCTGGGTGTAAGTACCCGCGCCGACCTGGAACTGCTGACTCCATCGGGTTTCATAGCGCTCGTAGAGCATGTGATTGACGCTGACCATCGGCAGGACGCTGAGATCGGACTTGGGGTTGAAATACGGCACGTCTTCAGACAGGGAGTTGTGGCTGGCGCCGACTTCCAATCCCAGATCGACTTGCACGTTCGGTGCGCTGTAGATGCCTTCGCGCCCGGTGAGCAAGGCTTCGACGCGGTCGTTGCCGTCGCTGAAGTGGGACGGGCTGAGCGCGAATTTCCACTCGCGACTTTCATTGGCCCGCCAGCGAATGAAACCGCTGCCGCCATTGGCCGTGATGTCGCTGTTCAAGGCCCGCAACGGCGTCGCCGCGGCGAAATATTCCAGGCTGGCGCCGTACTGCCAGTAATCGTTGATGTCATGGGCGAACGCCAGACGCGCGCCCTGCTTGGAACCGAAGCCATAGGAGTGGTTGGAGACTTCCGCTTCCAGGGTCAAGTCGCGGGTCCGGCGTTCGAGCCCGACGCGCTGGAAGTTATGGTTACCGGTCCCTTCCTGGAAGTCGCCTTCGGCATAACCGGCACCGGCGAACACACGCCAGTCTTCACCGATGGGTGGGCTGTACAGGACGGTTTCGATGCCGAAATCTTTACTGCCGTTGACCGCGCCGACGTTGTTGTCATCACCGCCATAAGTCTTGCCGCCGAACGCTTCTACGCGCAGCTCGAACATGTCATGGACCTCACGCTGACGTTGCAAGCGCTTGACCTGACTATTCTCGGGAAAACGCGCGACCACATCGTCGGTCAGCGCATCCATCTGCCGCCATTCCTGCAGGTCCGTGGCAGTGTGGGCCTGGGCGATTTCCAGGTTAATGTCCCGCGGGGCCATGGCCTCGGCTTCCTTGAGCTTGCTCTCGGCAAGCCGCGGCCAGCCTCGCGCCAGGTACAGATCGGCCTGAGCCACACGCAGTCTGATGTTGCCCGGCGCCTGCTCGACCAAGGCCTGCAGGCGCTCCTCGCCATGGGGCAGATCGGAACTGTAAGTCCCGGCCTGGGCAGCGAGTTGTTGCGCGTCCATCCATTCGTCGTTGGGGTTGCCTCCGGGCAGGCCCTTGAGCTGCACGCGTGGTCGCTGGGCTTTGGCCAGGTCCTCGGCGACTACGCGCGCCTCGTCGGCGTTGCCACTTTCGAGCAGGGCATAGTAAAGCGCGGTGGTGTCTTGCAAACGGTTGCCAGGATCGGCATCCGGCGTGAGCAGGATCGCACGATACATATCGGTGGCGATTTCCGGTTCGCGCTCGTCCAGGTAGGACGCGGCGACCCAACGCTGGGCGTAGACCGGCACTTCCACACCTTCGGCCTGCAGCTTGTGGTATTCACTGATGACCTCGGCGGAGCGGGAGCGGGCGTTGAGGGCACCCATGCGGTCGATGCGCCAGCGGATGACGTCGTCTTTAGCCTGCGGATCCGCGGACCAGGTGGAAATCAATTTGTCGTAATCGGCCAGGGCCCGATCAGCGATCACATAGCGCTCTGCTTCGCCGCGGGTCGGCATTTCAGCCAGACGCACACGTTCTGCGGCCAGGTCGCCTTCGAGGTGACGTATCGTGACCGGATCGATCAACCCGGGGCGCTGACGGGCCAGGCGCAAGGCCGGTTCCGGCAGGTGAGCCCGTTGCATCGCGTACACATACTCCTTGGCGACGGCTGGATCGTTACCGGAACGGACAAAGGCCTGATCGTATTCGAACAACGAGTCGTACTCTTTGCCGGCACGATTCAAGGCGTAGCCCAGGGCCATCCGGCGGGAGACGTCATTGGGTTGGGCCGCCACCAGCGCTCTGGCACGCGTCACCGCCTGGTCGGGCTTGTCGGAGTCAGCCTGGTTCAGCGCCATCCCCAGCTGCAATTCCTGGTTTTCCGGGTCGATGGCCAAGGCCTTGTTGTAGACCCGGTTCGCATCGTCCCAGCGGCCCTTGTTGCGGTAGGCCCGCGCAGTGGCGGTCAGGGCTGCAACCGGCAGGTCCAGATTGCGTCCCTGGGTTTCATAAACCTTGATCACTTCGGCGTCCAGGCCGGCCCAACTGGCGATCTGCAAGTGATCGCTGATCTGATCGGTGGTGGCCTGGTCCGGCGGCACCTGACGCAGCGCGGTGAGCGCGGGCGTGTAGTGACCGGCTCGGGCATCGAGCACCATTTCATCGTAAGGGGTGTTTGCAAACGCTAACATCGGCCAGATCAACTGGCTGCACAACGCGACGCGAAACAGCGGTCGCATACCACGTTGAACAAAAGGGGCAACAATACTCGGCATACGTCAGCATCCTTACATGGCCAGCCGGGCCGCAATGCCCTTTTTGCCCTTTCGTATCGGAAAGCTGGTCCAGGTGACCCAGCCAAACTTTATTTAAAGGCAGTCTTGCATGCGAGCTCGCTGGGTAATTGGGAACACAATAATTGTTCAGATTCGTGAAACTGCAGGCACCGGCCATCGTCCTGTCTTAAATGCCAGACAGCAAAACGCCCGACGTCTGCTGGGAGCAGAGGCCGGGCGTTCGGTGTGTAAGCCCCGGTTTTACTGGATGTTTCCAGCCCCCCCAAGCTTACTCATCACGAAGCCGGCAAATTCTTCGACCGTCATTTTCTGGCCGTTGAACTCCACCTGATTGTTAGCGTAGTGCAGTTTGGTGACGATGCTACTGCCGTCGAGTTTTGCGAGCTGGGCACCGATCGCCATGCTGGCGAACATGTCGGCGGTGGCGGTGGCCTGCTCGGCAATGAGCTTGGCGTCGGTCTGACCGTCGATTTGCCCCTGGACGCTAAGCAAATCAACGAGCATGGGCTTGGACACCTGCAGATTGACGTCCAGCAGGGCGATCAGTTGCCGGGTCAGTTGATCCGGTGGCAAGTCCATGGACTTGGGCTTGGTCAGGTCGAGCACCAGATTGGCGCGGCTTTCACCGTTGGCGGTGTGGAACGACAGGTTCTCCAGAGCAATCTGCGGACCGGCAGCCAGCAGTTTCTCCAGACCGGTCTTGACTTGGGCCTCTTCGGCCGGGGTCAGGACCAGCTCCGGCACGGGTTCACCGGCGGCAGCGGCCTCGGCGGCGGCTTTCTCGTAAGGTTGCAGCTTGGTCTGGTAAATCTGCACCAGCGACTGGGTCGCCGGGATGTCGAGGTTCTTCAAGCTCATGGCCATCTGGGCAGAACCGACAGTCTTGCCGTTGAAGGACACTTCGCCCACCTTGTAATCGGCACGCCCTGAAGCGCTGGTGCCCGATTCCTCGGTCTTGTTCTTCATTTCAAATTTCTTGAAACCCAGTATCGACTGCCTGGCGCCAAAGGTGGTTTTGCTGTCGGTCAGCTCAAGGGTGTTCTCGCCGGTGTAGTAGCCGTAGGTGCTTTTTTCCAGGTTGCTGGCGAAAGTCAGGCCGTTCATCTCAACCTTCACCGGCGTCTGGTCTTCAGCCACCGTGGTCAGCGTCAGGCTATCCATGTAGCCGTTGGCCTTGACCTTCTGCGCCTGGGCGCTGGCCGCGACGTCGAGGTTGAGGCCGGAAAACTTCAGGTTGGACTTGTCATCCAGGGCCACGTCCAGCGGCAGCAGTTGCAGGGTGCCGTTGGTGGAATTGTCGTAGCCGATGTTGACCAAGCCGGTGAGTGGGGATTTGTCCTTGGCCGCGATGAACCATTTTTCGGTGGTCGGGGTTCTTTCCAGCTCGTAGTGACTGGTGGCCATGACCGGCAGCCACTTCAGCGAAACCAGGCGCGAAAACGGCAGAGGACCATGTTCGATGTGGTCGACGAATAACAGTTCTACCGGTGCTTCGCCGAACATTTCGCCTTCGCCCTTGAGGCGATAGTGCGCGGTGCTGCTGAATACATTGCGCTCCAGCGACACCAGCTCCAGGGACGCCGTGCCTTTGGAACCCACCAGCGCGGCCTGCAATTCCTTGTTGGCGTCGGCGATCGAGGTGTTGAGCACGCCTTCGAGCTTGGTACCGGTGTACCAGGCACCACCGGCACTGATGACACCGATGGCCGCGACAATTCCCAGAAGCACGCCTGCTGATTTATTCATGAGTTACCCAGTCAATGTCCGTTGTTGAAGGTGTGGTCGTCTTCCCTGAACCCTTGACGGGTACGGCTCGACTCCGCTGAAAAGTGGGATGCAGATTAGCATCAGGCGCACCGGGCGACCCAATGTTTAAAGGTTAAAGAGTGTCTGTGGACCGTGCGTGGGGGGTGAGAGTTTCGGCGGTCATGAGATCGCCTTCGCTGGCAAGCCAGCTCCTACAGGATTCGCGTGATTCCTGTAGGAGCTGGCTTGCCAGCGAAGGCGTCAGCCCAGTCAACATCAATTCAGGATATTCAGGAATACTGAACCTCAATCTCATCCAGCTGATGATCAAAGCTCTTCAGCCGCGCCGTCCAGGTATAAACCAGCACCTCAAAATCGCGATTGATCACCGCCCCGCCCGTCACTTCCGCGCGCGGGTCGCAGAAGTCCAGTTGATAGCGCTCCCGGGCCATGGCGGTGGCGACATCGGCGAGTTCGCGGGCATTATTGAGCCAATGTCGGCCGTCTTCGGCGATCTGCTTGTCCAACTCCAGACATTGCTTTTTCAACGTTTCGAGGCTTTTTTCCAGCGGTGTGCCGGTGAGTTCGCCCATGACCTCCTGGAACGTGCGCCCCGGTTGCCAGTAGCTGCCCCAGAAATACCGGTCAAACACCGTTTCGACGCGACGCAACGCCACCTTGGTGTCCCAGATCAGCACCAGGGTCTTGCCTTGTTCGCATTGTCTTTTCTTGATGCGCTGACTCTGCACCGACGCCCAGGCCACTACCACGATAGCCATCACGGCAATCAGCGCAGTGGCGCTGTCGAGGAAAATCAGTGCCTTGTCGATTTGATGGGCCAGCATGATGCCGTAGAAATAAGTGGCCGAGAGCAGCACCAACGCTGCAATAGCGCACCAGAAGCCGGGAGCATAAGGGTTTTTCATTATTGGTATCCCCAAGACCAACGCGTGCCTGGATCGATGAGTTCGGCAAGCGATCCCATCAAGTCAAAGCATAGCAACGGCCTCAGGGTTTGCCGGGGTTAGAGGCTTGCGTTCGTCCGCTTTCCCAGCCACCGCCCAACGCCAGGAACAAATCGATCTGGCTCATGGCAACCTGGGTGTTGGCGGCGGCCAATTGCGCCCGTACGTCGGTGTACGTGCGCGTCGCTTGCAGATCGGCCAGGAACGAGGCACGTCCGGCGGTGAAAAAGCGGTGGGTCTGGTCCGCGGCCAGTTGCGCCGACTGCTCTGCATCCGCCAAGGCGTCGCGGCGTTGCAGCAAGGCGGAGTACTGGGCCAGGCCGGTCTGGGTTTCGCGGATGGCGTTGAGCACCACGCCGTCGAAATGCGCCAGCGCGCCCTGGGTCGTCGCTTCGGCCTCGCGGATTCGCGCCCGGGAGCCGTTGGATGGCACGGTCCAGGTCAGCAATGGGCCGAAGCCCCAGCGATTGGTCGCCGGTTTGCCGAGGTTTTCCAGGATGCCAATGGTACCGACGGATGCGCCGATGCTGATGTCCGGGTACAACTCGCCGGTGGCGATACCAATGCCGGCCGTCGCGGCAGCCAGTCGGCGCTCGGCCTGCCGCACATCGGGGCGGCGTTTGAGCAAGGTTGCACCGTCACCTGCCGGCAGCAATTGCGTGATTTTCGGCAGTTCGGCGCAGCTGGCGGTGCCCGACGGCAGCTGATCCAACGGTTTGGCCAGTAGCATCGACAAACGGAACAGGCCAGCCTGGCGTGCCGCTTCATAGCGAGGCATGTCGGCGCGCAAAGACTTGAATTGGGTTTGCGAGCGGGTGACCTGGGTTTCATCGCCACGCCCGGCGTCACGCAAACGCTGGATCAGCGTGGTGCCCTGGGCCTGGAGGTCGAGGGAATGCTGGGCGATTTCCCGCTCTTCGTTGGCCGCGCAGACCTGGGTGTAGGCCCGAACGACGTCGGCCACCAGGGTGATCCGGGCCGTATCCGCGGCCGCCTGGGTCGCATCGGCATTGGCCTTGGCCGCTTCGATCCCGCGCTGCAAGGTACCGAACAGGTCGAACTGATACGAGGTGGTAATGCCAATGTCGCCGACGTTGGCCACCGGCACTTTCTCCGGCAGCAAGAACGCTTCGCCGGACTCCTGCAACCGCTGGGCGCCGATCTTCACGCCGCCATGCCAGCCGCCCGCGGCCTGCGCTTCGTCGACCTGCGCGCGAGCCCGGGACAGATTCGCCGCCGCCACCCGCAAGTCGGTATTGGACGCCATGGCCTGCTGCACCAGCTGATCAAGGCGTGGATCCTGATACAGGCGCCACCAATCGCCGGGCACCGGCGCCGAGACAACATTTTTGCCGTCCGTTGCCAACTCGCCCTGCAGGTCTTCACGGTGCACGGCGGCTTCATCCGGCAGATGATAATCCGGCCCGACCACCTGGCAGGCCGACAGCAACAGGCCAAATCCAGCAATAGCTAAACCCGGAACCCTGCTCATGGCGCAGTCTCCCGGGTTTGATCGTCCATGATCGACACCGTCGCCGTGCGGCCGGCAATCATGCGAAAGTCCGCCGGCACCTCGTCGAAGGCGATTCGCACCGGAATCCGCTGGGCCAGCCGCACCCAACTGAACGCCGGGTTGACGTTGGGCAGCAGGTTGCTGCCGCTGCTGCGATCGCGGTCTTCGATGCCGGCGACGATACTTTCCACGTGCCCGCGCAGGCGTGCACGGTCACCGACCACCCGAATGTCGACGCGCTGACCGACATGAATGCCATCGAGCTTGGTCTCTTCGAAATAGCCATCGATGTGAAAGGAATTGCTGTCCACCACCGACAACACCGGGCGTCCGGCGGTGACGAATTCCTGATTGCGCGGCGCACGGTCATTGACGTAGCCATCCACCGGGCTGCGGATGGTCGAACGGTCGAGGTTGAGCTGGGCACTGTCCACTGCCACCTGGGCTTCCATCAGCGCCACCTCGGCCCGCGCCACCCGGGACTGGCTTTCTTCCAGTTGCTCGCCCGGTACCAGATTGCCAAGGCCACGGTTGCGTTTGGCTTCCCGTTGCGCCTGAGCCAGAGTCTCCTTACGGTCGGCAACCGCCGCCTTCGCCTGGCGCAGAGCCAGTCTGAAGCGGTCCTGGTCGATGCTGAACAGCACCTGGCCACGTTTCACCCACTGGTTGTCGCGAATATCCACCTGCTGGATCAGACCGGAGACGTCCGGGGCGATCTGCACGATGTCGGCACGAATGTGCCCGTCCCGGGTCCAGGGCGCGAACATGTAATACATCACCATGCGCCAGACGACGACAACGGCGAAGGTCACGATCAGCAGGGTCAGCACCACGCGACCGAGGGTCAAAAACGGTTTTTTCATGTCATCAGGTATCGACTGAGTGAGTCCACGGCGCCGAGCAGCAAAGCGTAGAGAGCCACGTTGAACAATGCCCGGTGCCAGACCAGACGGTAAAAGTGCAGGCGCGTGAGCAACCCGTGCACCAACAGGTACAACATGTACGTAATACCCATCAGCACCAGCAACGTCGGCAGGAACACTCCGCTGATATCCAGATCACCGATCATAAAGGCGCTCCATCGATGCCATGGGGCAGCGGTTCTTCAAGCTCGGCGGTGCCGACGAACTCCACACCCGGCAGCAACGCCAGGCGCAGCCCGCTCAGGGCATGCAGCAGGTGCAGACGCGCGCCGTCATCGCAATCGCGATTCAGGGCGCGACGCGCGCGGTCCATGGTCATCAACAACGGGCTCGGCGCTGGCAGACGTTCGCCAGCCTTCAGGCACGCCTTGAAGTACTCGCCAACTTCGGCCACCACCTGGTGCAACAGCGCTTGCGGCACACCGAACACTCGCGGCGTATAGGCGAGCAAGTCGAGCAGGTTCAGGGCCACGCGCACTTCGCGCAGCGCGATGCCGGTGTCCTGGCCGATCATGGCCAGCCGCGGCAGATGCTGCATCAGGCGATCGAGGATGTGCACGCCCAACTGCCGGTGTTCGGCCAACGAGGCCGGCCCGGTGAGGCTGACAATGTCGCGCCAGCTGAAACGGGTCAGGCGCTTGGCCGCCAGTTCCGCACCGAACGGCCGCGCGATCAGGGTCCAGACAAAGGCGAACAGCAAACCCACGGGGCCGGCCAGGTTGGAATTGACGAAGCTGAGGAAGTCCGCGTCGTAGGCCCCCTGAATGCTGATGAAAGACGAGGTATTGACGAGCGTCAGCAGCATGCCCAGGTAGAACTGGGGCTTGACCGTCAGGGTGCCGATGCAGATGAAGGGTACGGCGAACGCCAGCACCAGCATCGGGAAGTCATGCAGGTTAGGCAGGATCAAAAACAGATAGAGGCTGGCGAACAGCACCGACATCGCCGTCCAGAAAAAGAACCGGTAGATCTGCGGTGCCGGATCGTCCATCGAGGCGAAGAAGCTGCACGCCACCGCCGCCAGAATCACTGCGGAGCCACCGTCGGTCCAGCCGAGCAGAATCCACAGCACCGACGCGACAATGATCGCCGTGACCGTGGACGCCGCCGAATAGAGCATCAGCCCACGGTCGAGAAATGGCGACAAGCGCCCGAGCCGCCAGTGCCGATATACCGCGCGCCAGCTGTCCTGGCTTTCGCACTGGATGGCGTATTGCAGGCTGCGGCAGTCCTGCCACAAATCGATCCACTCACCCAGGCGGTACAGGGCATTGGAAAACAGCAACTGCTTGCGATCGTCCAAGGCCTCGGCGGAGGGTTGCAGGGCTTCGAGCTGGTTTTTCAGTGCCTGCCAACGGCCGAGATCGGCATTGTGCTGCGCAAGCCACTCGGCGGTCGCAGTCAGCAGCGGCGAAAACCTGGCCACCAACTCGGGCGTGCGTCGTTCAAGGGCATAGAGCGCGTCGTCGAGCGCGTCGATCACCGGCAACAGGTGAATCATGCGTCCGCGCAGTTCCTTGGTATTGCGCACGGTTTGCGGCCGCGCGCCTTCATGGGGCAGTTGGCCGATCATCAGTTCCAGGGTATTGAATGTCGCGACCATCGATGCGCGCAGGGCGCTGACCTGGTCCGGCTGCACGTTGCGGCTGAGGAATCGCAGACTGTAGGTCGAAGCATCGGTAAACCATTTACTCACCGAATCGTTGAACACCGGCGCCAGCCGCCTTGGCCAGAACATCGCACCCACCACCGCCGCAACGGCGATGCCGAGAAAGATTTCTTCAGTGCGCGCTTCCGCCACGTCCCACACCGCCAGCGGATTATCCACCACCGGCAAGGCGATCAGCGGCAAGGTATAACCCGCCAGCATCAGCGCATAACTGTTGGCCGTGCGCAGGTGCAGGGACAAAAACAGCAGCGTCCCGGTCCACAGCGCGATGACCACCACCAATACATACGGACTCTGGACAAACATCGGCACGAAAAAAACCGCGGCCGCGGCACCAAGCAGCGTGCCGACCGCGCGGTACAACGCCTTGGAACTGGTCGGGCCGACAAAGGGACTGGAAACGATATAAACCGTGGCCATTGCCCAATAGGGACGGGGCATTTGCATGAGCATGGCGATGTACAACGCGATCATCGAGGCCGCGAACGTGCGCGCACCGTAGAACCAGTCCCGCGCCGGGGGCATGCCGGTGAAAAAACCTTTCAAGGATTGGCCACCGGTGAAAGATTGGCCGATTCGAAGGCTTTGAGAACCCGCAGCGTCGCGTCCAGATCACTCTGCTCGATGCCTGCGAGCACTTCGTGACGCAAGCGCACCAATTCGATCTCGACCGCTTGTACCACCTCCCGACCGGTCGCAGTCAGGCTCAGGCATTTGGCGCGCCGGTCATGGGTGTCTTCGGTACGACAGACGTAGCCGGCATGACACAGCTGATCCAACAGACGCACCAGCGACGGGCTTTCCATCCCCGCCGCCTGCGCCACCGTGACCTGCCGCACGCCATCGCCCAATCGCCCGATCATCAACAACGGGACGGCGCAGGCTTCGGAGACTCCACAGTTGACCAGCGTGGCCTGGCAGATTTTGCGCCAATGCCGGGCGGCCACCACCATGGAGCTGCTGATGTTCATCTGGAGGACGTCGAGGTTTTTCGGCACGAAGGGACAACACACACTGTTAGTTTGCTAACTATCAATATGACATTTGTCGGGAAATCTGGTCAAGTTTTGTAACAAATTTTTGCGACCGAAGAGCTTACGGTCGGAGGTATTCAACTGCGCTCGAAAACATCCGCGGGACCATGTATCCAGGTTTATACCCCCCGCCCCTTCCTCAGCAGCACATCCAGTTGATCCACCACCTCCGCCCAATCCGCGTCATCCAGAATCTCCTCCCGCAAAAGCTCCGCCTGGCTCTCGCTCCAGAAAAAAGCGTCCGCCAGATGCAGTTCCGGTTTAAGCGGTGAATGCGTGGCGATGAATTTGTCGATGCTTTCGGCGTCATCAGGCAGGCCAAGTTGTTTGAAGAGCGAGGGGAGGCTGTGGGTTGGGGATTGCATGTCTGGGATCCTTGGTGAATGAAATATTATTCGCGAGCAAGCTCGCTCCTACAGGGTATACACGATGCCTGTAGAGCGGGCTGGCCCGTGATGGCGGCACAACTGACGCTGCAACACTCAACTACTCAACTACTCAACTCTCGCACCTCGGCATGCGGCACCATTTTCAGAAACTCCGGCATGTTCATGTGCAGCAGGTTGGTGTGGTTGCCGGCTTCCAGATAAATATCTTTCTGCCGGGTCAGCAGCGGATCGATAACCACATCCAGCCCATAGGCCTCACCCAAGGCGGGCACGGCGCCGCGTTCGCAATCATCAAACAGGTGCGGCAGGTTGCTTTCCCGTGAGACCTGCCATTCGCCACTGCTGCGGACTTTGCTCAGGTCCAGGTGGCGGCTGGCGGGGAGGACGGCCATCAGGTAATGACCATGGTGATCGTCGAGGATGACCGATTTGGCCACCCGCTCGGCAGGAATGCCTGCGACCCGCGCCGTTTCAAGGCTGCTGGCCGAGTGTGGGTGGGTGACGATGTCATATTCGCATTGAGCCTTGTCCAGGCTTCTCTGCACGGTTCTTGCCATACGCATGATGCACCTCGGTGTCCACAGACAGTGTCTGGTGGACGATGGTTAACACTTTTCTCTGTACTGAAAGTCTAGGCCCGCTGGTGCAAACAAGAGGGAAATCTGCCCACCGGACAACGTCAACAACTGATCAAAATTCGTACAATTCATAGCTCGACTAGACTGTATGGATGAGGTAATGCGGACTGCCTGACTCAGCGCGGTGCTCTCAGGTTCATCGTCGGAACGCCGCCCGGAGCAAGCTCGCTCCTACAGGGAGGGTCAAGTGAACATTCGTTGCTGTGCGGTTGCGCTGTTGTTGGCCTTGAGCGGCTCGGTCTTCGCCGCGGACACGGTGGTCCTGCTGACGCCCAACCCCATCGGGATCTGGCTGATCACGTTTGGCATCGCGTTCCTGATTGCCGAGGCGGCACTGCCCAATTACGGCGTGATCGGTTTGGGCGGCATTGTATTGTTCGTGATCGGCGCGGTGATCCTGACCAACACCGAGGTGCCGGAGCCGCTGATGATTGGCCTGGGGCTGATCAGTGCCCTGTTGTTGCTCTTCCTGCTGATCCGAGCCCTGAAAACCCGACCGCGCCACACCGTCAGCGGGGATGCAGGACTGGTAGGCAGCGTGACCGCGATAAAATCGTTGGAGGCCGGTAATGCCTGTAACGGCTGGGTGCACCTGCAAGGAGAGCAGTGGCAGGTACTCAGCACCACGCCGCTGCAACCCGGGCAACGAGTCCGGGTGGTGGCTCGCAAGGGACTGCTGTTGGAAGTGGCCGCGGCTGACGCGGCGCCGGGTGGAGAATAACCATGGGCCTGCAACTGGGTTTTGCCGCGCTGCTGTTATTGCTGATTGCACTGGCGGGGTCGACCTTTCGTATCCTGCGCGAATACGAGCGCGGAGTGGTGTTCCAGCTCGGACGCTTCTGGCAGGTCAAGGGCCCCGGCCTGATCCTCCTGATTCCAGTGGTGCAGCAGATGGTTCGCGTCGACTTGCGTACCGTGGTCCTCGACGTGCCGCCGCAAGACGTCATCACTCGCGACAACGTCTCGGTCAAGGTCAACGCGGTGCTGTATTTCCGTGTGCTCGATCCGCAGAAGGCGATCATCCAGGTTGAAGACTTCCTGATGGCCACCAGCCAATTGGCCCAGACCACATTGCGCGCCGTGCTCGGTAAACACGAACTGGATGAACTGCTGGCCGAACGCGAGCGCTTGAACGTCGATATCCAGCAAGTGCTTGATGCCCAGACTGACGTCTGGGGCATCAAGGTGGCCAATGTCGAGATCAAGCACGTGGACCTCAACGAATCGATGGTGCGCGCGATCGCCAAACAGGCCGAAGCCGAACGGGAACGTCGGGCCAAAGTGATCCATGCCGAAGGCGAACTGCAAGCTTCGGAAAAACTGATGCAGGCCGCTGAAATGCTCGGCCGCCAGCCGGGCGCCATGCAGCTGCGGTATATGCAGACGCTGAGTTCGATCGCCGGCGACAAGAGCTCGACCATCGTCTTCCCGCTGCCGATCGAATTGCTCAAGGGGATGGCGAATTTGTCGGCAAAGGAGTGAGTTGAACGTGACGGCCTCAAAAGATCGCAGCCTGCGGCAGCTATAGGGAAGCTGTGTACCCCTGTACCAGTTGCCGCAAGCTGCGATTTTTTGAAACGTTAGCGCTGCGCCGTCTCAACCACCGGGTACACCGACTCCCATCCCCCGCCCAACGCCTTGTACAACCCGACCATCGCCAGCGACACGCCGGTCGAGCTTTCGACCCACTGTTGTTGAGTCGCCAGCAATTCGCCTTGCACGGTAAGGACGTTGACGAAATCCACCACCCCTTCCACATATTGCTGTTGCGCCGTGCGCAAGGCGATCCGGTTCTGGCGTACGGCTTCGGCGAGGTGGTCGCGGCGCAGCTGGCTGGCGTTGTAGGCGGACAGTTGATCATCGATCTCATGCCAGGCGCGCAGTACGGTGTGCTGATAGGCCAGTGCGGCTTCCTGCTGTTGTGCTTCACGCAGCTGCAGCATGCCGCGCAAGCGTCCGCCATCGAACAGCGGCAGGCTGAGCTGCGGACCGATACCGAAGGCGCGCGAGCCCCAGGAACCAAAATCGCTCAGCTGCATGGCTTGGGAGCCGACATTGCCCGACAGGGTGATCCGCGGATAGAAATCGCCCTTGGCCACGCCGATGCTGGCGGTGGCGGCATGCAGGCGCGCTTCGGCCTGGCGGATGTCCGGGCGGCGTTCGGCCAATTGCGACGGCAGCCCGATGGCTACCTGGCGCGGGGTTTGCGGCACGGCAGCGTCTGTGGATAACTCGGCATGCAATGCCTGGGGCGGCTCGCCCATCAACAGGCTCAGGGCGTTGATCAGTTGCGACTGACGCTGCTCCAGTGCCGGCAGGTGCGATTCGATGGCGGCGACCTGCGCGGCGGCCTCGGCGACATCCAGATCGGTGGCGACGCCGTCGGCCAGGCGCAGCTGCGAGAGCTTCAGGCTATGGCGGGCGACGTCGAGGTTCTGCTCGGTGACGACTCGGGTACTTTGCACACCGCGTAGCTGTATATAGTCCTGGGCGGTTTCGGCGAGGACTGATAACAGCACGCCGCGGCGGTCGTTTTCCGCGACTTCCAGGGTGGCATCGGCGGCCTCGGTTTCGCGGCGCACCCGGCCCCAGAAGTCCAGCTCCCAGGACGCGGAGAAGCCGGCGTCCCACAAATTGAATGCAGAGTCGCCATTGTTGCCCGACGGATCGTTCAGGCCTTTGCCGCTGTTGCGTTTACGCCCGTAGCTGCCCGTGGCGGCGGTATTGGGGTAACGCTCGGCGGTGATCACCTGACGCGCGGCGCGACTTTGCTGCAAGCGGCTGCTGGCGAGTTTCAGGTCGAGGTTGTCGCTCAGGGCGCGCTGGATCAGGGCCGAGAGTTGCGGGTCGTGGAACACCTCCCACCAGCGTTCGTCCATGGTTTCGGTGATGGCTTGACTGGCGGCGGCTGTTGCCGGTTTCGACCACTCGGCGACTTGTTGCGCTTGAGGTTTCTGGAAGTCCGGGCCGACGGTGCAGGCTGAGAGGCCCATGACGAGCAAGGCGCAAAGCGTTAGTTGAGGCATCCGGCCCCTTCGCGAGCAGGCTCGCTCCCATGCTGGATCTCCTTTTGTGCATAAAGCTTGGGCACCCAGCAGATCAACTGTGGGAGCGAGCCTGCTCGCGAAGGCGTCAGACCGATCGAAAAAGAATTTCATCGCTGCGCAACCTCATGTTCGCCAGCGCTCGCCGTATCGATCCTCGCCTCCACCGACATCCCCACCCGCAACCGCTCAGTCAGCGGCTGACCGGCATCCAGCACGATCTTCACCGGAATCCGCTGCACCACCTTGGTGAAATTGCCGGTGGCATTGTCCGGCTTGATCGAAGCAAAGGTCACCCCGGTGGCCGGGGCGATGCTCTCGACACGTCCGCGCAAGGCTTCGCCGCCAAGGCTGTCGACGCTTACCTGCACGCTCTGTCCCGGCTGCACGTCGGTCAATTGGGTTTCCTGAAAATTGGCGATCACATAAGCCTGAGCGAGCGGTACCACCGCCAGAATCTTGCTCCCGGGCGTGACATAGGCACCGACGCGCACTGCACGCTCGCCGACCATGCCGTCCTGCGGCGCAACGATGCGCGTATAGGACAGCTCATAGCTGGCCATTTCCAGCGCCGCTTGCGCTCGTTTCAATCCACCGTCGGCCGCGTCGCGTTGGGCGGCAAGGATCTCCACTTGCTTGCGTTCCGCGGCCAGTACCGCCGTGGCGTTGGCCAACCGCGCGCTGGCCTGATCGATGCGCGTGCGTGCTTGCTGAGCGTTCTGCACCGTACCGGCACCGACGCCGGCGAGGTGGTTGTAGCGGTTCAATTCATGCTCGGCGAAAGCCATCTCGGCTTTGGCCGAAACGACGGTTGCCTGGGCCTGGGCGATCACCGAAGTCTGACGTTCAAGGGTCGCCCGCGCATTTATCAGGTGCGCCCGCGCCACCAGTGTCTCGGCGTCGGCGGCCTGGGCGGCGGCACGCAGGTCGCGGTCATCGATGACCGCCAGCAGCTGGCCGGCCTTGACCTGCTGGTTGTCTTCCACCAGCACATCCTTGATAAACCCGGCCACGCGCGGCGCCACCAGCGTGAAGTCCGCCGAGACAAAGGCGTCATTGGTGCTCTGTTGCGTACGCTGGCCGAAAATCCCCGGCGCCAGCAGATAAACCAGCACGCCGAGTGCCACCACCGCGACGGCGGCCACGGCCACTTTTTGCTTTGCTTGAGTCGTCATAAAAACCTTCTGTACCAGTGGAGCATTCAAGTCGGTGCGCGCGGTGGATAGATCCGCGTCGGCAGCCAGAAAATCAGCAGGATCAGCGCCAGGGCGACGCCGGCCATGCACAGATAAAGATCCGAAGCCGTCAGCACCACGGCCTGCTCGTGCAGCCGGTGGGCAAGGCCCGCGCTGTCGCTGTCGACCAGAGGCGAGTTACCGAGGCTGTCCACCAACATGCTCGAATGAAAGTGCAGCCTCGACGTGGTCAGCGCTTCGATCACACCCGTGGCGATCACCGCCGACAGGCCCTTCACGGTGTTGAACCAGGCCGAGGCGAACGGCCCTTCCAGTGGGCTGATGCTGCCGGTGGAGAGCATCAACAGCGGCAGCACCGCCATGGGCTGACCGAAGATTTGCAGCAGTTGCAGAGGGTAGAAATCGTCGCGAATCCACACCGACGTCAGCTGCGAACCGCCGATGCACGACAGCACCAGCATGCTCAGGCCTAAACCCAGCACCCAGCGACAATCGACCCAGCGCAAGTTGCACAGCGCCGCGACCAAGGGCAGCGCGATCAGTTGTGGCAATGCCGCGAGCAGCATGATCGGCGCAGTCTGCACCGGGCGATAACCCTGGACCTGAGCCAGGTAGCTCGACGGAATGATGATCACCGCCAACAGCACCACCAGCACCCCGGCCAGGGTCAGCAAGGCGAACGACAGGTTGCGGATGCCGAGCATCTGCATCTTGAAAAACGGCATCGGCTGCGACCATTCATTGATCAGGAACAGCACCATCAGTAACAGCCCGCCACCGAGCAATCCGCCAATCAGGCCCGACTCGAACCAGTCCAGCCGGTTGCCCTGCAGGATGCCGATCACCAGCATGCAGATCGCCGGAAAACCCAGCAGCAACCCGCGCCAGTTGAATTGCTTGAAACGCTCCAGGCGCAGCGGATCCCGGGGCAAGCCATAGGCGATCGCGACCATGGCAAGCAGGCACGGTGCGATGATTTGCCAGAAGGTCCATTGCCAGCCGACATGCTCGGTCCATAACCCGGCCAACGGAGTGCCGAGGCCGGGACCGAAGGTAGCCGTCAGGGCGTAACCGGCCAGACCATAAAGCTTCACGTTGGCCGGTAAAAAGCGCAGGGCAACCGTCATCAGCATCGGCGGCAGTGCGCCGCCGGCCAGGCCCTGCAGGGTCCGCAGGAGCAGCAGGCTTTCGTAATTCGGGGCGAACGGGCACAAAACGCCCAACAGGGTGAACGCACTGATCGCGCAGAGGGTGAACCGCCGCAACGAAAACGTCACCGCACACCAGGGGGCGAACGCCATGGCGGCCACCGAGGTCGCGGTGTAGCTGGCGACCAGCCAGGTGCCTTCGTCGTAGCCAATGGCCAACGCGCCGCGAATGTCGGCCAGGGCAACCTTGGTCACCATCTCGTTGAGGCCCGACACCAGCACCGCCAGCAACACGCCCAGCAGGCCGATGATGATTCGCGGGCCGAACACCGGTGGCGTAGCGGCGGCAATCGGGCTGGCCGCGGCGAGAGGTGCCGTGACCGTGAGGGAAGTCATGTACTGCAAGCTCCGGGATTTGAATACCGGGGCATTTTATGAAGCGTGGCAGTTGTCGAAAATCAACTTATTGGCAGGTTATAAGTGCGTCTGATGCAGCAATACACCTCCCCTGCAATACACATCCCCTGTAGGAGCTGGCTTGCCAGCGAAGACGATTTCTCATTCAGCATCTTCATTGACTGATGCGCCGCCTTCGCTGGCAAGCCAGCTCCTACAGGGGGGTCGGCGTTCAGTTTCAGGGGGTTTGTGCAGCCAGCCAAGTCGCATCGCAACAGGCCTTGAGCGTCTCACGCATCCACCGATGCGCCGGATCCTTGTCGAAACGCGGATGCCACGCCTGGGTCAGCATGAGGGTCGGCAGCGGAATCGGCAGGGTGAAGGATCGCAGCTTCAACCCCAGGCGCCGCACACTCAGCAACGCCTCCTTGGGCACCGGCAGAATCAGATCGGAATCCGGCAATGCAAACATTGCCGCATGGAAACTCGGCGCAATCACCGCCACCCGCCGCTCCAGCCCCAAGGCATTGAGCGCCGTGTCGATCGGGCCACGGGCGATGCCGCGGCGGGACATGCTGATGTGGGCAAAACCGGCGTAGCGCTCCGCCGTGATCTCTTCGTCGAACAGCGGGTGGTCCTCGCGCACCAACCCGACAAAATGCGTGGAGAACAGGTTCTGCACTTTCACCTCCGGCATCAGCGGCCGGTTGTTACTGACGCTCAAATCGATACGTCCTTCACGCAACGCCTCGTCATCCCCGTCGCCCTCCGGGACAAAGCGCAATTCACAGAGCGGCGCCTGGCGTTCCATCGTGTCGAACAACTTGCCGCCGTAGACTCCCACGAAGAAATCGTTGGCGCGAATACTGAACCGCCGGCGCAAGCTCCCCAACTCCACTTCATCGGCGGAGCGAAACAGCACCGCCGCCTGCTCGACGACATCCCGCACCTGTTCGCGCAACGCCAGCGCCTTGGGTGTCGGCACCAGGCCACGCCCGGCACGCACCAGGATCGGATCGCCAATTGCCTCGCGAATCCGCGTCAGCGTGCGGCTCATGGCCGCCGGACTGAGATTCATCCGCCGGGCCGCGCCCACCACACTGCCCTCGTCGAGCAACGCGTCGAGGGCGACCAGGAGGTTCATGTCCGGAAGTTGCATGCTGAGCACTCTTGGCTGACCAGGATTGAGTCAAACACAATGCTATCAGCCTATCCCCCTGTAGGAGCAAGCTTGCTCGCGATGAACGATAACGCGGTCTACCTGGGGACCGCGCCGCCCCCATCGCGAGCAAGCTTGCTCCTACAAATGAGCGTGTTCAGGTTTGCGATGCGGGACCCTAGCAGTTCTGATAGTTCTCAACCTTGGCGCAAGCACGTAAAACCAAAGGACGGCACTCACTTCACTCATTTACCCGGGAAGGCCGCTCCATGACCCCAACAGATCCGGTTGATCAACAGCAATCGAACAAACAACGCACCATTTTGCTGGCGACTGATAGCCAACAATCGGCGCTCGTCGAAGTGGTTGGTGATGACATCAATCGCCTGGCTTACGCCGTCTACGGCCATCAGTCTGCGCAACAGAAAGTCGCGACGCGGTTGGGTTTCAACGGCGAGCTTCGCGAAGCGCAAACCTGCTGGTATTTGCTGGGTAACGGTTACCGTGCTTACAACCCGCGATTGATGCGTTTTCATAGTCCGGACAGTTGGAGTCCGTTTGGGCGGGGCGGGTTGAATCCGTATATGTATTGCGTGGGCGATCCGGTAAATCGTTCGGATCCGACAGGTCATTGGCCTTCATTCAAGGCCGTAGGCAGTTTCCTTAAAACCTTAGGCCCGGGTAAAAGCAGACCTGTTGCCCTGAATAAACTGGATCTGAGCGGGGCAATGGAGATGATAGGTCAAGCCCACAATGCCAGGATAAACTACGTCGCTCCTCCTACGAGATCGAGTCGTATAGGTGACATCCTGTACACCCTCGGAACTGCTCACCGAATGCCAGGCGACTCTCCTCGCGTCACCCGTGTCACAGAAACAGCAAGACACTTCCCTGGATATGTACAAGGTGCAGCCTTGGACGGATTATCCTCTCGCCCGTCCCGCTCAACACCCCAAGCGCAAAGCTCCAGTGGGGGTAGTCGCTACGGGCATGACGCACCGCCTGCGTACGATCCGCCACCGTCGTATGCGCAAGCAACTCAACTCTGGAATGCTGACACTTTTGCTGCATCGCAGCAGCCTCGAACGTATATGACATACCCAACAGAATCAGGAAAACCGACGGCATATGTAAATTCTGTACAGAGCGGGCGGCGTTCGTCTACGTCTACTACTTCACCTTCGGCTTCGTCATCTGCACCAGTCGGGAGCTCGACACATAGCTCGACTGTTAGACCCACCCTCAGCGTTGCTTCAATTCGCAGGCCTGACCCGCCCCCACCCGCACGCAGGCGTTTGTCTTCGCATGGATCATTTAACAACTCGGGGCCCAGTGATTGGTCGGACGGTTAAGTTTGTCCTCAACGATACATCGAGGTCGCGACCGAATTGCGTTCACACCGCCAAGGTGGTCAGGGTGCGGGACGGCGATGGAACCGGAGAGCAACCGTTCCTGCGAGGATCGCTTTGCATATGCAAACAGAATCACAAGATATTGAAATAATAGAATTTATTTAAATTCCAGTAGGGAATATAGAGATTGGGGTCTTTTCCTTGTGTCGGAAATTTCTTCAAAACAGGAAAAAATACTGAAACAGGTCAGCCATTCAATCGCGCCAGGCAGTAAGATGCCGCCCTCTTAGAAGGGCTCGCGATAAGGCATATAGCGACGGTTACGGAAAATGATTTTCCTGATCAGTGCATCAAAGACGCGGATGAATAGACATTTTTTTGACACGAAAAAATTGACTCTGCCGCTGGCCTGAAAAATAAGTAGCCCTGACAGCAAATTATTGACACCATCACCCTGACATCACCTTTTCCCAGATTCCGCCGTGAATATGGGTTTTTGTGTGTGTGTGATTTAGGTCGAATCTGCCTAAGAAAATTTTCAGATCGCCAAAGGCAGGAACGGGGCTACTCCATGAATCGCGCAGACGACATTGCAACATTGTTCAGCTCATTCGGGGCAAGTGCGGACAGCTATAAAGAAATAGAGCCGCACTACGACTATCAGGAACTGCCGCTCGTGCCACCGGTGCGCCTGCCGGTAAAACCTGCTGCACCTGTTCTGGTTTCGGATGCAACGCCTGCGCAGACTGCGCCGATGCCCCCCCGCGTTCCCATTATTGAAGCCACTCTCGAGGCACATGCCATAAAACAGGCGGCGATCGACGCCGTGCTTGAGGCTGCCGTCAACATTCCGACGGCCTCAGCGCAGGCGCCGGTCGAGCCCGTTGCCAAGAAGCCTGCGCCTGAGACAATCGTCGGCCCGTCCACTCAAGCATCGACCCCTGCTTCCTTGCGCAGCCTGCTGGAAAAGGCCGCTCAAGCGCGTCTGAGTGCTCAAGACCAGGCCGTCCCGGTGGCCCCTGCGCGGATCAAAGCCAAGATAATCGCCGTGGTGTCAGCCAAGGGGGGCGTGGGCAGAAGTACGTTGACGTCGATGCTGGCCAGCACCCTGCGCCCCCGCGAGGGCGGTCAGGTGTTTGCGGTCGATCTGGACCCGCAGAATGCACTGCAATTCCATTTCGGCATTCAGGAAGCCGTACCGGGCATTGCTCAGGCGAGCCTGGACGACAACAACTGGCGCGACGTTTGCCTGTCCGGCGCTGGTAATTGCCAGTTTGTGCCTTATGGCAAGGCCGCTGTCACCGACGTGCAGCGCGTACAGCAAAACGTGGCCAAAGATGGCCGCTGGTTGTTCCAGCAACTGCAGCGCATGGCATTGAGCGACAAAGACGTGGTGATCCTGGATTTGCCCGTCGGCATTGACGAGAGTCTGCAGCAAGCGCTGGATATCGCCGATCACCTGGTGCTCGTCATGCTGCCTGATGCCGCCTCCTACCGGGCGCTGGACCAAATGAAGCGCAGGCTCGAACCCTGCCTGGGCAAACTTCATCCACCGACGCTGCACTGCATCATCAATCAGCTGGACCCTACTCATGGCTTCAGTATGGACATGGTCGAAGTGTTGAAGCAGCGCATGGGCATCAGCCTGCTGGGCATTGTTCATCTGGACCGCAGTATCCGTGAAGCCCTGGCCTACGAGCGTAACCCGATGGACCAGGTGCCCCTCAGCCAGGGTTGTCACGACGTTCAAGAAATTGCCAAGGCGCTTTCAGGCCTGCTGTCCCACGCACAGGTCCAAGAGTCGGCACTGTCATGAGCAATCTCAATTCAGAGCAATGGCTCGACACGCTGTTTGCGCGCGTGGAAAAGCTGCCGCCCACCGCGAGCCTGCTGCTCAAGGCTGGTGCCTGCCTGGTTGCCGGCCTGTTTTTGATCGCAATGATTTGTGCGCCGCTGAACCTGGAAAGCCAGGTCGTCTTTGCCCTGCTGTGCTTCGGCTCGATCCTGGTGATCCGCAAGATCCCGGGGCGCCTGCCAGTGCTGGCGATGATCGTGTTCTCGGTGGTGGCGTCCTTGCGCTACATGTACTGGCGGTTGACGTCGACCCTGGGGTTTGAAACCTGGCTGGACATGTTCTTCGGCTACGGCCTGGTCCTGGCCGAGCTGTATGCCCTGGTGGTGCTGTTGTTCGGCTACCTGCAAACCGCCTGGCCCCTGCAGCGCAAACCCATATTGCTGACCGCCCCTCCGGCTGAATGGCCGGTGGTCGATGTGTTCATTCCCTCGTACAACGAATCCCTCGGCATCGTGAAGCTGACGATCTTTGCGGCCCAGGCCATCGACTGGCCCAAGGACAAGCTGCGCGTGCACGTGCTCGATGACGGCCGCCGTGAAGACTTCAAAGTGTTTTGCCAGCAGATCGGGGTGAACTACATCGTTCGCGACAACAACCGTCACGCCAAGGCCGGCAACCTGAACGAAGCGCTGAAGGTCACCAGTGGCGAGTACATCGCCATTTTCGACGCCGACCACGTGCCCACCCGCTCTTTCCTGCAAATCAGCCTCGGCTGGTTCCTGAAGGATCCGAAGCTGGCGATGCTGCAAACGCCGCACTTTTTCTTTTCGCCGGATCCGTTCGAAAAAAACCTCGACACCTTCCGTAGCGTCCCCAACGAAGGTGAGTTGTTCTACGGTCTGGTCCAGGACGGCAACGACTTGTGGAATGCGACCTTCTTCTGCGGGTCCTGCGCAGTCATCCGCCGGGCCCCTCTGGAAGAAGTCGGCGGCGTGGCCATCGAGACCGTGACCGAGGACGCCCACACGGCACTCAAGCTCAACCGCGCCGGCTACAACACCGCCTACCTGGCCATCCCGCAGGCTGCGGGGCTGGCCACCGAAAGCCTGTCGCGCCACATCAGCCAGCGGATCCGCTGGGCCCGGGGCATGGCGCAGATTTTCCGGACCGACAACCCACTGCTCGGCAAGGGCCTGAGCCTGGGGCAGCGCATCTGCTATTCGAACGCCATGCTGCACTTCTTCTATGGCTTGCCGCGCTTGGTGTTCTTGACCGCGCCCCTGGCCTATCTGGTCTTCGACGCCCAGATTTACCACGCCTCGGCGCTGATGATCATGGCCTACGTGTTGCCGCATATCGTCCATGCCAGCGTGACCAACTCACGCATTCAGGGTCGATTCCGTCACTCGTTCTGGAACGAGGTCTACGAGACGGTACTGGCCTGGTACATCATGGGGCCTGTGCTGATGGCCCTGGTGAATCCCAAGTTCGGTGGTTTCAACGTGACCGACAAAGGCGGGATCATCGACGAGGAATACTTCGAATGGAAGCTGGCCCGCCCCTACATCATCCTGTTGTTGCTGAACTTGACCGGCCTGGGCTTCGGTACTTACGAACTGATCTGGGGTACAGGCGATACCCTCATCACCGTGCTGATCAACCTGGCCTGGACGGTCTACAACATCATCATCACCAGCGCATCGGTGGCCGTCGCCAGCGAAACCCGGCAGATTCGCTCCGAGCCGCGGGTACGCGCCGATCTGCCGGTCAGGATTGTGCGTGCCGACGGCAGTGAAATCGACGGCGTGACCCAGGACTTCTCGCAGAAAGGGCTGGGTATCCACGTGTCCGATGGCAGCCGGTTCGCCAGTGGCGAGCAGATCCAGGTCGCCCTCATTCGCAATACTCAAATCAGCCTGTTCCCGGCCACCGTAGCGTTCAGCAATGAAACGATGATCGGCGCCCAATTCGATCACATGACCTTGCGCCAACAAAGTGAGCTGGTGCGTCTGACCTTCTCGCGCGCCGATACCTGGGCTTCGACCTGGGGCAATGGCGAGGTCGATACCCCGCTGGGGGCCTTGCGAGACATCAGCCTGATTGGTGTACGCGGCATTATCGAACTGTTCAAAGCTACTGCAAAAGAAACCGGTCTTCTTTTCAAGCGCCGACGTGCTGTGCCTCAGGCCGTCGAACCTCTTCTGGATCAGTAATGACTCTCAAGCACTTTCGTCGTGCCGATGCACGACCTTACCCGTGGATGTTGATGGCCGCTTCGCTGCTCAGCGCCGGCCTCATGACTTCGACTGCCTGGGGGGTCACTGAAACCACTCCAGCAGCGGGCACCGCGAACGGCGATCGTTATGACCTGACGCTCAAGGAGCTGGGTAAAAACTACACCATGACCTTGCGCGGCCTGGAGGCGACCGACAGCGTCAACTTCGACGTGCGCGCCGATGAGGTCGTGACAGGCGCCAAGGTGACCTTGCAGTACTCCTATTCGCCCGCCTTGTTGAGCGAACTGTCGCAGCTCAACGTCATGGTCAACGACGAAGTCGCCGCCACCCTGCCGCTGCCCAAGGAAAACGCCGGTACGCTGCAAAAGACCACCGTCGATATCCCTGCGCACCTGATCACGGAATTCAACCGCCTTGGTCTGCAGTTTATCGGCCACTACTCCATGTCGTGCGAAGACCCGATGCACTCCAGCCTGTGGGCGAAGATCAGCAATGAAAGCCGCCTGAGCCTGAGCGTGTCGAAAATCGACTTGCCCGATGATCTATCGTCGCTGCCGCTGCCATTTTTCGATCGCCGCGACGCGCGCGTGCTGAACATGCCCTTTGTGTTTGCCCAGGCGCCCGATAACGCCACCCTGGAAGCCGCTGGCACGGTGGCCTCCTGGCTGGGCGCGTTAGCGAGCTATCGCGGTGCGCGCTTTACGGCCAACCTGAGCCAGATTCCGCAGAAAGGTAACGCGATCGTTTTCATCAGCAGTGCCGATGGTTCGCAGATACCCGGTTTGCAAGTGCCAACGGCCGATGGTCCGAGCCTGTCCATGGTTGCCAACCCCAATGACCCGTTCGGCAAACTGCTGGTGGTTGCGGGTGCCGATTCGCAAGCGCTCAAGCGCGCTGCGACTGCACTGACGCTGGGCAGCCAGGCACTCACCGGCAACCACGTGGAAATCGACCAGATGGATACGCTGGTACCACGCAAGCCCTATGACGCGCCGAACTGGCTGCCGACCGATCGCCTGGTCAAGCTCGGCGAACTGGTTGGCCCTAAAGTGTTGAATGTTTCGGGCATCAACCCGGGCGCAATCACCGTGCCCATGCGCCTGCCACCGGACTTGTTCAACTGGCTGGAAGACGGCGCCAAGCTGAACCTCAAGTATCGCTACACCCCACCACCAAGCGTGTCGGGGTCGAGTTTGATGGTGAGCTTCAACGACAGCTTCATGAAGTCCGTGTCCTTGCCGTCGGTGGCGCAACTGGGCGGCGGTTCAAGCCTTTTGGCCATGCTGAAAAAAGACCCGAGCCTGGCTCAGGAAACCAATGTGTTGCTGCCGCTGACCTCGGTCGCCTTGCAGTCACGCCTGCAGATCCGCTTCGTCTACGACTACACCAAACAAGGCGAATGCCGCGACATCATCCTCGATAACATGCGTGGCATGATCGATCCGGAATCGACCCTGGACCTGCGTCAATACGAGCACTTCATCGCGATGCCCAACCTGGGCGTCTTCAAGGACGGCGGCTTCCCGTTCACCCGCATGGCGGACCTGTCCGAATCGGCAGTCATCCTGCCGGACAATGCCGGCACGACCGAACTGGCGGCCTACCTGACAGTGATGGGCCGCTTCGGCGAGTCGACCGGTTACCCCGCCACTGCCATTACCGTAGCCCAGGCCGATCAGATCAGCGAGCTTGCGGATAAAGACTTGCTCGTCCTGGCTTCAGGCGCCAACCAACCGCTGCTGGAGCAATGGGCAAGCTACTTGCCGGCCAGCGTCGACGGTGACCGCCAGCGGTTTGATCTGTCCGACCTGCCGCTGCGGATCCGCGAATGGATCAGTCCCGATCCGGTCGCCAATCGGCGTCAGGCCCGCAGTACTTTCACCTTCAAGGGCACGAGCAGCAGCACCTACCTGACCGGTTTCCAATCCCCCCTGCAAAGCGGGCGCAGCGTGGTACTGATCGCCAGTGCGCGGCCGGAAGGCTTGATTGAGGCAACGGATGCGCTGATCGGCGGCGAAGACTATACCCAGGCGCTGCAAGGCAGCCTCGCCGTGATTCAGGGCAAGCACATCAAGTCGCTGGTCGCAGACGAGCAGTATTACGTCGGTCACCTCGGGCCCTTCAAGTACGTGCAATGGATGCTCTCGCAGCATGTGTTACTGCTGGTGCTGATCACTGCGCTGTGCATTCCATTGGTCAGTGTGCTGGCCTATCTGTCTCTGCGCGCGCGCGCACGTCATCGTCTGGCCGACGATGCCGATGTCGGGAAACACTGAGATGCGCCTTGGCGAGATCGTTAAAGCCTTCACCGGCGTGCTGCGTGTGAGCACGGGCGGGTATCGACGGACAGCGCTGGGCTTGATCGGCGGCCTGGTGTTGCTGCCCGGCGCTGCTCACGCCCAGGCTTGCAGCGCTTCGAACTGGCCGCTTTGGCAGGACTTTGCACAGCGCTACATACAGGAAGACGGGCGGATGCTCGGCTCCAGCCTGAACCCACAGCAAAGCACATCAGAGGGGCAATCCTATGGAATGCTCTTCGCCCTGATCGGCAACGATCCGCAGACCTTCGACCGACTCTGGCGCTGGACCGTGGCCAACATGGCCTCCAGCGACATCGGCACGCATCTGCCGGGCTGGTTGTGGGGCCAGGGCAAGGACGGCAAGTGGGCGATTCAGGACGCGAACTCCGCAGCCGATGCCGACCTGTGGTTCGTCTACGCGCTGCTGGAAGCCGCTCGGATCTGGCAGCGCCCGGATTACCGCGAGGACGCCAAGCGCCTGCTGGCCACTATCGAGTCGCGCCTGCTGGTCGACTTGCCGGGCCTGGGCAAAATGCTATTGCCAGGCCCGGAAGGCTTTGTGCAGCCAGACCACCTGTGGCGCCTGAATGCCAGTTACCTGCCCATCCCACTCTTGCGCCGACTGGCCAAGGAAACACCTGCAGGACCTTGGCAAGAGGTGGCTGAGAACACCGCCAGACTGCTGCGTGATTCCAGCCCCAATGGCTTCGTCGCCGACTGGGTCGGCTACCGCGGGACCTCGGCCACCTCGGGGTTGTTTGTCATCGATCCGTTCAAAGGCCAGCTTGGCAGCTATGACGCCATACGCGTCTATCTCTGGGCCGGCATGACGCCCAAGAGCGACCCGCTGGCGGCTTCGATCCTCGCTCGCCTGGACGGCATGGCCGCGGCTACCGCCTCAAGCGGGATTCCGCCGGAAAAGGTTCAAGTCATCAGCGCCAGCACCGAAGGCAATGGCCCGTACGGGTTTTCGGCGGCCTTGATCCCGTATTTTCTGGCCAAGGGGCAACCCTGGCTGGCCGAGCAGCAGCAGCGCATCGTCGAGCAAGCCTTGAAGAAGGTGCAGGAGCAGATGCGCACTGGCACCGTGCAACCGATGTATTACCACTACATGCTCAGCCTGTTCGGGCTGGGCTGGGCAGAACAACGTTATCAGTTCCTCAACGACGGAACATTGAAGCTATCCTGGGAGTCCGCATGTACCCGCGCCGCCACACACTAGCCGTCGCAATCCTGGCTGCGCTGGTCTGTACCTCCGCTCCGGCCGAGACCACCGATCCACAAGCACTGCTGATTGAACAGGGCAACTATTGGCAGTCTCGCCAGAACCCGCAACGGGCCACCGAGATCTGGGAGAAGTTGCTGCGTCTTTCGCCCAATCAACCCGATGCGCTGTTTGGCCTTGGCATGGTTGCTGTCCAGCAGAAAAAGCCCGATCAGGCCCAGCCGTATCTCGCCCGGCTCAAGGCGTTGAAGCCTGCCGCGCCGCAAGCCGATCGGCTGGAGCAGGAGATCGCCATGGCCTCGGCCGTGGGCCAGAAACAGCTTCAGGAAGCCCGCCGCCTGGTCGATGCCGGTGACCACGAAGGCGCCGCCGTGCAGTACCGCAAGGTGCTGGGTGGACGCGAGCCGCAGGGCCTGTTCGCGCGTGAGTACTACAACAACCTGGCGTATACCGATGCCGGCTGGCCAGAGGCCCGTCGTGGTTTTGAGCGGCTGATCCGGGAAAAAACCAGCGACCCGTACGTGCCGCTGTTTTTCGCCAAACAGTTGGTGCGCCGTGAAGACAGTCGTGCCGAAGGTGTTCGTGCCCTGGCCAAACTGTCGACCCGCGCCGATATCGGGGGCGATGCGGATGAAAGCTGGCGCCTGGCACTGACCTGGATCGACACGCCGACAGCCGCACAAAAGCCGTTGTTCGAAGAGTTCCTCAAAGTCCACCCGGACGATGATGACATTCGGGCGCGGATGAACAAGGCCAATGTCACGGCCAAAGAAGCCCCCGCCTGGCAACAGGACCCCCATGTGGCCCGCGGCCTGAAGGCGCTCGATGCCGGTGACAAACGCACGGCTGAAAAAGAATTTCAGGCGCGCCTGCAGCAGAAATCCAATGACGTCGACGCCCTCGGCGGCATGGGCGTGGTGTACCAGCAGCTCAACCGTTTGGGCGAAGCCGAAAAGCACCTTGAGCAGGCTACCCGGCAACCGGGCGGCAATCGTTGGCAGCCGGCCCTGGAAAATGTGCGGTATTGGGTGTTGTTGGAACGCGCCCGTGAAACACAACGCCTGGGCCGCGTGAGCCAGGCGCGTCAATTGTTCCAGCAAGCCATCCAGAAACAGCCCAACGAGCCGGCAGGCCTGGTAGCGCTGGCAGGGCTCGAGGCTCAGGACGGCAAGCTGGATGTCGCCGAAACAACTTATCGCCAGGTACTGGCGCGGTATCCTGCCAATGCCGACGCGCGCAGCGGTCTGCTCGGAGTGTTGACCCGGGCCGGCAAGGCTGACGAAGCGCTCAAGTGGCTGGACAAACTGTCCCCTGCCGAGCAAGCCGGTTTTGGCGATGCCAACCGCTTGCGAGGCCTGCGCGCTACGCAACAGGCCAAGGCTGCCGAGCAGCGGGGCGATTGGGCCGGCGCCCAGCAGGCTTATCGCGAGGCCCTGCGCGCAGACCCGAACGACGCCTGGACACGATTCGCCCTGGCGCGCATCCACCTGCGCAACGGCGAGACGCAAACCGCTCGCAAACTCGTCGATGAGCTGCTGAAAACCCGGCCGGACCTTCCCGATGCGCTCTACACCAGCGCATTGTTGTCCGCCCAGATGCAGGAATGGGAAAAAGCCCAGGCGGCGCTCTCGCGCATTCCCGTCGCCGAACGCACCCCGGACATCAAGGAGCTAGCCGCCGACGTCGAGCTCAATGTGCAGATCCGCAAGGCACTCGAAGTGTCCAGGCGCGGGCAAAAACAAGAAGCGCTGGCGCTGCTTGAGCGCAGCGAACCGCTGACATCGTCCTTGAGCGGGCAAATGCGACCGGCCCGCCTGGCATCGCTGGCGACGGCATATGTCGATGCCGGTGATCCGGCCCGTGGCCTGGTGTTGATGCGCAGCCTGCTGTCCCAGACGCCAAGACCGTCAGCGGAGCTGTTGCTGCAATACGCCGGCGTACTGCTCAAGAGCGGCGAAGATGCGGAAGTCAGCGGCATCCTGCATGACCTGCAGGGGCAACCGATGGGCACGCAGGCACGCGCCCAATACGATGATCTGCTGTATGTCTATCGTGTTCGTCAGGCTGACCGCCTGCGCGAGCGCGGCGATCTGGTAGCCGCCTTTGACACCCTGTCTCCAGCCTTGGCCCAGCGCCCGGGCGACAGTGTCGCCGTCTCCGCCCTGGCACGGATGTACACCGCCAGCGGCAATCGGAAAAAAGCCTTCGAGCTCTATCGCCCGCTGGTCCAGCGAGACGCCAACAACGCCCAATTGCTGATCAGTGCGGCCGATGCCGCGCTACAGGCGCAGGACCGCTCGTTCGCGGAACAAGCCGTGGATCGTGCGGTGAAGCTGGCGCCCGGCGACCCCCAACTGTTGACCACGGCAGCCCGGCTCTACAACAGCATGGGCCGCTCGGGAGACGCCGCGACCATGCTGCGCAAAGCCGTCGCCGTAGAGCGGGACGCACTCGATCCACCCGCACCGGCGCAAGGTTATGCTTCAAATGCCGGGGCTAATCCTTTTGCCGGGATGCCCGGTCAACGTCGCCGTGCGACGACCCTGGCGGCGGGGGCAGTCGTTCCGTTGCCGGCCGAATCGATCCCTGGCGCAATTGACCCGGTGCAGCAAGTGGTGCCGGATGCCTACCCCGGTCAATCGGGACAATCGCAAGGCTATGCGAGCTCGATGGACAGCATTCCCGCCCCGGTGGCCGAGAGCTACCAGGCACCGGCGCAGGCTTACGGGCAAGCGCCCGCAGGGTACGCCCCGCCTGTCCGTGCTCCCCAGGCAGCCCCGACCTATGCGCAACAACCTGCTGGCTATGCGCAGCAAGGTTATGCGCAGCAGCCTGCCGGTTATGCGCAGCAAGGTTATGCGCAGCAGCCTGCCGGTTATGCGCAGCAAGGCTATGCGCAGCAGCCTGGCGGTTATGTACAACAAGGTCATGTGCAGCAGACTGCCGGTTATGTACAGCAAGGCTATGGCCAACCGTCTTCAGGACAGGGCCCTTCGGACAACCCCTTCGCAGCACCGGCGATGTCCAGCGACCCACGCAGCGACATGACGCCCGCGCAGCTGGCACTCAACGACATTCTGCAAGAGCGCAGTGCCTACGTGGCGCAGGGCGTGAGCGTGCGCAGCAACGACAGCGAAGACGGCCTGAGCAAGATGACGGCCGTCGAAACGCCCTTTGAAGCCAACTTCCCGGCCGGCAACAACCGTCTGGCCGTTCGTGTGACCCCGGTGACAGTGAACGCCGGCAGTGCCAATTCGAACTCCGCGCAACGCTTTGGCGGCGGGCCGACCGTCGCGGCAGAGGACTCTACCGGTTCACAGAAAGACACCGGCGTGGGTCTGTCCGTAGCGATCGAGAACCCCGAGCACGGGATCAAGGCCGATATCGGCACGACACCCATGGGCTTTCGTTACACGACCGCTGCGGGTGGCGTCCGTGTCGATCGCCCCTTCGAGGCTAACCCCAACTTCCGTTACGGGGTGAATGCTTCACGCCGTCCGGTGACCGACAGTGTGACGTCGTTTGCAGGCACCAGCGATGCACGCACCGGCCAGAGCTGGGGGGGTGTAACAGCCAATGGTGCACGCGGTCAGCTGAGCTATGACAACCAGCAAGTGGGCGTCTATGGCTTCGCTTCCTACCACAAGCTTGAAGGCAACAACGTGGAGTCGAACGCCCGTAGCGAGATCGGCAGCGGCGCCTACTGGTATCTGGGTAATGACGATCCTGACAGCACGTTGACCCTGGGTGTCAGCGCCACCGCGCTGTCCTATGAAAACAACCAAAGCTTCTATACCTATGGCCACGGCGGCTATTTCAGCCCGCAGAGCTTTTTTGCCATCGGTATGCCGGTCACCTGGAGCCAGCGTACGGCCAACTTTTCTTACCAGCTCAAAGGCTCGGTGGGCGTGCAGCACTTCGAACAGGACCGTGCCGACTATTTTCCGACCGACTCGGCCCTGCAAGCCTCGGCCGGAGATGCCCAGTACCCTGGCATGAACAAGACCGGCGTTGGCTACAACCTGGCCGCCTCGGGTGAATACCGCATGGGCAGCAACTTCTTCCTGGGCGGCAACATGGGGCTGGATAACGCTCGAGATTACCGACAATTTTCGGGGGCCATGTACCTTCGCTATATGTTCGAGGACATGACAGGCCCGATGACCTTGCCCGTCAGCCCCTATCAATCTCCTTATTCCAATTGATCGAAGGAACACTCAATGCCTGCTTCAGCCATTGCCGGCCTGACGCTTCTCGTTTTGGGCGAGAGCCACATGAGCCTTGTAGACACGCTGATGGAGCCGTTGAACGATAACCTGACACGCCAAGGTGCACTCGTTCACTCAATCGGCGCTTGCGGCGCGAATGCCGCCGACTGGCTGATTACCAAGAAAGCCGACTGTGGCGCTGAACATACAATCAACGGCAAGCAAGTGATCAAAGGCCGCGAGGCCAGCACCACACCCATCAAGACGCTGATTGCCGCGGAAAAACCGGACCTGGTGGTGATCATCATCGCCGACACCATGGCGTCCTACGATAACCCGGCCTTTCCCAAGGCCTGGGCCTGGCAAAACGTCACCAGCCTGACCAAGGAAATCGCCGCCACCGGGGCCAAGTGCGCCTGGGTCGGTCCAGCGTGGGGCAAGGCGGGCGGTCCTTATAAGAAGAATGATGCGCGCACGCAATTGATGTCGAATTTCCTCGCCACCAACGTAGCGCCGTGCACCTATATCGACTCCCTGAGTTTTTCCAAACCCGGCGAGTGGGTCACGATCGATGGCCAGCATTTCACTATTGCCGGGTACAAATCCTGGGCGAATGCGATTGGCACCGCCCTGGGCAATCTGCCCAAAGAGGCGGTAAAAGGGGCCTATAAGTGAAGGGCCGGCGCCCATGGGCGGGCGGCCTGGCTTGCGCTTTTCTGAGCACCACCGCCACGTGTGCGGATATCCCGCTGTACAGCACCGGGCCGAGCGAAGACTCGGCCTTTGTGCGTTTTGTAAATGCCCTGCCCGGGGCTGCGCCACTGGCGGTTGACGCGGCCTCGACGCGCGTTGAACTGGGTGGGCTGTATTCAGTTTCCGGCTACCTTCCCGTCCAGCCGGGCAAATCGCTGGAGGGCACGATGAACGCTCAAGGGCAGAGCGTACCCCTGGCCCTTGGCTTTTCGCCCGGGGAGTTTGTGACGATCATCGCCCTGCCCGACGCCAAAGCGGGCCTTGCGCAGACAACGATTCGTGAAACGCCAGATGACTTCAATGGCCTCAAGGCTTCGCTGGCGTTTTTCAATGCGGACGCCAGTTGCCTTGATGCAAGCCTGCGCCCTGCCGGGCGCAATGCCGATATTTTCAATGCCGTCAGCCTGGGAAGTGTGCAACGCAGATCGATCAATCCGGTCAGGTTGTCCGTGCAACTGGTGTGTGCCAACAGCCATGCAGGCTCAACCCTGGATCTTGGCGAACTCAAGGCCGGGGAACGCTACAGCGTATTCTTGCTGCCTGGCGCAAAACTGCTGGCCATCACGGATTCCCTGACCCTCTGACCGGATCGCGACGCAGACATGGTTTTCGCCTCGCTTGAATTCCTGACATTGTTCCTGCCAGCATTTCTGCTGGTCTATGCGCTGGCCAGGCCCGCCTGGCGCAACATCGTCCTGCTGCTGGGCAGCTGGTTCTTCTATGGCTGGTTGAGCCCGCTGTTTCTGGCGTTGCATGTGCTGCTGACGATAGTCGCCTGGGTCGGTGGCCTGGTCATCGACCGGACCCGCGAGCAATCGCTGCTGCGGGTGCGGCTGCTGATTGCACTGATCGTGTTCAACACCGCCGTGCTCTGCTGGTACAAATACGCCAATATCCTGGCCTACACCTGGAGTGACCTGATCACCTGGTACGGCGCCATGCCGCTTGATTGGCAGCGGGTGGCGCTCCCGGCTGGGCTATCGTTTATCGTGCTGCAGGCGATTTCCTACCTGGTCGATGTGCACCGCCACACCGTCCCGGTGGAGCGTAACTTCATCAATTACGCCACCTACATTTCCATGTTCGGCCACTCCATTGCCGGGCCGATCATCCGCTACGACTGGGTCCGGCGCGAGTTGGTGCAACGGTCGGCCAGCTGGCAGAACTTCTCGCTGGGCGCACGTCGGTTCATGATCGGCCTGTCGATGAAGGTGCTGGTGGCCGACACCTTGTCGCCCATCGTCGACATCGCCTTCCACCTGGAGCACCCATCGTTCGTCGATGCCTGGATCGGCTGCCTTGCGTATTCGCTGCAACTGTTCTTCGACTTCGCCGGCTACAGCGCCATGGCCATCGGCCTGGGCCTGATGCTGGGCTTTCACTTCCCCGAAAACTTCAACCGTCCCTATCTTGCGAGCAGCATCCAGGACTTCTGGCGGCGCTGGCATCTGTCGCTGTCCAGTTGGCTGCGTGACTATCTGTACATTGCGCTGGGCGGCAACCGTGGCGGCACCTGGCAAACCTACCGCAACCTGTTCCTGACCATGGCCATCGCCGGCCTCTGGCACGGTGGCGACAGCTGGAACTACCTGCTGTGGGGAGCGGCCCACGGCATGGCCCTGTGCATCGATCGCGCCTGGCTCAGGTCCAGCCTGCCGAGCCTGCCCCCTATGCTCTCGCACACCCTGACGCTGTTGTTCGTGTGCCTGGCATGGACGCTGTTCCGCGCCCCGGACTTCGCCTCGGCGCTGAACATGTACGCCGGCCAATTCGGCCTGCATGGCCTGGCCTTGGGCGATGCCTTGGGCGTGGCGCTGCGTCCGGTTCACAGCCTGGCGGCGTTGCTGGGGGTGCTGTGTGTTGTCGCTCCGCTGCTGCAGCCTTATGTTGAAAGACGATTCGCAGGCACCGCGCTACTCACGGTGGCTGCGGCCCTTTGGCCCGTGGCGGGTTTCACGCTCTCGTTCGCGCTGATCGCGAGCCGTGAATCCGTGCCCTTCCTGTACTTTCAATTCTGATGACGAAGACCGAGCCCTCGCCCTCCACCGCACCGGTGCCGCCCAGCGCTCTGGCACTTCGTGCGAGCCCGGTCGCGGGCGTGGCATTTCTGATGTTCATGATCGGTGGCCTGGCGTCCAGCAGCTGGCTGGCCTGGCATCAACACGTCGAACTGCTGCCACCCACGCTCACCACCGAGGCGATTCTGGAGGGAGACGTCACCCACCGGATCGCCAAGGAATTGTCCAAGGCGCCCCTGCCGGTGGGCGCAGCCAATCTGGAACGCGGCGCCAGCTGGTTGTTGCTTGAAGACTCAGGCCCCCGGGTTCGACAAGGCTGCCCCGGCTGGCTGTTCCTGACCGACGAGCTGAAGCTCAATCGCCACGCCGAAAAAAATGCCAACGCCAAGGCGGACGCGGTGATCCGCCTGAACAGGCAGTTGGCCACCCGAGGCATTACGTTGCTGGTGAGCGTGGTGCCGGATAAAAGCCGCATCGCCACCTCCGCGCTGTGCGATCTGCATCGCCCGCCGGTGTTGCAGCAACGCCTGCAACAATGGACCGTCGCCTTGCAGGCCGCTGGCGTTGCAGCGCTGGACCTGACGAGCGCATTGCAGCCATTGGGCGAGCAGGCGTTTCTGCGCACCGACACCCACTGGAGCGAACCAGGCGCAAGAGCCGCCGCCCAGGCAGTGGCAGCGCAGGTTCGGAACATGGGGTTGCAAGCGTCGCCTCGAAAACGCTTTGCGGTGAACTCACCTGAGGCTCGACCGCGGGCGGGTGATCTGGTGCGTCTGGCCGGGCTCGATTGGCTGCCGCAGACACTGCAACCACCTGGCGAGCAGACGGTGCAATCGGTGATCAGTGAGGCGCCGGCCACGCCCAACGAGGAGGCTGATTCGCTGGACGATCTATTCGGCGATGCCAACCTGCCCAACACTGCACTGATCGGCACCTCGTTTTCGCGCAACTCCAACTTTGCCGGGTTCCTGGAAGTGGCGCTGGGTGCGTCCATCGGCAATTTCGCCAAGGACGGCGGCGAGTTCTCGGGAGCCGCAAAAGCCTATTTCGCCAGCCCCGCCTATTTGCAGACACCACCCAAGGTGCTGATATGGGAAATTCCGGAGCGTGAATTGCAGACGCCGTACGCCGGCGACCTGCCCGTGCGATAGAGTGCACGGCCGGCGACTGGCCTGTGCTGGTCTTGGCAGTCAAAGACAATGGCACGGTGAGGTCACTGGTGACGCGCTAAACTGTTGATACAGTCTTCTACAAAGTTTGACATCTTGTACAACACTAACTAGTGTCCATTGGATCCAATATTATCTCAGTCAATCAGGGTGCGTTGTAGTGACACAGAAGCCCAACCCTCTCAGCAGCATCAAGGTCAACGGGCCGATTCCTGCTCATCTGGCCCGCTCGGTGATCGAAGAAACCCTGCGTGCTGCCATACTCGACGGTCGCATCCCGTGCGGCGCCGCCCTTCGCCAGCAGGACCTGGCAGACCTGTTCGGCGTCAGCCGCATGCCGGTTCGCGAAGCCTTGCGCCAGCTCGAAGCCCAATCGCTGCTCAACGTGACCGCGCATAAAGGTGCGGTGGTCGCACCGCTGGTTCAGGGCGATTCCGTTGAAACCTACGCGCTGCGGATCCTGTTGGAATCCGAAGCCCTGCGCTTGTCGATCCCGTTGCTGACCCACGAGGATTTTCAACAGGCCGCCCGCTACATCGATGAGCTGGAAGCACAACACGACTACACCGAAATCGGCCGGCTCAACCGCCTGTTCCACATGACGCTGTACAGCAAGGCGCCGAACCGGCGGCTATTGAAGCTGGTGGAAGAAGGCCTGAACGAGGAAGAACGCTTCCTGCGCTTCAACCTGGAAGCCATGGGCCTGGGCAAACTGTCCCAGGAAGATCACCGGGCGATGTTACGGGCCGTGGAAGACCGCGACATCGAACGCTCGGTGAAGATGCTCGAACAACACCTTAATCGCGCGGTCGAGGTCATCACCCGTTACCTCGACAGTCCTGAAGCAAAGAACAGGAAAACCTTGAAGTAACGCCTGCGGCAGGCTTGAGCAGGCCAATCAAACTGCTTGTCTAGCTTGCCGCGATTATCCCTCCCTCCAAAGTCCCGTCTTCGCCCCCCTGCCCGATCGTTGCACCGTCTGCATTTACGCGTCGGTGATGGCGGCTGCCTTCAATTATGCTCACGCTTGGACTGCCGGCGAATAATGAGGCGCCGCACGAACGGAGCAGTCCTCGCACCAGGAACCAACGGAAGGAGACTTGTCACGGGAAAGGAAGAATCGGCGGCATTCCCGGCCCACTTCCACCCCCTCGGATCACGTCGACGCTATTCATTAAAAAGTTACTTCGAGTGAGGCATTCACTCTTTATTTAGATTCTGACTTATATAAGCCGGAAGGAGTAACCGCATCCAGATAAAACCTTTCCCGAAAGTTTTATTGAAACTTGTCACGCCCGAAAAAGTTGAACTTTAAAATAGTTTATAAACATCTTGCCCAGCACTTTATTTATGTATTAGTTTTTCTCTGCCGCCATTGAATACTGGCAGGCAGGCCACAACCAGACTCATGACAGACAACCACCGGACATCAATTAGTTTGAGGCGCTCGCTCGCCATTAAAAACTTCAGGCGTCCGTTACTTATTGATCACACTACTTAAAGGCTCGCCCATGACATCCACTAAAGACCGTCTTAATCTAAAGAAAGCCGAACTTGGCGCGCACCCGATATTTGCGCAAATACAGTCGCTCCCGGTGCTTCAACGCTTCATGGAATCCCATGTATTTGCGGTGTGGGATTTCATGTCGCTGACCAAGCGCCTGCAACAGGAGCTGACCTGCGTCCAACTGCCCTGGCTACCGCCACGAGATCCGCAGGCTGCGCGGTTGATCAACGAGATCGTGTTGGGCGAGGAGTCCGATGACCGTCCCGCACGGGGTCATTACAGCCACTTCGAGTTGTACCTGGATGCCATGCGCGAAGTCGGTGCAAGCACGGCCGCGGTGGAACGCTTCGTGGCGCTGCAACGCGAAGGTGTCAGCTATGACGTGGCGTTGCGCAGTGTCGAGGTCGATCCGGCGGCTGCGCAGTTTGTGCGTCACACTTTACACACCGCGCTGCACGCGCCGGGCCATTGTGTCGCGGCGGCCTTTCTGCACGGTCGCGAAAGCGTCATCCCGCAGATGTTCCAGCGCATTCTCGACGACTGGGGCATCGGCATCGAGCAAGCACCGACCTTTCGTTATTACCTGCAGCGGCACATCGAAGTCGACTCCGAGGACCATGGCCCGGCGGCAGAAAAACTGCTCGCGCGGTGGGTCAATGGCGATCCGCAGCGTGAACAAGATGTTTATGCCAGCGCCATCGCTGCCGTGGAAAGCCGCATCGCCTTGTGGGATGGCCTGCGCCTGAGCATGCGCGAAGCAGTGGCCGAGGTGAACCCATGAACGCCGCCGACTACCAATCCTTCGCCGACGCCTGGGAGAGCCGCGCCACCATCCGCACCCGCCCACGCCGCCTGCTGGAGAACGACGACAAGCTGATCTATCCCTTGAGCCGCCAGCCGCTGGTGCTGAGCGAAACCTTCCTGCGCGAGTGCCCCGGGCAGCGCGATTTTGCCTTGGTGCAGACGCTCTACAAGTTCATCAACGACGTGGTGATCTTCGAAACCGAGATCGTCGACAAGACCGCCCGCAGCATCGCGAAAAACCGTTTCCCGCTGGCCTTCCCGTTCGCCTGCCGCTACGACGCCATGACGGTGGTGGTGGACGAGGATTACCACGCGCTGGTAGCCATGGACTTCATGCAGCAGACCATCGCCATGACCGGTATCACGCCGATCGGGCTGCCGGATGAAATCGAATTGAGTCGGGCCATTCCAGCGGCCGTCGCACTCGCACCGCACCACCTGCGCAGCGCCGTGGAACTGATCTGTGTGGCCATCGCCGAGAACACCGTCACTGGAGATGTCGCGGCGTTCGCCAAGGACGACACGGTCAAGCAGTCGATCAAGGGCTTGATGGCCGACCACTTGCTCGACGAGGGCCGCCACTCCGGCTTCTGGACGCGGCTGGTGCGCATCTACTGGCACACCGCAAGCGAAGACGACCGTCGATGCATTGCGCACATCCTGCCGGTGTTCATCGGCCAGTACCTGACCAACGACATCCAGCAGTCCTTTGATGTGCGGCTGATCGAGTCGTTGCCGATCAGCGAAGGCGCACGCCGCGCACTCCAGGGCGAAGTCTCGGGGCTGGCCTTCCCGATCAATCGCCATCACCCGCTGGTCGCCAACATCGTGCGGTTTTTTCGCAGCAGTTCGCTGCTTGATTCGCCGTGCGTGCAAGACGCCCTGGGCGACTACCTGGCTTAACGAGGAGCACATCATGAGACGTCTCGACATTCTGCTCATTGGAGACAGCCAGGCCTTGATCGACCTGGCACTGGAACTCGAACAACAGGGGCATGCGCCGAGGCGGCTGACGTCCCTCGACGAGCAGCCCACGGAACCCGTCGATGTGGTGATCGACGACGCCAGCCTGCCCGTTGATTCCTTCGGCGAGGTACCGCGACTGACCCTGCAACTGGGCGTCGGTACGCCGGGAGCCTCAGGCCTGCCGCCGCTGGACCTGCTGTGCCTGTACGGCTCGACGCGGCTGGCTCGCGTGCCGATTGCCGATGAGCCTTCGGGTAACGGCCAGGCGTTGCGTGTGCGAGCAGTGGCAGAGTTGGTGGACCACGTGGCGCTGTTGATCAGCCGCTTCTCCCGGGATGCCGAGTATTTTCTGCTCGCACCGCCTGACACTTGTACCTCGTTCGAGCGGGTGGAAAATCTGCGGTTTCTGGAGAGCCTGGCCTTTGTCCATCGACTCAACGCCACAGCAGAACCCTGGCTGCTGCAACGGGCGCAGACGCCGATGATCGAGCGCCTCGAGCAGCGCTTCATCCAGTGCGCCGCACGTCCGGCGCTGAACGTCGCCGGCACGTCGCTGAGTTATCGCGAACTGCATGCCCTGAGCCGCGCCATTGCGCAGCGTTTGCAACCCTTGCTCGATCAGCACCCGGCACCCGTGGTGGTCGGGATCTGCCTGGCGAAATGCAGCGCACTGTATGCAGGGATTCTGGCGATTCTCGGCAGCGGCGCGGTGTATCTGCCACTGGAGCCCAGCCATCCGCTGCAACGCCAGCAGTACATCCTGTCGAATGCCGGGGCGGTGTTGCTGCTGCATGACGGGCAACAGCCTCTCGCGGCCGGGATGCCCGGTCTGGATATCAGCCGCATCGACATCGGCGATGCAGATGTCGATCAACCCTTGATGCGCCAGCGACCCGATCTCGACATGCCCTGCATGGCGCTCTACACCTCGGGCACCACCGGCCATCCCAAAGGTGTATTGCTCAGCCAGGCCAACCTCGCCCACTTCACCGCGTGGTACGCCGACTACGTGCAACTGACCGAACAGAGCCGGGTGTTGCAGTTTTCGTCGCTGAGTTTCGACTCGTCGCTGATCGATATTTTCCCGACCCTGCTGCAGGGTGCCGAGCTGATCGTGCCCAGCGACGATCAACGTCGCGACCCGTTGCAACTGGTGGAACTGATCCGCCACCAACGACTGAGCCACGCCTTTTTGCCGCCCGCGCTGTTGAGCATCCTGCCGCTGGAGCAATTGCAGTGCCTGGATCATGTCATGACCGGCGGCGATGTCTGCGAGCCCTGGGTCATCGAGCAACTGACTCGCCAGGGCCAGCTCTACAACCTCTATGGCCCGACAGAAGCCACGGTGCTGATCACCGCGCGACAACTGCGCAGCGGCGACAGCAATCGCACCCTCGGTGCGCCGATTGCCAACAGCCAGGTGCTGATTCTCGATGAGGCGTTGCAACCGGTGGCTGAACAGACCACAGGCGAGCTGTACATCGTCGGCCCGGGGGTGTGCATGGGTTATTTGAATAACCCGCAGCAGACCGCCGAACGCTATCTGAATCTGCGCCTGGCCAATGGTGAGCGCTTGCGCGCCTACCGCACCGGCGACATGGCCAAGTGGACCGACGCAGGTATCGAGCTGTGCGGGCGCCGGGACAACCAGGTGAAGATCCGCGGATTTCGGGTCGAGCCGGAAGAGATCGAACGCTGCCTGCGCGACAGTCGGCTGTACCGTCAGGTGGCAGTAGTCATCGACAGCCAGCGGCGCATCCTGGCCTTCCTCGCGCAGCCTCGGGAAGATCAGCCCGGCACCGCTCGTGATGCGCTCAAGGCACACGCCATCGAGTGCCTGCCCGATTACATGCAGCCCACGGCCTGGACCGAACTGGCGAGCATGCCGTTCGCCAGCAACGGCAAGGTCGACCGCAAGGCGCTGCTGGAACTGCCCGTCAACATAATTGAGAACCACCCGCGACGGTTGCCCGCCAGTGCCGATGAAGCCTTGTTATTGGCGATCTGGGCCGAGTTGCTGGAGCTGCCGGCCAGTGATATTTGCACCGACGAAAGCTTCTTCAACCTGGGCGGCCACTCGATCCTGTTGTCGCGCATGCTCCTGCGATTGCGTGAGGAATTCGGGCGCAGCATCTCGATCAACCGCTTCATCGAACAGCCGACCATCAGCAAACTGGCGACACTGGTTCGTGGCTGCGGCACGCAAGCAGTGTTGAGCGAACGGGCCATGGCCGACGCCCTCCGCGAGCTGGATGTGCAGCCCTTGCCGGTAAGTGCCATGGGCGATGTGCACAAGGTCATCGTCACCGGCGCCAACAGTTTTGTCGGTGTGCACATTGTCGAGGCACTGCTGGCCTGGGGCGCCAGCGAAGTCGCCTGTCTGGTGCGCGAGGGTGGCGGTCTGTCGGCGACCGAACGTTTCGCTCACGCATTGCGAGAGAACCGTCTGGAGCATCTGGACCTGAGCCGGGTGCGGGTGTATGCGGCGGACATTACCCGCCCCGAGCTGGGGCTCGCCAAGGCTGTCTACGAGCGACTGGACCGGGAGTTCGGTGCACTGGTGCATAACGCCGCCAACGTCAATCACGTCCTCGATTACGCGTCGTTGGCGCGGGACAACGTCGAGCCGATTTTCGAGTGCCTGCGATTGTGCGAAGGGCGCAGCAAAAAGATCTTCAACTTCGTCTCCACGCTTTCGGCTTCCAGCACCCTTTCCGCCGATGGCCGGGTGCTTGAGTTGCCCGCCGCACAGACCCCGCCGATCTACATCAGGAACGGCTACAACCTGTCGAAATGGGTCGCGGAACGCATCCTCGAACGCGCTCGCGAGCGTGGGGTCCGGGTCAATCTGTATCGCCCCGGCAACATCAGTTTCAACAGCCTCACCGGGGTCTGCCAACCGCACAAGAATCGTTTGATGCTGATGCTCAAGGGCTCGATCCAGCTCGGCCAGGTACCGGAATTCGCCTTGAATTTCGACCTGATGCCGGTGGATTTTCTCGCCCGCTTCATCGCCTTTCACGCCAGCCGTTATCAGATCGACTCAGCGGTGTTCAACCTGCACAACCCCGAGCCCTTGAGCTGGGACGCCTACGTCGCGTCATTTCGCGAGGCCGGCCAGGCGTTTTCGATGGTCAGCGTTGCCGACTGGCAGCGGCAACTGGGCCGGGTCGACAGCGACAACGCGCTGTTCGGCGTACTGGGTTTCTACCTCAACGGCTTCGAAGAAGACATCGGCGACATCTCGATGATTGGCCATGCCAACGCCCAGGCCGGCGTACGCCAGATGGGCGCGCACTACCCGGAAAAATCCCCGGCGCTGCTGCGTCGTGGCTGCGACTACCTCAAACAAATCAATTTCATCTGATTCATCCCAACCAAGTACGGAGCAACACCATGACCACTCTGCAACCCGATACCCTGATCAAATACCCTCAAGGCTGCCAAGTCCTGTCTTCGGTGGAAGTACCGGCCGATGCCGCGCAAGTCTGGGCCGTGGTCGGCAATTTTGCCGGCTTCGACCGCTTCATTCCGGCGCTGTCGCACATCGAGATGACCGGCGAAGGCGTGTCGTCCCTGCGCAAGAAATTCTTCAGGGACGGCAATCTGGTGGTCGAACAACTCAATTCCCGGGATGAGCAGGCGCTGAACATGACCTGGACCATGATCTACAACACGTTGGGCGTGGCCCACTTGTGGGCGGCGATGAGTGTTGAAACGCTGGGGGCAAACACGTCGCGGGCGACCTGGACCATCATTGCCGAACCGGCGCAGGGGGGTGCCGAAGCGTTGCCGGGGTTCAAGGATTTCGTGCAGGGGTTTGCCGATGATGCGATGAACAATGTGTTGAAGCTGTTTGTGTAACCGGAGCAAGCCCGATCCCACAATGGATCTGCGTCGTACGCAAATACTGTGTACACCGTAGATTCAATGAATCACCACCCCGCACGCCATGTACATCGCACGACGCGCAGCAAACCTGCCGTCGCTAATATGGCGTGATCCTTCATGCTTGCCGCTGTCATCGTTGTACGGGGCTATGCCTGCCAGTGCTGCAATTTCGTGCCGCCCAACCTCGCCCAGCTCAGGCAAATAAGCCATCAAGCTGGCTGCCGTCACGAGCCCTATACCCTTGACCAAGCACAAACGGGCAGCTTTATCACTGTCCAGGTCTTTGGGGCTTTGACGGATCAACCGTCACCCGGTCAGGTTGAAGCTTTTACAGATCCCGGAAAGACAAAACCCCTGTCTGCGTTAGCAGACAGGGGTTCTGGAATTCAATCTTGACGATGACCTACTCTCACATGGGGAAACCCCACACTACCATCGGCGATGCATCGTTTCACTGCTGAGTTCGGGATGGGATCAGGTGGTTCCAATGCTCTATGGTCGTCAAGAAATTCTGTGCCCAGCCCGTTACGCAGTAACGTGCCAGTAAAAAATGGTGACTTCTACTAAAACAAAACCCCTACCTGCATGCGCAGATAGGGGTTTCGGAATTTAATCTTGACGATGACCTACTCTCACATGGGGAAACCCCACACTACCATCGGCGATGCATCGTTTCACTGCTGAGTTCGGGATGGGATCAGGTGGTTCCAATGCTCTATGGTCGTCAAGAAATTCGGGTACTGAGTCGTAGCCAGTCGGCTTCGCTTCAGCAAATCGGGTATGTGATAGCTTTCGGTGTTTAGTGAGATTCGAACTTTCGGTTCATTTCGTCTTCACACACCGCAATCTGGCCTCTTTCGAGTTCACAAATTGCTTGGGTGTTATATGGTCAAGCCTCACGGGCAATTAGTATTGGTTAGCTCAACGCCTCACAGCGCTTACACACCCAACCTATCAACGTCGTAGTCTTCGACGGCCCTTCAGGGGACTCAAGGTCCCAGTGAGATCTCATCTTGAGGCTAGTTTCCCGCTTAGATGCTTTCAGCGGTTATCTATTCCGAACATAGCTACCCGGCAATGCCACTGGCGTGACAACCGGAACACCAGAGGTTCGTCCACTCCGGTCCTCTCGTACTAGGAGCAGCCCCTCTCAAATCTCAAACGTCCACGGCAGATAGGGACCGAACTGTCTCACGACGTTCTAAACCCAGCTCGCGTACCACTTTAAATGGCGAACAGCCATACCCTTGGGACCGGCTTCAGCCCCAGGATGTGATGAGCCGACATCGAGGTGCCAAACACCGCCGTCGATATGAACTCTTGGGCGGTATCAGCCTGTTATCCCCGGAGTACCTTTTATCCGTTGAGCGATGGCCCTTCCATACAGAACCACCGGATCACTAAGACCTACTTTCGTACCTGCTCGACGTGTCTGTCTCGCAGTCAAGCGCGCTTTTGCCTTTATACTCTACGACCGATTTCCGACCGGTCTGAGCGCACCTTCGTACTCCTCCGTTACTCTTTAGGAGGAGACCGCCCCAGTCAAACTACCCACCATACACTGTCCTCGATCCGGATAACGGACCTGAGTTAGAACCTCAAAGTTGCCAGGGTGGTATTTCAAGGTTGGCTCCACGCGAACTGGCGTCCACGCTTCAAAGCCTCCCACCTATCCTACACAAGCAAATTCAAAGTCCAGTGCAAAGCTATAGTAAAGGTTCACGGGGTCTTTCCGTCTAGCCGCGGATACACTGCATCTTCACAGCGATTTCAATTTCACTGAGTCTCGGGTGGAGACAGCGCCGCCATCGTTACGCCATTCGTGCAGGTCGGAACTTACCCGACAAGGAATTTCGCTACCTTAGGACCGTTATAGTTACGGCCGCCGTTTACCGGGGCTTCGATCAAGAGCTTCGCGTTAGCTAACCCCATCAATTAACCTTCCGGCACCGGGCAGGCGTCACACCCTATACGTCCACTTTCGTGTTTGCAGAGTGCTGTGTTTTTAATAAACAGTCGCAGCGGCCTGGTATCTTCGACCGGCATGGGCTTACGCAGTAAATGCTTCACCCTCACCGGCGCACCTTCTCCCGAAGTTACGGTGCCATTTTGCCTAGTTCCTTCACCCGAGTTCTCTCAAGCGCCTTGGTATTCTCTACCCAACCACCTGTGTCGGTTTGGGGTACGGTTCCTGGTTACCTGAAGCTTAGAAGCTTTTCTTGGAAGCATGGCATCAACCACTTCGTGTTCTAAAAGAACACTCGTCATCAGCTCTCGGCCTTAGAATCCCGGATTTACCTAAGATTCCAGCCTACCACCTTAAACTTGGACAACCAACGCCAAGCTGGCCTAGCCTTCTCCGTCCCTCCATCGCAATAACCAGAAGTACAGGAATATTAACCTGTTTTCCATCGACTACGCTTTTCAGCCTCGCCTTAGGGACCGACTAACCCTGCGTCGATTAACGTTGCGCAGGAAACCTTGGTCTTTCGGCGTGGGTGTTTTTCACACCCATTGTCGTTACTCATGTCAGCATTCGCACTTCTGATACCTCCAGCAAGCTTCTCAACTCACCTTCACAGGCTTACAGAACGCTCCTCTACCGCATCACCTAAGTGATACCCGTAGCTTCGGTGTATGGTTTGAGCCCCGTTACATCTTCCGCGCAGGCCGACTCGACTAGTGAGCTATTACGCTTTCTTTAAAGGGTGGCTGCTTCTAAGCCAACCTCCTAGCTGTCTAAGCCTTCCCACATCGTTTCCCACTTAACCATAACTTTGGGACCTTAGCTGACGGTCTGGGTTGTTTCCCTTTTCACGACGGACGTTAGCACCCGCCGTGTGTCTCCCATGCTCGGCACTTGTAGGTATTCGGAGTTTGCATCGGTTTGGTAAGTCGGGATGACCCCCTAGCCGAAACAGTGCTCTACCCCCTACAGTGATACATGAGGCGCTACCTAAATAGCTTTCGAGGAGAACCAGCTATCTCCGAGCTTGATTAGCCTTTCACTCCGATCCACAGGTCATCCGCTAACTTTTCAACGGTAGTCGGTTCGGTCCTCCAGTTAGTGTTACCCAACCTTCAACCTGCCCATGGATAGATCGCCCGGTTTCGGGTCTATTCCCAGCGACTAGACGCCCTATTAAGACTCGCTTTCGCTACGCCTCCCCTATTCGGTTAAGCTCGCCACTGAAAATAAGTCGCTGACCCATTATACAAAAGGTACGCAGTCACCCAACAAAGTGGGCTCCCACTGCTTGTACGCATACGGTTTCAGGATCTATTTCACTCCCCTCTCCGGGGTTCTTTTCGCCTTTCCCTCACGGTACTAGTTCACTATCGGTCAGTCAGTAGTATTTAGCCTTGGAGGATGGTCCCCCCATATTCAGACAAAGTTTCTCGTGCTCCGTCCTACTCGATTTCATGACTAAGAGATTTTCGCGTACAGGGCTATCACCCACTATGGCCGCACTTTCCAGAGCGTTCCGCTAATCTCAAAGCCACTTAAGGGCTAGTCCCCGTTCGCTCGCCACTACTAAGGGAATCTCGGTTGATTTCTTTTCCTCAGGGTACTTAGATGTTTCAGTTCCCCTGGTTCGCTTCTTAAGCCTATGTATTCAGCTTAAGATACCTAACTTATGTTAGGTGGGTTCCCCCATTCAGACATCTCCGGATCAAAGTCTGTTTGCCGACTCCCCGAAGCTTTTCGCAGGCTACCACGTCTTTCATCGCCTCTGACTGCCAAGGCATCCACCGTATGCGCTTCTTCACTTGACCATATAACCCCAAGCAATCTGGTTATACTGTGAAGACGACATTCGCC